>CALUGA010000019.1 GCA_944320105.1 uncultured Prevotella sp. | reverse complement strand
ATTCCTTTTAATTCCGCTCCACAGACTTGCTCTATGGGAACAAAACGGGAACATTCTTAAAAGAAGAAAAGGATAAGTCGCTTGTTACCAACTACTTATCCTTTTACCTCGTACCCAGACCCGGGATCGAACCGGGATGGATTGCTCCACTGGTGTTTGAGACCAGCGCGTCTACCGATTCCGCCATCTGGGCTTGTTTTGCGGGTGCAAAGTTACACATAAAATCCGAATTAGCAAATTTTTCATTCAAAAAACTTAAAATACTTGCCCGTCTCGCTTATAATCCGTAACTTAGTGGGCATGAAAGCTGTTCCGGGCGCAGCCCGCGGCCGTCGGCGCGGTGAAGCCAAGCTCGGCACAAACAAAAGACAACATACAACATGGAGAAAAACCTAAATAACTTCTGCGTCATCCTCGCTGGCGGAAAGGGCCGCAGGCTGTGGCCGTGCAGCCGCGAGAAGAAGCCGAAGCAGTTCATAGACTTCTTCGGCACGGGGCGCACCCAGCTGCAGGCCACCTACGACCGCTTTGCCAAGCTCATACCCGGGGAGAACATCCTCGTGTGCACCAACCGCGACTACGAGGGCTTCGTGCGCGAGCAGCTGCCCGGCGTGGCTGAGGGCAACGTGCTCGTGGAGCCGGTAAACCGCAACACGGCGCCGTGCGTGGGCTGGGCGGCAGCCGAGGTTTACGGGCGGGCGCCCGGCGCGGGCATCGTGGTCACGCCGTCAGACCAGTTTGTGCTCGACGAGGCCGCCTTCGCCGGCGACATGGAACGCGGCCTGGCCTTCGTGGCCTCGCACGACATAATGCTGTCGATGGGCGTAAGGCCCACGCGCCCCGAGCCGGGCTACGGATACATACAGGCGGGCGACGCGCAGTGCGATGCCGAGGGGGTGTTCGGCGTGCGCTCGTTCACGGAGAAGCCCGAGCGCGAGTTCGCCCGGGTGTTCATGGAGAGCGGCGAGTTCTACTGGAACACGGGCCTCTTCCTCTCAAACGCGCGCACCTTCTACAACAACTTCAGCCGCCTCTTCCGCGACGTGCACCGAGGCGAGCCAGAAGGCGGGGTGCGCCCCGTGGACGAGACACTGGCCTTCGTGCGCGAGCACTATGACTCCTACCCCAACCTATCCATCGACTGCGCCATACTTGAGCGCAGCCGCGACGTGTGCGTGATGAAGTGCGACTTTGGCTGGGCCGACCTCGGCACGTGGCACTCCATCTACGAGTGCATGCACAAGAACGCCGACGACAACGTGGTGATAGATTCCACCGTGATGCTTGAGGATTGCCGCGACAACGTGATAAAGCTGCCCAAGGGCAAGCTGGCCGTCATCAACGGACTCGATGGCTACATCGTGGCCGAAGAGGGCGGCGTGCTCTTCATCTGCAAGAAGGGCGACTCGTCGGCCCTGGTGCGCAAGTACGTCAACAAGGTGAAAATGGAGCACGGCGACGAGTACGTGTAGGAAATGGATAGTGATATCCGCAAAGCTCCTATCCAAGGAGTTATGAGGAGTCATAAGGAGTTAGAGGGAGTTTTGAGGAGTTAGGGGACAAATGCTTTTTAGCATACAGCTTTCACCTCATTTAGGCATATTGCAGACATACATAATTTAAAGGGAAAAGTGAAAAGTGAAGAGTGAAGAATCAGACGATGCCAAACGAGCGCACCAGCCAGTTCTTCACTCTTCGCTTTTCTTTCTTCACTCTTATCGCATTCCTGCTTTTATTTCAAGTGATAATTGTCAACCAAGAATAAACAAGAAGAAAAACCGCTGAACAACTTGTACATTTGAATATACAAAGAATGGACAGCGGTTTTCTATATCATAAGCGGGTCATATTTTATCAAAATAAGGTTGCAATCTATTTCTTTAGCCATGCTTTAGAAATCCACCCAACAACCCCATTATGCTTCACTTTCATCATTGCATCATTTTCCCAAACTTCAAGAACTTCCACGGTAGCTTGTTTTGGCAGTTGTTTTATTTCTGGAGAATTAACACTTGCCAACTGCCTCATAGGAATTTCATATGAATTGTGCAATTGAACATATCCAAGATTATATTGCACATGTCCTTTATCCTTGGGTTGAACTGGCACACTTGTAGAATATCTTGTTCCCGAATTCCCTTGTTTAAGCGACTTTACTTTCGCAATTGCACTGTTCAAAGAAGCTTGGTCACAAATGTTTCCATCGAACTGTCTGTTAATCCGTGAGCACCTTTCCAAATAGAAAAGAGCCATGTCATAATTTCCTTGCTTCAGTTCCGAATTGGCCTTGACATAATATTCCTCTAAATCCGCCTCGGCTGCCTTAAAAGCCTGAGTTGCCATCATCGCTGGAGCCATCATCTCTGAATAAGAAAACGGCCTGAATGTAGCAGAATTTATTACTTGAGCATCTACGCCCATAGTCCAAAACGAAACTGTCAATACTACAAGTACACGTCGCATGAATTTTTCATTCTTTTCCATAATCGAAAACTTTTAATTAATAATCACTATTTGTTAAATTAACCTTTTGCCGTAATTAATATTGATTATATTTATTAACAACCATAAAAAACTTCACCTTTCCGTCTGTGGCAATCAAAAGCCAAATGCACGGGCATTGCCATACCCAACCACTCTGAACTTGCCATCGCGCAGTTTCACGATGCCAATCCTTACAGGCTTAATGCCCGCCAGTCCATCAGCCTTGGCCACATAAATGTTGACACTTTGTAGCTTGGGGTTGGCAAGGAAGTCCATCACCTTGCATGCAAGCCCACTTCTGTCTGCATAGACAACATCAAACTCATTTTCCGACACTTGATATACGTCATCACCGAAGAACCTCATGCCAAGGCAAACACTCCTCAACGCCTGCATGGGGTAAGGAAATTTCCTATCGTGGTCGTCGGGGGAGGCAAGTTCGTCCGCCCTTGGGCCAAAGCCCTTCATATACCGATCGCCCGGGCCTTCCACCAGCAAGCGCCATTCTTCCTCGTAGCTCCACTCGGGCAACTTCACATTTGTCTGCATGAGCATGGCAAGGTGTCCGCCACTATTAGCAATGTCAAATGTCTCTATCTTGTCTGTATAATTTATTGGGAACGGCCCATAATGCTTGAAAGAGAGACGGTCAACGTCCAATCCTACGCAAAACCCATCGTTATTGGCATAGTGCGCCCACATGATGGGATTTGCATCCGATTTCGTAAGGCTTATTATGCCCAGCTTTCTATAAAGAATGGCCATGTATGCTTCCTGCGAATATTTCCTCATCTGCCCAATGTCGTTGCCCATTCTTTCGCATAGTTCCTCATACAAGCCATTCCAAAGGGCTTTCATCGATTCCTCGGTGGTTATTTTTACAATGCCCTTATTGCAGTCAAACGGGTCGTTAAACTGACACGGATGCGTGGCGTAAAGGTACATATTGGTAAGGGCATCCACCGACATCTCGGACAATGCATAATATTTATATAACAAATCTTGGCGGGCTATCTCCACATTTGGAAAGACTCTGTATCCGCTTTCTTCGTCATAGCCATACGTCCACCCGCAATATTCTCTCGACATAAATGATTCAATGTGCCGGATAGCTCCCTTCGCCGACGTGAAAGCAATCTGTGGATACATACAAAAAAGCGTGGAGCCAGTCTGCCACTCGTTCCACGATAGAAAGGCCTTCGCATTGCCCGGATTGTCGGAACGAGCAACGACGAAAGCCCCACGGTGATGTAAATATATTGACACCACGCACTCTGCATCCTTGACCTATGTCAAGGGTGCGGCAGGTGCATATAATACACCGCAAGGGCGTTTCCGTTGCTTTGTCTTTGACAATCCGTAAGAGTTTGCGAAGTTCTTCTACCGTCAAAACCAAAGCGTACAGTTACGCCTTTTTATGTACATATATCCGCGCGGCCGTCCGGCAACGTAGGCCTTCTGCCACTGCGGACGATGCAAATATAATGATTATTTTGCTTACAACGACAACTTTTACCAATAAATACACCAGGGCAAAAGTTTAATTAACAAATGCGGCAGGAAGAAAAGCGGTGAAGAGCGAAAAGTGAAGAGTGAAGAATCAAGCGGGTGCGCTACGATTGACGCCAGCCTATTCTTCACTCTTCACTTTTCGCCCTTCACTCTTCACTTTTCACTCTTCACTTTTCACTTTCAAACTTCTCGCGTATGCGGGCGGCGATGTCGGCCATCTCTGCGTCGGGCAGCGAGAGCTTGGGGTTGGCGAAGTTCATGTCGCGCTCCGTCTGCATCGGCACGAGGTGGATGTGGGCGTGGGCCACCTCAAGGCCCAGCACGGCCATGCCCACCTTGCGGCAGGGGAAGGCCGCCTTGATGGCCCTGGCCACGCGCTTGGCGAAGACGGCCATCTGGGCCAGCTCATCGTCGTCGAGGTCGAAGATGTAGTCCACCTCGCGGCGGGGTATCACCAGCGTGTGGCCCTTCACGAGCGGGTTGATGTCGAGGAAGGCGTAGAACTTGTCGTTCTCGGCGCACTTGTAGCTGGGTATCTCCCCGGCTGCTATCCTTGCGAATATTCCTGCCATGGCTCGTTCCTCCCTTATGCTATCGAAATGTTGTCGATGCGCAGCTTGATGGTGCCGCGCGGAATCTTTATCTCCACCTCGTCGCCCACCTTCTTGCCGAGCAGGCCCTGGGCAATGGGCGTCATTATCGATATCTTGCCCTCGCGCAGGTTGGCCTCGCTCTCGCTCACGATGGTGTAGCTCATCTTGGCCTTGTTGGCCAGGTTGGTCATCTCCACCTTGGTGAGTATCTGCACCGAGTCGGCGCTCAGGCGCGAGGTGTCCACTATCTTGGCCTCCTGCAGCGCCAGCTTCATCTGGTTGATTTTGTCCTCCAGGTGAGCCTGTGCCTCCTTTGCGGCCTCGTATTCCGAATTCTCACTCAGGTCGCCCTTGTCGCGCGCCTCGGCTATCGCGGCCGAAGCCTTGGGGCGCTCCACGCTTTCAAGGCGCTTCAGTTCGGCTACCATCTTGTCGTAGCCTTCTTGTGACATATAAGCCATAATCTTATTGTTTTTAAGCGTTAATGATTGTCTTTCGCAGTGCGGACGTACAAAAGGGAGTCAAAAAAAGAAAGAATCCCGACACTTTGCGATGCCGGAATCCTCAACTTCTTTCCTCTCCTTTTGCTCCGAGTGCAAAGTTAGGCATTATTTCCCGTGCGGCCAAGCCCCCGAGCGTTAAAAAAGCCTTTTTGCGCACGGCCTTGGCTGCGCCATACCGATGGAGTGGCCTATCAGCACACGCGCCATATCTTTCACGGCAGCCCGCCACGTCCAACCAAGCCATGCCCCTCCACGCATCAAGCGCCAAAAGGCTGACATCTTTGCGCCCTACTTGCATATTCGCTTTTAAATTGGCCTTTGCCCCTTTTAATTTTCCGATGTTTTCCATTTTAAAAGGCTTAGTTGGGTGTCTGCCTTGTTTAGTATAACTCTTTGCAAGTAAGATAGTTAGAATCACAGCCAATATTTTTTGCAATGAATTTCGCTTTTAATTTGCTTTTAATTTGCTTTTAATTTGCTTTTAATTTGCCCCAGTCTGTTTGCCCGTCAATTTCCAAGTAGAGTTACGCCCCGCCGTTTTGTTTGACAATATTCCATCTTTCCTCAACTTAGTCAGAAGATTGGTAATCTTAGCTTTCTTCTGCTTGTCGGTCAGTTGGTCAGAAAGCACATTCCAAAGGAGCCTGTCAATGTCTTGACGCGCCAGAGTGCCATGGTCATTCAAAGATTCTACGAGAAGACGCTCGCAAGACTTGCTTCCCAGCCCTTTGTGCCTCGAGTACTCCACACGCTGGTTTATGTTTTGCGCCACCTTCTTAGATACATACAAATTTGGTTTTCTGCCCTCCACCAGTTTTTTCTTGCGGAGCATGGCAATGGCGTCGTCATTCAGCCTCTGCCCTTTCTGCACCCGATCAAGAAGCACTGCATCCATGAGAGTGATGTCGTTATTCTCTATCAGCATCAAACTGTAATTCTCATCTATCACCGCCCCCGGAAGATGCATGACCACGTGTGTGTCGTCAGTTCCGTCATAGTCTGGCATTGGCAAATAACGTTCTTTCTGCCTCGTATAAAGACTGTGTATGCCATATCCCTGCGAATCTATCATTTTCACATTGAGCATGGCCTTCACGAGAAATGGGTTTCTGTACCATCGCGGAGTCTTTTGGCCACAAATATACTCCTTGTAATCACCCTCAAAGAAACAGCCGGCATTCTCAAACGTAAGCCTATCCTTTTCTTCCGTAACCACTATTCGCTCATCGCGCACATAGTCCTGATGGGCTATACAGTTGTGGAGCCCTTCCAGAAAGTGGCATCGCTCCACGACTGCATCGCCTCGGCATAATCAGGGAATCGCTGCCTATAGCCATCGCGTGCCAAACTTATTGCCGATTCGTCAAGGTCGGCAATGGCAGAGCCGTCGATCAACTGAGCCGTCCAGTCAACCTTGGAGTTGTAAATTGCGCGTATCCAGTCTGTATACGGGGCAAGCTCAGTGGTATGGCTGTCCACCCTCACCCATGGTTTGCGTACGAAACAAGTTGGTTCGCCAACGGCAGCATTTATCTTGAACACAACAACCCGCTTCTCCTTGTCGCCATGGTAAAAGAACTCGCCAACCGAGAAATCCACCTTGGGGCTGAGCATTCGCCGCAGATACAGTTCCAACGACTCATTGCCCTTAGCCTTCACACCCGCCATATCAAATTTTGTGCCTCTCACTTCAAGCGTATCATCCTCAACGCCAAAGTACAGATAGCCAAAGTCCTGCCCTTCAAGACAAGCCCCATTTGAAAGGGCTGAGATGTACCTTCCCAACTTTTCTGCCTCCTGGTAATTAGACTTGAATTCCAAATACCTGTTTTCTTTCCGCAATACCCGTATCTGACTATCAAGCAAGTCAGAATATTTTTCGTTTTTATTCATGCCCGGCGCTGTTTTATGAGTAAGTGACGCAGGCCCAACGCCCCGCCGCCTGCAAAGATACAAAATTCCGCCCAAAGGCCGCAGACGCGCCCGCAGATTTCGCGCAAGTGCCGTTTTGCATTGCGAAACGTGCCGTTTCAGGCTCTAAAACAGGCCGTTTGGAAGGGTGAAACAGGCCGTTTTGCAACCCACTGGCGCACAGGCAGTTGCAAGAGGGGCCGAATGCGCCCCTGCAAAGGCGGCCTGGCTGCCCGCCGGGCCGCGCGCCAGGGAAGCTGAAAAGTGGTGCCGCCACTCGCGCCACGGGCAGGAGCATTCCCCTGCCGCCCCGCCTTTTGCCCAAAAAACGCGGCGCGGCAGCATTTTTGCCGCCAAACGTTGCGCTATTCGGCAAGGTTTTCTTAACTTTGCAGCGTAAGGAAACCAACGAAAGGACAACCCCAATGAAAAAACTATTCACGCTGGCCGCCGCGCTGCTGTGCCTCGCCTCGTGCGCCATAGGCGCGGAGGACGAGCAAGGCACCGCCCAGTACGACAGCCAACTGCTTCAGCCGGGAGCCGAGGCACCCGACTTCACCATCACCGACGCCGCCCACCCCGGCGGCCTCAGCCTCAGCTCGCTGCGCGGCAAGTATGTGGTGCTGGAGTTCTGGGCCTCGTGGTGCCCCGACTGCCGCCGCGCCACCCCGGCCATGGTGGCCATGCACGAGGAGTATGCCCCGCTGGGCGTGGAGTTCATAGGCATATCGTTCGACACCGACAGCGCCGCATGGCAACGCTACATCGCGGCCAGCGGCATGAGGTGGACGCACTACAGCGAGCTTAAGAAGTGGAAGCAAGGCACCACGCTCGACGGCCCCTACCGCGTGAACTGGATACCCACCATCTACCTCATCAACCCCGAGGGCAAGATAGCCGCCGCCTCCGTAAGCACCGAGAAGATAAGCCAGGCGCTGGCCGCGCTCAAGCCCACACTGCTGGCCGCCGCCGGCGGTACGGCCAATGCTGCGGAGGGCCGCCCATGAACGCACCCTACGCACCCACAATCAACGCCGGAGGCAGGCTCATGGAGCTGGGCCGCCCGATGGTGATGGGCATACTAAACGCCACGCCCGACTCATTCTACGCCGGCAGCCGCCGCCAGACCGAGGCGGAGATTGAGGCCCGCGCCGACCAGATAGTGGCCGAGGGCGGCGACATCATCGACGTGGGGGCCTACTCCACGCGCCCCGGGGCCGCGCCAGTGAGCGAGGAGGAAGAGACCCGCCGACTGCGCATGGCCCTGGCCGCCGTGCGCCGCCGCCAGCCTGAGGCCGTGGTTAGCGTCGACACGTTCCGCCCCGACGTGGCCCGCATGGCCGCCGAGGAGTATGGCGCCGCCATCATCAACGATGTCTCCGGGGGCAACCCCCAAGGGGCCTTCGGCGGAACGCAGGCCGAGGCCGAGGCGTGGCCCGAGGGCTACGTGCCGCCCATCTTCGCCATGGCCGCCCGCCTGGGGCTGCCCTACGTGCTCATGTCGTCGGCGCCCACGCTCGGCTCCGTTATGCTCGACCTCTCGGCCAAGACCGCCCTGCTCCACTCCATAGGCGTGAAGGACGTTATAGCCGACCCCGGCTTCGGCTTCGGCAAGACCGTGGAGCAGAACTTCGCCATCATGGCCAGCCTCGAACGCCTCGGCGAGCTGGGCCTGCCGGTGCTCGTGGGCGTGTCGCGCAAGTCGATGGTGACGCGCACCCTGGGCTGCACCGCCGACGAGGCCCTCCCAGGGACCATAGCCCTGAACGCCATCGCGCTCACCAAGGGCGCCGCCATCCTGCGCGTACACGACGTGAAGGAGGCCGCCCAGTGCGTGAAGCTGGCAGTGGAGATGGCAACCACCATCGGAATTTAAACGCACATACCACGCCCAAGCCAATCACCTGTCAAACAAACAACGCAAGATGGAAACAGACATCATTAGAACATTGTCCACAAACACAGTGAATACAATATCCCTGTTCTCCGGAGCCGGTGGCCTTGACATCGGGGCCATCGAGGCCGGGGCAAGGATAATGTGGGCCAACGACAAGATGAAAGATGCCTGCGAGTCTTACTCAACCAACATTGGCACGCACATCCACCAAGGCGACATAAACGACTATATGGAAGCCCTGAAAGGTTACAAGGGAAAGGCAAGGCTCGTGATAGGCGGGCCGCCATGCCAAGGATTCTCCGTGGCGGGAAAGATGGACAAGGACGATGAGCGCAGCAAATTGGTTTGGAGCTATGCCCAGGTGGTTGAAGCCGTGGAGCCACAAGCCTTCATCATGGAAAACGTCAAGGCACTTGGGGCAAACAAAAGGTGGGAAGGAGTGAGAAATGAACTGGTAAGCAGGCTAAGGGCTGCCGGCTATTCAGTGGGGCTTTGCATACTTAATGCCTCCGACTTCAATGTTCCGCAGGCAAGGGAGCGTATCTTCATCATAGGCTTCAAAGGCAATCCCATGGCCGAGCTTGACATCAACGCCATGCTGCGGCCATACATGAAAAAGGCACAGACCGTGCGCGAAGCCCTGGCGGTACTCGACATGGCTGGCCACGGCAACAACCAAAGCACTTGCAACGCAAAGATAACGCTTACGCAAAACCCTGTGCTGCGCAAGTCGCCATACGCCGGGATGCTCTTCAACGGACTTGGCCGTCCGGTAAAAATAGACGGGTACTGCGCTACCCTACCAGCCTCGATGGGCGGAAACAAAACGCCAATAATCGATGAGAACGCACTCTACAAACATTTGCGACCATGGATAGAAGAATACCACGCGAGACTCATGCAAGACCCAACAATCGCAAAACATGAAGAAGCCCCATGCTTTCTTAGAAGGCTAACGGTTGACGAAGCAAGGGTGTTGCAGACGTTCCCAATAGGATATAAGTTCTGCGGAAGCCAGTCTTCGCAATACACGCAAATAGGCAACGCCGTGCCATGCAACCTTGCAAAAGCCGTATGCTCAATGGTAATTGATGTGCTTGAAGGCCGCAAGCCAATTCTTTACTCAGGACTTTTCAGCTGACAACATGGCAACAATAGACATCAAGACTGCCGCAATAATACTTGACCGCGCATTTACCGAGGCTTCACCCGCCAACGACAAGACGGGAATGCTCATAGACAAAGTACTGCACGGCAACCACAAAAATGGAAGCCATGCCTATTCCATTGAGGTGAAAGACAAGGACTTCTCCGCGCAAGACGTGGCTCACGCAATCAGCAAGTTCAAGCAAGCAGGACTGACCACCAGCCTTTTCATATATGGAAAGAAGGCATCGTTCGACAAGGAGTCCGTATACGCCCTACTAAAGAAAGCCGGGCGCGAGGGCCATTATTGCTGCCTCATATCCATACTGCACTACTCCAAGTTGCGCATAAGCGAAATCAAGTCAATAACCGTGCATGACTTCGTAGACGGTATGCTTAAGTTTGCAAGGCTCATCAACGCCAAGGAGAACACCGTAAGCACAGTCAAACAAATTGCATCCAAAATATTATAAACAACTCAACAGCCCATGTTTTTCAGTTTCGGAATAAAGGATGTGATAGACATCCTGCTCGTGGCCCTTATGCTGTACTACCTGTACAGGCTGATGAAGGAGTCGCGCTCGCTCAACGTGTTCATAGGCATCATGGTGTTCGTGCTCACGTGGATCTTCGTGTCGCAGATACTGGAGATGCGCCTGCTCGGCTCCATCATGGACAAGCTGGTGAGCGTGGGCGTGATAGCCCTCATCATACTCTTCCAGGACGACATACGCAAGTTCCTCTACAACCTCGGGGCCCACCAGCGCATGAGGCTGCTGCTGCGCCTGTTCACCTCCGACCGCTCCGCCCACAAGGAAAAGGACCGCGAGGCCATCATGCCCATAGTGATGGCCTGCATGGGCATGAGCAAGCGCAAGGTGGGCGCGCTGATAGTGGTGGAGCGCACGCAGCCGCTCGACGACGTTGCCGCCACGGGCGACATCATCGACGCCAACATCAACCAGAGGCTCATAGAGAACATCTTCTTCAAGAACTCGCCGCTGCACGACGGCGCCATGGTTATATCGAAGAAGCGCATAAAGGCCGCCGGGTGCATACTGCCCGTGTCGCACAACCTCGACATACCCAAGGAACTGGGCCTGCGCCACCGCGCCGCGCTGGGCATATCGCAGCAGTCGGACTGCATTGCCATAGTGGTGTCGGAGGAGACGGGCGGCATCTCGGTGGCCATCAACGGCGAGTTCCGCCTGCGCCTCTCGGCGGAGGAGCTTGAGAGCATACTCACCAGCGGGCTCTACGGGCAGCCCTCAGGCAGCGCGGCGCAGTAAGGGGCAAGGCGGGTTCTTGCCTCATCCCCCAATGCATTCACACCACCGCTTAATCCCGATGACCTTTCCTGAAGTCAGTTGACAGTTATGTTGCTTGCCTGTCCCTAACTCGCGCCGTCACTCCCACGTGCTCATCCTCGTTCGCATCCACGTTCGCATCCACGTTCGCATCCACGTTTTCATCCATAGTTTCCATCCATCGGTCTCCCACGTTCTGGCGGGTTTGCAACCCGCCAGCGCCCGTAGCCGGGTCTGCGACCCGGGAAGCGAACAAAAAAGCATGGCACGGGTTGCAAACCCGCAACAGAAAGCAGGCGAAATGTGGGCGCATATTTGCGCCCACGAAGCATGGCAGCGAGGCCGTGCGGGGCGGGCGCGCACAGCCCGCAGCAGGTACAAAAGAACAGAGAGAGAGGGGGAGCGCCCGCAGTGGGCGCTCCCCCTCTCTCTCTGTTCTTCTAATGTTACATTCCGTGCCTAAGCGCCGGCACATAAAGGCTTGCGCCTGCGCGCCGTGGCAGCCAAGGCCGCCGTCAGCGCACCACGCGCACCTTGCAGGTCTTCTCGCCTGCGGCGGTCTTCACCTTAAGTATGTACATGCCGCCCTGCACGCCCTGCACGCTCACCACGTTGCCGGCTGAGCTGGCCACGAGCGCGCCGCCGAGGCTGTACACCTCGAGGCCGCTCACGCCCTCGCCCTCCACACGGATGTAGCTGGGGCCGTCGTGGGCAATCTTAAGCTCGTTGACCACGTTGTCGGCGATGGCGGTAACCTCGTCGAGGGTGAAGAACACACCGGTACCCTCAACCTTGCCCTTAACGGAGTAAATCACGTCAACGTTGACGCGGTGGGTGCTCGACGCGCTCGCGCCGGTGCCGAAGTCGTAGGTGTAGGTGGTCTCGGTTATGGGCTGGCTGGTCACCGGTTTGGCGTCCACGCGCACCTCATAGCCGTCGATGGCCATGGGCTTGTCGGTGCCGTCATCGGCCACCATGCCTATGAGCCAGTTGCCGCGGTTGGTTTCGTCCAGGTATACGCCGGGTATGGTGGTGTAGGTGGTGCCGGCGTCCATCGACACGATGTCGCCCAGGCCCGAGAAGGCTGCCTGGCCGTCGTAAGCGAGCGCGGGCTGGCCGGCCACTACGTCGTAGCAGTCGAGCGAGAGGGTGTAAGTAGACTTGTCGTCGATTACGAACGGCTCGTCGAGCGCCACGGTGTTCCACTTGCCTGTCTCGTAGCTTTCAACGTACTGCTCGGCTATCACCTCGCCGTCCTTCATCACCGTGAAGGTGAACTCGGCGCTGGCCAGCGGGTAGAAGCGGAGCGCCCTCACCGTATAGCCGCCGTAGCTGGCGAGCCGCGACGGGATGAAGGTGGCGCGTGCCTCGTAGCCGTAGAGGTTGTCCTTGTAGCCGGTCACGCCGCCTGCGGCAGCCTCGCCGCAGTACTGCAGGTTGGTGGCGTCGTTGTTGAGCGGCGCGCTCCAGCTGAACGTCACCTGCTGCGGGGTTGCGCCGGCGGCCACGCTCACCTGGCTTATGGGCTTGTAGGCGGCGGCTGCTGTGAAGTCTACGCTGGCCTGGGCCGACTTGTCGCCGCCGGCATACTGGGCCTCGACGGCGTAGGTGTGCTCGCCGTCGGCCACGCCCTCGTCAACGAACGATGTGGCCTGGGCGGTGCCTATCGGCTCGCCGTCGCGGTAAACGCCGTACTGGGTGAGGTCGCCGTAGGCATCGCCGCCGCTGGTCGGGGCAAGCTCGGCGCCGATTACGAACGTAACGGGGTAGCTGGTGCCGCCGCTCTGCTCGGCGTCGTCCTCAAGCGAGTAGAACCAGCGCGGGTCGCCGCTGTCGTCGATCTCGCCCACCATGCGCACCAAGTCGCTGTAGCCGAAGGTGGCCTTGTCGTATATCATGCCGAGGATGTCGGAGCTTGTCTCGGTGCTGGCCACGTTGGCCTGCACGGCCACGTAGAGGTCGCCATCGGCAGGCACGGGCAGCGGCTCGGCGAGGGCCACGGTGTTTACGCGGCCAAACTGCAGGCCCTGCTGGTCTACGTCGATGCTGCGCACGAGCTGCTGGCCAGAGTAGATGTTTATCTTCCACGACTCTATCTCCTTGCGTGGGCAGAACTTTACGGCCGTGATGTTGTAGCCGTTGTAGGCCGCCATGTCGGAGGCGTCGTAGCGTATGGCTGCCTCGAACGAATAGTAACCGCCGCTGAAGCCGCTCACCTCTTCGGCATCGCCGTAGTACTGAAGCGTGGGCTGGTTGCGCTGCGGCTCCATCCACGAGAGCATCACGTCGGCAGCTCCCCTCATGCGGGCCATGAGCTGGCGCGGGGCGTTGGGCGCGAAGGCCGGTATCACGGCCTGGGCGGCCTCTGACTTCTCCGACACTACGTTGCCGGCGTAAACGGCCTCAACCTCGTAGCTGTAAGTGGCGCCGCCCACGATGGTGCCATCGTAGAACGCCGTTCCGTCAACTGGCTCGGGAGTAACCTTCTCGCCGTTGCGGTAAACGTTGTAGCCCTGCACTGAGGCACCAAGCAGCGGCTCGGCCCACTGCACCTTGGCCACCTTGAGGCCGCTCATCATGCTCACCTTAACGCCGGCGGGGGCGGGGTTGGTGGCGTTCAGGCCCAGCTTCACGATGATGGGAATCTCGTACATGTCCTTACTGGCGGCCTGAATGCCAAAGGTCTGCCCGTCCTTCGATACGGCCATGCCGCGCAGCAAGTTCCACTCCATCCCCTGCGCGCCGTCGGAGCGCGGGGCGATGATGCCGTCGGCGGCGAAGTCAACGCCCTTGTCTGTGAGGTAGGTCTCAAGCAGCGTGGTCTTGTTGCGAGCGTAGTTATATATTATGGGGTAAGAGGCGGTCGGCGTCTGCTCGTAGCCCACTGCCGAGAGGTCGTCGGTGATGCCGTAGTACACCTCAGAGTCATTGTCGCCGGAGTAGTAAGGGATGGCCCTGTCGGTGCCGGCCTCCATGTCGCGGATGCCTATTGTAGAGCTGCCCACAACGCCAATCCACAAGGCGTGCTTGCCGTCGCTGGTGAAGTCGCATACAGTCTGATAAGGGTTGTATAAGGTACCAGGCAGCGCCGTGGCCTGCCCGTCGGCAGCCCACAGCAAGGGCTGGCGCGTGCCGCCAGATTGCTCGGTGTAGCCCCAACCGCCGAACACGGAGCCATCGGAGGCTATGGCCGTCACCTCGCCGGCGTAGCCGTCGTTGAGCACATTAACAATCTCGCCGTCCTTCCACACCACCGGCGTGGCCACGCCGTTGATGTAGAGCATGCCGCCGATATAGCGGCCATCGGCGCTGATGCTCGACGCCTGGCCGCCAGCGATGGAGATGCCGGGGAACTGGCTGTTGCCCCCGCCGAGGCTGTGCCACGAGCCGTCCTGCCAGTAGCCTGCTGAAGAGACGGTGGCGCCGTTGGAGGATGCATCGGAGCTGGGGAAGAGTCCTGCCACGATGCCGTTGTCCGACACGGCATAGGCCTGCGAGCCTGTGCCGAGCGGGGTCTGCTCGCCCGACTCAAGGTTCCACACGAAGCCAATGAGCGATGACGCCCCAGTTCCCTGCACGCCGCAGGCCCACTTGCCGTTGGGCGACACGCAGGTGACTGTCTGGTTTGGCTTTCCGTAGAGGATCACCGAGCCAGTGTCGGCCATGCCTTCGATGCTGAGCAGCGAAAGGCCTAACAAAAACAATGTTTTCTTCATTTTTTTGATATCTCTGTGAATGTTTGGTTTGAATGTATCTTCACGCTAAGCCCGAAGCCTTGGCCCGCTGCCGGGGCCGCGGCGTCAGAGCACAACCTTGGCCACGGCCTCGCTGCCGCCGGCCGCCACCTTGACCACGTAGCAGCCCTTCAGGCCACGGCAGTCTACCGTGGCGGAGCCGCCGCCCACTGCGGCCTGCCTTACGAGGCGGCCGTCGAGGCTGTAAACGCTGGCCACACCCTCGGCACCGCCGGGCAGGGCCACGGCCAGGCTGCCGTCGGCACGGCGCGATATGGTGGCGCCGCTGGCGGCGGCCACTGAGCCTATGCCCACGGCCTGGCGGTCATACGTAAGCGGCACCGCCGTGGCGTTGAGCAGCTCGTAGGAGCGCTTCTGGAACACGAAGCCCACCACGGTAAGCTCGTCGTCGCCGTAGGTGAGGCTGTCGGGTATTGGCAGGCGGTAGTCCACGGTGTAGGTCTCGCCGGCCTTTATCTCCTCGGGCAGCGAGCCCTCTATGCCGGCGAAGGCCGTCGACGCCTCGATGGGCAAGTCGCGGTAAACCATCATCTCGCCCGGTATCGCCACAGGCATGTACCTGTATTCCTCATCGGAGACGGTGGTGCAGTTGTTTTTCTGCGGTATGTCGTGCTGCTCGTAGGCGTTGTCGATGAGGGCGAAGCCCACGGTGTAGTAGCCCCGGCGGTTGTCATAGTCCTTGGCAAACTGCACGTTGGCCTTTATTGCCACCTCGGCGCCCTGCTGCTCGGCTGTGGCCGTTATCATGGCGTAGGTGGGCAGGAGCATGGCTCGCTCCAGGAAACCGTCGGTATGGTAAACGTCGTAGTTCTTGTAGTCGTAGCTCTCGCTCCTGTTGTAAGTGAACACGGGTATCGACCCTTGGAACACGTAGCCCATGCCGTCCTGGCTGGAGTAGTCCTTGCAGGTGAGCGGGTCGGTGATGTGCGTCGATATCACGATGACGTCGCTGCCCATGCGCTCCTTCACCTCGGCAAGGTAAGGCATCATGCTGGGGCAAGTGGCGCACCAGTTGCCCGTGCCTTCGTCGAGCACGAGGGTGCGGGGGAAGTAAGACGCCACCACGCTGTCGGCATGCACGGTGCTGTCGGCGCCGTCGGCGAAGCGTAGGCTCACTGTGTAGCGGTTTACGCTGTGGGGCTCAATGGGCATGTTGAAGGCGTAGCTCATGGTGTCGCCGGGCTGCAGCGTCAGGTCGCACTGCTTGGTTGTGCTGCCACTGGCGGTGTTGAGGCACACCGCAGCCACGGTGGCCTTGCGCCCGGTGTTGGTCAGTATGCCGCTCACCGGGGCCGTGGCCTCCGTGCCGGCGAAGTGGCTCGAGGTGGTCTTGGCCGTGAAGCTGTAGCCCTGCGGCTCGCCCACGTAGATGTCGTCGATGGCAAGGATGAACTTGTTAAGGCTCGTGCATACGAACGCGATGTTCACCGTCTGCCCGGCGTAATCGGCCAGCGAGAGGGCGCGCTCAGTCCAGAAGTAGCGCTCGCCGGCTACGGAAGCCAGCTCGGTGAATGCCGACGGCTCGGTGCCGCTGGCCGACACCATGACCTTGTAGTCCTCGGGGAAGCTCTCGGCCACCGACCTGGCGGCCCAGCGCAGCACCGGCTCGCTGCCCTCCGGCAGCTTTATGGCCGGGGTGATGAGCCAGTTGTCTTGCTCCATGTCGAACGTGGAGCGCGAGAAGCTGAACGCGGCATTGTTGCCTTCGCTGCTTATCTCGCCCACCGTCCATGAGGGGCTTGGCTGCACGCCCTTGTAGTAAACTGGTGAGATTGGGTTCTCGTCGCGGTCCATCGTGGTGAACGTCGCCGGCATGCCGCCATCGAAGTCCTCGTGGAACGGCATGTCTACCTGCGCCGCCGCTGACGATGCTATTGTGGCTGCCGCCACCGCTGTAAGTGCTTTCTTTATCATCGTATAAAAGTTTTTGCGCGGCCGCAGCCCCGGGTGAGGCCCGCCGCCCTGCTGTTCTTAACTCAAAATAAGTATGTGCCGTATTGCAGGCACATACTTACGCTAATCATCTATCATGCAGCCCGCGCCCAAGGGCGCAAGCCCATGCTTCACTCGCCGGGGCGCACCACCACCTTGTGGGTGGAAACCTTGCCCCCGTTGTTTACTTTCACGATGTAAACCCCGGCCTTGCCGCCCAGCGCAAGCGAGCCTTTGCAGCCCTTGGCCACTGCGGCGCCATCGATGGTGTACACGTCGAACACGGCCCCGTCGGCAGCGGTGAGCGTGGTGCCGGAGAGGCGGATGCAGTTGCCCGCCGTGGCTGCGCCTATGCCGTCAACGGCATCGTGGTTAGTGATGGTAACCACCTCGCTGTTGACCTTTCCTATCGCGTACACGGCCTGCACGTAAATCTCAGCGGAGAGGTTGGTGCCCTCGTTGCCCTCGCCGAGCGAGAGACGGTAAGCGTTGGTCAGGATCGGTACCTCAACGGTCTCCATGCCATCGAACTCCGAGTTATCCGGTGCCTTGGAGCCTGAGCGGAACACGTTGTACGACTGCAGCATGTAGGCGTCCTTGTCGGCAGGCTCGTCCCAGATGATGTTGGCGTAGCAAACGCCGCCCACATACTCGAAGCTGGCCACGCGGATGTTAGTGGGCGCCGGCAGCTCGGTGTTGAGCACCTGCCTTACGGTGTTCGACACGTTCATGCCGTAGCCGTAGGAGTTCATCACGTCCTGCCCGTCGGAAGCCACGGCGGGGTCAACGGCCTGCACGAAGTAGTCGTAGTAGCCGTTCTCCACGTTGCGGTCCACGTAGGTTACGCTCCCGCCCTCGGCCTGGCTTGCGTCAACGCGGGCCAGCTTGATGCCGTGGCGGAAGATGTCGTATGCGGTGCTCTCGGCGCCGTCAATCGTCGTGGCGTTGAAGGTGAGCCTCAAGCTGTTAAGCTCGCCGTCCACCGGCTCCACCGTGAGCTGCGGCGCAGAGGCGGCCTGCGGCTCGAAGTACTCCTCCACGTTGAAGTAAGGATAGCTGCCCCACTCGCCGTAGGTGTAAGTGTACCTGTCGTTCCTGAGGCGCAGCGGCTCGTAGCCCACCACGGTGTAGAGCGTCTTCTTGCTCGGCACCTCGTCGTAGGTCATGCCATCGCCCTCGCCCTGCACGTTCTTCACGTTGTTCAGCTCATACGACGATGGCACGCCCATCTCGTAGGTGTATCGCTCTATCTGGGTGAGCACATCGCTGTTGTTGTAAGTCTCGCGCTTGGTGATGTTGCCCTGCTCGTCGTATTCCACCTTGAAAGTCTTCTTGTATGAAGAGTATTTCCCGTCGCCGAGGATGGTCTGTGGCAGGCCGGCGTCGTTGAAGTCGGTGTACTCCAGTTGCTCCATCACATCCTGGCTGTTGCCCTTCAGGTAGCGGTAGTAGCCGGTGCGGCGCCCCTGGTCGTCGTAGGTGTAGAGGATGCTGTCGGCCGAGTGTATGCTATGCTCGCGGATGAGGTTGCCCTGCTCGTCGTAGTCATACCATATCGTGTCGTTGGCCTCGTTCCATGCCATGTGCAGGCCGTCGTAGAGGCCGCGCTGCTGGTTGAACATCTTGGCCACGCGGCCCTCGCCGTCGAAGATGGCGCCCTGGTAGCTCGTAGGCTCGAAGGCCCCCGTCTGCACGTTAGCGCCGTAGTTCACGATGGCGCTCACCTTGTTGTCGGCGTTGTAGTATTTCACTACCTTGGCCGAGATGCGGTCGTTAGGCACGTCGCCCAGCGCGTTGCCCCACGTCTCGGTAGTGCGCAGGGCGAGCTTGCCCATGTTGTATTCCTTGTTGGTGATGGTGGCCACGCTGCTCCTGGCTATGCCAAGGTCGTAGACGGCCTCCACGAACACGCGCTCGGTGAGCAGCGTCTCGGCGTCGCCAGCGCCCAGCGGCACTTCGTATGAAGTACCCGTGATCGGGTTCACCGTAGGCAGCTCTGTAGCTGTTCCGGGCGTGGAGTTGAGCGGCAGCCTTGCTCCCTCGGTGTAGATGTTGTAGCCTTTCACCTCAAGCCCGTCGGCGGCCTCAGGCGCATCCCATGTAACGGTGGCCGTGCACTCGGCTCCCAGGTAGCTCACGGAGTGCGTCCTCACCCTCGTGGGTGCGGGCAGCTCGGTGTCAAACTCCATCTCTTCCACGTCGGAGCAGTTCATGCCCCGGCCCACGGTGGCTTCGGAAGCATCCACGGACTGCACGAAGTAGGCATACGTGCCGTTTGGCACGCGCTCGTCGGTATAGGTGAGCTTGCCGTCAACGGCGTCGCTGCCATTCACGCGGGCTATCTTCTCGCCCTTGCGGAACACGTCGTAGGCCACGTTTGCCACGCCCTCTATCGGGGCTGCGGTAAAGGTGAGCACGACGGTGTTGAGCCTGTCTGGGTCGACGGCCAGGGCAAGCTCAGGGGCCGACGCCGGGTCGGGGGTGAAGTACTCGGTGATGGTATGCGTGGCGGCCTGCAGCCACTCCTGCACCAGCTCGCCCATGTCGCCCGTGTACTGCGAGTAAGTTGAGTTTACCGCCTGCAAGCGCAGCGGCGACTCGCCCACCACGGTGTACTCCGTCTTGCTCTTGGGCGTCTCCACCTGCTCGCCGTCCTTGGTCTCCACCTTGAACGTCTCGTAGAGCGTTGGCACAGTGCCGTTGTACGTCCAGCGCTCCACCTGCGTGAGCTCGTCTTTCACGTTGTAGCGCTTCTTCTCAGTGATGCGGTTCGAGTCGTCGTATGTGGCCTCGACCGTGAAGCGATACTGGCTGTACTTGCCGTCGCCGTAGATGGTCTGCGGGCAGTTGGGCGCGGCGAAGTCATCATACTCCTCGCTCCAAAGCTCGTAGGTGCTCCCCACGGCGCCGAACTCGCCTGCGTAGTCGGTGTTCACCTGCGCCTTGCGCGTCATGTTGCCCTCGGCGTCGTACTCGTAAGCCATCGAGTAGCCCAGCAGCTGGTCGTAAGTGCCGGTGAGGTTGCCCGAGGCGTCATAGGTATAGGTCACGGTGTCCTTTGAGGCCTGCCACTCCATGCGCCCTCCGTCGCCGTACTTGTAGTTCTGCGACCACGTGCGGAGCAGCTTGCCGTTGGCGTCGTACTCATACGTCTTGTAGCTCTGCAGGTCGGTGCCGCTGCCGTAGGTGGCCTCGCCGATGATGCGGTTTTCTGCGTTGTAGTAGGTCACCACCTTTTTCGAGAGGCCCTCGCCACCCATGTGTGTTCCATAGGTCTCGACGGCCCTCACCTTCATGTCGGGCGACTGCGCCTGCGCGCCCGTCGCCATTGCCATTGCCGCCAGCAGGGCGGCTGCGTAATGCTTTTTCATAGGCAAAATATTATAGTTTACGGTTCTGTTGTTGGTGCGCCGGCCGCCCCGGCGGGGGCGGGCCGGCTGTGGCTCAGCGCGCCACCACGCACTTGGCCGTGGCCGTGGACCCGCCCTTCACGGCGCGGGTTACGTACACTCCCGGCTCAAGCTGCAGTGCCTGGCCCGGTGCCGAGCAGCGCGCGGCGAGCTTGCCGCTCACATTATATATATACAGCGCGTCGAAGTTGCCCTCGGCCCTGAGCGAGCCTGCGCTGCCCACGAGGCGCGCCTCTGCTGCCCCGGCCTCAGGGTTGGAGGCGGGTGCGGAGCTTATGCCGGTGACGGTGGACGAGCCGAACTTAACCTGCGCGCAGTTGAGCACGAGGCAGTTGGCGGGGTCGGAGGAATCGATGTTGCCCACTATGGCCACGAGGTACATCTGCTTGGGGTCGGTGGGGATGACGGACAGGCTATCGTATGAGGAAGTGATGGCCTCGGGCAGTGTGTAGTCTATCTCCTTGGTTATCACGGCCCCCGCGCTAAGCTCGCCGAGCTTCTCGCCGAAGGTGCCGTTGAGGCTGCCGCGGTTTACGTGGCGGTGCATGTAGTTGGAGCCGCCCAGGCCCGTGGTGTAGCTGTGCTGGTTGCCAACTATGGAATCCTGCACAAGCAGTAGCTGCAACGATGGGTTGGAGAGATTAGGGTCGCGGTAGGCCACAATGTCAACGGCACCCGTGAGGCGGCGCGTCTGCTCGTCGTAGTTGGTGTTGATGTACACTCCCACGTAAGGCTGCTCGGCAGCCTGCTTCTCTATGCAGTCGAGTATCATGGCTGTGGTCATGCCGCCGTACTCGAACGCGGGCGATGTGGAGCTTATGGCGGGGTTGGCGAAGCGGTTCACCATGAACGAGGGCGCGCCCGTAACTCCATAGAACTGCTTGTAATAAGCGTCTTCCATCATCGTGAAGTCATCGGGTTCAAATCCCGAGTGGTACGACACGGCCACCACGCTCTCGCCGCTGCGCTCAATGGCATCTTCCATGGCCAAGTGGCCGCTGGGGCAGTTGCCGCACGTCTGGCCGGTGAAGTTCTCCACAAGGAAGTTGCGCGGCATGCCCTGAGGGTAGAAGTACACCTGCACGTCGCACTTGTTGTCGGCGAGCAGGGTCTCGGCGCCACCGTTTACGTTTGAAATGCTCATGTTGACGCCCTTGTAGCCGTAGTCAGTGGCCTCAACGCCCTCAAGGTCGAAGTTGTACGTCTGGCCCGGCTCTATGCTCACGCCGGTGATGGCCTGGGTGCTCACCTCGCCTCCGTCGACCGAGCTGGCCACGCTGAAGCTGGTTATCGTCTCTGTGCCGAAGTTGAAGAGCTGGCCCTGGAAAGAGTACTCGGTGCCGGCGCGGTAGAAGCCGTCGGCGCGGAAGGGGCGCACGGTGGCGTCGGTGAACTGCGGCACGCCCTCCACTATGAGCTGCAGGTTGAGGTTGCCGTAGGTGGCCGAGCCGAGGTCGGCCCACTGCCCGTCAACATAGCCGTAGTTGCAGCCCGGCTCGCTGTACTGGCGGTCGAAGGCCAGTGGCGAGTAAGCGTCGCTGCAGGTTATGGTGTAGCCAAAGTAGAGGTCGGTCTCGCCGGTTATCTCGAACGGCGTGGCCAGCGCATACTCGCGCCACGTCGTGCCGAACCCGCTGAGCTGCTGCTCATACAGGGGCTGGCCGTCGAGGTCGGCTGTGATGAAGAACGTCACTCCATTGAGGTTTCGCGTGCCGAACACGCCCTTTATGGCCGTAACCTTGGCCCCGGCCATCCGCTCCAGCTTGGCTGCCGGTATGCGTATGGCGGCACGCTGCGCGCCTGTGCCTTCGAGGCGCACGCCGTCCCTGTTGTTGAAGTCGCCGTTGGTGTAGCCGATGGTGTTGGTGGCCGTCTCGCCTGCTGCAGCCTGCGCCAAGGCGCACGCCGACATGGCAAGAAGTCCGATAATCAAGAAGCGTAATACTCTTTTCATTATTGTCCTTATACCTTATTATATTATATACATAGTTACTACTCAATCCCCCATTTGCCGCAATGCGCAAGCGCGGCAATAAAATTATCAACACGCCACAAAAGTAGTGATTAAATCCGATTTGGCAAAGAAAAACACACACAAATATCACATTTTGGCATTAAAATAGTTGATTTATTTACAAAACATACACTTCGCAGCCCCATTTCCGTACTCTTGGCAATGCGAGGGTGCCTGCCCATGGGCAGCGTGCGCCCCGGGCTTGCGCCGCTGCGCCCGCTCCACCCTGCCCGGGGCGGATTTGCAAAACGGGCCGTTTCGCACCGCGAAACGGCCTGTTTTGGAATCCCAAACGGGCCGCTTTGCAACAACCTGAGGCTCAGCGTGTTGCACAGGATGCAAAAGCCACGCTGCACGGAGCGCCAAAAGGGCCGCCCGTCACCATGGCACGAGAAGCTCGTAGCACCCGTCGACCCATGCCGTGCGGTAGGTGCCGAGGGAGCGCAGCTCTGCCTCCACGTGGGCAAAGCCCGGCGTCATGGACTTGCGGTCGAGCAGCATCACGGGCAACCTGCCGCCCCCGCCTGCCCGGGCGTGGGCGATGCGGATGTAGCGCGTGTTCATGGCGTCAGACGTGAACACGTCGGAGAACACTGCATACGGCTTGCAGTCCATCACCGAAATCATCGGCGTGGAGAAGTTGCACACCATGTAGCTGCCGCATGGTATCAGTGGCTTGGCCTCGCGCAGCAGGTAGCGGTAGAGCGCGGCGTTGGCCTCGGTGATAAGTATGGGGCCGGTGGCCTCGCAGCCTATGGCGTGGCGGCACTCGGCGCGCGTGCCGTCTTCCATGAGCGGGCGGCGCGCATTGGCCAGCAGCAGCGCAGCGCACAGGGCGGCGTAGGCGGCGCGCAGTGCAGCACCGTAGGCGCGGGTCGCCCGCAGCCCGGCAGCGGGCTTGAGAGATACAAGCACCGACAGAGCCAGGGGCGTGGAGAGGAAGCCCACATACTGCCCGAAGAAGGCCGTGCCGCCGTTGCTGCCGGCGGGAAACACTATCGGCACGAGCAGCGACAGCACGAAAAGGCTCACGGCCTTGCCCCGGACCTGCCCGCGCGCCACCACGAACGCCAGGGCCGCCACGGCCACCCCGGCGGTTACGTTGCCCGGAGGCTCCCACATATATATGCTCAGCACCAAGGCAAAGGCCAGAGCCGCCAGAGCCAGCACGCGCCGCGCGCCGCCAAGCCTCAGCCCGGCCACCACCATCAGGGCTGCCATGGCCGCCGCCGGGGCGAAGCCCGAAAGGTAGCCCCGCCACACGGTGTAGAGGCTCACGGCCACGGCCTTGAGGCTGTGGGGGTCGTCGGCACTGCCGCCTATGGCCGCGAGGTCGGCCGCCGTTTGGGCTATTATGCCTATGCTGCCGTCGGCCCACGCCAGGAGGAGCACGGCGGCACAGCCCGCCGCGCAGCCCGAGGCAAAGAGCGCCATCTGCCGCCTGCGACCCAGGCGGGCGCCGCAGCACCGGCTAACGGCCACGGCAAGCAGGGGCAGGGCCACAAAGGAAAGGTTGACGGCGCGGAAGAAGAAGGCTACGCCCACCACCGCGCCCGAAACTGCCACGAGCCACGGCACGCGCCGGGCAAAGGCTCCGGCGTGGTAGGCCATGATGGCCACAGCCAGCAGCGAGGCCGACCAGTCGTTGTAGTTTATGTCGGTGTAGCTGCCGAAGCAGGCCAGCGTGGCCAGCGCCAGTCCAGCCATGATGTGGCGGCGGGGTACAAAACGGCGGAGGTAAAGGTAGATGGCGGTCTGCGTGGCCACGTTGAGGGCCACGGCCAAAAGCCTTATGCCAAAGAAAGTGTTTATGCCGAGGAGGCTGCACAAGGCCCCGGTGAGCTTGTAGGTGAGGAACCACTGGCCCAGGTAGTAGCACGACCAAGGGTCGGAATTGAAGTGGCGGTAGCCCGCGAGATACATGCCTATGTCGAGGAACGACAGCCCCTGCAGGGCCTGGAGGCACAGGAAGGCTGCCGCCGCCACTATGTAAAGGGGAAAGGCCAGCCGCCTCAGCCAAGGTTTGGTTGCCATTGTTGTTTGCTGTATGGATGAATGGATGCGCGGAATGTGGGGGTCATGCCTTTTGCCCGCAGGCCGGGCAGACAGTGTCGCGGGCCACGGAGATGGTGCTGAACTGCATCTGCAAGGCGTCGAACGCAAGCAGTCGGCCGACGAGCAGGCCGCCCGCGCCGGTGAAGTACTTCAGCACCTCGGTGGCCTGGATGGTGCCGAGCATGCCCACCACACTGCCCAGCACGCCGGCCTCCTCGTTGCGCGGCACCGTGCCGACGGGCGGCTCGCCGCCGTAGAGGCAGCGCAGGCAGGGCGTGCCGGGCAGGTGGGTCATGGTTTGGCCGCCAAAGCGGAGCACGCCGCCGTAGGAAAAGGGCTTGCCGATGGCCACGCAGGTGTCGCTTACGAGGAACTTGGCGGCGAAGTTGTCGGTGGCGTCGATGATGAAGTCGTAGCCCTCCATGAGCTGCCGGGCGTTGGCCGGGGTGAGCATGGCTTGGTATGCCTCCACGCCCACGCCGGGGTTGATGGCCAGCATCTTGCGCCGCGCGCTCTCCACCTTGGGCAGGCCCACGTCGGCCGTGGCGTGGATCACTTGCCGCTGCAGGTTACTCAGGCTCACGCTGTCGGCATCCACCAGCCCTATCCTGCCCACGCCGGCGGCGGCGAGGTAGAGTGCCACAGGCGAGCCAAGCCCGCCCGCGCCCACTATGAGCGCGCTGCCGGCCATTATGCGCTCCTGCCCCTCGGGGCCTACGCCGGGCAGCACGGTGTGGCGGGCGTAGCGCGCCAGTTGCTCTGGGGTGATGGCCATGGGCGTCAGAGCAGCTGCGGCAGGCGGAAGAGCTTCATCCCGTTGCTGCCCTTTATTAATATGGTGTATCCCTCGGGGCGGCAGCGGGCTATCTCGGCCTCCACCTCTTCTACCGAGGCAAACTTGCGGAAGGAGCTGTTGGTGCGCCCGAACTCGGGGCCAACGAGCCAAACGCAGTCCACGCCGGCCTTGGCCAGGGCGTCGGCCACGCGCTGGTGCTCCTCTGCCGAGGCGTCGCCAAGCTCGCGCATGTCGCCGATGATGGCCATCTTGCGCGGGGCGGCCACGAGCCTGAAGTTGTTTATGGCTGCGGCCATGCTCGTGGGGTTGGCGTTATAGGTGTCTACGATGAGCGTGTTGTGGTCGGTGCGCTCCAGCTGCGAGCGGCTGTTGCTCGGCACGTATGCCTCAAGCGCGCGGCACACCTGCTCCTCGCCCACCCCGAAGTGGAGCCCTATGCAGGCGGCGGCAAGCATGTTGAGCATGTTGTAGGCGCCTATGAGCTGCGTCTGCACCCTGTGCCAGCTGCCACCGGCGGCGCGCCACTCGAAGCTGAGCAGCGGCGAGCAGGCGGCTGCACGGCCCTCTACGCTCAGGCCCGGGGTGCCTTCCTCGCCGTAGCGCACGAGGCTAAGCCCCGAGGCTATGGCCGTGAGGCGGGCGTCGGCGGCGTTGATGAACACGCGGCTGCCCTCGCGCCGGCGCAGGTAGTCGTAAAGCTCGCCCTTGGTGCGCACCACGCCCTCCAGCGAGCCGAAGCCGAGCAGGTGGGCCTTGCCCACGTTGGTGATGATGCCGCAGGTAGGCTCGGCGGTCTCGGCCAGGCGCTTGATGTCGCCGGGGTGGCTGGCGCCCATCTCCACCACGGCCACCTGGTGCTCGGGGGCGAGGCGGAAGAGCGTCTTAGGCACTCCCACGTCGTTGTTGAAGTTGCCTTGCGTGCTCAGCACCCGGTACTTCTCGGCGAGCACGGCGGTGACAAGCTCCTTGGTGGTGGTCTTGCCGTTGGTGCCGGTGATGCCTATCACGGGTATGCTGAAGCGGCGGCGGTGCTCGCGCGCCAGGGCCTGGAAGGCGCCCAGCGTGTCGTCAACGAGTATGCAACGGGGGTCGGTGGCTGCCGCCGGGTCGTCCACCACGGCGTATGAGCAGCCTTTTTCGAGCGCGGCGGCGGCAAAGCGGTTGCCGTCGAACGAGTCGCCCTTGAGGGCGAAGAAGATGGCTCCCTCAGGGCAGTCGCGACTGTCGGTGGTCACGGCGGGATGCTCGGTGTAGAGCCGGTAAAGTTGGGTTATGTCCATGTCTGCATCATGTTTTGCCTGCAAACTTACTTATTTTTTCCGACATTAGCCGCATTCCGGCGCGGAAAGAGCAGCCCGCCACCGTGCGCTGACCGCAAAAAGGACGCGCGCAAGGCGCAATTTAGGCACTATTGCCGCCCAAAGCGCAAAAACTCACGGCATTGTTTTGCCTTTTGCACGATTTGTGTTACCTTTGTAAGAAAGAAGCCGCGGCGGCCACGCCGACCGCCCCGCGGCCCACCACTCTAACGCAAACATAACATGACACAGCAAGAAAAGACAGCGATAGAAGAGCGCATAGTAGACGTGCTGCGCACAGTTTACGACCCGGAGATACCCGTGAACATATACGACCTCGGCCTTATATATAAGGTAGACCTCAAGGACACGGGCGACGTTGACATAGACATGACCTTCACCGCGCCCTCTTGCCCGGCGGCAGACTTCATCCTTGAGGACGTGAGGCAGAAGGTGGACACGGTGGAGGGGGTGCGCAACGCCACGGTGAACCTCGTGTTCGAGCCTGTTTGGGACCAGAGCATGATGACCGAGGAGGCCCGGGTGGAACTGGGCTTCGACTGACCACGGCCCCACCCCGAGGCAGCATGGCCCAACGCAATGGCCGATACCGACGCCACCACAGCTACAAGCAACATCCATAACCCCTAAATACGACGGCATGAAGAACGTTTATTTCCTTTCCGACGCCCACCTCGGCTCGCTCGCCATCGACCACGGGCGGATGCACGAACGCCGACTGGTGCGCTTCCTCGACAGCATAAAGCACAAGGCGGCTGCCATATACCTGCTCGGGGATATGTTCGACTTCTGGTACGAATACCGCTGCGTGGTGCCGCGCGGCTACACCCGCTTCCTGGGCAAGCTCTCGGAACTGACGGACATGGGGGTGGAGATTCACTACTTCACCGGCAACCACGACATCTGGGCTTACAACTACCTGGAGATGGAGTGCGGCGTGATACTGCACAAGCAGCCGCTTACCACCGAAATCTACGGCAAGGTGTTCATGATGGCCCACGGCGACGGGCTGGGCGACCCCGACCGCAAGTTCAAGCTGCTAAGGGCCGTGTTCCACAACCGCCTGTGCCAAAGGCTCTTCTCGGCGCTCCACCCACGGTGGGGCGTGGCGTTCGGGATGCTCTGGGCCAAGCACAGCCGCATAAAGCGCATGAACGGCGGCGAGCCGCCTTACATGGGCGAGCGCAAGGAGCACTTGGTGCTCTACACCAAGCAGTACATACAGACCCACAGCAACGTTGACTACTTTATCTACGGCCACCGCCACATTGAGCTTGACCTGCAGCTCACGAAGAAGGCGCGCATGATGATACTGGGCGACTGGATAACGCAGTTTACCTACGCCGTGTTCGACGGCGAGCACATGTTCCTCGAAGAGTACGTGGAGGGCGAATCGCAGCCCTGAGCGCAGGCAAGGCCCGGCGGCGGGCGCGCCACGAACGGCGCAAAAAGCACAAAGCAACTGACTTACAACAACAAAACTACACCGCAATGAACACCCTCATCGCCCTCGTGGCGTGGCTGGCCGTTACGGCCCTGTTCGTCTTCGGACGGCTATACAAGCAAGGAAAATACCGCGAGCGCACCACCGCCGTATTCTTTACTATATGCGTGTGCGCCGCATCGATGTGGCTGCTGGCCCACCACAGCCCCACGGCCCAACTTACCCTGGCCGTCATGGGCGCCGCAGTGGTGCTCGTGGCACTGGCGCTCGCCACGCGGGCGCGACGCGCCGTGCCGCCCTACGTGTGCTATGCACTGCTCATCGTGGCCGCAATGGGCCTCATCTACGTGCTCGACAAGTTTACGGCCCTGCCCCCGGCGGCGGCCTACGGCATACCGGCGGCGGCCTTCGCCGCCGTCTACGCCCTGGTGGCGCACATCTACGCGCGCCGCAACGGCAACGAGGAAGAGGCCGGCTGACAGCGGCTTAAGACTTATTTAACCCAAATCGGTCATTAGAATCCAAAACGATTCCATTCTATTGCCGTGCAGATTGGCTGTCGCCTTTGTCGATGGCGCTATTGTAGAGACGATGTGCACATCGTCTCTACGTCGAGACAAAGCGGCAGACAAGATGTCGGCAAGAGGATGGAAGCGTTTGGAAAGCCGACCACCGGCACAAAAACATGTGTTAGGCGGTCTAATGACCGATTTGGGTTTAACGCGGGTTACAAACCCGCAACAGAATGCAGGCGGGTTGCAAACCCGCCTGAACGTGAGAGACTGACGGAATGTACGAGAGAAGCTCCCACGTTGCTTCCAACACTCACTCCCACGTTGCTTCCAACACTCACTCCCACGTTGCGGCGGGTTTGCAACCCGCCGCCGTCTGTGGCCGGGTCTGCGACCCGGGGGAGGGAAAAGATTGCACAAAACCCATATCCCAATCAGCGTAATCTTACACATTTTGCCCTACAAAACACTGAGCGGCCCGGTGGAGAAAGTCTCCGCCGGGCCGCTCTCGTTGCTTAATTGGGATAAAGTTTACAGCAGGTTCATCGTGTCGGTGGCTATCATCAGCTCCTCGTCGGTGGGTATCACCACCACCTTCACCTTAGAGTCGGGGGCTGAGATTACTGCCTCCTCGCCGTGGACCTTGAGGTTCTGCTCCTTGTCGAGCTTCACGCCCATCCACTCCAGGCCCTCGCAGGCCCCGGCGCGCATGCCGCTCTGGTTCTCGCCCACGCCGGCGGTGAACACTATTATGTCCACCCCACCCATGGCGGCGGCGTAGGCTCCGATGTACTTCTTTATGCGGTAGTTGTACATGTTCTGCGCCAGGATGGCCCTGGGGTTGCCTGCCTTCTCGGCGGCCTCAACCTCGCGCATGTCCGACGAGATGCCCGATATGCCGAGCACGCCGCTCTTCTTGTTGAGCAGGTTGGATATGCCATCGGCGTCGAGGCCCAGCTTCTTCTCAATGAACGACACTGCGCCGCCATCGATGTCGCCGCTGCGAGTGCCCATCATCACGCCCTCAAGCGGCGTGAGGCCCATGGAGGTGTCCATGCACTTGCCGTACTTCACTGCAGCCACGCTGCCGCCGTTGCCTATGTGGCAGGTGATGACGCGCTGCTCCTCGGCCTTCACGCCGAGGAAGTCGCACACGCGCTGCGACACGTAGCGGTGGCTCGTGCCGTGGAAACCGTAGCGGCGTATGCCATACTTCTCGTAAAGCTCGTAGGGTATGGCGTACATATAGGCATAGTCGGGCATGGTCTGGTGGAAGGCGGTGTCGAACACGCCCACCTGCGGCAGGCCGGGCATAAGCTCCTGCACGGCGCGCACACCCTTAAGGTTGGCGGGGTTGTGGAGCGGTGCGAGGTCGCTGCACTCCTCGAATGTCTTGAGCACGTCCTCGGTGAGGAGCACGCTCTTGTTGAACTTCTCGCCTCCGTGTACCATGCGGTGGCCCACGGCGTCGATTTCCTTGAGGTCTTTGATTACGCCTATCTCGGGGTCGGTGAGCAAGCTGAAGATGAACTTCACTCCCTCGGTGTGCTCGGGAATGTCGTGCATTATCTGCTTTTTCGTGCCGTCGGCCATCTTCACTTTCACGAAAGCCCCGTCGAGGCCCACGCGCTCGGCGCCGCCCGACGTCATCACCGTCTTGTCGTCCATGTTGTAAAGGGCGTACTTTATCGACGATGAGCCGCAGTTCAATACTAATATCTTCATAATTTTGAATAATTTTTTAGGAGTTAGAGGGAGTTATATGGAGTTACAAGGAGTTAGAGGACAAATGCTATGTTACCGTCAGGGGCAAACATTGGCAGCGAGCCGCAGTTCCTGCCGAAATACCTAAAGGGAAATGCCTGCATCCGGCGTATCGCCAACACTTCTTTTGTAAGCGTTGTCCCTAATGCCTTTACAATACCAGTTAAGCATTTTGCTTGCCTCTTCAAGACTGCTATATAAAAGCTGACATATATCTTCACTGAGGTAGCCCACGTCTTTGGACAGATGGATGTAACAACGACATTCCTCCAGACTCCCTTGAGCGATGTTAAAGAAATGCAACTTGTCGGCTCTCCCGATGCGTCTATAGCCTTCGGCGATGTTTGCAGGAATCGACACAGCTGCCCTTTGGAACTGCGACTTCAAGCCGAACCGTTCTTCAGCGGGAAACAAAGCCGTAGCCTTATACACCTTAAGGGTAAAGTCGTAGGCGCGTTGCCACGCCACAACATCTTCAAACCGCTCAGTCATATCGTCAACTATAACGAAAGCATTTGTCCTCTAACTCCTTATAACTCCTTATAACTCCTTATAACTCCTTATAACTCCTTATAACTCCTTATAACTCCATTTATTTAACTCCTAATTCTTCTTAGCATCCATGGCCTGGCAGGCGGTGATGGCCACCAGCTTGTAGATGTCGTCCACGGAGCAGCCGCGGCTGAGGTCGTTCACCGGGCGGGCGATGCCCTGCAAGATGGGGCCCAGGGCCACGGCGTCGCCGAGGCGCTGCACGAGCTTGTAGGCTATGTTGCCCACCTCAAGGCAGGGGAACACCAGCACGTTGGCGTGGCCGGCGATGGGACTGCCGGGTGCCTTGTGCTCGCCTACCGACGGCACGAGGGCGGCGTCGGCCTGCAGCTCGCCGTCAACCTTAAGCTCGGGGCAAAGCTCCTTGGCCTTCTTCGTGGCCTCAACCACCTTGTCAACAACCTCGTGCGAGGCGCTGCCCTTGGTAGAGAAGCTCAGCATGGCCACGCGCGGGTCGGCAAATCCGGCCACGCTCTTGGCCGTCTCGGCGGTGCATACGGCTATCTGGGCCAGCTGGTCGGCATCGGGCATGGGGGTAACGGCCACGTCGCCCACCACGAGCACGCCCTCCTCGCCATACTGGGGCTGCTTTGTCACGAGCAGCATGGCACCGCTCACGCAGGTGATGCCGGGCTTGCACTTGATGATTTGCAGGGCCGGGCGCAGCGTGTCGGCTGTGGTGCTCAGCGCTCCGCTTATCTGTCCGTCGGCTCCCTCAGTCTTGATGATCATGCATCCGAGGTAGAGGGGGTTCTTCACCAGCTCGCGGGCCTGCTCGATGGTCATGCCCTTCTTCTTGCGAAGCTCGGCCAGCAGGGCGGCATACTCCTCGCTCTTGGGGTTGTTCTCAGGGTCAACGATGGTGGCCTTGCCTATGTTGGCCAGGCCCCATTTCTCGGCCAGCGAGTTGATTTCGGCAGGGTTTCCGATGAGGATAAGGTCAGCCACTTCGTCGGCCAGCACTCGGTCGGCGGCTTTCAGTGTACGCTCCTCGGTGGCTTCGGGGAGCACGATGCGCTGCTTGTTGCTCTTGGCGCGCTCGATGATTTGTTTTACTAAATCCATGATGGTTAATTTAAGATATGTCTGTGTTGTAATTTCCGCTTTGCAAAAGTAAGAAAAATAATCGTAACGCGGTAGTTTTTCGCCTGTTATTTTCCGCAAACGGTTGCGGCGCAGGCAGTAAGGCGGCGGCCCGGCAGCAAGCAAGGGCGCGGGGCGGCGCAGGCCGCAAAAGCACGGCGGGCAAGCAGCCCTGCTGCATCAACGCCGCAGCTCGCAGAGATGGGCCATGACGTTGGCCGGGGCGCGGCCTGCGTCAAGCTCGGCTTTCATGAAATCCATGTATGGAGCCACGTGGCCGAAGTAGCGGGCGTAGCCACGGCAGAGGTAGTTGTGGCCGGGCGCGCCGTGGCTGTCGCGCACGAAACGGTTGCGCGGACACTCGCCGTGGCAAGCGAAGAGCCAACGGCACTCGCGGCACTGGGGCGTCAGCGCGGTGCGCTTGGCCCTGCCGAAGGCCGCCTGCCGCTCACCGTAGGCCATCTGCGCCAGGCCCTGGCGGCGTATGTTGCCAAGGCGGAAGGCCGGAAACACGAAGTGGTCGCAGCAGTACAGGTCGCCGTTGGCCTCAAGGGCCGGGGCCTGCCCGCACTCGGCGGCCAGCGAGCACACGCCCGGCGGCTCGCCCGCCCAGCAGGCCAGGGTGTCGTCGAAAAGCTGCACGAACACTTCGCCCACGTCGCGGCGCACCCACTCGTCGAACACACCGCAGGCAAACTCACCCCATGCCTCGGGCGAAACCGACTCTGGCGTGAGCGTGCCGCCCTCCTCGCTGCCCGCCATCAAGGGCGACGAGGCGTCGCCGCGCCTGCGCTCCACCACCGGCGTAAACTGCAAATAGCGGCAGCCTATGGAGCGGAAGAAGCGGTAGAACTCCACGGGGTGAGGGGCATTGAGGCTGTTGACGGTGGCCATGGCGTTCCACTCCACGCCGTGGCGGCACAGCAGCTCAAGGCCGCGCATAACACTATCGAACGTGCCTTGGCGCATGGGGTCGTGCATGGAGCGCGGCCCGTCGATGCTGATGCCCACGAGGAAGCCCTCGCCGCTGAGGAAGCGGCACCACTCGTCGGTGAGCAGCGTGCCGTTGGTTTGCAGGCAGTTGTCTATGTGGCGGCCCCGTGCGTAACGCCGTTGCAGCTCCACGGCGCGGCGGTAGAACGCCAAGGGGCGCAGCAGCGGCTCGCCTCCGTGCCACGTAAAGAGCACGTCGGGCCCGGGCTGAGCCTCTATGTATTGGCGGATGAAGTCTTCGAGCAGTCCGTCGTCCATCGCGGCAGGCCCCGCCCCGGCATGCAGCGCGCCCTTCCCGGCGTAGTAGCAATAGCGGCAACGCAGGTTGCAGCCGGAGCCGGCGGGCTTCAGCATAACGTAGAAAGGGCGCAGGAAAGGGGCAATGACGTTCATGGTCAGAACTCAACGTAAGGTTCGAGGCGGCTTATGGCCTCGGGGGTGAAGTCGCGGCTCAGCCTCAGGTCGGCCAAGCTGCGCAGCCGCCCGTGCTGCCGGCGGTAGTCAACAATAGCCTTCGCCTGGTAAAAACTGATGTAGGGATGGCGGCGCAGACGGCTCAGTGGCAGCTCGTTGAGGTTAAGCCGCCGGGGGGTGGGGCGGCTGATGGCAAAGTAAGGCTTGGCCTCGGGCGGGAAACCCTCAATCTCGTCGAGCTGGCCTATGCTCACGTAGCCGCCGAGCCGCTCGCCGTAGCGCACTATGGCCCGGGCGTAGTAAGGCCCTATGCCCGGCACACGGCGCAGCTCCGCCGTGTCGGCTCCGTTCAGCTCAATCTGCTCGCCGGGCTTCAGCTTTGGCTGATAGCGCAGCGAGTCGCGGCGCGCAGGCGGCGGCGCCACTGCCGAGGAGGCCGGGAGGAAGTCGGGCGAGATGCGTATGTAGGGCCTGAGGCGGCGGAACTGGCCTGCGGTGAGGCCGTAGAGCCGCGCGAAGTCGTCGGGGTGGCGGTACACCCCGCCCCTGGCGCGGTACTTATATATATTGCGCACCTGCCACGGCTGCAGGCCGAGGCGCAGCAGGGCGGTGCTGTCGGCGGTGTTGGGGTCGAAGACAAACAGTTCCTCGCGGCGCTCCTCCACAGGCCCCACCCATTGCCCTTTCGGCTGCGGGCGGGCCTCCTGACGGCTGCCCACATAAACGGTGTCGGTGCGCACTGGCTGCCCCGTGCCGCCGCCCGCGCCCCCAAGCCACGCCACAAGCGCGCCGCAGGCAGCCGCCACGGCCAGCACAGCGACGGCGGCGCGGCGGTCGGCGCGCTGGTAAAAGGGGTCACGACTTTGCTTCATGGCTCGCTGCGGCAGGTTGCGGGCGCGGCGTCAGACCACGCCGAGCTGGTTGAGGAATATAAGGGCGATGCCTATGGGGCATACGTACTTCACGCACAGCACGAACAGGCCGAGGCTGCGGCCGGGCAGCGTGCCCCAGTTGGTGAACTCGTCGCGCACGAGCTTGTGGGGCAGGTGCCACCCCACGAGCAGGCAGATGAGCAGTCCGCCCAAGGGCATGAGCACCTGGCCGGTAACGAAGTCGCACTGCTCAAAGAGCGGCTTGCCCAGCACCTGCAGCCACTCCCAGCCCCCCAGCGACAGCGAGCAGAGCGCGCCCATGGCCACGCCGAGCGCTGTTACCACGGCGGCTGCCCGCTTGCGGGTGACGTGCAGCTCCTCATGGACGAACGCCGTACACACCTCGTGGAGCGAGATGAGCGACGTGAGGGCGGCCAGGGTGAGCAGCACGTAGAACATAACGGCCACCACGTAGCCCAAGGCCGGGGCGAAGCCGAACGCCTTGGCGAACACATTGGGCAGCGTTATGAAGATGAGCGAAGGGCCGCTGTCGGGCTTTATGCCCACGGAGAAGGCCGCAGGGAAAATCATGAGGCCCGCCAGCACCGCCACGAGGATAACTATCACGCCTATCTGCATGGCCGAAGAGCCAAGCCTCGTCTGCCTGCTGAAGTAAGAGGCGTAGGTGCACATGCAGCCCATGCCTATGCTCAAGGAGAAGAAAGCCTGCCCCAGGGCGGCGAGGAACACGTCGCCGGTGAGCTTGCTGAAGTCGGGCTTGAAGAGGAACTCCACGCCCGCCCCGGCGCCGGGCAGCAGGCACGAGGCCGCCACCACAACTAGCAGCAACACGAAGAGGGCGGGCATCATGAGCTTTGAGGCGCGCTCAATGCCGTCGCGCACACCATGGACAATCACCCAGTGGGTGGCCAGGAACACCAGCGCCATCCACACCACAGGCTTGAAGGGGTGCATCTCGAAGTCGGCAAAGTAGCCGGCGGCCTGCTCCGGGGTTACGTTGGCGAATTGGCCTGCCGCCGATGCGAACACATACTCCAGGCACCAGCCCGACACCACGGCGTAGTAGCCTATTATGAGCATGGCCGTGAGCACGCCCACATAGCCCACCAGTGCCATAGGCGTGCGCCCACCCAACGTGCTGAAGGCCCGCGCCGCGTTGGCCTGGGCGCGCCTGCCCACAATGAACTCGGCCACCATGCAGGGCATGCCGAGCACCAGCACACAGGCGATGTATAACAGCATGAAGGCCGCTCCGCCGTTCTCGCCCGCGAGGTAGGGGAACCGCCACACGTTGCCAAGGCCCACGGCCGAGCCTGCCGTGGCGAGAATCACGCCCAGCTTGCTGCCGAACTTAGCTCTTTCCAATTGTGCCATCGAAGTAGAATTATTGTTTATTACGGGGCAAAATTATAAAAAAAACAGTAATTTTGCGCCCGGAAAAGAAGATAATATGCGCAAAATCTGTCAGTTGATAAGCAAATACCCGCTCACGGCAGTGTGCGTGGCGGCCATTTGGTACTTGTCGTTCTTCACGCCACCCCACACAAAGCTCGACAACGTGCAGTTCATAGACAAGTGGACCCACATAGTGATGTACAGCGGGTCGTGCGCCGTGTTCTGGGCCGAGCACCTGCTGCGGGGCCGCCGCAGAGCCGTGACGCGGCGGGCGGCAGTGGCCGGATGGCTTGTGCCGGTGCTGATGAGCGGGGCAATAGAGCTGCTGCAGGCCTACTGCACCGGGGGCCGCCGCAGCGGCGACTGGCTCGACCTGGCCGCCAACGCCGTAGGGGTCAGCCTTGCCCTTGGCGCAGCGTTTCTGCTCGCTCGCCGTCAGTCCAGGCCGTAAAGGGCCGCTTGGTGAGGCAGGAGTTGTAGAACCGGCGGTCGCCGGTGACCTCGCGCCCCACGAAAGCAGGCTTGCAGAACTGCTCCGTGGGCGACGACAGCTCCACCTCGGCCACCACGAGACCCTCGTTGCAGCCGTGGAACTCGTCCACCTCGAACGTATGCGCGCCGCAAGGCACCATCCAGCGCGTCTTGTCCACCGCCCCCGGCTCGCACAGCTCGAAGAGCCGCTCGGCCTCTTGGGGCGTTATCTCTTTCTCGAACTCGTAGCGGCTCAGGCCACCGTCGGCCGAAGGCCCCTTTATCGTAAGGAAGCCGCGGCCGCCGCGCAGGCGCACCCTTACGGTGCGTCCGCGGTCGCTGCAGATGTAGCCCTGCCTTATGCGGCTGCTCGACGTGGCGGCCTGCTTGTAGCTGTCGCCCACCACGAGGAACTTCCGCTCTATCTCCATGCTGTCCATCGGCCTCACAAGCCCATCATCATGTAGGTGTAGGCTATGTAGCAGATGGCCAGCAGCACGAGCACGATGAATATCCAGTTGACCACTCTCCTTGCCTTTTTCTCCTGCTGTGCCTCATAGGCCGCACGGCGAGCCTTTCCCTTGTCGCTCATAGTTGTATGTTTTAAGTTGTTTATCCTTGGCTGCCGCCAGTGGCGCTCACGCCTCGTCGTTCACGGGGAACTCCATGAGGTAAGCCTTGATGAAGCCGTCTATCTTGCCGTCCATCACGCCGTCCACGTCGGAAGTCTGGTAGTTGGTGCGGTGGTCCTTCACCCGGCGGTCGTCGAACACGTAGCTGCGTATCTGGCTTCCCCACTCTATCTTCTTCTTGCCGGCCTCAATCTTGGCCTGGGCCTCAAGTCGCTTCTTCATGGCGCGGTCGTAGAGCTGCGACTTCAAGAGGCGCATTGCGTTGTTGCGGTTTTCCAGCTGCTTGCGGCTCTCGGTGTTCTCGATGAGTATCTCCTCCTCCTCGCCGGTGTCGGGGTCCACGTACTGGTAGCGCAGGCGCACACCCGTCTCCACCTTGTTGACGTTCTGTCCGCCGGCGCCACCGCTGCGGAAGAGGTCCCAGCTCACGCGGGCGGGGTCCACGTAAACCTCGATGGTGTCGTCTACGAGTGGCGTCACGAACACGCTGGCGAAGCTCGTCATGCGCTTGCCCTGCGCGTTGAATGGCGACACTCGCACCAGGCGGTGTACGCCGTTCTCGCTCTTTAGGTAGCCATAGGCATACTCGCCCCCCTCTATCTCCATAGTGACGCTCTTTATGCCGGCCTCGTCGCCCTCCTGCAGGTTGCTTATCGTAACCTTGTAGCCGTGGGCCTCGGCCCACCGCATATACATACGCATGAGCATCTGCGCCCAGTCCTGGCTCTCGGTGCCGCCTGCGCCGCTGTTTATCTTCATCACGCAGTCCATGGGGTCTTCCTTCTGGCGGAGCATGTTTTTCAGCTCCAGGGCCTCTATGGCCTTTATGGCGCGGTCGTAGTCGGCGTCCACCTCCTCCTCGGTCACCATGTCGTCCTTGTGGAAGTCGAAGGCCAGCTGCAGCTCATCGGCAGCCGTGCGCACCTCCTTGTAGCCGTCTATCCAGCTCTTGAGGGCCTTCACCTTCTTCATTTGCTCCTCAGCCCGCTTGGGGTCGTCCCAGAAATCGGGTGCCTGCGTGCGCAGGTCTTCCTCCTCGTACTCCATCTGCTTCTTGTCGATGTCGAGGTATCGGTTGAGCGCATCGGCGCGCTCCATGATGTCTTTCAGTTGTTCTGCTGTAATCATATATTCAATTTTGAATCTTGGGCTTGGAGCCTTGAATTTCCGCCCGGCGATTTTGAGCTGTCCAGCCTTGAATTGCCCAACTCCCAATCGCCGCAAGCGACAGTTTCCAACCCTTAATTCTTAACTCTTAATTCTTAACCCTTAACTCTTAATTCTTAACCCTTAACTCTTAATTCTTAACCCTTAATTCTTAACACCTAATTCTCAGCTCTCTTCGTACATGCGGTCGATAACGTCCTTGTAGTTCTCGTTGATTACGCGCCGCTTTAGCTTCAGGGTGTTGGTAAGCTCGCCGCGCTCCATGCTGAAGTGGTGGGGCAGGAGCGTTATGCGCTTCACCTGCTCGTAGTGGGCCAGCTGCTGCTGCAGGGTGTCGATGCGCTCCATCATCATCTGCCTCACCTTGGGGTTGGCGCAGAGGTCCTCGCGGCCCTCGAAGGGTATGCCGTTGGCCCTGGCGTACTCCTCCACGAGGCGGTACTCGGGTATGATGAGCGCCGAAACGAACTTGCGCTCGTCGGCGATGATGGCTATCTGGTCTATGAACTTGTCAACGAGCAGCCTCGACTCTATGGCCTGCGGGGCTATGTACTTGCCGTTGGAGGTCTTGAAGAGGTCCTTTATGCGCTCGCGCAGGAACAGCTCGCCGCCCTCGATGTAGCCCGAGTCGCCCGTGCGGAAGAAGCCGTCGGGGGTGAAGGCCTCTGCCGTCAGCCCAGGCCGGTTGTAGTATCCGCGGGTGATGGTGGGGCCCTTGAGCAGTATCTCGCCCTCGGGGCTTATCTTCACCTCAATGCCGTCGATGGGCCTGCCCACGGAGCCTACGGTGAAAGGCTCGCCCAGGCGGTCGCACGACACGGTGGCGAGGCTCTCCGTGAGGCCGTAGCCCACTATCATGTTAAGGCCGATGGAATGGACGAACTCCTCCACGTGCTGCGACACGGTGGCCCCCGCCGTGGGGAAGATGTTGGCGTGCTCCAGGCCCAGCTCGTGGCGCACGAGGCTGAACACGGTGCGGTTCATCATCTCGTACTCCATCCTCAGCTGCACGGGCGGCTTCAGGCCGCGGCTCAGGTACTCTATGTTGTGGCGGCGGCCTATGGCCAGCGCGCCAAGGAAGAGCTTGCGCTTCACGGGGTTGGCACGCTCTATCTGCTCCTGCACGCCGGCGTACACCTTCTCCCAGAAGCGCGGCACGGCGCTCATGCTCGTGGGGTGGGTGTCGCGCATCGACTGCTGCACCTCCTGCGGGTAGGTGTTCACTATGAGGCGGGCCCCCACGGAGAGGCTGAGCAGCGTCCACCCCTTCTCGAAGATGTGGGCGTAGGGCAGGAAGTTCATAACCCTGTCGGCCTCGCCCACGGCCACGCAGCGCCCGTTGGCCTCAAGGGCGGCGTGGTACTGTCCGTGGCTGAGCATCACGCCCTTGCTCTCTCCCGTGGTGCCGCTGGTGTAGAGTATGTTGGCCAGGTCGTCAAACGAGGCTTCGGCGTAAAGCCGCCGCAGCTCGGCGTCGTGGGGGTTGTCGCGGCCCAGGGCCAGGAAGTCGTCGAAGTAGATGGCGTATGGGTCGTGGGTGCTTATGCGCACCGAGCGGTCGAAGATGACTATGCGCTCCAGCGTGGGGCAGAGGGCGAACACGCGGTGGGCCTTGTCGTACTGCTCTTGCTCGCCCACGAAGAGCAGGCGCACGCGGGCGTCGTTGATCATGAACTGTATCTGCTGCTCGCTGCTCGTGGCGTAGAATGGTATGGTGACGGCCCTTATGCCCCACGCGCCGAAGTCGCAGAACATATATTCCACGCAGTTCTGCGCAAACACGGCCACGTTCTCCTGCACCCCTATGCCGAGCTGCAGCATGGCCGCCGAGGCCACGCGCACCGTGCGCGAGAACTCAGCCCACGAGGCCGATTGCCATTTCTTACTGCCGAAGCGCCTGAATATCAGGGCTTCGCGGTCGCCATACTTCTTTGCCTGGTCGTGTATCAACACTGAGAGGTGGCTGTTTGTCTGCATGATGTGTACTGTTTTTTGCGTTACTCCGCACCCGCCGCAGGGCTGCCCGGGCTGCTTGCGTTATGCAAAAATACTAAAATTATCGTAAATGCCAAAGAACACGGCCAACTATTTCTGCCCCACTGTGGCGCGCCCTTGGCGAGGCTGCGCAACAGCCTGAGTCTCAACGCATTGCAAAACAGGCCGTTTCGCAGTCTGAAACAGGCCGTTTCGCAGCCTCAAACGGCCTGTTTTAGAACGCCAAACGGGCTGTTCCGCCAGGCAGGGGTCTACAGCCACCGCCACGGCAGGCCACCGGGCGGGCAGCAGCGCGCAATCGCACGTGAACATTAGGAGGTGCCGCATTCCTGCGGCGCAAACACCTATTCAGGAACAACTGGCCTTAACGCGGGTTGCAAACCCGCAACCGGAAGCAGGCGGGTTGCAAACCCGCCTGAACGTGGGAGTGTACGTGGGAGCCTACATGGAAGACACGTGAGAGCCTACATGGAAGACACGTGGGAGCCTACATGGAAGACACGTGAGAGCCTACATGGAAGACACGTGAGAGCCTACATGGAAGACACGTGGAGTCATGGAATGTGCTATTAGACATCCACGAATACACCCACGAATACACCCACGTTGCGGCGGGTTTGCAACCCGCCGCCGTCAGTGGCCGGGTCTGCGACCCGGGGAAGTCAAAAAAAAATCACACAAGGAGAAGCGAAAAAGATTGTTCAAGGAGAAGCGAACTCGTGCATCCCCTTGAACACATTTCGCCATCCAAGGCGCAAACCCTTGCGCCTCGGCAAGTAGCGCGGGCAGGCAGGCCACGCTCATTGCTTATCACGGGCCCGCCCATACTTCTTGGCCCACGACTCGTAACGCTCGTAAACCTCAAGCGCATCGGAGTTGTACCAGCCGTAGCCCGTGCGCCGCTCGCGCCCTATCTCGGATATGTCGTAGCGCGGCACGCCGTCGCGGTCGCTGAAGAAGGGGCGGTTGCCCTCGATGGTGTAGAAGCGCGCCCACAGCGGCGGGCAGTCCTTGCCCTCGGGGCAGGCCACCATGCGGTAGTCGCGCTTGCCGTCCTTGTCGGTGAAGAACTCAAAGGTGAGGCCGTGTATCTCGCTCTTGCGGAACCACGCCACGGCGTTTTCAACGCACTCCACGATTTCTGCCGACGGCTTGGAGAGCGACATGAGGAAGAGCACTATGTCCTCCGACTCCGACCCGCTGAGCGACACCAGCTCGTAGGCACGGGCAGCGGCGGGCTGAAGCGTGTGCTCATCGTACTGCGCGCACCAAACGGTGGGACGACCGTCCTGCACCACCTGAGTCTTAAGTATGCAGCTTATGCCTTTGTCGAGGGCTGCCTGCGCCTTGGCCTTAACGCTATCGGGCATGAAGGCGTAGGGCTGCTTGCCCTTGGCCACGTCGCGCATCACCTTCAGCACGTTGGTCATGGCATCGTCGTTGAAGGTAATGTGGGTGTAGTAGCCCTTGGGCCTGGGGTAGAACTGCGGCCATCCGCCGTTGGCGTACTGGGCGCGGAAGAGGTAGTCCATGCCGCGCAGTGCGCCGTCGGCATAGCGTTGCTGCCCCGTGGCGTTATAGAGGCGGCAGAGGTAAGTTATCTCGGTAGTGGTGGCCTTGTTGTCGATGGTGCTCTCGTTAATGCCCTTGCGGTTAGCGCGGAGCTTGGCCTTGGCGGCCTCGTCGAGCGGCAGCTGCATGTTGGTGTTCTTGGGCCATCCGCCCGTCTCGTACTGGTAGAGGAGCACGTTGTCGCCTATGCGCAGTGCCTCGTCGGTCTTGAAGAAGTCGTCCTTGAGCTTGGGGGCCATCTGCGTCCACTTCCTCACCTTGGCCTTGGGAGCGGCCTTGCCCTTTGAGGCGGGGGCTTGCGCCATGATGGTTGCGGCGCAGAGCAGCGCCAGGCAACCGCAAATTATTCTCTTCATGTGGTTATTGGCTTTGGCTTGGGCAGGGCATGGCCGCCCTGCCCAATGTTATTGGTTTATCGGTTCAGACTGTAAAGTTAGTGCTTTTTTGCCTACGGCGAATGCGGCGAGAGCCTTTTTTGGCGATTTTTAACAGGGAGCGGCCCATTGGGCCTATAAGGCCTATAAGCCCTATAAGCCTAATAAGCCCTATAAGCCTTATAGGCCAGATAGGCCAAATATGCCAAGGGGCCGGCTGCGAGTGCAGCCGGCCCCTTGCTTAGAGTATTGGCCTTTTAGGCTCCCCCGGCGGGAAGCCCCGGCGTTGTTTTTTTACTTAACCACCACCTTCTTGCCGTTCTTGATGTAGATGCCCTTGGCAAGGCCATCGAAAGAAGTAGCGTTGGAGCGCACCTTCACACCGCTGAGGGTGTAGATGTCGCCGGGCAGCTCGGCAGCGTTGTCGCCCTTGGCGGCATTGATGCCGTCGGCTACCTCGTCGCCCCAGAAGCGCAGCTGCATGCCCTTCATGTAAACGTACGACGTTGTGGGCAGGCCCTCGGCCATCATGCCTACGGTGGCTGTGCCGTCGGTTACGGCGAAGCTCACTGCCGTGCCGAAGCAGCCGGCGTCGAAGAGCGACTCCGTGCCAGCGGCGTGGCGGTAGTCATAGTTGGTGAGTATCACGCCGTAGCCGTAGTCCCAAACATTTGCGTCGGTCTGGCTCTGGGCGCCCTCCATGAGCAGTCCGTTGGCGGGAGCCACTGCATCGTTGGCCGTTACGTAAGCATAGTCGGTGGTGCCGTATGCATCGGAGTTCCACTGGTTCTCGGCCGGGTTGCTGATGCGGTAGGTGAGGCCCATCTGGAACTGGTACTGGCCGTTGGGCAGGCCGCTAACGGCCTGCGTGATAGCGGTGGTAGCCATTGTCCCTTCCTTAACGTTGTTGTAGTAGTAAACGTAGCCTGTGGAGGTTGTGGTGAAGTTAGTGGCCACGCCGGAGGTTGTCCAGTCGGCGAACTTGGCGTCCTGGCTGGTGAAGTCGGCGTTCTTTATCATGAACGTAAGGTCGTAGTACTTGCCTGCGGCAGGATAAACGCCGCTCACCATGAAGTTCCTTGTGGCAGTCTCGAGCAGCGGGAACTGAGCGTTAAGCTCATCGAGCGAAGCCGAGCCGTTGTTTACCACGCCCTGGGCGGTGGCTATGGCCTGCTCGAACGGAGTGGTGCTCACTTTGTTCGGGTTGCGGCTCTCGGCAAGCAGGGCGTTGGCTGCGTCGACGGCGCGCTGCAGCGAGTCGCGCGTGGGCAGTATGGCAGCCTGGATGGAGTCTTGCAGATACTTGTCATAGTCACCGTAGAAGGTGAGCTTGTTGCTGCCGTAAGCGTAGTTGGTGGCAAACACCTCGCTACGGTCTTCGGGCCATGAGCTTGGGTTGTTGAGGGCGTCGATACCGAAGGTGAGGCTTACAGGAGCGTTGTCGATGAAGAGGCGCACCTTGTAGTCCTGCGGGATGTAGTAGTTGCCGTCAACGGCCGGGGTGTGAATCATGAGAGAATCCCTCTCACCGTTCATCTCGGTTACGAAGAACACGTTGATGGTATCCTCAACGCCATCGCCATCGTGACGACCCTGTCCGTTGGCGTAAGCCTGGAAGGTAAGCTCGTACATACCGTTGTGCCTCAATTCTACGGTCTGGAACACTGCGTTATCAGGCGATGTGGAGTTGCCTCGATTGACATAAATCTTGTGGCCTCCGGTGAAGTTGGCGTCCTCTCCATACCTCCATGCCTCCTTTGACTCGCCGCTCGACTGCACATCCCAGCCATTGCCATTGTCGGCGAACGTCGGGTTGACGATAGCCACCTCGCCGGGGAAGTTGTAGCCTGCGTTTGCGGCGTTATAGTCGTCAACAGCCAGGGCGAGCGTCTTGATGGCTGCCATGATGGCTGCTGAGTCGCGCACGTGGGTTTGCTGCAGCTCGTTGTAGTAGTTGGTTGCGGTGTTGATGGCAGCCAGCAGCTGGGCCTTGCCTGCGGTGAGGCTCTCGTCGTCGTAGGCAGCCTGTGCATCGGCTATGCCATTGCCAAGTGCTGTATACTCGGCGTTGATGGTGTAGTAGGCGCTGATGGCCACGTTGAGCTGGCGCATGATGTCCTGTGCCTCAGCGATATCATCGTCAGTGGGGTTTTCGGGCTTTGCATTGATGTAGCTGGTTGCAAAGGTTATGGAGTCGTTAAGCTCGTCCTTGCCGAACGGATAGGTGGCAACGCCGTGGAGGGTCTGGGCGGAGTCGCGCGTGGACACGAGGTCGGCGAAGGCCACCTGGTCGAACACGTACTTCGTAACCTCAGCTGCATCGGCGCCGAAGATGCGCAGGGCAATGTTGTCGAAGCGGTGGGTTCCGCCATCGCCCTCGGCAGCCGAGCCGCTGTCGTAGAAGCCGAATGTCTTCACGCCTGCGGGCAGGTCGGCAGAGATGGCGTAGTAGGCTCCGGTGTATGTGGGCAGGTTGGTGAGCGTGAGGCTCTGGTCGCCCATGAACATGCGGCAGTTCTCAATGGAGTTGTACCAGTCCATTATCTGCTGGTTGTTGCTACCGCCACGGCCATCGATGTAGTACTTGTTGGCCTGGGCCTGCAGCACATAGACATACTTGCCGGCGGGCAGGTTGTAGCTCTGCGAGAGCTGGCCCTCGGGTAGGGTGTAGTTGCCGGGGTACTCGGCGCGCATGTGCTGCGTTGTGAAGTTGCCCGTAGGCTCAACCACGCGCCAGCGGTCGCCGGTGACTGTCCAGCCACTGTAGGAGCCGTTGTCGAAGGTGAAGTTGCGCAGGTACTTCGACACGTCGACGGAGTTGGCATCGAGGAAAGATGCAAGGGCCTCGTTGCCGCCAAGATCCATCAAGTTCTGAATGGCGTTGGGGTCATCTTGGTTGAGGTTTTCCGGATCTACATTGGGATCCTCAAGAAAAGCCCCAAAAAGCTCGTAATATTCCATGAAGCTCCCATCGCCTTGTGCATTCTCGCCGGCAGCGTTTACATACGCCGTCCACTGGTTGTAGAGGTTCCTCACCTCACGGTCGTCGAGCGCGCGCTGGCAGAGGTTGATGCTGAAGTCGGCGAAGGCGTCGTTGAGCTGCAGGTTGTAGAAAAGGAAGTTTACGTTCTGCGCTGCATCGAGGTTGACGAAGTAGTTCACCTCAGTCCAACCGTCGGCCGAGCGGTAGGTTACGTAGTGGGCAATCAGGCGGTCGCTCTTGGTGCCGACAACCTCAATGGAAGGCACATCGGAGGTGTAGATGCTCTGGTGGTTGGCAGCGCGGGTGTAGCTGCCTGCGTCGGCGCTACAGGTAGACGTTGTTGAGGTCTCGGCTGCTCCCTTTACCTTGTAGCTGATGATGTACTGCCCGCGGTCGAGCAGCTGCGACTTGAAGAAATTGGCAGTGCCGGAGCCGAGCGGGTTTGTTGGCACGGGGCGCGAGCCATAGGTGGCGCGCACGTAGACGGCGTTCTTGCCGAGCGTTTCGTCGGCCACTACCTCGAGGGTGTCGTCACTGAGCGCTCCATTGGCGATGTTTGTCCAGCCATCGGTGCCTTTGGAGAAGTCTCCGTTTGGAAGCAGGTTTTCTCCCAAAATCTTGAATCGCCCGTCAACGGTGTAGACGTAGTCGCCAACCTCATGGGCAAACGACCCGGCCACCCCTGCGAGGAGCGACAACATTAAGAATAATCGTTTTTTCATTGTTTAATAATATTTGTAAAGTTAATAGGTGAATGCATATTGGTTCTGCTTAGCAGTGGCAAAGATACACTTTTATTGCAAATGTGCAACAGCAGAACGCGACTATTGAACCGTAATTTATGACTTTTTAATGTTTTTAACCCCCGCAGGCACAATAAAGAGCCTGGCTACTTGCCGCCGAGGCGTTTCTTCACCACGGCGGGGTTGCCGGCGGCGAGGCAGTCATCGGGGATGTCGCGCACCACCACCGAGCCGGCGGCTATGATGCAACGCTCGCCGATGGTGACGCCGGGGCATACGGTGACGTGGCCGCAGAGCCATGTGTCGGCGCCGATGGTGACGGGCAAGGCGGTCTCCTTAGGCTCGCGCCGCTCCACGTGGTCAACGGGGTGCTGCGGGGTGTAGATATGGCATCCGGGGCCTATCTTCACGTTGTCGCCTATGCGTATATGGCCGCCGTCGAGCATCACGCAGTCGTAGTTTACGAACACGTTCTGGCCCATCAAGATGCCGTGGCCGTGGTCGCAGCGGAAGGGCGGGCATACCACCGACGAGGCGGGTATGCCGGGTATGAGCTGCTCGATGATGGCACGGTAGCCCTCATCACTGATGGTCATCGCACTGAGGCGGCGGCACAGGTCTTGCGCGCGTACAATGCTCTGCTCCACTTCGCCGCCGTCGAAGTAGTACTCCTCGCGGCTGCGCATTTTCTCAAGTTCGGTCTTCATTGGTTGCTGTTTATGTTGTTTCTATGTAAGCCGCCTAAGGCGGCGGAATGCCGCCACGCCACGCAAAGGCAATGAAAAGAGGGCGCACGGCCAAAGGATGGCACCGCCGCTCATGGCTTGCGGCGCGATGCCACTACGTAAAGGGCGGAGAGGGCGAGCGTGGCGGCGAGCGGCAAAAGCACAGTGGGGAAGCCCATGCAGTGGCACTCGATGTCGAACACCTTGATGTGAACGAGGTAGACCATGGCCGACATGGCCGAGAGCCACGCCAGCGCGCTGCCCCGCCTCACGGAGCGGCAGGCCATGAAGCGGCCGCAGCCAAGGAGGGCCGCCACTGCCGCCACTGCGGACACGAGGTAAAAGCCTTCGCGGAGCAAGGCGCACTGCACGAGCAGCAGGGCGCCTGCGGGGCAAAGCAGGGCGCACAGCCGGCGCCAGCCGCCAAGCAGCCACGGCTCGCATAACGCCATGAGCAGCCCAAGGGGCAAGGCCCACAGGTTGCGGTAATAATAGGCTGGGAGGCCAAGCGCCCACGCCGCCACGCCAAAGAGGGCCACCAGGCCCACATAAAGGCAGGCGAAGGCGCACCTGCGCGAAACGATGGGGAACACGCCCTTGGACACGAAGAACGCCATGTAGGCATATATCACCACATACAAGAACCACACCACGCTGTCGAGCTCGCGGATGCCTACAAGCAGCATGAGCAACTCCCATGGCTGCAAGCTGTGGCTGGCAATGGCGAAAAACAGCGGGTTTTCCGCCGACCGGGCCATCGACTCGGCAGAGCCATCAATGGCGCCGACGGCTGCATAGGCGGCAATGGCGAAGAAATTTACCGCCCACAGCTGCTTGAGCAAACTGAGCACCCGCTTCCTGAAAAACGCCGCGAAACCGGGCATGGGGCGCGCCATTTCAGACTTGCACACGCCGTAAGCCGAGAGGGCGAAGAACACAGGCATGGCAAAATGGCCTGCGCCAACGGCAAACGGCTTGATGAAAGCCACGTCGGGCCGACGCAGGGCAAAATGATGCAAAACAACGAGGATGCAGCAAACGGCCTTGAGCACTGCCGATGCGCCGGGGGATATAAGCGCACGGCTGGCTGGGGCAGGCCGCCTCTCCACGCCTGCGGCGATGGCCAAGGCCAAGGCTGCCAGCACAAGCACATACTCGGCGGAAATGCAGAGGGGCGAATGCGCGAAAACAAAAGAGGCAAGGCTATTCATCTTGCCAGCCTCCTCAATTTGATTGTGTTACATGCTAATCTACTTGGCATACGCATCAACACTCGTCCTCGTTGAAGTATGTATTCCTTAGTGGTCATGTATGACATCTGTCAATTGTGTGATTTCGGGGGCAGCCATTTCGCCATGAAAAGCGGTGGAACGCCATCGGCACCACTCCCTCATCACGTTAGTCATCACTCAAACAAGCCTTTCAAAGAACCTATTTTATACTTGCAAAGGTACAAAGAAGATGGATAATCACAAAGTTTTTCCACCGATTATTTGGGAACTCAGCGATTTGATTGTATCTTTGCGCCAACAGATTCCGCCACGCCTCTCAACGATGCGTACCACGGCGAGACTTCGTTTTTTTATGTGTATATGAAAAATGACACTGCCCCACGTTGCGGCAAGAAACGAGAAAGCGAGAACCTGTACGGTCCCCGCTTCCATTGATGTCCAATCTGTTATTCGATGCTTTACGCCGAGCAAACGGCTCAATACTCGTCCTCGTTGAAGAGTCGTTTTCAATACAAATATATCTGATAATAAGAAGTTTACATATCCCATACATATAATAGACAATTTTAGGTTCATCCGACATTTCGAGTGATACGGCAATCATGTAGTGCATATAGCCTCAATTTAAAATACCGTTCAT
>CALUGA010000018.1 GCA_944320105.1 uncultured Prevotella sp. | reverse complement strand
CTTCGGGAGTGAGTCCGGTGGCTTGGGCGATTGCGCTTGTTGACAAGCCCATCAGCTTGAGGTTGCGGGCTACATCAGCTCTTCCTTCAGCTCTTCCTTCTTCCATTCCTTTAGCTCTTCCTTCTTCCATTCCTTTAGCTCTTCCTTCTTCCATTCCTTTAGCTCTTCCTTTGGCCATTCCTTTTGCCATTCCTTTTGCCATTCCATCTTTCATTCCTTTTTCCAACCCCTCTTTGTAGCGGCGTTGTATGCTGTTGACGAGGGTGCATTCCACGCGGATGGCATCCCAGAACTTGTCGTAGCCTTCCAGCTCGGCATCGGTGAAGGCGGACTCCTCCACCTCCGACAGGGCTTTGCTCACCTCCGGGTTGTCCAGCAGTTCCTGCGGCACGGAGCGTGTCTGCTCGGATATCTCGGTGAGGAAGCGCAGCCACAGCACCTGCATCTTCTTTTCGCTGTAGTTGTGTGGCTTGAACTTTGGCAGCTCGATGAACACAAGGTGAAGTCCGTCGATCACCTTGTCCGTGCGCTCATAATGAACCATGCGGTAGTAGTGGTAATACTGTTCCATGTCCGGCTCAAAGATGTCGTTGACGAGGTTGAGCGAATAGACCGGCTGCAGCAGGTCGTAGTCAATCGACTTTCCCAGCTGGCGCACATACGCCTTTGAGGCGTTGAACAGCACACGGTTCTGGAACTCCTTTGACCAGACCATCTGCATCTCCACGATGAACTGGCGGCCGCCGGCGTCCTTGCAGCGCACGTCTACGATGCTGTTCTTGCGCAACGGGTTTTCCGGCACAAGCTCTGCCGGCAGGTATTCGATGCTTTGCACCTCTTCCTCCGGCTTGTCAAACGGCAGCAGTGCGTTGAGCAGGCTGATTACCAAGTCGGGATGCTCGCCGAACACTTTCTTGAAAGTGAGGTCGGCCTTCGGATCCAGGTATTTCATGACAATATGCCTTTCTTGTTGTTTGTCCGCCGCAAAGATAGTGATTTTCCGGCAAATAAACCATAATTGGGCATTATACTTCTGTATTGTTTTGTGTTAGTGCCTTTATTTAAAGATTCATCGCGTCTGAAACAGAATGACGACAGGACTGCAGATTCGGGGCGAACTCACTAAATCCTTATCCGAACCCGCGTAGTTGTTGATGTCCAGCCATGTAGAGCCGTCGTTCCAAATACCTCATAAGCCTAAAATCCCATGCCATTGTTAAAAAAACAATCTTTTTAATGCCTGTATGTGCTTTTTTGAAGAATTATGAGTAAGTTTGCAGTTGAAACCGAAAACTACACCTTGTCATAAATATAAACCTATTATTATATATGAGCAAATTTACTTCATGCGCGGCTGCCGCCCTCATGGCGATGTCGGCCGCAGTGGCAAATGGACAGGCAACTGCCGCCTGGCCAATGGAGAGGCTGGGGCGCGGCATCGTGGCTGTGCCAGCGGCTGACGGGGCCGGGATGTTCGTGAGCTGGCGCCTGCTTGGCACCGATGACGACCTGACCACTTTCGACCTATTGCGCGACGGCACGCGAGTGGCCAGCAACCTTGATGCCAAGACCAACTACGTGGATAAGGGCGGCACTTCGTCGAGCACATACCAAGTGGTGACGAAGCACTGCGGCGTGGCCATTGATACCACCGAGGCCGTGGCTGCATGGGATAAGCAGTACCTGCGCCTGGCCCTGAACAAGCCGGCCGACGGTATCAATTCCGTGGATGAGACTTACAGCTATACGCCCAACGACTGTAGCGTAGCCGACGTGGACGGCGACGGGGAGTACGAGATAGTGCTGAAGTGGGACCCCACGAACTCTAAAGACAACTCGCAGGACGGCTTTACGGGCAACGTGCTGCTCGACTGCTATGAACTTGACGGCACGCAGCTCTGGCGTATCGACCTGGGGCGAAACGTTCGCGCGGGCGCGCACTACACACAATTCCTTGTATACGACTTCGATGGTGATGGCAAGGCCGAGCTGATATGCCGCACGGCGCCGGGCAGCATCGACAGCGAGGGCAGCTACGTTACCGGAGTGGCCACCGACGACGAGATAAAGAACACCGACAACACCGCCTACTACGCCAAGCTCTCGGGCAGCCACTCGGGCCACATAACGAAAGGCCCCGAGTTCCTCACTGTATTCAACGGCGAGACGGGCCGAGCCATCCATACCGTGTGGTATAACCCCAACCACGCCGGTGGCATGAACGGCCCTGGCGACCACCCCTCGGGCAGCGATTTCTGGGGCGACAACTACGGTGGGCGCAGCGAGCGCTTCTTGGCCTGCGTAGCCTACCTCGACGGTCCCGACAAGAACCCGAGCGCAGTGATGTGCCGCGGATACTACACGAGGGCTTATCTCTGGGCTGTGGACTTTGACGGCAAGGAACTGAGCACCAAGTGGATGCATGAGTCGGAGAATATGATAAGGTATCACGTTTATGCAGCCGATGGCACGAGCGTGCAAAAATATAACATGAAGAACACTTCGGGCAGGAGTAAGGTCAGCTGTACTGCCTTCGGCAACGGCAACCACAACCTGTCGGTGGGCGATGTAGACGGCGATGGCTGCGACGAGATAATCTACGGCGCTTCAGCCATCGACAACGACGGCTACCTGATGTATGCCACGGGCTTGGGCCACGGCGATGCCATGCACTTGAGCGACCTCGTACCCGACAGGCCGGGCCTGGAGGTGTTTACCGTGCATGAGGAGGAACCCTACGGTTGGAACCTGCACGACGCAGCCACCGGTGAGATACTGCTCAGCGCCACGGGTGAAAAGGACAACGGGCGCGGCCTGGCAGCCGACGTGTCGGCTGCGGAGCGCGGCTTTGAGTTTTGGTCGAGCAACGACCGCCACCTGCGCAACGCCACCACGGGTGAATACCTCGAGTCGTCGAAGTCTACATCGGTGAACTTCCGCATATACTGGGATGGCGACCTGCAGGACGAGCTGTATGACGACAAGAAGATAGACAAGTGGAACGGCAACGGCACCACTCGCCTGATAACGCTCTATGACTACGACCACTCGCAGGACTGCAACACCACGAAGCACACGCCCAACCTGCAGGCCGACCTGATAGGCGACTGGCGCGAGGAGGTGATACTGTGGGACGAGAGCGACGCCGCCCACCTGAACATCTTCACCACCAACACCCCGAGCAACTACCGCGTGACCACGCTTATGCACGACCACATTTACCGTTTGGGCATAGCATGGCAGAACGCCGCCTACAACCAACCGCCACATCTGGGCTACTACCTGCCCGATTCGTTTGGTACGCGCTACGCCAAGATTACCGATGGCGACTTTGAGCAGACCGTTTCGTTGGGCGACACCATCGTAGACATAAGCCGCCACTGGGTGAACAGCGGTGCTCCCGCCGTACTGAAGTCGATTGACCCCGATGGCAACACCACTCCCGCCGACGTGATGGACGGCTTTAGTTTTGAGCGCGAGACGTTCGGCTTCAAGAGCTTCACCCTGAAGGGCAAGCCGCAGAAGATGGGCGACTACGAGATTATCATCGTGAGCGGCAAGAACGTGGTTGACCAAAGCACCCGCTACGACACCATACGCATACACTGCGTTGACCCGACGGGCATCGAGGCCGTTGAGGCGAGCGATGCCGCAGGCAACAATGTAGCTCTGGCCAGCACAGTGTTCACCGACCGCTTGACGCTGAACGTGGGTGCCGGTGTTGACGGCGCAATAGACGTGGCTATCTACAACGCCGCCGGCGCACAGGTATATGGCGGCAGCTATGAGGCTGCGGGCAACTCGCGCATCGACATCGACGGCCTGGGCAACCTCGCCGACGGTATGTACATCGTGAGGGTTGTGACGGCCAACGGCACCACCAGCACGAAGGCGATAAAAAGGTAAAAAGTAAAAGTTAAAAATTAAAAAGGCTGCGCATTGCACTTGAGGCTGTGCGCAGCCTGTTTTTAACTAAAGGGGAAGAAGCCCCTCTCCATCTCTCTGGTGAAGCCCCTCTCCATCTCTCCCCTGTGGGGAGAGGGAAGAGGCAGGGCTTGCTCGCATACGTCTTAACTCCTTGACTCCTTAACTTCTTAACTCCTTGACTTCTTAACTCCTAAATAAAAAGCAATGAATGTATTATCCTTCATGAAGCGGTGGTCGCTGGTGGTGGCGCTGTGCGTAGGCACTGTGGTTTACCTGCTGTTTGCCAATGTGCCGGCACTCGTGCCTTTCGGCATGGCCGTGGAGCCGTATGCCGAGAGAGTGCTGCCGGTGCTGCTGTTCGCCCTGCTGTTCGTGACGTTCTGCAAGATTGACGTGTGCGACATGAGGCTAAGGGCGTGGCACGTGTGGCTCGAAGTGATACGCCTTGCCCTGTGCGGTCTGATAGTGGCAGCTGTGGTTGGCGCGGGCGGCGAGCACTCGCGGCTGGCGCTGACTGGCGTGTTCGTGTGTGTGGCTTGTCCTACGGCGGCAGCTGCGGCCGTGGTGACAGAGAAACTTGGCGGCAGTATTGGCTCCATGACCATCTACACCATCATGGATAACGTGGTGACATCGATAGCCGTGCCGCTCTTCCTGCCGCTGGTAGAGCGCGGCGTTGACGTTACATTCTGGGAGGCCGCCCTCATGGTGCTGCGCAATGTGGCCGTGGTGCTCGTAGTGCCGCTGGTGCTCGCGCTGGTGTGCCGCAGGGTGGTGCCGCGCGTCACGGCGGCCATCGCGGGTGTGCATAACCTGGCGTTTTATATGTGGTGCGTCAATTTGACGATAGTAACCGGCCTGACGGTGCGCAACATAGTGCACGCCACGGTGTCGGGTCAGACCCTGGCCGTGCTGCTGTTGGCTCCGTTGGCGGTGACGGTAGTGCTGTTCTCCATGGGCAAGGCCGTGGGCCACGCCTACGGCGATAGCGTGAGCGCGGGCCAGGCTCTGGGGCAGAAGAACACTGTGGTGGGCATCTGGCTGGCCTTGACATTCCTCGACCCGCTGGCCGCGCTTGCGCCGGGAGCATACGTGATATGGCAGAACCTTGTGAACGCGTGGCAGATATGGTATAAGGAGAAGTACGGCAGGGTGAGGTGGTGAGCCTCGTCTCCTGCCGCTTCCATGTGGGCATCAATTAAATTTGGTGCGGCGGCTTATGATAAATTAACGCTGTTGTAACGGTATTGTAGTACAGATTAAATAATTTTGCCGCTAAATACATTATTAATATATATGGAAAGCAAGAAGAGCCGCATGGCGCGCCGCTACGTTGAGCGCGACTTGAGTTGGATGTACTTTAACCGCAGGATACTGCAGGAGGCAGAGAAGCAAACGGTGCCGGTGCTTGAGCGTATGTCGTTCCTCGGCATCTACTCGAACAACCTCGACGAGTTCTTCCGCGTAAGGGTGGCGTCGCTCAGCCGCATAGCCGAGTCGAAGGAGCGCATACCCAAGGCCGACCGCGACCGCGCCAAGAAGACCATAAAGGAGATAAACCGGTTGAACGCCACATACAACAAGGAGTTTGAGCATACCGTGGGCGTGGTGACGGGCGAGCTGGCCAGCCACGGCATACGCCTGCTGCATGAGACCGACCTTAACGAGGAACAGAAAACATTCATCAAAAGGCTCTACCTCGACCGCCTCAACGGCATAACCAACCCCGTGTGGCTCTCGGAGATAAAGGAGATTGGCACTGCCTACGACGACAGCATATACCTTGCCGTGAAACGCTCGCAGTGGGTGGCTGACAAGAAAAAGGCCAACGTGACTTACGCGCTGATAAAGGTGCCAGACCGCGAGGTAGGCCGCTTTGTGGTGCTCCCTGCGAGCGATGGCTATTGCAACATAATGTTCCTCGACGACGTAGTGCGCTTCTGCCTGCCACTGATATTCATCGGCGGGGGCAAGTGTACGTATGAGGCTTATTCGTTCAAGTTTACCAAGGACGCCGAGATGGACATAGACAACGACCTGAGCTACGGCGTGGTGCAGAAGGTGGCCAAGGGCGTGAAGAGCCGCAAGCGCGGCGAGCCTATCCGCGTGATATACGATGAGCGTATGCCCAAGGACTTGCTGCGCAAGGTCATGGCCAGGCTGAGCGTTGACCAGCTCGACACCATCGTGAGCGGGGGGCGCTACCAAAACCACAAGGACTTCATGGGCTTTCCCGACTGCGGCAAGAAGGAGCTGCGATACCCGGCATGGACGCCGATAGTGAAGCCCGAGCTTGAGACCGAGGAGAGCGTGCTCAACACGATAAGGCACAAGGACAGGTTCCTGCACGTGCCTTACCATTCGTTCAACAGCTTTATCCGCGTGTTGCGTGAAGCCGCGCTCAACCCTGCCGTGACGGAGATACGCGCCACGCTCTACCGGTTGGCCAAGGACTCGAAGGTGGTGAACACGCTCATCTGCGCCGCGCGCAACGGCAAGAAGGTGACCGTGGTGATAGAGCTGCTGGCGCGCTTCGACGAGGAGAGCAATATTAAGTGGAGCAGGCGGATGCAGGAGGCCGGCATAGAGGTCGTGTTCGGGGTGGAGGGGCTTAAAGTCCACTCCAAGCTCGTGTACATAGGCTGCAAGGGCGGCGACATTGCCTGCATAGGCACGGGCAACTTCCACGAGGGCAACGCCAAGATTTACACCGACTACATGGTGATGACGGCAAGGCCCACGCTGGTGCGCGAGGTGAAGAAGGTGTTCGACTTCATACGCAAGCCGTTCAAGCCGGTGAGGTTCCGCGAGCTGCTCGTGTCGCCCAACGACATGAAGACGCGCATACTGCGCCTCATCGACAACGAGATGAAGAACGCCAAGGCCGGCATCGATGCCTGGATAAGGATGAAGATAAACCATATCACCGACGAGGATGTGGTGGAGAAGCTGTATGACGCCGCAGCGGCGGGAGTGAAGATCGACATCGTGCTGAGGGGCAACTGTTCGCTCATGCCCGAAGGCGTGGACAACTTGCACGTGGTGGGCATAATCGACCGCTACTTGGAGCACTCGCGCATACTCATCTTTGCCAACGGGGGCAACCCGAAGTACTATATGGGCAGTGCCGACTGGATGCCGCGAAACCTCGTGAACCGCGTGGAAGTGCTCACGCCCGTATATGACGAGGAACTGCAGCGTGATCTGGCGCGCACCGTGGACTACGGCCTGCGCGACACCACCAACGGCCGCATCGTGGACGGCTACGGCAAGAACGAACTGCAGGAGGGGGAACCGTTCCGCTCGCAGGAGCACCTGTACATAGATTACCTAAAGGAGGCGCAGGAGCACAACAATACAAGATGATGATGGAGCTTTTAAAAGGAGTTATGAGGAGTTATCTATAAGGAGTTAGAGGAAGTTACAAGGAGTTAGAGGGAGTTAGGAGGAGTTAGAGGACAAATGCTTCTTTGCCTTCTCCTGTATGTGAATGAAGCAAATGTCCTATAACTCCTAAGCGTAACGCAGTGGAGCGGTAACTCCTTGTAACTCCCTCTAATTCCTTGTAACTCCCTCGTAACTCCCTCTAACTCCTTGTAACTCCCTCTAACTCCTTATAAATGATACTTTGCAAATTTAAATGTTATTATAAAAATATGGAAAACAGCAACTTCGCGGCCATCGACATAGGGTCGAACGGCGCGCGCCTATTGATAAAGAATGTGATAGAGGATGCCGGGGGCAACTATGAATTCAACAAGGTGCTCTTCCTGCGCATACCGCTAAGGCTTGGAAAGGATGTGTTCACCATCGGCGAGATAACGCCTGAGCGCGAGCGCATGATGATGTGCATGATAAAGAGCTACAAGCAGTTGATGAAGCTCTATCGGGTGGCGGAGTACAGGGCTTGCGCCACGTCGGCCATGCGCGATGCGGCCAATGGGCAGAAGATACTGAAGAAAATACGCCGCGAAACGGGCATCAACATCGAGATTATTCCCGGAAGCGAGGAGGCACGGCTGCTCTGCGACAATTCCGTGGAGAGCGGATACGCCTGCAAGGGCAACTATGCCTACATGGACGTGGGCGGTGGCAGCACCGAGATATCGATGATAAGCGACGGGCAAATAGTGGGCAGCTGCTCTTACAACCTCGGTACGCTGCGCATTCTCGGCGGAGCCGTAGAAGAAGGCGAGGTGGCCAAGATGAAGGAGGAGCTGGCCGCCTATGCTGCCAACTACGAGGGCATCACGATTATCGGCTCGGGCGGCAACATCAACAAGCTGTGCCGCCTTTACGACAACGGCAAGGGAAAGAAAAACAAGGACACGCTGCCCGTGGAGGGATTGCGCAAAATCTACGATGAGATGAAGGGTCTGACGTATAGGGAGCGCATCGACCGCTACTCGCTCAAGCCCGACCGCGCCGACGTCATAATACCTGCGGCGGAACTGTTCCTCGCAGTGGCCGATGCGCTCGGCTGCCAGACTATACACGTGCCTAACATATCGCTGGCCGACTGCATCATCGATGGACTCTACAAGAAGAGAGTGAAGAATTAAGAGCTAAGAATTATGGATTAAGAAAGGCTACGCCCTTCCGCGTGACAGAGCAGGGGAGGGCGTAGCCTTTTTTGTTAGGAACGGTGTGGGGCGGGATTGTTGGAAGTATTGGAAGTGCTTGGTAGGCCGTGGGTCGTGGGCCATGGCTTTTATTGTTTGGCTTCATGCAGGTTTTGCGTTTTTTATGTTAAAACATTGTGGTGGGTGTTTTATTTTATGCTATTTTTGTATGATGATTTAGCCTGTATGCCTCTTGGCAGATGGCTGCTTTAATGCATTGGGCTTCATCATTACCAGTGTTAATGTAATATCCAATAACTACAAACAATAAGCATGATGAGAAAAAAGTTTCTATCTCTTATGATGTTGGGACTGCTTTCCGTTGGAGCCATGGCGCAACGGACTACCGACATCCTCGATCGAGGGCTTGTGGCTGTGATGACCGACGGCGGTGTGTTCTGCAGCTGGCGCATACTGGGCGAAGAGTACTACGGCGTTGAGTACAACATTTATCGCGACAACGAAAAGCTGAACAGCGAGCCTCTGAATGTGTCAAACTATCTTGACCCCGGAGGCAACGCCTCCAGCCGCTACACCGTAGAGTCCGTTTTTCGCGGAGTGCCGCAAGGGCGTTGTCATGTCGCGAGGCCGTGGGCAAACAACTACCTTGAGGTGAAGATGGACCACGGCAGCCTCACGAGCACCTACGTTCCAAACGATGCCTGCTGCGCCGACGTTGACGGCGACGGCGAGCTGGAAATCCTCTTGAAGTTCGACAACTCCAACGACATCAATGCTGGCTACCTGCCCAATGGCTACAATGGCGAGTATGCCACCGTTGAGGTCTACAAGCTCGACGGTACCAAGCTCTGGTGGCTCGACTTCGGACCGAACATGGCCGACTTCCAGAATAACGAGAACAACATAGTGGCTTACGATTGGGACGGCGACGGAAAGGCCGAGGCAGTGATGCGTGCCGCCGACGGCACCACCATCCATATGGCCAACGGCCAGACGCACGTGGTGGGCGACCCCGACAAGAACTATCGCCCCGAAGGCCCCAATGGCGGCGCTAACTTCTTTATGCACGACGGTGCCGAGTACCTGCTATACCTCAATGGCGAGACGGGCGAGGTCTACCAAGAGCTTGAATATCCGCTTAAGCGCCTTGAGGACGGCGAGACCAACCTTGAGGCTGCATGGGGCGACGGCTACGGCCACCGTTCCACGAAGCATTTCTTCGGCGCGCCTTACCTCGATGGCCGCAAGCCGAGCATCTTCCTTGCGCGAGGCATATACACGCGCCACAAGATGATAGCCTACGACGTAGACCCCGCCACGCACACCCTCGTGGAGCGGTGGCGGTGGAACAACAACACGCCCGGCTCTATATGGTATGGCCAGGGCTACCACAACTACAGCGTGGCCGACGTTGACTGGGACGGGCGCGACGAAATACTCTTCGGGTCGATGGTAATCGACGACAACGGCCACGGGCTTTCGTCCACAGGCCTTGGCCACGGCGACTCGCAGCACTGCAGCGACTTCGACCCCTATACCTTCGGGCAGGAGGTGTTTGCCTGCAACGAGGACCAGCCGGGCAACAACTTCCGCGATGCCACCACCTCGAAGATATACTACCGCTACGAGGCGAGCGATGATGACGGGCGCGCCAACATGGGCAAGTTCGTGCGCGACATTCCCGGGGCGCAAGGCGTATCGTCGCGCGATGCGCACCTCGTCGGCTCCGTCAGGCACGACGCGGTTGAGGGCTTCGACAAGGGGTCGTTCAACATCACCCAGAACTTCCGCATCTATTGGGATGGCGACCTCTGCGAGGAGTCTTTTGACTACCGTAACGGCAAGAACACTGAAGGCCACATCGTGAAGGCTGAGCAAGGCGAGATAGCCGTGCTCAAAGGCAGCATGACCAACAACGACACCAAGGGAACGCCATGCTACCAGGGCGACATCTTCGGCGACTGGCGTGAGGAGGTGATAATGCGCACCGCTGAGGGCAACATCCGCATCTACACCACCGACGTGCCTACGCCGTGGCGCAACTACACCCTGTGGCATGACCACCAGTACCGCCAGGCCATGGTATGGCAGATGTGCGGTTACAACCAGACGCCGCACCCGAGCTACTTCCTCGGCGAGATGGAGGGCATAACCATGGCGCCGCCCCCACTCACCATGACCGGACGCACCGAGATTGCCAACGGCGGCACCATCGGCTCGTCTTGCAACGACAAACATATAATAATGTGTGAGACCGGCAACATGACCGTCAACGTTACCGACGGCGCAAGCCCCTACATCTTCACCGACAACGCCCCCACTTGGACGCAGGGCCACGACGACAACGACAACATAACCACCACCACCTACACCCACACGCTTACGGGCGGGGCTTTCACCGGGGCCATGCGCCTCGTGAAGCAGGGCAGTGGTGTGCTCGTGCTGCCTAACGTCACCGAGACATATACCGGCAACACCGACGTCTGGGGCGGCACGCTCCGCTTCGACGGCACCATGCAGTCGAGCCGCGTGTGGCTCAACCGCCATACGTCGCTCATCTCCGACGGTGGCAAGTTCCTCAACGGCATCAAGGCCGACTATAACGCCAAGGTGATACCCGGCGGCGAAGGCAATCAGGGTGAGATAGAGACCGACTCGCTGATACTCGGCTTCGGCTCGCGCCTGCTCATCGACCTCTTCAGTGAGAACTGGGCTGCCGACTGCATCAAGGCCGGTGTGCTGAAGATAGAGACAAAAGACTGGACCAACGGGCCTGAATACCTTGAGCCGGTAATCCAGTTTGTGGCCAACTCCGACGCCCCTGGCACGGTGGCCGAGGGCAAGTATCTCATCGGTGAGATAGGTAAGGTAGAGGGCGACCTCGCCGACCTTCTTGTAGACGGTTTAAACACCCAAGGCACCGCGCTAACACTTGAGGACGGCAAGCTCTATGTAACCGTGAAGACCTTCCACCCCGGCACTGTTACCTGGACTGGCTCCAACGGCGGCTCATGGGATTTGGACATCACCGAGAACTTTGTTGATGCCGATACTGAGGCTGAGAGGGCTTTCGTTTCCGGCGACGCAGTAACGTTTGACGACAACGTCACCACAACCGACATCACCGTGTCGCGCGATGTTAGGCCGCAGAGCATAACATTCAACAACGAGACCAAGGACTATGAGGTTTCTGGCTATGGCTTTGAGGGCAACGCCGCGCTTGTGAAGAATGGCGCGGGCAACGTTACGCTCAACAACAAGAGCGAACTCGGCTCCGTCACCATCAACGGCGGAACGGTAACCGTCAACTCGCTTGCCAACAATATCGGCCGCGACTATGGGTCGCTCGGCAGCGTAAGCACCCCCGTAACCATAAACAACGGTGCCGTGCTCGCAGTGAGCGACGATGCCGCCACCACCCAGGCCATCACTGCAGGCGAGGGTGGAGCTACTTTCGACATTGCAGATGGCAAGACGCTGAGGATGAAAGTAGGCTTGCGTGGATCCACGATTACCAAGAGCGGCAGGGGAACGCTTACCCTCGGCTCTGACAACACTTTCGAGCGCCTTGTGATAAGCAGCGGCGTGGTCAATGCCAGTGAATCCAACAACAAGTCGCAGCTGCCTGCAACGGTTGAGTTTGCCGGCGGCGAGCTGTGGGATCCAGGGACGGAAGGCGGCTCGTTCACGCAGAACACTGCCAACTTCGTGGTGCCCGAGAACCGAGCAGGCCGCCTTTATACCGACCCGCGCGCCGAGTACAAAGGTACGCTTACCGGTGCCGGCACATTCTATGTCTACGCCTGCGGTGTCCGTACATATTTCGATGGTGACTGGAGCCAGTTCACCGGCACCCTCATCCCCGGTGTTTACGACCGTAGTTCCTATGACCCAACGTTCGTTTACCGCAGCAGCACCGGCCTTGCCAACTGCACACTGCAGGTTAACGATGGCGTGACGTTCAACAACAACGGTCAGCAGGTGGTTCTCGGCAACCTTGTCCTCAATGGCACTTTGGCAGGCTCGGGTGCCTATGTGTTTGGCAGGAACAATGAAGACATCTCGCTCCGCGGCACAATCAACTCGCCTATCCGCAAGGAGGGAACGGGCATGCTCACCATTTCAGGATCAATAGGCAGTCCTTCGTCCGTCAGGGTGGACGGCGGTACGCTCCGCTTCAATGCCTTCTCCAACCCGCCGTCAAGCTCCATGGTAGGCAATGGCACCGTGACGATAAACGAGGGAGCCGTGATTGCCGGCAATGGCACCGTAAACAACCTCGTGCTTGAGTCTGGTGCTACTATGTCGCCTGGCAATCCGGCCGATGACGACCCATACGGATGCATAAGGGTTAGAACCCAGCTTAACGCCAAGGCTGGCTCGGTGATCAACCTGCACATTGTGAATGCAGCTAACAACCGTACTTCGCGCGCTTACTTCTACACGGATGGCAACCTTTTGCTCAACGCAACGGTGAACGTCACCCTGTCACCGACATACACACCGCAGGTGGGCGACGAAATAACGCTGTGGGAGTGCGCCGCAAGGATAGGTACGCCTACCATCAACCTGCCGGAGCTGCCGGCCGGGCTTTCGTGGAACGACGACGACTTGCTCTCCGATGGAATATTGCGTGTTGTGGCCGGTACCAACGGCATTGACGGCCTTGCCGCCGATGGCAAGGTGGCCTGCCGCCTCTTCACGCTCGCTGGTGTGCAGGTGGCTGAGTTCACCTCCACTGTGGCCGATGCCCCTGCCGTGGCAGCCGGGCTTGGCGTTGCTCCCGGCACATACGTTCTGCGCGTAGCTGCCGATGGCAATTCGCAAACCGTAAAGGTTGTGATAGAGTAATCATTCTTGTTTGTCGGAAAGGCCGGACGCCAGTGTGCGCCCGGCCTTTCTTTTTTTTCTGCCCAATTTCGGCTCTATAAGACCCCGTTGTCGTCTGCCTTCTTATGTCCGCCCCTTGTAGGAACGCAAAATATTGCGGCTATCATCGTTCCTGTATCCTTTTGATGCTACCTTAGGAGGTGCCGCATTCCTGCGCCCCCCGCAGTTGTGGAACCCCGATGCTTTGTTTGAAGTTACGCCGCAGAAATGCGGCATCTCCTCGGTTGCCGTTGATTGAATCCGCATTCCAGCTGTGCTAACCGTTTTGGAACGTGGAACAAACAGGTATGATGCGGGTTGCAAACCCGCAACAGGATGCAGGCGGGTTGCAAACCCGCCTGAACGTAGGGGACATCTGGAATACACGTCGTCTCCCACGTAACCTTTCGCGTTAACTCCCACGTAACCTCCCACGTTAACTCCCACGTTGTGGCGGGTTTGCAACCCGCCGCCGTCTGTGTCCGGGTCTGTGACCCGGTGAAGTAAAAAGGCTGATTGACGTAATTTCTTGTGCCTTCTGTGGCCGGGTCTGTGACCCGGTAAAGTTAAAAGGCTGATTGGCGTAATTTCTTGCCATTATTCCGAATGTGCCTTCTGAGGCCGGGTCTGCGACCCGGTAAAGTTAAAAGGCTAATGCATAATTCCTCGGTATCTTCCGGCGCATTTGTTCCGGAAACTTTACAAAGGCAATGCTGTAAGTGGCTCTGCCCGTTTTCATACTGCAATACGTGCCTTTTGGCAATGTGAAACGTGCCGTTTCGGAATGCAAAACAGCACGTTTTGCATGGTTAAACGTCCGCTTTTGTAACACGTTGAGGCTGAGGCTGTTATTGGCGAAGCCCTTTTGCATTTATGGATGCGAAATATTTTTACTCCCACTCGAATTTGATTTGTGCTGTATTTCTATGCGTGAGTTTGTGATTAAGGAAGCTGTGGCATAATGAGTCGTTGGCGCTCACTCGCCAGGCACAATGAGTCGAGGCTCTGCACGTGAACACCCACTGCCTAATCCCAATGTATGCTTATCCGGTGTTTACACAAAACAAGGCGATAGTCGCCCGTTTGCGTTATATAGTGCGTTTTTTGTTTAGCCAATCCAAGTAAATTCCTGCCCCGTGCTCATATGCTGTTTTGCCGTTTTCTGGCAGGCTTACAGTTTTGGGGGGCGTACCACTTTTTTTGCTATTTTTTAATTTCTGAACCAAAAAATCCACCTTTCCCCAAAAAAAACACAATAAATATTTCTTTGGGAAACATAAAATTGCTACTTTTGTAAGCGATATGTAAAAAAGGGGATTCTCTGTGCCTATTGGCTTTGAAGAGCAATAACTAAAAATTAAATATAATAATTACAAAATCGGTATGAAGAAACTCATCTTTTGTTTTTCCCTTGTCTGTACAGGGCTTTTCATGTCTTGTATCGACAAGAATGAGGAAGTGGATGAGTCCACCAAGCCCTTCTGGCTCGGTGGAACCATCTACAGTGAGCTGAGCAATCCCTCGGTCGGGCAGCTGCAGGGTACGTTCAAGACTTACCTCAGGCTTATTGACGACCTCGGATATGCCGAGACACTCAACCGCACCGGTAGCAAGACCGTGTTCCCGGCCAACGACGAGGCTTTCGAGCGGTTCTTCGAGAACGGCAACAATCCCTACGGCGTTACGAGCTACGAACAGCTCACTGAGTCGCAGAAGAAGCAACTGCTTTATTCGTCGATGCTCGACAACGCGCTGCTCACCAGCCTCCTCTCCAACGCCAACAACGGGCAGGACGGACTTTCGCGCGGTGCTGCCATCAAGCATGCCACAAACCTTAACGTCATCGACTCTGTGAGCCATGTGTTCATGCCGTCGGCACTCTATCCCAATAATCCATATTGGCGCGAGTTCGACTCCAAGGGCATCTACACCGTCAACGACGCCACTACGCCAATGATGGTTCACTTGACGAGGGACTACATGCTTTCCCACTCCATCACCACCACTGGCGAAGAGAGCGATTTCTCCAAACTTGTAGGCCAGGCATACGACGGCACCTCCACCTATATATTCCGCAACAAGGTCATCGTGCCCGACGTGACCTGCCAGAACGGATACATACATCAGGTGGAGGACGTGGTTACGCAGCCCGGCAACATGGCTCAGGTAATCAAGAACAACCCCAATTTCTCCCTCTTCAGCCGTATGCTCGACCGCTTTGCCGTGCCTGTATATAACGCCCAGGTCACCAGCGACTATCAGGACTGGGCATTGCAGAACGGACGCCCGGCTCCCGACTCCATCTATGAGGTGCGCTACGCCAGCACTAACTCGCAGGGTGCCGCGTTCTCCCATAACAGCAGGTTCAGTGATAACGAGCGTCTACCTTTCGACCCGGGTTGGAATGCCTATGCCGAGAACGCCACATCTACTACCATGGATGTTTCCGTCCTTGGCATAGCTGCAATGTTTGTGCCTGACGACGAGGCCCTTAAGAAATATTTCCTCGAGGGTAGCGGCAAGTCTATCATTGAGGAGAATGCCGTTGTTGAAAACAATGTGGCAAACCTTGAGCAAAACATCGACTCCATACCTCTTGATTTGGTGACTCCGCTGCTTTCGAACCTCATGAAGGCATCGTTTGCCAACACAGTTCCGAGCAAGTTTTCCACCGTCACCAACGACGTTGGCGACATCATGGGGCTGTCTGAATCCGACCTCAGGCCTTCTGCCGATGGCGAAGGCTACGATATCAGCATAGCCAACAACGGCGTGATTTACCGACTCCAGAATATGATTCCCCCTGTGAGCCTCAGCGCCGTGTCGGCCCCGGCCCGCATCAAGAACAACATGAAGGTAGCCAACTGGGCCATCACCAACAGGTCTGACAATACTGTCCTCACCATAAGCCTTGACTACTATGCTTACCTTCAGGCAATGCAAGCCAAGTTCGCCCTCTTCCTGCCGTCCGATCAGGCGTTCGACTTCTATTACATCGACCCCGCCTCGCTCGGCCATACGGGCAGCTCTACGCCGCTGGCATACCATTATTATTATAGCAGTCTGCGCCCCAACATCGGCGTGTCTACGTTTGAATGGGATCCCGAGACCAATACCATCGTTAACCCCAACGACTCTACCCCCGTCATTACGCCCGGTGCAGGCTTCACTGCTTCAGAGAGTGTGACGGCTATTGTCACAGCGCAGCTCACTGACATCCTTAATTACCACACCATCGTGCTCAACTCTGACGACAACCGTATGTCTGAGATTGGCGGTAACAAGTACTACAAGACCAAGCATGGTGGCGAAATCATGGTAACAGGCAACGGCGTGGGTGCGCAGGTGCTCAGCGGCGCCCAGATAAACAACGGCTATACTGCGTCGAACATTGAGCAGGCGTTCCCGCAGGACAACGGAAACACCTACCAGATTGACCGCATCATACAAGGGCCGGTGGAGAGTGTATATAAGGTGATGAAGGAGAACGCCGGCGCCGAGGGCAACCCCGATGGCGAGGCGTACGAGTCCGACAAGTTCTCCGAGTTCTTCACCCTCTGCGACATGGTGAGCAACACCGACCTGCTTGAATGGGCCGGCATCAATACCTCAACCAGCAGCACTACCGGTATCAACGAGAGCGACCAATACAGGGTGTTCACTTCTGAAGAGTCGAAGTGCCTCGACCAGAACGTTAGTTTCTTCAATACTTACAACTATACCGTTTACGTGCCTAACAACGACGCAATGCGCATAGCATACGCCAATGGATTGCCCGACCGCGCCAAGATTGAGAACTGGTATGAATACCACTCTGAGGATCAGTGGGCCATGGACTCCGTGCGCAAGAGCCTCGGTGTAATAGCCGACTTCATACGCTACCACTTCCAGCGCATATCAATCTACGCCGACCAGACTGTGTATACCAGTCAGTATAACAACGAGTTCGCCACATTCCTCGCCGACGACCTTGGCATCAGCCAGAAGCTCAACGTCACCGGAGGCGGCAACAAGCTCAATGTGGTAGACGCCGCCGGGGTTACCCACGTCGTGGACGCTGCCAACAGCTCCATGATGTCCAACAGGATGGCGCGCGACTTCCTGCTCAATAATCCGCTTACCACGGCCACGCATTTCACAACGTCGTCCTTTGCCGTTATCCACGAGCTGTCCGAGCCTCTTTACTACAGTGCCGACAAGCGGTTCGACAAGGCTTTCGGCGAGTAGTTACAAGGGCAACAAGTAAAATAATATAAGACAATATACTGCTATGCCAAGAATAAAGTTTATGCTTACGGCCTTGCTGCTTGTCATGGTGCAGGCCGCCTTTGCCCAAGGGCAACGTATCTCCGGTACGGTGACCGATGCCTTTGGCCCGGTGATGATGGCTAACGTCGTTGAACGCGATGCCAGCAACCGTATCGTCACCGCTGCCGTCACCGACGTCAACGGTAACTTTACCATGGTTGTGAAGAACAACAAGAACAGGCTCACCGTCTCTTACGTCGGTTCCAAGCCCGTGTCGGTGCCTATCGGTGCCAAGACCCGCTTCAACATCAAGCTCGGCGAGTCGCAGACCACCGTCAAGGAGGTAACTGTAACGTCGCGCCGCCGTTCAAGCTCTGGCGGTCTGTCCATTCCAAAGCGCGAGGTTTCCGTTGCGCAGCAGACCATGAACATGGAAGACGTGGAGGGCCTTTCCTTTACCAGTGCCGACGAGGCTTTGCAGGGTAAGATTGCCGGTCTCGACATCGTGGCCAACTCTGGTAACCTTGGTTCGGGTACTACCATGCGCCTGCGTGGTGTGTCGTCAATCACCGGAAACAAGGAGCCGCTCATCGTCGTTGACGACCAGATCTTCGATACCCCCGACGACTTCTCCGCTGAGGATGCCAACGAGGAGAGCTACGCCTCAATGCTTTCGGTGAACGTTGACGATATCGCCAGCATCACCGTGCTCAAGGACGCCGCATCTACAGCCATGTACGGTTCGCGAGGTGCCAACGGTGTTATCGAGATCAAGCTCAAGCGTGGTGCCCGCGGCAAGACGCGCGTGTCATATACTTATAAGTTCACCGGCAGCTGGCAGCCCGAGGGTTACGACCTGCTCAGCGGTGACGACTATACCATGCTCATGAAGGAGGCCATCTATAACCCCTCGCAGCGTTCGGATGCCACCACCAACATCAATGAGCTTAACTATAACCGCGCATGGGCCGACTACGAGAACTGGAACAACAACACCGACTGGGTGGACGCCGTTACGCAGTTCGGACAGTCGCACAGCCACTCCATCAACCTCACCGGTGGTGGCGAGAAGGCCAACTTCCGCATCTCTGCAGGCTATGACCACCAGACGGGTACCATCATCAAGCAAACCCTCAACCGCTTCACCACCCGTCTCGTGCTCGACTATTTCGTGAGCGACCGAATCAAGTTCTCTACCAACTTTGGTTTCACTTACACCAACAACATCAAGAACTACGACAAGAACATCCTGGCCCGTGCGCAGCACATGGCTCCTAACATGAGCATCTACCGCCAGGACGGTAATGGTAACGACCTCTCCGACTACTACATCATGAACAAGACCACCACCACCAACGATGAGCTTAAGGACATCCAGGAGGAGGGCAACCCTGTGGCCGTGGCCAACTTGTCGTGGGCAGAGGAGAACACTTACCGCATCACGCCAGACTTCAGCCTGCAGTACGAGCTGCTCGGCACCGAGGAGGGCAAGAGCCGCCTCACTTACCGTGGCGATGTTTACTTCGACATCTATGCCAAGAGTGCTCCGAGCTACTGGCCGGGCGAGCTGATCAAGGAGTCGTGGAATAACGACAACTACAACCGCTCCGGCAATACCGAGGAGAACCGCATGGGTATCACCGTTACCAACGACCTCACCTTCACTCCTTACTTCAAGAACGAGGACTGGACGGCTACCATGCGCTTCCGCTACCAGACGTATTCGTCTAATGGCGACTCACAGACTGAGAGCATCGCTCACCTGCCTACCGGCATCACCTCGTCAACGGTCAACTCCTACGTGCTTAGCGCTTCGAGCGCCACGAGCAAGGATCGCTGGCAGAACTGGAGCTTCAACAGCCACTTCTCTTACAAGAGCCGCTATAACCTCGGCGTTTCGGTACGTGCCGATGGTGACTCGCGCTTCGGTCCGGCTCACAAGTGGGCTTACTTCCCCAGTGTGTCGTTCCGTTGGAACATCATCGACGAGCCGTTCATGAAGCCGCTGCGCAAGGTGGTGTCCATGCTCGCCTTCCGCCCCAGCTGGGGTATGGTGGGTAACACCCCGAACAAAGGCTCCATCTATTATGAGTCGTACAACATCACGGGCAATGGCTCTTACGGTGGCGACATGCAGGCTGCCGTCATGACGCAGATGAAGCTCGACGACCTCAAGTGGGAGACTACCAATAGCTACAACCTTGGTTTCAACCTCGGTTTGTTCGACGACAAGATTGAGGCCGAGTTCGAATATTACTACAAGAAGACCACCGACCTGCTCATGGAGAAGGTAAACATACCTTCTACTTCGGGTTACGCACAGCTGGCATACGCCAACGTAGGTGCCATGACCAACGAGGGATGGGAGCTTAACCTCAACTTCAACGACATCGTGAAGAAAGGCAAGTTCCGCCTGAGCGCCAACCTCAACGTTGCACAGAACTACAACGAGCTTACCGAGATGGACGAGTCGGTGCTGGCTTCGCTCAACACTGAGTGGGACAGGAAAAACGGCTCTTACCTCTCCCGTGTGCAGGTGGGCAACCCGCTCGGCTCCATCTACGGTCTCCGTTACCAGGGCGTTTACCAGTACACTTACGAGTATCTTACCAACCTCGCAACCGAGAACAACTGGGATGCTGCTACCTTTGAGAACGAAATCAACTCGCGCCTGTCAAAGGGTCAGACCTTCCCTGTGGCCCGCGACGCCAATGGCCGTGTCATCATGAACAGCGACGGTACGCCTAAGCGCATGGTGTTCGACTATTCCAGCACCAACTACCAGTTCCAGGGCGGTGACGCCATTTATGAGGACATCAACCACGATGGTGAGATCAACGAGCTTGACATCGTTTACCTCGGCAACTCCATGCCTAAGGTGCAGGGTGGTTTCGGCATAACAATGTCTTACGGCAACTGGACTCTGCGCACCAACTTCAACTATCGCTTCGGCTTCAAGGTTGTTAACCAGGCGCGTATGAACCTGCAGAACATGTCTGGCTCGTTCAACCAGACCGCTGCCGTCAACTACCGCTGGCGCAAGGATGGCGACGTTACGCCTATGCCTCGCGCAATGTACGGCACTACCTCTGCCTACAACTACCTTGGCAGCGACCGCTACGTGGAGGATGCCGGATTCGTGCGCTTCCAGTACTTCCAGCTCACCTACAGGGTTCCGGCTAAGCTCTTGAAGCCCATCGGTCTTAATGCGCTGAGCATCTATGTTTCGGGCAACAACCTCTTCACTTGGACGAAGTACAGCGGTACCGACCCGGAGCACTCTGTTGATGGCTACAGCTACGCCACCGACAGCTCCAATACGCCGCGCTCCAAGTCGTTCACCGTGGGTCTGAATGTTTCGTTCTAAATGCTTTTCACTTACTGAAAGAGTTTACGATTATGAAAAAATATATTTTATGCGCTTTGTCAGGGTTGCTCATGGCCTCGTGTATTGACACTCAGGTGCTGCCCGACGACATGATAGTCGAGGAGGACTATTGGAAAACCCGCAACGACGTCTCGATGATGGTGGCCGGCGCTTACAAGGCCATGACCACGAGCGATGTCATACAGCGTTTCATCGTGTGGGGGTCTGCACGCTCTGAGGAGCTTAACCCCACGGCGTCAATCATCATCAACGGCAACGATGCTTATGATAACCTTGAGGAGATGGTGCTCGGCAACATGGACAACCAGAATGTTTATGCCAACTGGGCTTCGCTCTACACGGTAATCAACCGTTGCAGCCAGGTGATTGAGAAGGCTCCGCAGGTGATGCAGAACGACCCTTCGTACACCGAGTCTACTTATCTCACCGACCGCTCGCAGATGCTTGCGCTCAGGGCTTTGGCTTACTTCTACCTTGTGCGCGCTTTCCGCGATGTGCCGTATGTGCCGTCGGCTTACTTCAACAGCAGCCAGGACATGAACTTGCCTCAGTCGGCTCCGGCTGTGGTGCTCGACCGCTGCATTGCCGACCTTAATGAAGCTCTTGAGGCTCCCCTTTCGCCCAGTGGCTATGCCGATTGGCGCCGCTGTGGCCTTATTAACCGCGATGCCATCAATGCCATACTGGCCGATGTCTACCTCTGGAGGGCTTCCATGACTCACTCCGCTGCTGACTACCAGAGCTGCGTGGACCACTGCCAGGCTGTTATCGACTCCAAGAAGCAGGTTTACCAGAATGAAATGATTGCTTCCGGTCGCACTGACTATCCCCTTATTGATGGCGCTGAGGCTTATATAGAGATATTCTCCCTCGGCAATTCGCAGGAAAGCATCTTCGAGCTGCCAATGAACACTGCTGCGGCAGGCTACAACACCGGCCTTTCAACGATGTACTGGTCATACGAAAATAACCGCCAGGCAGGTTTGCTCGAACCGGCGTCTTCTGTTTTTGGCGAGGCAGCCGAGGGCAATGCCTTCATCTCGCAGAACGACTACCGTTTTTGGGAGAGCTGCTTTGATGTGGGAACTGGCACTGAGGGTGCTGCCTTGACCGTGCGCAAGATGCTTGATTACCAGACTGTTGTTTCGGTGTCAACGCCTGCAAATAGGAAAGCAAGCAAGTCCGCCGGCTTGAACAGGGCTGGAAATATGTATTCGGAGATGGCTCAGAACTGGATTGTTTACCGTCTCACCGATGTGATGCTCATGCAGGCCGAGGCATTGGTGCAGCTCGCATCGTCTGATACCGACTCCAAGCTCGGGCAGGCTTTCGACATCGTGCAGACCGTATATACCCGTTCCATCGAACCCGGTACGCAATTCGCAGTGGGCGACACCCTTGCTGCCGCAACGGGCAAGGATGCAATGGAGCAGCTCGTGCTCGATGAGCGTCTGCGTGAGTTGTGCTTTGAGGGCAAGCGTTGGTTCGACCTCGTGCGCTACAACTATCGCCATGTGTCGGGTGTTGATGCTACCAAGACAATGAGCGAAATCATTGGCAACGCCACCATCGACTCTTATCCGGTGGAGAATTATTCCGGTATGCTCGACTATATGGTGCGTAAGGGTAATTCTTCCGCGAGGTATAAAGTCAGTCGTGAGCCGATGCTCTATTTCCCTGTTTATCTTTCGGAGATGCAGGCCAACTCCAACTTGAGGCAGAACCCGGCTTACAATAATAATGATATTTACAATCGCAATTAGTTTTGACTTTAATTGACTGAGTTATGTACAACAGCATATTTAAGAAAATCACCAGAGCTGCCGGAGCATTGGCACTGCCGGTAGTGGCGGCGTTGTCCTCCTGCGTGGCTGAGCCTGATGACTCTAACCTGTACACGTTTACAGGTCAGACCATTGAGGACTTCCTTAAGGTGAACGATGATTTCAGCAATTTCAACTACATCCTCACGCGCTCGGGCTACGACAGGCTGATGGCTACATACGGCACTTATACCTGCTTCGCCCCCACCAACGCGGCTGTGCAGGAGTATGTCGACAGCCTTTGGGCCGATGAGGAATGTGAGATTCCCCACAACGGCATGACCGAGCAGTCTGTAGAGGGTCTTACCGACAGTCTCTGCACCGACATTGCCGAGTATCACTTGGTTAACCTTGAGTATCGTATGGTTGATATGTCGGGCGATGGTGCCACCATCCTTACGATGCTTGGCCGCTCAATCACCACATCAGTGGCCACTAACGGTAGCACCGTGCTCAACGATGTGGCAGCCATCACAAGCTCCGACAATGAGATGGTGAACGGTGTGCTCCATGTTATAGATAAGGTGGTGCCGCGCTCCAACCGCTTGCTTGGCAACGAACTTAACAACTCTGGCAAGTACGGGTTGTTCATGCAGGCACTCGAATTGACCGGCCTTGACGCCCTAATCAATGGAGAAACCGAGAAGAACGCTTCATTTACTTATCCGCGTACTGAGTCGTATGGATCTTGGGATGTCTCTTTTGTGCAGGATGCTTATCAGTGCAGGGTTGGATATACCATCTTTGCAGTGTCTGACGAAGTGCTTAAGAATTCTTATGAAATCCGTACCATCGATGAACTCATTGCTTTTGCAAACCGCGTTTATGGCCATTCTGCCGACCAAGGCACGGGTTGGTACGACTACTACCGCAACAACAACGTTACGGTTAGCACGGGTACTGATTATACCGACTCGCTCAATGCGCTCAATATGCTCATGAGGTATCATATCATCAAGGGTGCTTACAACCGCGAGGTGCTTGCTTATCGCCACAATGTCTGCGACCCAATGGCTGTGTATGACACCAACGGCGATGCATACGACTATTACGAGACGTTGCTGCCCAAGACGCTGCTCAAGGCGTGGTATGTCAATGCCGATGGCAAGACGTACATCAACCGCTGGGTGGCCAACAACACTCTGACCAACGAAATCCAGACTCATGGAACAGACGATATGCACCCATTGAGGATGCGCGGCGCAGAGGTAGATTTTGCTAATATGCTTCAGCCGCTTAACGGATACATCTACCCGGTTGACTCCATCCTTGTGTATAACGAGAGTGTTCCCCGCGGCGTGCTCTTCGAGAGAATCCGCGTTGACTATCTCACTTGCCTGCCTGAGCTTGCCAGCAACGGCTACCGTGGCATGACAAAGTCGGTTGTTGCCTCGCTCAACAACGGTGTGGAGAGGGCGCGTATGCGTTTCCCGATTGACTATTTCGAGAATGTGCGCGTTTATAACGGCAACAACACCACTCTCGATGTCAACTGCCCGTCAAGCCAGAACGACGAAAATCCCAACGACTTCCTTAACTACAAGGGAGACTCATTCCAGGGAGTGGGCGAGTTCGACCTTGCAATCAAGCTGCCACCCGTTCCCGATGGTGAATATGAGCTTCGCCTCCAGGTTACTTTCGGTAGCGATTATTTCGGAATGATGCAGTTCTACCTCGGCGAAAGCTCTGAGCTTGCCGACCTCTCGCCTGTAGATATCCCTCTTGACTTCCGTATGACTGCCGACGACCCGCGCATTGGTACCACACAGCTGACCACCGGTACTGGCAGCCGCGACATCACGGCAACTGCCACTGAGGAGTATCTCGAAGACAAAGGCTTGGCTTCCGACCAGGCCATGAAGACCCGCGGATGGATGCGCGAGAGCCTCGACTTCTGGAAGCAGTACTATACTGGTGCCTGCTCACCGGCCCGCTTCACCGGTTACTCCTGCCGCCGCGTCTTGATCAAGAGGTCGTTCTCGCAGCGTGACATGTGGCTGCGCATCAAGTCGGTGCTCTCTGGCGGCCATAAGTTCCAGGTTGACTACATTGAGTTCTGCCCGGTTGACATCGCTGACAACCAGCAGTATCTTGAGGATATGTATTAATGCTAACAAACTAAATATATCTGTACAACATGAAACGTAACAAATATATATTTGTCGCCCTGGCAGGTGCCGCCCTCGTGGTGGCATCCTGCACGGACTTCGATGACTACAACGAAGCTTACACGGGCGACCCCGGCACTTCCATCGGGCAGACGCTCTGGCAGAACATTGAGGGCAACGCCGAGCTGAGCGACTTTATGTCGATCCTCGACAAGGCCGGGTACCGCCAGAGGCTGCAAGGCTCGCAGTTCTATACGGTCTGGGCACCGCTCAATGGCACTTTTGATGCAGCTGCCATTGCTGCCCACGACAGCACTTGGATTGCCCAGAGGTTCATCAACAGCCACATTGCCAATTACAACTACCAGGCAACGGGCGAGCTTAACCGCCGGGTGCATACGCTCAACGAGAAGTCGTTCGTACTTGCGGGCAACTCTTCGGCTTATACCTACGATGGCCACGACATGGTTTCCGTTAACATTCCAACGTCAAACGGAACTCTCCATACCATCAATGGCTTCGCTGAGTATTTCCCGAATGTCTATGAGTATATCTTCGATGTTGACGGCTGCGACTCCATATCAAACATTTTCAAGCATTACGAGAACTCTTACCTTGACCTTGACGCGAGCGTTGAAGGCCCAATAATCGATGGTGAACAGACGTACAGCGACTCGGTAATGGTGACTGTCAACACGCTTGCCGTGAGTGACATGGCTGCCCTGCTCGACGAGGAGGACAGTAGCTACACCATGCTCATACCTACCGATGAGGCTTACAAGAAGACTTATGATGCCATCTCGCCTGCATTTAACTATCCGACAAATATCCAGTACTATGACCTGACGACTAACATCTCGGAGTTTTGTACCGGAACCGGATGGCAAGGTTATAAAATGACAGACAATGCAATACAGGACATCTTCGGCCACTCTAACGAGTATGTGCGTGACTCGCTGACCAAGCAGATGATTGTACGCAACATCGCATTCAGTGAGACCAACAGCTATAACAAGGGCGTGCTCGACAATTCGATGCCCGAAGGTACCGACACTCTCTGTGCTACCTCACGTTTTAGCAGTAACCCTATCTCCGGGTATTATGGCTATGGCAAGCTTTCAAATGGCTATGAGCTATTTGGCCATACGGTTGGCGACGTTATTGAGGCAAGTAATGGCCATGTGCGCGTTGTTGACTCCTTGGCTTTCCGCCCATGGGAGGTTTGGAAACCGGAGTGCAACTATTTTGCTGTGACCAACTACTTCAATGCAACGATTGCTTCGTCTTACCAGTATCTTATGGATCCTTCTAATGGTGCCGTGCTGGCAGAGTTCTTCAATGTTGTGCCTGATGGCAACTCCGAGCCTTACGTGTTCTATTACCTCACCAACCTTCCTGCTGCTTCCTACAATGCTTATGTAGTCTTTGTCAGCGGAAGCAAGCCATACAAGTACAGTGTGCAGGTAAACGTGGCCGATGAAGACGGCAACGTTCCAGACTTTGGACGTGAGAGTTATGAGACGCTGACTACCGACAGCACGTACAACAAAGCCTACAACGGCCTCGACACTTGCTTTGTAGGTCAGGTGGACGTGCCGGTGTCATACGTGGGTCTTGACGAGCGCGCTCCGTTCTTGTATATACGCAGCAGGCGCCGTACCTTCGGAGCCGGAGCCCGCGAAGACAGGGCTAAATACGACAACAACCTGAAGATTGCAGGGGTTATCCTCCGTCCGGTTGAATATGATGAATACTTAAAAAAAGATGAATAGTTATGGAATTTCCGTTTTATAGTATACGAAAGTCGTTTCTAAGAAACGCCATCTTCGCTTTTGTGGTTTGCGGAGCGGCTCCGGTCTATGCTCAGGATGCAGCAGAAGGCCAGACAGAGCAAGCTGCGGCCCAGAGGCCCGCGAAGCCGAAGCCCGAGAAGTATCAGCTCATGGAAGTCAAGGGCAAGGTCTATGATGCCGTGACTAAGAGTCCTTTGGCGGGCGTGCAGTTGCAGATGCTCGGCAACAACAGGTACACGGCCATGTCGGAAGACGACGGCTCGTTCACCATCAAGGTGCCGGTATTTGCCACGTCGCTGTATGTGTTCTCCCCGGAGTACTCCTCGCAGCAGGTGGCCATAGGCAATGGCAAGGAAGGCATTGAGGTGTATATGCTTAGCGACAAGTTCCGCCCGATGTACGAGAACGGAACCACCATTACAGCCAAGAGATCTTTCTCGGCCAGCAAGTCGTCTAACCTCACCATCGACTCCGAGATAGGCGAGATGCTTGGTGGCGATGTCCGCTCGATGCAGCGTTCGGCTTCGCCTACCGTAGGCAACTCAATGTTCGTGCGCGGCATCAACTCCATCAATGCCAATTCGCAGCCGCTGGTAATCGTTGATGGCATCGAGATGGATATGCAGTATGACGCTGTTCACCTGCACTCCGGCCATTTCAACAACTTGCTCGCCACTGTCAACCCGGCAGAGATAGAGAAGGTCACCGTGCTCAAGAATGCCACCGCGCTCTATGGCGCACGTGGCGGCAACGGCGTGATACTCATCGAGACAAAGCGCGGCCGCAGCATGGCTACGCGCATCGATGCCGACATATCGGTGGGGCTTACGTTGATTCCTACGCTGCCCACGGTGATGAACGCTTCGCAGTATCGCACGTATGCAACCGAGATGCTCGGTACTATGGGCCGCGACCTTAGCGGTGTGTCGTTCAACTTCCTCAACGACGCGCCCCCTTCGGAGAACTACCACTATTATACGTATCACAACAACACCGATTGGACTGACTATACATACCGCAACGCACTCACCCAGAACTACACCATCAACGTGCAGGGAGGCGACAACAATGGTATGTACAACCTCGCGCTTGGCTATGCCGATGCCGAGAGCACTGCCGAGGGCAACGACTGGGATCGCATGAACATGCGCTTCAATACGGATATCTCTATCTTGAAGAAGCTCCGCACCAAGTTCGACCTCGCGCTCTCCCGCAGCAGCAGTAAGTTGTTCGATGATGGTGTGCCTGCCGACTTCGACAGCTCCACGCCAACTTCAACGACTTTCCTCTCGCTCATCAAGTCGCCGCTGCTCAATCCTTATCAGTATAGCTCGGTTGTGGGCGGCTTCACCGGCCTTTTGAGCGATGCCGATGAGATGCTCGCCCCGCTGGGTTCTGGCTTTTCGCTGGCCAACCCTGTGGGTATCCTCAGCGAAGGCGATGGCAACCACAAGAACAGCGCCACTAACACTAACTTCAGCGTTAAGCTTGAGCCTAAGTTCACGTTCAACGAAGACGTAAGCGTAACCGGTGTGTTCAACTACACCCTTAACCGCAACTCGCAGCGCTATATGCGTCCGGGTGGCGTGGTGCCTGCCTTTGAAATCCAGAACCTTGGAACTGTTTACAACAAGTTTGCCTCTTTCTTCTCGAAGGAGAACAACTTTGTTGTCGGCATCCACGGTGACTATGCCCACATGTTCGGTGCCCACAGCCTCTCGGCTACTGCCGGTTTCCGTTTCAACTCGTTCTCGTATAGCAGCGACTATCCTACTACTGAATACACCTACGAGCAGGACAACAAGGTGGTAAACCACAACAAGGATCAGTACTTCACCATGCGCGGAGTCAACGAGCAGTGGAAGCAGATACAGTGGTACGGCATGGTTAGCTACAACTTCAAGCAGCGCTACTTCCTTGAGGCCGCCCTCTTGGGTGAGGCCAACAGCCGCTTCGGTGCCAATGCCGACGGTTTGGATATGTTTGGAGTTGCATGGGGATTGTTCCCGAGCGTGCAGGCAGGATGGGTAGTCACCAACGAAAAGTGGTTCCCGAAGAATGCCGGTGTAGACTACCTGCGCATCAACGTAGGCTACGACATGAGCGGCAACGACGACATCGACAACAATGTCGCCCGTACTTATTATTCAACCGTTAAGTACAACAACACTGCCATCGGCTTGTTGCTGAGCAACATCGGTAACGACAAGGTGAAGTGGGAAACAACCCACAAGTTCAACGTAGGCTTGCAGGGCTATTTCCTCAACAACCGCTTGGGCGTGGCTTTCGACTACTTCTACAGCAAGACTACCGACCTGCTCACGCGCAAGAGCTTCAGCTCGCCCATTGGTGGTGTTAACTGGTATTGGAGCAACGGCGGTGAGCTGCAGAACACCGGATACGAGGCCACCGTTTCGTTCAAGCCCGTTGTGACCAAGGATTGGAATGTGGAGGTTGGCGCCAGCGTGGGCCACTACAAGAACGAGGTGCTCGCCCTGCCCGACGGCAACTACACCTCGTCCATCTATGGAGAGGACAACATCCTTACTTCCGTTGGCAATCCCGTGGCTGTGTTCTATGGCTACAAGACCGAGGGCGTGTTCTCAACCGACGCCGAGGCCAAGGCTGCCGGCAAGGATGGAAACTATCTCTATATGGTTGACAACACAGGCGCCCGCCACAACTTCACCGCAGGCGACGTTCACTTCGTTGACCTGAATGAGGACGGTGCCATCGACGAGAACGACCGTACCATCATCGGCGACCCCAACCCCGATATCTACGGTAACATCTTTGCCAACATCAACTGGAAGGACTTCACGCTCAGCGTCAACTTCAACTACAGCCTCGGCAACGATGTGTACAACTACCAGCGCATGGTGCTCAACTCCGGCAGCAACTTCTACAACCAGCAGGTGGCAGTCACCAAGCACTGGCGTTACGAGGGTCAAGTTACCGACATGCCTAAGCTTGCCTACGGCGACCCCATGGGCAACAACCGCATGAGCGACCGCTGGATTGAGGACGGCAGTTACCTGCGCCTCAAGACGCTGCGCCTTACATACCGCATACCGTTGCACCTTTCGTGGCTGCAGGGTCTCTCTGTTTGGGCAGAAGCCGTGAACCTCTTTACGCTCACCAACTATCTTGGCAGCGACCCTGAGTTCAGCGTAGGCAATGGCGTGATGTACCAAGGCATTGATGCCGGCAACCTTGCACAGAGCAGGGCATTCACTTTCGGATTAAAGATAAATCTCTAATTAGTAGCAACAATGAAAAAAATATCATATATCATTGCAGGTCTGTTTGCCGTAGGACTGTCTTCGTGCAGCGATATGCTTGAGGTGGAGAGCGACATGCAGTTGCCCAGCGACAATGGCATAGGCAGCAAGACCGACTCCGTGTTCTACACGTTTGGCATTATGAGTGCCATGCAGCAGCTGGCAGACACCTACGTGCTGCAGAACGAGCTGCGCGGCGACCTCGTGAGCCTTACTTCGTCGGCCGACCTCGACTTGCAGGAGCTTGCCAATTTCTCTGCCGACGGTACCAACGCCTACGACAGCGCATACGTGTACTACCGGGTTATAAACAACGTGAACAACTACCTTGCCCATCGCGACACCACGCTTGCCGACGGTGCCACAAACCTCGTCACCAACGAGTATGGGGCTATGCTGGCTTTCCGCGCTTGGGCTTATCTCCAGGCTGTCCGCCAGTATGGCAAGGTGAAGTATGTCACCCGTCCGCTCACCTCCATCAGCGACATTGAGAATGACAACTCACCCGAGGTAGACATCTACCAGCTTGCTTCCAACCTCATCCCCGAGCTTGAGAAGTATGCGGGCAATCCCGTGCCGGACTATGGCAACATCAACTGTGGCTCGGGCAACAATAACATGGTGGGCGGCAAGACGGTAAGCTCATTCCAGAGCTTCATCCCCGTCGACGTCATCCTCGGCGAGCTTTACCTGGAGCGCGGCCAAGAGGGCGACTACCTGCGTGCAGCGCAGCATTTCTACACCTACATCGACCGTAATGCCTCAACGCGCTTTGTGTCTAACCTGCATGCTGAGCAGCCTACGTACAACTGGTTCGTAAGGAGCTCGTTCGACCGCCCAATGGATTTCACATTCTCTGGTGGCACGTTCAACGGTTATTGGTCAGTCCAGACGTTTGCTAATCAGTCTGCCCAGATTGTCTCGCAGATTCCCATGGCTCAGAACTATATGCTTGGTGCCACCACATCGCTGCCTTTGCTCTACGGCTTTAATTATTACACTGCCAACGACGACAGCATCTACACGGCTGTGCAAGTGGTTCCTTCAACCAACTACCTTGCAATTGCCGACAGCACCGATTGCTATTATACGTCTGCTGCAACTGTGAGTGGCCGCAATCCTATCCATTGCTTCCGTGGGCGCGACTTGCGTTACTACGAAACGTTCCAGGAGACGCAGACACGCGATTCAGTAATGGAGCGCATGATGAAGTTCGACACGGGCAACATCATCCTCTATCGTAACACTACCATCTGGCTCCGCCTTGCCGAGGCACTCAACCGCGCCGGCTATCCTGACGCTGCCTTTGCCATCCTCAAGGACGGTCTCAAGAGCACGCTGCTTAACAGCAACAACTATATCTCGCCTGAGACGGAAACGCTGTTGACCACTACAATTCCAATTTGCGACATCAACAATGTAAACGACCAGTATTACCTCAACAATGTCGGCATCCATGCATATGGCGCAGCTTACATGGAGAGCATGACCAGCGGCATCAACAATGGCCCTATCGGCGGAGCATATTCCACTTACACCATGGACTCCATCGTAGGACTTAAGATGGACAGGCTGGCTCGTGAGTTTGCCGCCGATGGCGTGGTGATAGGCGCAACCAAGGCCGATACTATCAACGCCGTTGAGGATCTCATTTGCGACGAGTATGCCATGGAGTTCGCCTTCGAGGGCACTCGCTTCTCCGACATAACGCGTCTTGCGCGCCGCAAGAACCGCGAGGCTCCGTCGGGCTATGGCGCCAACTTCGGCGGCAAGTGGATAGCACGTAAGCTGGCCTACAAGAACCCTGCCAAGCAGATGGACCAGGAAGCCAACTGGTACCTGCCTTTCAAATGAGTTGGAAGTAAGTCGCACTTTAAACCTGAAATAAGAAGACCGCACGGGGCAGCCGCCTCCGTGCGGTCTTTTGTCATTCATGAATATCCCTTTATGCGTTTGGGATAAAACGGAAAAGGGAAAAGCAAGATGACGGTAGAGCTGTGCGGAGGATGGATGGAGAGCCAGCAAGCGGCGTAATAAGTGTGATAGACACTCTAACGATTTGGGCTTAAGTCTGAAGCTATTTAGGTTAAATGATGTTATGTGGCGTGTGTTTAGCCATGATTTTCTTACCTTTGCATAAGGTAGGCTGCGCCCGGCAAGTTTGTAGGTAAACTTACATTGCGCTCGTTTGCAAAGCCATTGCATAAGTTAACCAGAAAGATTGTGCAGATTATATTACCAATAACATATAAATGAACAAGACTTTACTTCTATGCGCCTTTGCGCTTGCCCCCGGGCTGGCAGCCATTGGCTCGGCCAGTGGGGCTGCCTCGGCAGCGGCAGGAGCCGCGCTGCCTTTGCCCGCCAGCACTGAGTCCGTTGTTCCTCCGGCCATGGGTTGGAGTTCCTGGAACACTTATCATGTCAACATCAGCGACACATTGATCATGCGCCAGGCCGATGCCATGGTGGCAAAGGGCTTGAAAGACGCGGGCTATCGCTACATAAACATCGACGACGGCTTTTTCGGCTATCGCGACAGCACCGGCCAGATGCACTGCCATCCGCAGCGGTTCCCGCGCGGCATGCACCTCGTGGCCGACTATATCCATTCGCTCGGCTTCAAGGCCGGCATCTATTCCGATGCCGGGAGCCACACCTGCGGTTCACGCTATGACGACGACCCGAACGGCTTCTGGGCAGGCCTTTACGGTCACGAGCGCCAGGATGCGCGCCTTTATTTCAAGGAGTGGGGCTTCGACTTCATCAAGATAGACTACTGCGGGGCCGGCACCGAGCTTAACCTCGACGAGCGCCGCCGCTACACCGAGATCAGCGAGGCGTTCAAGGCCGAAGGTTGTGGCGATGTAGAGATAAACGTCTGCCGATGGGCTTTCCCCGGTACGTGGGCCAGTTCCGTTGCCCGCTCGTGGCGCATCAGCCCCGACATACGCCCCCGCTGGTTGTCGGTGAAGAACATCATCGAGCTCAACCTCTACCTGTCAGCCTATTGCTCCGGCGGCCATTACAACGATATGGATATGCTAGAGATAGGCCGCGGCCTGCCGCAGAACGAAGAAGAGGTGCATTTCGGAATGTGGTGCATCATGAGTTCGCCGCTTATGATAGGCTGCGACATGACTGCCATCCCCGAAGCCTCGCTCCGCCTGATAAAGAACCCCGAGCTTATAGCCCTCAACCAAGACCCGCTCGGCCTGCAGGCCCGCGTTGTCCAGCATTCCGGCGAGGGCTATGTGCTGGTCAAGGACATCGAGGAACTTCGTGGCCCGGCCCGGGCCGTCGCCCTCTATAACCCGTCAGACAGTGCCTGCCACTTCTCCGTGCCGCTTTCACTGCTCGGCTATGACGGCAAGGTGAGGCTGCGCGACCTCGTGCGCCGCGAAGACCTGAAGGCCGCCACCGACAGTATCGTCTGCGACCTGCCTGCGCGCAGCGTGCGCATACTGCGCGCCGAAGGCAAGGAGCGCATAGAGCCAACCGTTTATGAGGCCGAGTGGGCTTACTTGCATTGCTTCGATGCCCTTGGCAAGGTTAAGCACCAGGTGCTCTACGCCGCCAATCCCGATGCCTCGGGTGGCATGGTGGTGTCGTGGCTTGGAGGCCGCCGCGAGAACACCGCCCGCTGGAACGACGTGTACAGTGCCTCAGGCGGCGATTACCTTATGACCATAAGCTACGTGCCTGCGCCGCGCCGCCGCCTCCAAGTGACCGTCAACGGGCAGGCGACGCTGCTCGACGGACTTGCCGCCGAGGGCAAGCTGGCCACGGTCACCATCCCCGTAAGCCTTGCGCCCGGTCTCAACACCGTAGAGATGGGCTATCCCTACGGCTGGACTCCCGACATTGACAAGTTTGAGCTTCGCCCCGTCGAGTGACCTTTTTAATAAACATTCCGTTGCAATGACATTATGAATGCAAACAGTTATAGAATGGTGCATGTTTTGCGCCGCGTATTTTTGGCTGCCGTCGCGCTCAGCTTCGTATCGCTGGCAGAGGCAGGCGTCAGGCTCGAACGCCTTACTGTCGAGGGGCGCGAGTCCCCCGTCGGGCTCGATGTCTCCGTGCCGCGCTTCGGCTGGCAGATAGTCTCGTCAGAGCGCAACGTGCTCCAGACAGCCTACCGCATCATTGTCGCCTCTTCACGTGAGCGCGCCGCCAGTCTCGAGGGCGACGTGTGGGATAGCGGTTGGGTGCGTTCCGACTCGTCGCAGTGGGTTGCCTTTAAGTCGGCCACACTGCTCCCCAACCGTGTTTACCACTGGCGCGTGCAGGTGAAAACCAACCGCGGCGACTCCGGCTGGAGCGAACCGTCGAGCTGGAGCACCGGACTTATGTCGCCGGCAAACTGGCGTGGCTCATGGATAGGGCTCGACTCGCTCTTGCCCGGCGACAGTGCCGAGCGCCACAGCCGCATGGCCGTGCGCCGCCTTCGCAAGGAGTTCGCTCTCGGTGCGGGCCGGCTGCGCCGCGCTACCATCCACATCAGCGGTTTGGGCAACTACACCTTGTACATCAACGGCAGCCGTGTTGGCCACGACGTGCTTACGCCTGTGCCTACCGACTATACCAAGACCGTGGCCTACGACACCTACGATGTCACGCCGCTCCTGTCGGCCCGCAACGCCATAGGCGTGGAGCTGGCCCCCGGCCACTATTTCGCCCAGACGCAGAACTACCAGACCAACGTCCGCACAACCTACGGTTATCCCAAGCTCCGTGCCAACCTCATCGTTGAATACGAGGGCGGGCGGGCCGACACCATCGTCACCGATGCCACATGGAAGTTCTCGGCCGACGGCCCCACGCGCTATGCCAACGAGTACGACGGAGAGCTTTACGATGCCCGTCGCGGGCAGGCTGGCTGGTCGTCTGCGGGCTTCGACGACAGCCGTTGGACTCCCGCTTCCGTCGTCGGCGAGCCGGGTGGGGTGCTGCGTGGCAACATCACGCCGCCCATGACGGTATATTCCACCGAGCACCCCGTAGCCGTCAGGAGCTATGGCCGCCGCCATATCATCGACTTCGGCACCAACAATGCCGGCCGTGTGCGCCTCACGCTCAGCCCCTCGGCTGGCGACACCGTGCGCATACGCCACGCCGAGCTGTTAGCCGGTGGCGACTCCGCGCTCTATGTGGCCAACCTCCGCAGTGCCGAGGCCGCGGCGTGGTATGTAGGCGACGGCCGCCGTCACCGCTGGTCGCCCGAGTTTACCTACTACGGTTTCCGCTACGTGGAGATTACCGGCGTTGACGACATAGCCTCGTGCGACATAGTGCGCGAGCTGATAGCCGACCGCATGGACGACGACGGCACCGCTTTCGCGGCATGCGAGGCCGGCGGCGAGAGCCTGCTCAACGCCATCGTGGCCAACGCGCGGCGCGGGGTGCGCAGCAACTACAAGGGAATGCCCATCGACTGCCCCCAGCGCGACGAGCGCATGCCGTGGCTCGGCGACCGCACTACGGGCTGCCTCGGCGAGAGCTACCTCATGGACAACCACGCGCTTTACTCCAAGTGGATGGGCGACATACGTGACGGCCAGCGTGCCGACGGGCGCATCAGCGACGTTACGCCGGCCTACTGGCGGCTCTACAACACCAACATAACGTGGCCCGCCTGCCTCCCCTTTGCCTGCGAGATGCTTTACCGCCAGTATGGCGACCTGCGCCCCATGCGCGAGAGCTATGCGGCCATAAAGCGTTTCCTCGACATGGTAAAGCGCGACAACTACGAAGGCGGCCTTGTGCCTTACGACCGCTATGGCGACTGGTGCGTGCCGCCCGAGTCGCCCAAGCTCGTACACAGCAAGGACCCTGCCCGCATGACCGACGGGAGGCTCATTTCCTCGGCTTATTATTACTATCTCAACCGCATGATGCAGCGTTACGCCGCGCAGTTTGGCTTTGCTGCCGATGCAGGGCGCTTTGCCCGCGATGCCGAGGTGACGCTCAAGGCCGTCAACGACACGTTCTTCGTTGGCGGACGCTACTCCAACGGCACCGTTACTGCCAACCTCCTGCCCCTGGCCATGGGCATGGTGCCGGCAGATGCAGCCAAGGGCGTGGCCGACAGCCTTATCCATACCATCACCGTCAAGAACTCCACGCATATCAGCGCGGGCGTGATAGGCATCCAGTGGCTCATGCGCCAGCTCTCTGGCATGGGGCGCGGCGATGTGGCATACGCCCTTGCCACTGCCGACACTTATCCCGGCTGGGGATATATGGTGCGCCGCGGCGCGACCACCATCTGGGAACTGTGGAACGGCGACACCGCCAACCCGTCGATGAACAGCGGCAATCATGTGATGTTGCTTGGCGACCTGCTGCCTTGGTGCTACGAGCATCTGGCCGGCATACGCCCCGACATGAGCGCGCCGGGCTTCAAGCGCATTGTGCTCAAGCCCGACTTCAGCATCCAGAAGCTCACCGGCGTGGCTGCCTCCCACCGCTCGCCATACGGCATCATCAGCAGTGAGTGGAGGCGTGATGGCGGCAAGGTGACGTGGAGGGTGTCGATACCGGCCAACACCACAGCCGAAGTGCATCTGCCTGACGGCACCGTGCGCGAGATAGGCTCGGGGGAGTGGAGCTTTGGGAATTAAAAGTTAAAGATTAAAAGTTAAAAGAAATTGCTTAAGCGCAGGGCATTGGGAATTAAGAATTAGGGATTAAGAATTAAGAAAAATGGCTGATGTGCAGGGCTTAGGGATTAAGAATTAAGAAAAATGGCCGATGCGCAGGGTTTAGGCTGTCTCCGCAGATATTGAATTAAAAGTGTTTTAAATATAACGATATGAGGAAATCTATTTTGCTTTGTGCCGGTGTGCTGCTCGGTGTGGCTGCGCAGGCACAGACGGCGCGCAAGCTTACCGTCAACCTTACGCCCGACGGGGCTGCAAACATACAGGTGTTCTTGCCTGAAAGCCCTACGGGCCGTGCCATCGTGGGCTGCCCCGGCGGCGGTTACTCGCACCTCTCTATGCAGAACGAGGGCACTGACTGGGCCGAATACTTCAACCGCCAGGGCATTGCCTACTGCGTGCTTACCTACCGTATGCCCAAGGGCGACCGCTCGCTGCCCATGAGCGACGCGCAGAATGCCATCTGCACCGTGCGCGACAGTGCCGAGGCGTGGCGCGTCAATCCCTACGACGTGGGCATAATGGGCTTCTCCGCAGGCGGCCACTTGGCTTCAACCACGGCTACCCATGCCCCCATCGAGGCGCGCCCCGACTTCCAGATACTTTTCTACCCCGTAATCTCGATGGACGAGCGCGTGACGCATAAAGGTTCGGTGGTCAACTTCCTCGGTGACGGACGGCGCGACGACAAGCTCGTGAAGGAGTTCTCAAACGACAAGCAGGTGCGCCGCCACCAAACGCCCCCAGCTTTCATCGTCATGGCCGGCGACGACCGTGCCGTGCCGCCGCTCACCAACGGCCTGCCTTACTACGTGGCCTTGCGCAAGGCCGGCATCCCCGCCGCCATGCACATCTATCCCGCCGGCGGCCACGGCTTCGGCTTCCGCTCCTCGTTTGCATACCACGACCAGATGCTCGGCGAGCTTACCGCATGGCTCAAGGGCATCAAGGCACCTGCCGCCACGGCCAAGCGCGTGGCCTGCGTGGGCAACAGCATCACCGACGGGTACGGCATCGACATGGCCGACGTGCAGGGCTATCCCGCCCAGCTGCAGAAGATTCTGGGCGAGGGCTACTGTGTGCGCAACTTCGGCGTGAGCGGCCGCACGCTGCTCAACCATGGCGACCGCCCTTACATGAGGGAGAAAGCATGGGCCGAGGCCAAGGCTTTCAACCCCGACATCGTTGTGATAAAGCTCGGCACCAACGACAGCAAGCCGCGCAATTGGGACAACTACGGCAAGGAGTTTGCCGCAGACCTGCAGCAGATGGTTGACGAGCTTGAGGCTCTTCCCGCCAAGCCCGCTGTCTATCTGTGCTGCCCCGTGGCCTCGGGCGATGCGCGCGCCAAGCAGGGCGACAACCAGATACGCGACTCCATCGTGGTGGCCGACATCATTCCCGCAATAAAGAAGGTGGCCAAGAAAAACAAGTCGCACGTCATTGACCTGCATCCGCTCATCAACCCTGAGTCAGGCATGATGCAGCGCGATGGCATCCATCCCACGGCAAAGGGGGCCGCAGAGATAGCCAAGGCAGTGGCCAAGGCCATTGGCGGCAAGTAGCGTTGCCCCGGCTTCGATTTATTTTGACTTTAAACAAGAATACATTATGCTAAACAGGAGGTATGTGGCCACATTGTTGGTGGCTGTCGGGCTGGCTTTGTGCGTGTCGGCACAGAACCCGGCTGCCGTTTATATTACTGCAGGGCAGTCGAATGCCGATGGCAGGGAAAGCGTGGACAAGCTGCCCACTTATCTAAAGGGTGGCTACAAGCACTTGCGCTACGCAACGTAACACTGCGAGGCGGCGGGCGTTTCGGCAAATTCCGCTTCGGCAAGCGTTTCGCTTTCTGCGACGTCACGAACCACTTCATCGACCTTGCATCGCAGGAAGACTTTTACGCCATCAAGTGTACGTATGGCGGAACAGCCATCGACACTGCCGCCAATGGCAGCAGGAAGCCCGCTTGGTGTGCCGATGTGGAGTGGATTGGGCGCAACAAGGCATACCGTGGCGACGTAAAGGTGGGCAAGTCGCTCACGAAGTCGCTTACAGATGGCTTTGCCGAGTGCGTGGACACAACTTTGGGCGGCCTAAGGCAAGGCTTCGACGTAAAGGCCATCATGTGGCACCAGGGCGAGAGCGACTGCAAGTATTCTGCCCATTACTACAAGAACTTCAAGGACATGATAAACTATATGCGCGCTGCCATATATGCCAAGACCGGCCGCGAAAAGGACAAGGCGCTGCCATTTATCTTCGGAACTGTGTCGCACAAGAGCCGCATGTACAGTAGGGAGGTGGAGGAGGCGCAGATGCGTGTTGCTGCCGAGCTGCCCAATGTGTACTATATTGACATGAGCGAGGCCGGGCTTCTGCCCGACGTGCTGCATTTCGACTCTGCCTCTACAGAGTATCTGGGCAAGATGATGTACAACAAACTCGTGGAGCTGAAGCTCGTGGAAGGCGCGTCGATAGAGGTGGCGAAGCCCGCCTGCTGGGCCGATGGTGGCAAGGGGCAGGGCGGAGCTGCCCCTGCGGCCTTGAAGCCCAAGCGTCGCAGTGGCGGGGCTGCAGGCGGCAAGCAGTAGCGCGTAAAGGGTTTTCATAAACGAACAACGGCCGGCCTTGAATGCCAAGGCTGGCCGTTGTTTTGTTCTGCCGGGTCGCCGCGGAGTGCCTGTCGGCATCACGCGGCGTTGTTTAGGGTGTCATTTCAGGAAGTTGTGCGCCGTCTTGTCTGGTCCGAGGTAGAACCCAGTGTGCGGCGGCTGGTTGTAGCCCACGTTCTCCGTAGCCACGCCGATGCGATACGGAATATCCTCCATGAGGCAGTTTATGCGGTATTCGGTTGGTATCGTGCTGACGTAGAGGCGCAGTTCGCTGCTGTTGTTGGTGCGCACGAGCACCTCCTCGCGCCAGTCGCCCAGTATGTCGGCGCTCAGGCAAGGGTTCGACTTCGTGCCGTTGTTGAACTGGCAGCCCTCAAATTCTTTCAGCAGCTGCATTCGCCCCGTAGTCCAGTCGTACTTCGACACGCGGTTGTGGTCGAGCATCTCGCGCAGCAGGTCGCCGTCCCACCATACGGCCGAGTTCGTAGGCAGGCGCATTCCGCGCATATAGAGCGCGGTGTCGTCCTGCTCTTTCAGCTTCTCATCGTCCTTGGCCTCGTCGCCGCTTGGCTTAGGCGACACCACTTCGCCCTTTATGTTGCGTATGCCATGGCTGTCGCTGCTCCACATCTCCAGGCCCGGGTTGGTGGGGTCGATGTCGGCTGCCATGCATCGGCCAACGTCATAGTTGCTCTTTATCTGGAATATTACCTTGCCGGTGGCGGCATCGCGCAGCGAGGAACCGTCGCGGCGGTTCTCGTGGCAGTCCCAGAGTTGCAGCTTGTCGCTGGTTGGGTCGAACACCGTCAGGTGCATGGCGTCGCCGTGGCCCATGCCCGTGTTGTAAAGTCCGGTGCCGTCGTTGTCCACGGCCATTGAACCGTAAAGGATCTCATCGCACCCGTCGGCATCCACGTCGGCCACTCGCAGGTTGTGGTTTCCCTGCCCGGCGTAGTCGTTCCATTGCTTGTCGTTGGTGTCAAACGTCCATCGGTTGGTGAGTTTCTTGCCGTCCCAATCCCATGCCGCCAGTACCGTTCGCGTGTAGTATCCACGGCAGAACAAGGCCGAGGGGCGTTTCCCGTCGAAGTAGCCAAGGGCGGCAAGGTAGCGTTCGGAGCGGTTTCCGTTGTCGTCGCCCCACGAGCGCACGTCGCCCCGCTCCGGTATGTAAGGCTGCGAGTCCATTGCCGCCCCGGTGAGTCCGTTGAAAACGGTGATGTATTCCGCCCCGCTGAGTATGCGCCCGTCGTAGCGGCCGGTGTGTGTGCGCCTTCCGCCCCACAGCTTGCGCATCTCCTCACGGGTGGGCCTGCGGCCTTCGCGGCGCATCTGTTCCAGCTTGCGGCGCATCTCTTCCCTTTCGGCCTGTTCCTGCTTCACGGCCTCGCGGTTTTTCTCGAAGTTGGCCTTTGCCTCAGCTATGCCCTCGCGCCAGTCGGCCTTGGGGTCGCCAATGGCGCGGCCTGTGCCGTCGATGGTGCCGTCGGCGGTCTTCACCATCAGCTCGGCGCGCCCGTCACCGTCGAAATCGTAGACAATGAACGGCACGTAGTGCGCCCCGCTGCGTATGTTGCGGCCCATGTCGATGCGCCACAGGCGGGTGCCGTCGAGGCGGTAGCAGTCGAATAGCGTGTTGCCGGTGAAGCCCGGGTGCGAGTTGTCGTGCGCGTTCGACGGGTCCCACTTCAGTATTATTTCGTATTGGCCGTCGCCGTCCACGTCGCCAACGCTCGCGTCGTTGGCCGAATAAGTAAAGTCGCGCCCGTCGGGCGTGGTGCCGCCCTCGGGCTTCTGGAGCTTTATTGGCAGGTAGCCAATGGGCGCGCCTGCCTTTAGCGTGAAGCTGCCGTTGGCTCCGCCGCCGCGTATCTCGTATGTGGCGTCGGTGTCGAGCGGCTTGTCGTCTACGTAGAATGTGCCGCCAGTGGTCAGCGGTTCGGCGTTGAGCTTCACTCCGTTGCGGTATATGTCAAATGGCTCGCCTTTGCGGTCGGAGGCCAGTGTGCGCCAGCTTACAGCCACGTGGCCGTCGTCCTGCCTCAGGGCCACCACGCCGCGGTTGAGCCTTTCGCGCTGAATGTTGTCCATGTCGTAGCGCGGTTGCGCGCAGGCTGAGGCACAGCTGGTGGCCAGTAGCATTGCGGTGAATAATTGTTTCATGTCGGTATTGTATTCAGTTTTTAGTCATTTTATGCTTACAGTCGCGTTATTGTGACGTTCGTCAGGCCTTAAAGTTTAATCACGTTTGGTCAAACCTTTTGCCGTTTCGCCGCATTTTATTATATTTGTAGCCGTTTAAACGATACGCTGAATGAAAGAATTTGTAATATCCGAGGCCAAGGCCGAGACCGCCGTGCTCGTGGGCCTGGTGACCAAGGGGCAGGACGAGGCCAAGACCGAGGAGTACCTCGACGAGCTGGAGTTCCTTGCCGACACGGCGGGAGCCGTCACCGTGAAGCGGTTCACGCAGAAGATGGACGGCCCAAGCTCCGTCACCTACGTGGGCAGCGGCAAGCTCGCCGAGATACGCAAGTACATAGAAGACGAAGCCGACGCCGAGCGCGAGGTGGGCATGGTTATCTTCGACGACGAGCTTACGGCCAAGCAGATGCGCAACATAGAGAAGGAGCTGAAGGTGAAGATACTCGACCGCACCTCGCTCATACTCGACATATTCGCCATGCGTGCCAAGACCGCCGAGGCAAAGACGCAGGTGGAGCTGGCCCAGCACCGCTACATGCTGCCCCGCCTGCAGCGCCTTTGGACCCACCTTGAGCGTCAGGGCGGTGGCTCAGGCTCCGGCGGCGGCAAGGGCAGCGTGGGCTTGCGCGGCCCGGGCGAGACGCAGCTGGAGATGGACCGCCGCATAATTCTGCAGCGCATCACCCTGCTCAAACAGCGGCTCGTGGAGATTGAGAAGCAGAAGAACACCCAGCGCAAGAACCGCGGGCGGCTCATCCGCGTGGCGCTCGTGGGCTACACCAACGTGGGCAAGTCTACGCTGATGAACCTTCTGGCCAAGAGCGATGTCTTTGCGGAGAACAAGCTCTTCGCCACGCTCGACACCACGGTGCGCAAGATGGTCATAGGCAACCTTCCGTTCCTCCTGGCCGACACCGTGGGCTTCATACGCAAGCTGCCCACCGACCTCGTAGACTCGTTCAAGTCTACGCTCGATGAGGTGCGCGAGGCCGACCTGCTGCTCCACGTCGTGGACATTTCGCACCCCGACTTTGAGGAGCAGATAACCGTTGTGGAGAATACTTTGAAAGACCTCGGTTGCGCCGACAAGCCCTCGATGATTGTGTTCAACAAGATAGACAACTACACGTGGGTGGACAAAGACCCCGACGACCTCACCCCGCCTACGCGCGAGAACGTAACGCTCGACGAGCTGCGCCACACGTGGATGGCCAAGCTCGGCGACGACTGCATCTTCATCTCCGCCCGCGAGCGGCAGAACATCGACGAGCTGCGCGACGTGCTCTACAACCGTGTGCGCGAGCTTCACGTGCAGAAATACCCCTACAACGACTTCCTGTATGACAATTTTGAGTGACGGGGGAGAACTATATGAGTGAATTGCGAAGTCTTACCATTGACGAAATAGAGGCACTTGAGCGCCGGGGATGCACTGCCGAAGACTGGACACGCATCTCCGTGGCTGCCGATTTTGCCCCGGATTACATCAGCGACGTGGCCTTCAGCGGCGACGTTAGCCTCGGCCTGTTCGACAAGATGGTGGAGGTGGGCGAGGGCCTTGCCCGCCACTCGGGCATTCGCCGCGCCGTGCTGCACGATGTTGCCGTGGGCGACAACTGCCTCATTGAGAACATTGGCTGCCACATCTGCCGCTACGTTATTGGCGACGAGTGCTACATAGCCAACGTTGGACTCATGTCGTGTACCGAGGATGCTTCCTTCGGCGTGGGCAACGCCATCTCCGTGCTCAACGAGGCCGGGCCGGGCAATGTGCTCATCCACGCCGGGCTTACGCCGCAGATGGCCGCCTTCATGGTGCGCCATGCCGCCGACAAGGCCGTTTGGCCGCGCCTGCAGGCCATGGTGGCGGCCGACGTGGCATCGCGGGCCGAGCCTTGCGGCACCGTGGGCTACGGGGTGAAGATAGTGAACACGGGCGAGGTGGTGAACACACGCATTGGCGACGAGTGCGAGGTGAGCGGGGCGGCGCGCCTCGCCGACTGCACCCTGTGCAGCTCGCCCGAGGCTCCCATCTTCATTGGCAGTGGTGTGGAGTGCGAGAATACGGTGGTGCAGGCCGGCTCGTCGGTGGTGAGCGGGGCAAGGCTCTTCAGCTGCCTTGTGGGCGAAGCCTGCCATATAGGGCGCGGATTCACGGCAGAGAGCAGCCTTTTCTTCGCCAATTCGCATATGGAAAACGGCGAGGCCTGCGCCGCGTTCTGCGGCCCGTTTAGCGTGAGCCACCACAAGTCTACGCTCCTCATAGGCTGCGCCTGCTCGTTCTACAATGCGGGGTCGGCCACCAACTTCAGCAACCATGCCTACAAGCTCGGCCCCGTACACTACGGCACAATGGCCCGGGGAACGAAGACCGGCAGCGGCGCCCACTTGCTGTTGCCTGCCCGTATTGGGGCTTTCTCGGTATGCCTGGGCAAGGTGGAGACGCATCCCGACACGCGGCGGCTGCCGTTCTCTTACGTAATAGGCTCTGCCGGGGCCACATATATAGTGCCTGGGCGTAACCTTGCCACTGTAGGCACGGCGCGCGACGTGGGCAAATGGCCGCGCCGCGACAAGCGACCCGTGGCGGGGCGGCAGGCCATCATCAACTTCGACTGGCTTTCGCCGGCTGTAGTGTCGGCCGTGGCCGATGGCCGGCGGCTGCTCTCTTCGCTCCGTGCGGAGCAGGGGGAGGATGCCGCCTCGTACACGCTTGACGGCTGCATCATCAAGAACCACTGGCTCACGCGGGGCCTCGCGCTCTACGACATGGCCCTGCGCCTGTATCTGGGTAGGGCCGTGAGGGGGCATTACGGCGAACTGCCCGACTGCTCGGCAGGCACGGGCGAGTGGACCGACCTCGGCGGGCTGATAGCCCCGCTCACCGAGGTGGAGCGCCTGGCCGATGATATTGGCAGCGGCGCGGTGGCCGACCTGCGGGAGGCCGACGGCCGCCTGGCCTCCATCCACGCGGCGTATGAGGACTACAAGTGGAGCTTTACGTATCGCCTTGCGCTCGATTATTATGGGCTCGACACCCTTGCCGACGACGACATGGGGCGCATCGCCACCGACTATGATGCTGCGCTGGCCGAGTGGAAGGCCGCCGTGCGCCGCGATGCAGAGCGCGAGTTTGCCCTTGGCGACGTTGACGAGGCCCTGCTCGCCGCCTTCCTCCAAAGGCTCGAAGAGGAAGGGTAAGGGCTTAGGATGGCAAGGGACTTGCCGGATTAAACAAGGAGTTAGCGGGAGTTACAAGGAGTTAGCGGGAGTTAGAGGACGTATGCGTTCTGGCAGACTAAATAGTCTTTCCATTAGGCTTTTGTCCTATAACTCCCGCTAACTCCTTGTAACTCCCGCTAACTCCTTGTAACTCCCGCTAACTCCTTTTGGTTACTACTCCTTCACCTCCACGCGGTGCGTTGGGGCTTGCTCCTTGTTGCGGCGGTTTACCACCGTCACCACGGCCTGGGCGAAGTTTATGAACGCCAGCCCGGTGGCAGTTTCCGACGAGCAGGCTGCCGGCTCGCCGGCGTCGCCGCTCTCGCAGATGCTCTGCACGAGCGGAATCTGCGCCAGCAGCGGCACGTCCATCTCCTTGGCAAGTTCCTTGCAGCCCTCGCGGCCAAATATGTAGTATTTGTTCTGGGGCAGCTCGGCGGGCGTAAACCATGCCATGTTCTCCACAAGGCCGAGTATAGGCACGTTCACCTTGTCGTTCCTGTACATGTCGATTCCCTTGCGCGCGTCGGCCAGGGCCACCTTTTGCGGCGTGCTCACGATTATGGCGCCGGTTATGGCGAGCGTTTGCAGCAGCGTGAGGTGTATGTCGCTCGTTCCCGGCGGGGTGTCGAGTATGAAGTAGTCGAGGTCGCCCCAGTCGGCGTCGGCAATGAGTTGCTTGAGCGCGTTCGACGCCATGCCGCCCCGCCAAAGCGTTGCCGTGTCGGGGTTGACGAAGAAGCCTATGCTGAGCAGCTTCACCCCATACTTCTCTATTGGCTCTATGAGCTGGCGGCCGTCCTTTTCCACGGCGTAGGGGCGGGCGTCCTCAACGTGGAACATCTTTGGCATCGACGGGCCGAAGATGTCGGTGTCGAGCAGGCCCACCTTGTAGCCGAGGCGCGCCAGGGCTATGGCAAGGTTGGCGGCCACGGTGCTCTTGCCCACGCCGCCCTTGCCGGAACTTACGGCTATGATGTTCTTTACCTGCGGCAGGAGCTTGTCAAGCTCGGGGCGGGGCTTCGACTTGTATTCCGTGGATATGCTTACCTCCACGTCTTTGCCCACGTGGTAGTGTATGGCAGCCTCCGCGGCCTTTACCGTTGACTTGAGGAATGGGTCGGTGTCGCGCGGGAATATGAGCGAGAAAGATACCTTCATGCCGTCTATGCGCATGTTGTCGGCCACCATCTCGCTTTCCACCAGGTTCTTCTTCGTGCCGGCGTAGGTAACTGTTGCCAGCGCGTCGAGTATGAGTTTCGGATAAAGTGTCATGTCGTTTTGTTTATGATTGATATGTAAAGCCACTGCAAATATTGTGCCGAACCGGGTTTCCCGGCTTCGCATTTACTTCTCATTTGCTTCTCAAAAACTTCGCATCGCTTCTCAAAAACTTCGCATTTACTTCTCAAAAACTTCGCATCGGCTTTTTTGCAGGGCTTTTGGGGCAGGGTGGTGTGTGTAGTTGGCATCGGTGGGCATTGTGCGCCTTGGTGGTCGGTGGGTGGCGCACGGCTACCACTGTCGGCGGTAACAAAACATTACAAAATACGCCCTGCGGCTTGCCCCCTGTGGCATTGCCATGCCAAACGGGCTGTTTGGGCTTGCGAAACAGCCTGTTTGGCAACATGAAACGTGCCGTATTGCAGCGCAATACGGCACGTTTTGCAACACGCTGAGGGTCAGTGCGTTGCACGGTATGATGAAAACGGTGAAAAAGTTTTACGTTTTGTGCCCTGTGCCTTGCCCTATGCAGCACGGTTGCAGGGCGGCGTTGGCGCTCAGGAGGCGACTGTCTCGCCCAGCGGCGTGCGGCCTTCGGCCTTCGCTTTCTGGTCGCAGTAGCGGCGGCACTGGTCGCAGATGTTGTAGCCGAGCATTGCCCCGAGGATGAAGTCTTTTTCGGGCGACAGCTCGTAGAGCGGGCAGTTCACGAGGTGCTTTATGGCCTCTATGCACTCGCCCTTGCCGAAGAAGAGGTTTACGCTGTTCTTGCCAGCGGGCTGTATGAAGAAAGGTATGCCCTGGCTGGTGAGCCGTTTTACGGCGAACGCCTCGTACTTGCGGTTCATCGTGTGGAGCACCATCTGCCTTACGCCTTTCTTCAGTTCGTAGACATGGTTGAGGAACACCTTCAGTTCCACGGGGTTTATCGTCGTTGTTTCCATAATCTGTGGTTTGGCTTTGCATCTGCCGGCGCTTGCCGGCTTTGCTTTGGTTTTGTATTGTCGGTGCAAAGATAGCGCGAAACGTGCTGCCGCGCAATACCTAAAAGTGGGGAAAATGGCGGCAAGTGGCAGTGGCGGCGGGCCGGATGCCTGCGTTTGGGGCGAAAAAAACCGAAAGGGAGGTTCCCTTTCGGTGCTCATTTGCTTGTTGCAAGCCCGCTGCGCTTGTTGCGCTTAAAGCTGCGGTACTCATCGAGCGGTATCTCTACGTCGGGCTCTTCGAGCGTGGCGGCGTGTGGCAGGCGGAACTTCATGTAGCGTATGTTCAGCCCGCGGTCTATCCATTGCGCCTCGTAGTAAGTCTGAATGGATAGTATCTTGCGCGTCTCGGGGTCGATGCCGTCGGTATGGTACAGGTCTTCGGTGCGGAAGAGCAGCGGCAGGCGGTTGCGCTCCACCATGAAAGTGGTGTACGTGAAGAGGAAGTTGGAGTCGGTTTTCAGGTGAACCACGCCGCCATCGGCCAGGAAGTGGCGGTAGCGTTCCATGAAGAAGGTGCTCGTGAGCCGCTTGTGCGGGTTCTTCATCTGCGGGTCGCTGAACGTGAGCCATATCTCCTGCACCTCGCCGGGGGCGAAGAAGCGGTCTATTATCTCTATGTTGGTGCGCAGGAAGGCAGCGTTGGGCAGCCCCTCGTCAAGGGCTTGCTTTGCCCCTGTGTGCATCCGCGCGCCCTTTATGTCTACCCCGATGAAGTTCATGTCGGGGTAGAGCTTGGCCAGGCCCACGGTGTATTCGCCCTTGCCGCAGCCCAGTTCGAGCACTATGGGGTTCTGGTTGTGGAAGCAGTCCTCGCGCCAGCGGCCCTTCATGGCGAACTCGCTGTCCTTCAGGGCGGAGTAGGGGAACTGGTAGACGTTGCTGAACGTCTCCATCTCGGCAAACTTCTGTAGTTTTCCTTTGCTCATTGTCGTTGTGCTGTGGGGTTATGAAAAGGCCGCAGCCGGGTACTTGCCATACGCGGTTGCGGCCTTGTGGTTGTGTTGTTTGCGCCTTCAGGCTCACTCGGCTGATGCCAACGGGGCTGCCTGTGTGTAGGTGCGGCTGCCCAGCTCCTTGTCGAGCATGTAGAGCCCGTAGCCGTTGTCCTTTATCATCTTGAGGTTGTCGATGATGTTCTGTGCGGTTTCTTCTTCCTCCACCTGCTCGTCGATGAACCACTTCAGCGCGCTCTGCGTGGCGTAGTCGTTCTCGGCTGTTGTCAGTGCGAAGAGGTTGTTGATGAGGCTTGTCACCTTCTGCTCGTGGGCGAGGGTGCTCTCGAACACGTCGAGGATAGACTTCCACTCCGTGGGAACGGCGTCTATCGGGGCGAGCGTAACCCTGCCGCCGCGCTGTATTACGTAGTTGAACAGTATCTTTGCGTGGTCCTGCTCCTCCTGGAACTGCACCTCAAACCACTTTCCCATGCCGGGGTTGCCGTTGGAGTGGCAGTATGCGCCCATCGAAAGATACAGGTAGGCCGACCACATCTCGGCGTTTATTTGCGCGTTGAGCGCCTCTTCAATCTTCTTGTTAAGCATGATGATGTATATTTATGTGTAAGTTGTTGTCTTGTTGCTTGCCTCGCGGCCTCACTCTATCACCACTGTGGTCCAGCCGTGCTTGTCTTCCTCGGTGCCGTACTGTATGCCGCGCAGGTGGTTGTAGAGCTTGGTAGACACAGGGCCGGGCTTGCCGTCCTTGCTGAACGTGAAGCGCTGGCCGGTGTCCAGGTCGTCGATGTATGATATCGGCGATATCACGGCGGCCGTGCCGCAGGCTCCGGCCTCCTCGAACGTGGCAAGCTCCTCCTCGGGTATGTGCCTGCGCTCCACCTTCATGCCGAAGTCCTCGGCCAGTTGCATGAGGCTCTTGTTGGTGATGCTGGGCAGTATGCTTGTAGACTTGGGCGTCACGTAGGTGTTGTCCTTTATCCCGAAGAAGTTGGCCGCGCCGCACTCGTCCATGTATTTCTTCTCCTTGGCGTCGAGGTAGAACTCGCAGGCGTAGCCCTTCTCGTGGGCAATGTGGTTGGCCTTCATCGAGGCGGCGTAGTTGCCGCCCACCTTGTAGCATCCCGTTCCGAGCGGGGCGGCGCGGTCGTAGTCGCGTATGATGACGTAGGGGTT
>CALUGA010000017.1 GCA_944320105.1 uncultured Prevotella sp. | reverse complement strand
GCTACGACAAGTTCTGGGATGCCATCCGCGTGGAATGCACCCTCGTCAACAGCATACAACGCCGCTACAAAGAGGGGCTGGAGAAAGGAATGGCAAAAGGAATGGAGAAAGGAATGGAGAAAGGAAGAGCAGAGGGTATGGTTGACGTAGCCCGCAACCTCAAGCAGATGGGCTTGCCAATAAGTGCCATCGCCCAAGCCACCGGGCTCAGCCCCGAAACCATCGAGCAACTGTAATCAACGCACGGAACACGGCGTAAAACGAGGCATATTGCATTATAAAAGGGCCTGTTTTGCACGGCAAAAGGGCCTGTTTCGCGGTGCGAAACAGGCTCTTTTAATTTGAAATCACACACTACTGAACGGCTACGAATTTACAGAAAATCGACGCTTTGCCGCCAAGACAACAACAAAAAAAACATCCGCCTGCTTACGATTTTTTGAGGACTGCTGAAATGGAAAAGTCGAGACGGCTACCGGGAATGTTCCGATTTCGGACAATCCGCCGCAACAAGAGTTTCGAGCTGACCCTGTTTTAGCCAAGCAAAGGCTTGGAGGCGCATGACCAGAAAAGCGCCTAACCTGCGCTGCCGCCGAGCAGGCGGCCAAGCGCCTCCTCCTCTCCTACCACCCATACCACGTCTCCCGGCATGAACCTGCGCGCAGGGTCGGGCAACGAAAGGTTTTCCTTGCCCTCCTCTATCCCCACCACGAGGCATCCGTAAACATCGCGTATGCCGCTCTCGCGCAGCGTCTTGCCCGCCAAGGGGCTGCCCTTGGCTATCACCATCTGGCGCAACTTAGTCTCGCGTTTCTCCATGTCGGCGTCATCGCCATACACCTCTTGCCTCACGGCCTCAGCCAAGGCCAAAAGCTGCTCGTCGCTGCCAATGGCTTGCAGGCGGTCAGCCGGGAACACGATGGAATTGCCGTCGGGTATGTTGATGCGGCGGTTGGCCCTAAGAATGCTGCTTATGTGTACGCCGAAGCGGTTGCGCAGCTCAAGCTCGCGCAGCGTCTTGCCCGCCCAAAGCGAGTCGGCCGGCAAGTCAATGTCGGCCATATGTACGTCGCGGTCGAGCAAGTGGCCCTCGTACAGCGGCCGCTTCCGCCCCTGCACCTGCGCCTCAATGTCGCGCGAGCGCAGGTTCTGCATGAACACGCGCTCTATCCTTATGCTCTCGCGCTTAAGCCCCCGCGAAAGAACCATGAGCACCACCACGGCCACGGCGATGGTTATCATTAGCGCATCGGTAAAGCGGCTGAGGTAGTTGCACACGTAGAACACGAACGAGCAGGCAACGGCCACACGCACAATGACGGTGAAGATGAGCGGCAGGTGGTTACGCCGGCTCTCGGCCCAAAGGGCCTTGAACTCGCGGCTGTGGTTCTTCTTCATCACCATAGCGCGCAGGAAAGGCGATATGGCCACCACCGTGAGCAGCCCGCAGATGAAGTTGGCCGTCCAGTGCCAGCCCACAAGCAAGTGGCGGACGAACGGCAGGAAGAACGTGAACATGAGGAAGATGACGGCCACGGAAAGGATGCCGTATATCACCACGTTGGTAGCCATCTGCGCAAGCAGGCCCTTCCACTTGCTCCCCGCCGTCGCCGCCGAGGGCCGGCTGAGCGTTATGCCGTTGAGGGCGGCTATCAGCTTGGGCGGCAGCCGCCGCTCCAAGAAAGCGTAGCAGGGCGTGGCGAAGCGTATCATGTAGGGCGTAAGGAAAGTGGTGATGACCGAGACGGCCACCACTACGGGGTAAAGGAACTTGCCTATGACGCCCAACGACAGGCCGAGCGAGGCTATGATGAAGGCAAACTCGCCTATCTGTGCCATGGAGAAGCCGCACTTCATGGCCGTCTTGAGCGGTTGGCCGCTGACAAGGTAGCCAAAGGAACCGAACACCGCCTGCCCCACGAGGATGGTGAGCACAAGGACTACTATTGGCACAGCGTACTCGGCGATGACCGCCGGCTCCACGAGCATGCCAACGGAGACGAAGAAGATGGCCCCGAAGAGATTCTTCACCGGCTCCACGAGCTTTATTATCTTGTCGGCCTCAACAGTCTCGGCAAGGATGCTGCCCATGACAAAAGCTCCGAAAGCACTACTGAAGCCCACCCCCGAGGACACCACCGCCATGAGGAAGCACAAGCCCAGGGCCACGATGAGCAGCGTCTCGTCGTTGATGAGCTTCCTCATGCGCCTAAGGAGCATGGGGATGAGGAATATGCCCACCACGAACCAGAGTATCAGGAAGAACAGTATGCGGGCCACAATGCCAAGTATCTCGCCGCCGTCGGGGCTGCTGCCGTGGGCCAGGGCCGAGAGCATCACCATAAGCACTATGGCAAGCACGTCCTCAAGTATGAGCACGCTCATCACCAAGCCGGCAAACCGCTGCTGCCGCAGGCCCATGTCATCGAACGCCTTGTATATTATAGTGGTAGACGACATGGCCAGCATTCCGCCGAGGAAGATGCAGTCCATGTGGCTCCAACCGAAGAGCTTGCCCGCCGCCATGCCCGACACCATCATGCAGAAGATGATGGTGCAGGCGGCTATCACCGGCGCTACGCCCATCTTAAGAATCTTCTTGAACGAGAAATCAAGCCCGAGCGAGAAGAGGAGGAATATCACCCCGATGTCGGCCCAGAGCCTTACGTTGGCAATGTCGATAACAGAAATAGTATAAGGAAACTGCGGACTGACCATGAAGCCCGCCATGATGTAGCCAAGGACGAGGGGCTGGCGCAGGCGTTTGAACAACAAAGTGACCACGCCCGCAACAACAAGGATGAGGGCAAGGTCCTTGACCAAAGGAGCCAATTCTGACATTAGGCAATGCTTTTAAAACACTAAATTTATCATCGAAACCTCAATACCACTGCACAGCATTGCTGTAGCTGCTGCGCTTGTCGTACTTAAGCACGTCGGTAAGCGTGGCGGCGTTGCAGCGGAACGAGAAGTTGTAGCTTGTGTAAGGCGACAGCACGACGGAGCACGACATATTGAAGCAGTGGAGGTCGCGGCCGAGCGAAGCTGTGGTCATTGATATGCGCTTGTTCTCGAAGTCGTACCCGGAGGAGAAACTGATGTTCCACCCATCGCTCAGCCGCACGTTGCCGCTGAAGTTGAGCGTCTGCGTGAACGCATAGGGATAGCGCATCTTGTCGTAGTTGAAGTTGCCGCCCACGTCCTCGCGCATGGATATGCCGTAGCCAAAGCTGAGCGACCAAGGTATGTTGAACTTCATGTAACCGTCGTCGTCGGTCTCGGCCTTGCCCGCATTCTCCTTGCGCGCGCCGCGCTGCCCCTCCTGGAGGGTCTTGTCCTCGTTGGTCTCGGGGTCGTAGTAGTCTTCCGCCTCCTCAACGGTTTCTTCCTCCTCGTCGTCCTTCTTCACCTTTTCGCCCTTTAGCCACTTGATGAAGTTCATCACTTTCTTGTTGTCGAGGGTGTACGATATGTTCTGCGACATACCTTGGAAACGTCCGAACTTACCCTGGCTCCAGCGCGTGGTGTGGTCGCTGACGCGCGGATTGCCGTTCTCGTCAAGCTCGTATGCGTATGTAGCAAAGGTGGCGTTCATGTTGAAGGTGTAGTTCTTCGTTAGCTTAAGGCGCAGGCGCGTGTTGAGGTCGCTCCACGGCCTGATGTCCGTGGCGAAGTTATACGAGAGGCTTGCTCCCAGCTCATCGATGATGCTTATCTTCTTCTCGCCGGTGGAATCGTTGTCGGAGCGCAGCTTCATCTCGATGTTGTTTGACACGTCGAACGACACGCTACCCGTCTTTCCCCGCCCTGGAACGCCGAAGAGTCCATTGGAATAAGGCGAATACTCCACGAGCGACACGTTGCCGTCGGCATCGGTGCGCTGGTACGTTTCGTAATATCCATAGCGGCTCGCGCTGAAGTCGGGCGAGTAGTTGAAGCTCACCTGCGGCGTGAACACGTGGCGGATGGCAATGATCTTGCCACCGAAGAGCTTCTTCCACGGCACGTACATACCGTAGAGCTTGGTAGAGGCCGACACGCTCATGCGCCAGTTGTATATGTTGTAGAAGCCATCGATTGTATCGGTGACCTCGCGCTGCGCCTCAGGATCCCACGAACGCATCACCTTGTTTGTGTACATACGGTCGGTGAAGGTGAACGAGGGGTTGATGTTAAGGTAGTCGAAGAGCGTGAAGTTGGCGCTTATGGGTATGCTGTGCTGCATTCCGTTGCGCCAGTCGCGCGTCAGGCTGGAGTGGAGCAGCAGGTTTTCCTTGGTCGTTATGGAGTTGGAGAGCTGTCCGGTGTAGCTGAGCGAGATTTTCTCATACCACCTTTCCTTGCCCGCCATCTTCTTCCGCTTGAACGGGTAGAGGCGGCTCAGCGATATGTTGACGTCGGGCAGCGTCATCGCTATGGTTGAGTCGCGCATGTTCTGGTTGAGGTTCATGGTGGTGCTGATGGTAAGGCCGATGTTAGAGAAGGTGTTGGTCATGCTCACCGACGATGTACGTGTGCTCTGCGTATAGCTCTGCGGGTTGTACATACTCGTAAGGTTGTTGCGCTCGTAGCTGCTCGTTGCGAAGTTGACGCTGGCCGAGAGGGTGCGGAATGGGTTGGCCTTGGCATCCTGACGGTGGCTCCACTGAATCTTGAAGCTGGTCTGCTTGGCATAGTCGGGCATGTTTTTCTCGCCCGTAACGGTGTTCTGGTAGCTGGCGTAGAAGCTGCCGCTGTAGCGGTAACGCTTGCGGTAATTGGAGGCAGCCGACAATCCCCACGACCCCTTCGTGTAGATTTCGCCTATCAGCTTCAGGTCCATCTTGTCGCTTATGGCAAAGTAATAGCCGCCATCGCGCAGGTAGAAGCCGCGCTCAGTCTCGTCGCCGTAGGTGGGCATGATGAATCCGCTGCTGTAACTCTTGGTGAACGGGAAGAAGCCGTAAGGCACGGCGAGCGGCAGCGGCACATCGGCAATGACGAGGTAGGCCGGGCCAAACACCACATCCTTGCCCGGACGCACCTTTGCACGCGACAATGCTATGTAGAAGTCGGGGTGAGGCTGGTCGCAGGTAGTGTAGCGACCATGCTGCAGGAACAGCTCGCCTGAAGACGAACGCTTGGAAAGCTCGCTGGTGAGGAAGCCGTCCTGCTGCGCGGTATAAACGTCGTTGATGAGCCCCTTCTTGGTCTTGAAGTTGAAAGCCATGGTGTCGCTCTCGTAAGTGTCGCTGCCCATGACAAACACCGGCGTGCCGAAAAGCGCGCCCGTGGAATCCTTCGAGCCAGTGGCGTGGACGAGACTGCTGTCCATCGACATATAAACCTTGTCGCTCTTAAGGTCCATGTTCTCGTACTTAACGTGCGAATCGCCAAAGAGATAGGCCAGCCCTGTAGAGCCGTCGTAGATGAGCGAGTCCTCGGCAGAATACTCCACAGGTGCGTCGATGCCGTTTTTCTTCTGGCGGTTAAGGCTGTCGAAGGCCAACGAGTCGTCGATAGCCTTGTTGTGATGGTATATGGCCAACTGCAGCGAGTCCATCTTAGTGGTGTCGGGGCCTTGCTGCCCGGCCTTCTCCCCGCTGGCCGAGGGGATGGCGGAAATGAGCCGCAGCTGCTCCGCCAACTCTGCGGCATTGAACAGCGGAACGGCAGACATATCGCGGAGTGACAAAGAATCGGGCGCAGTCCGACCAGTATCAAGGGTAGCAGCAGTGCTTGGCACACCGGCAAAGGGCGCACGAGGCACGTCCGCCATCACGAAAATGAAGGCGAACAGCATCAAGAAAAGCACTGTTTTTTTTCTCACGGCTGCAAAATTAGCTATAAAATGGCGAATAACACGTTGCTTTCAAATATTTAACGTTAAGGATTTACGCAAACATCCCCATAGCAATGGAACTCGCCCAAGCCCTTTCCCTAATTCGCATCGGGAAATGACTTAGGCGAGTTCCAGTGATAAATACAGTATGCGACAAGCGAAACCAAAGCCCGGGAAGCCCGCCTCACTCGAACATCTCGGCCCAACGCATGAAGCGGGCCACGCCATCCGGGCCAAACTTGGCAAGACTCTTGGCAGCCTGCTCCACAGTGCGCACACGGTCGGGGTGCGACTTGGAGAAGAACTTGTCGGCATAGCAAACCACCTGCTCGGCCATGGTAAGCGGCACGTAGTCGGCCGGTGGCAAGGGCAGATGCTGCCCTTCCACCTGCCTGCGACTGATGCCTGCGCCGGTGTGGCGCTCGCACACACCGGCATGGAGTTCGTAGCCGGCCTGCCTCACAAGCCTCGCACCGAGGATGCCGTGGCGAATGTAAGGGTCAGAGCCGTGGCAGAAGATGCTTGGCGCGTCGGTCATGAAGATGCCGATGTCGTGGAGCATGGCGCTGTCTTCCACAAACTGGCGGTCGAGTTGCAGCTCGGGGTGACGGTCGGCGATGGCCACAGCACGGTCGGCCACGTCGCGGCTGTGCCTTAGCAGCAGGCGGCGCAGGTCGTCGTCGGCGGGATAGTACTTATTTATAAGGTCTGTTACAAATTGCGATTGCATCGTTTGAATCAGTTTTGTATAGCAGTTCCAAAAACCAAAGTCAGCGGTCGCGCTCTATCCAACCGAGGATGTCGCCCCGGCGCACTTTAGCTCCCTGCCGTGCAACTATCTCAACCAGCTTGCCGCCGAGGTCCGACGGCACCGGCACTATCTCGCCCCACTTGGCCTGTATGTAGCAGAAGGTGTCGCCCTCCTTGTAGTGCTGGCCAATGAACGGATCCAGGCAGGGGGCGCACTCGCTTGCCCCGCCAAACTCATAATAGAGATGTCCGCCCAGCGGAGCCACTATGGCATCGGCCTTGGCGTGTTTCAGTGCCGAGAGCTGCTCGGGCGTGAGCTGCGAGCCAAGGCGCGCATCCTTAGCTTTTTGCAGGTCGGCAAGGAAATTCTTCTTGGCCTGCCCGCTCTTGAAGTTGCGGTACTGCTCCGGGTGCATGGCCAGTTCAAACAGCTCTTCGTCGTCGGGTCCGGCCTCCCAACCGTTCTTCTGCATCTCCGCGCGGAAGCCGTCGAGGGCATCGGCAAGCAGAGTGTGCGGGTCATCGGCGGTGAACTTGCGCCCCTGCTTCTCGGCCAGGGCCACCAGCTCCGGGTCGATATCGCCCGGCACCTTGCCGCTCTTGCCAAGAATCATGCCCCACATGGAGTCGTCCATCATCACGAAACGGCCCTTGCCCTGGGTCATGGTGAGCAGGTTCATCAAGGCAATGTTCTTTACATACTGCGAGAACGGAGTGACCAGTGGCGGATAGCCCACGCGCGGCCACACGTAGGCCACCTCGTCGAACAGGCGCACAAGCATGTCGTCCATGCTCAGTTCTGCCTCGCCCTTGCCACGGCGTATGCCATTGATAACGTTGCGTATGCCGCCCATATCGGCCATCATGGATCCCATCATGCCCCCGGGCAGTCCGCAGCCGAGCAGCAACGACGACATGTGCTTGTTGGCCGGGTTGATGAAATAGCCCAGCCAGTCGTCTATGAACTCCTGGGTGAGCGAGCGGGCCTGCATATACGCTCCCATGTTGATGTCGGGAACGTCGAAGCCCTCGTTCCTAAGCATGCTCTGCACGGATATCACGTCGGGATGCACCTTGCCCCAGCTGAGCGGTTCGATGGCCGTGTCGATGATGTCGGCGCCATTGTTGCAAACCTCAAGGATGGAAGCCATGGAGAGGCCGGGTCCCGAATGGCCGTGGTACTGTATGATGATGTCGGGGTGCTTCGTCTTTATTGCCTTGGTAAGCGCGCCCAGCATGGCCGGCTGGCCTATGCCCGCCATGTCCTTGAGGCATATTTCGGGCGCGCCGGCCTCGATGAGGCGGTCGGCTATCTCACTGTAATACTCAACGGTATGTATGGGCGACGTGGTTATGCAGAGCGTGCCTTGCGGCGTCATGCCGGCCTCTGCGGCCCACTTGATGCTGGGGATGATGTTGCGCACATCGTTGAGTCCGCAGAATATGCGGGTTATGTCCACGCCCTGGGCGTGCTTTACCTTGTACATGAGCCTGCGCACGTCGTCGGGTACGGGATACATACGCAGGGCGTTGAGTCCGCGGTCGAGCATGTGGGTCTTTATGCCCACGTCGTTGAATGGCTTGCAGAACGCCCGCACGGCGGCGTTAGGGTTCTCGCCTGCAAGCAGGTTGACCTGCTCAAAGGCGCCGCCGTTTGTCTCCACACGGGCAAAGCACCCCATGTCGATTATGACCGGAGCAATGCACTCCAACTGGTCCTTGCGTGGCTGGAACTTGCCTGAAGACTGCCACATGTCCCTGTAGACGAGACTGAACTGGATTCTTTTCTTCATAACCTTCTCCTGATTTTAAACAGTGAGACCCGCTCACTAAAACACACATTATATAAATACGCGCAGCCTGCTGCATACTGCCCGCATGGCCAGACGCCACAAGCCTACCCGCAGGCAGTTTCAAAAGCATCTGTGCGAACAGCTTCACAGCCACAAATATAAGGAATATTATCGGAATAAATCAAACAACAAGGGAGATATTTTCCCTTGTTACTGCATATTACCAAGCCTAAGCTATAATTACGCCTGAAGCCTGCCCGTTTCTGCAACCCCCACATGGCATTATGCTGCCCGAACCTGACAATACACGGCGACGCCACTCAGAACTCAAAGCCAAGGTTGAGGTAGAAGAACACGCGCTTGCTCTTGCTCGAATAGCCAAGGTTGGCGTTGACGGGGCCGAACATGGAGTTGTAGGCCCACGACAGCTGGTAGCCATGCAGGAGCGGACTTTGCCAGAGGTAGCGCAGCTTGTCGGCGTCGAGCGCGAACGATGCGCGCACCATCACGTAGTTGTTGTCCATGATGCGCTGCTGCGCCTTCAGCCCCACGGCCACGAGCGCATTGTCGGCCATCTCAATGTTGCCAATGCCGGCGAAAGGCATCTGCTGCTCCACGTAATGGCCTGCAAAGTCGCCCCCGATGAAGTTGCTCAGGCACCAGGGCTTCTCTCCTCCAAGGAGCATCCGCCCATATACCGAAGGTTGGAGGGCGAAGCGGTCTGTCAGCCTGAGGGCGAAGCGCCAGCGTCCGCCCACCACGTGGACGGGGTCGCCCGAGCGGTAATGCACAAAATCGTCGGTGTAGAGCGAATAGCCGGCTTCGAGCGACGCTCCCCGTGTGGTGAAGTAGCGGTCGTTCTCAGAGTTGTAGTGCAGCCATAGGTTGTAGCTGTATAGGTGCTCATCGCCAAACACCATGCCGCTGCGCTCTTCGCCGGAAAGCATGGTGCCGTAGTTGAAGTTTTCCCACCGGGCTGCCAGGTCGAGGGTGAAGTTGCGCAGGTTGAAGCTTATAAGCCCCAGCGTCAGCGAATGGTAGTCGTAAGTAACGTTGAAGTCGCGCCTGCCCTCGTCGTATATGTTGATGTCGTTGTAGCGGAAGGTGTAGTCCACCGTCCAGTTACCCCTGTTGGCGGGCATCACCGTGGCGGCCACGTTGGCCATGTAGCGGCGGCCCAGGCGACCCGTCACCGACACCTCCACCGGCAGCCGCGTGGGCAGGCGGAAGTCGCTGTTGGCCTGCAGGGCCACGGTTTCCTCGGTGTCGAATCTCACCCCGAGGTTGAGCTGCGTAACCTTGCGCCGCCCTGCCACTATGCGCAGCCAGTAGCCGCCGGCCATCTGGCGCAGGCTGTACTCGGCAGAGGAATACATGAGGTCGGAGCGCAGCGACGCCATGACGGCCTCAAGCGTCTCGGCGCTCACGCTGTCGCCCTCGGCAATGCCGAACTTGCGCCGCAGGTAGCGGCTGTCGCCACTGCTCACGCCCTCAAAGTCGACCACTGCGAGCCTCACGCGCTGTGGCTTGCCGGCACTGGCAGCCCTGTGGCGGGGCGGCGGGGCGTATGCCGAATCGAGACCTATGGCGCGCTTAAGAGCCATGAGCGAATCCCACTGGGCCATGGCGGCCTCCTCGCCGATGGTTATGAGCGAGTCGATGGCTCGGGGCGAGAAGCTCATGGAGGTGAACTTCTCCGCGTCAACCGCCACCTGCACGTCGGTATGGCTCACGTTGTCGTCGAACTTGTTCTTCACGCTGAAGTCCACAAGCTGCAGGAGTATGTCCATGGCATTGTTAAGCTCCGACGCCTTGCGGGCCGGCTTTTGCAGCGTTACGCCGATGATGAGGTCGGCACCCATGCCCCGCGCCACGTCAACGGGGTAGTTGTTCTTAAGTCCGCCGTCAACGAGCACCATCGAGTCGATGCGCACGGGGGTGAACACGCCGGGTATGGCCATGCTGGCGCGCATGGCCTGCGAGAGCCATCCGCTGCGGAACACAACTTCGGAGTAGTCAACCATGTCGGTGGCCACGCAGGCAAAGGGTATGGGCAAGTTGTCGAAGCTGATGGAGTCGTGGTAGCCTACGGTGAGCCACGAGAAGAGGTTTGAAAGGTTGTGGCCTGAGACGAGGCCGCCCTCGGCTGCCAGCCCCGTGGTGCGGATGATGGGGCGCGACAGGAGGTAGGTGCTTTGGTTGTACCTTCCGCGCATGCTTTGGTTGTGCGGCTCCACCATGTCGGAAAGCAGGTAGCGCCAGTCCTGGCAGCGCACGAGCGAGTCGAGCGTATTGGCGTCGTAGCCGATGGAGTAAAGTCCGCCCACGATGGCGCCCATGCTGGTGCCTACCACGTAGTCAACAGGGATGCCGGCGCGCTCAATCACCTTGAGCACCCCTATGTGGGCCATGCCCTTGGCGCCGCCGCCGCTGAGCACCACGCCCACTTTCCTGCGCTCCCCGGCAAGCGAACCGACGGCCACAAGCAAGCACAGAACGAGCACGGCGAGGCTCCTTAAAGCCCCTGCCCGCCCCCTGCCCCCACGGGGCAAAGGCGTTGCCGTTTGACGATGCTTGCTAAAATGGTGTGCCATCTATGCCATGATATATTGAATAGCCGCAAAGTTCTTATTCAAATGAGTTATAAATAAGGAGTTAAAGGAGTTATGAGGAATTATCGCTACGCTAAGGAGTTAGAGGACGTATGCTTGTTTGCTTCCTCTTGGCAGTGCCTCAACCCGCGTAGTTCTCAAGCCGCCGGAGGGCCAACTGCTCATACTTCGTGCCGGGGCGGCCGTAGTTGGCGTAGGGATGGATGCTGATTCCGCCACGCGGGGTGAACAGCCCCACTACCTCGATGTACTTTGGCTGCATGAGCCTCACGAGGTCTTTCATGATGATGTTAACGCAGTCCTCGTGGAAGTCGCCGTGGTTGCGGAAGCTGAATAGGTAGAGCTTAAGGCTCTTGCTCTCTACCATGCGCTCGCCCGGGATGTACATTATGCGTATCTCGGCAAAGTCGGGCTGCCCGGTTATGGGGCAGAGCGAGGTGAACTCGGGGCAGATGAACTGCACCCAATAGTCATTCTCGGGATGCTTGTTTGCAAAGGTCTCAAGCACCTCGGGGGCGTAGTCGGTTGAATATTTCGTAGTTGAACCGAGGGCCTGCAGCCCCTCGTCCTTGCGGTTGTCGGTATTTGCCATTTTTTCTGTCATTTTAGTTGTTGAGCACAGGCATAGTTCTATATGCCCCGCACGTTGAAAATGTTGTAGCTTATGCCACGGTCGTAAACGTCTTCGCCCTCGTGCCGCTTGGTGAAGCGCACCACACGCACGGTGAGCGGCAGGGCCACCACCTCGTAGAGCGTCTTGAGCACCACCTGCGAGATGATGAGCGAGGGCATCTGGCTCATTGGCACCACGCCGGAGAGGGCCAGTGGGAAGAACACCAGAGAGTCGGCCGTCTCGCCGAGCACGGTGCTCGCCACAGCCCTCACGGAGAAGTGGCGGCCTCCTTGCGAAAGCTTCATGCGGCTCATCACGTAGGCATTGATGAACGACCCCACAAGGAAGGCCACAAACGAGGCTCCGGCCACGCGCGGGGCAAGCCCGAACACAGCGTGGAAACCGCTGTCGCCAGTCCAGTAAGGGGCGCCGGGGATGGCGTCGGCCAGCGCACCGAACATCACGAAAAGGAAGTTCATGGCGAAGCCCACCCAGATGAGGAGCCTCGCGCGGCGGAATCCCCACACCTCGCACACGCAGTCGTTGATAATGTAGGACACGGGGAACACCAGCAGCCCGCCGGTGATTGTCACAGGCCCGAAGGCCATCTGCTTGGTCTCAAGCACGTTTGCCGTTATCAGGCAAACGCAGAACAGTATGCCGAACAGCATGAACAGCACACTCACTTGTACTCTTGTTTTGTTCATTTCCTTGTTTTTTAATGGAGGTTAGACAAGCACTCCACCCGCCAACCGTGGCGGGATGGCCGCGCGCCGTGGCGCGCTAAGGGCGCGCTTGCCGGCACAGCGAAGCACAGCCCCGCAGCCGGGAAGCCGCCCATTGGGCTGCAAAGGTAACAAAAAATCCGCACAAAGGGCAGCCGTAAGGGCGCATTTCTGCCGAAAACGCTGCAATGGAGGGCAAAATGGCAAGCCTCAGGCACAGTGGCAAGCCTCAGGCAGAGGAAACAGCCCGCCCGCTGCCCATCTGTAGGCAAGCCGCCATGGCTGTTGGATTTGTAAAGAAATTATGCAGAAAAAAGCATAGCCACGAACAGGCGAAATAGAAACGAGGCCGTGCCCTGCGCCCCGTTTCCGCCCCACCCTGCCGCCGCATTGCTGCAAAAAAGGCCGTTCGGCAGTGCAAAACGTGCCGTATTGGGAGGCCAAACGGTACGTTTCGAAACGCCAAACGGCACATATTCAAGGCCCGAAAACACCCCAAAAAGGGCGGTTTGAGGGCATTTTGCCCTCAATTTTAACCCATTCGGAGGCCGAATTACGCCATACTCAATGCCCAACTCGCTTAACGTCAACCACATATACAAACCGCCGTGAGGTTTCGCCATTTGCAGGCGAAAGTGAAGCCGGACAGAAACGAGCCATTCTCGGAAGCATTGTTGTAGATATTTTTCAGCAAGCACTACAATTGAACCCCAATCGGCCGTTAGCCGCCAAAACAACATTTTCACTTGATTGTTGGCTCTTCATCCGCCTTCCGCACTGCTGTCGCCATCTGGCTTTCCGTTTTTCTCGATGTAGCCCGCTACATCCGTCGCCAAAACCGAGCTTCTCCCATTATAGGGAGACGGGAGAGGGGCTGGCAACAGCACGAAATCTGACCGAAGTCTAATGGCGATTTTGGGTTGAATGAAATCGTTTTGGAATCTAACGAAAGCTGTTCGGTATAAAAACAACTGCCCCGGAAGCGCGTTTTCTTGGCTTCCGGGGCAGTTACATATAGTTAGGTGGCGCTTATGGCCAAGGCTTGTCAGGCAAGCTCCATGACCACCCGCTCTATCACTTCGGGATAGTAACGCTGCTCAAGGCGTTGCACCGAGGCGGCAATGTCGTCGGGTGTATCGGCAGGCAACACCGGGGTCTTGGCCTGGAATATTATCTCGCCGCCATCGCAAACGTTGCTAACGTAGTGGATGGTGATGCCCGTCTCCTCATCGCCCGATGCCCGCACTGCCTCATGCACGTGGTGGCCGTACATCCCCTTGCCGCCATACTTGGGCAGCAAGGCGGGGTGGATGTTGACGATGCGGCGCTGATAGCGCTCGGTGAGGAATGGCGGCACCATGAGCAGGAAGCCGGCCAGCACTATGAAGTCGATGCCGTAGCGCGACATGAGGCCCATGAGCTTGGCCTCGTCGGCAAAGTCGGCCTTTGCCATTACCTCCGTAGGCACACCCAGGCGGGCGGCGCGCACGAGGGCGAAGGCATCGGGGCGATTGCTCAGCACGAGGGCCACGCGCACGGATGGGCTTCCGGCAAAGTGGCGTATGATGTTCTCGCAGTTGGTGCCGTTGCCCGAAACGAATATTGCCAAGTTGACCATCAGGGCAGCGTAGTGTAATAGTCGAACGTGTATGTAACCCTGCCCCCGTCCTTGTCGGTTACGGTCATCGTGTTGACACTCTTGTCGGCATTGAGCGTGGTAGCCACGGTGTACTTGCCGTCGGCAGCCTCGGCCTCAGAGATGATAAAGCTGCCGCGGGCATCGCGGAACAAGGCTATGAGCTGGTAGGGGTTGCACTCCTCAACGCCGAGCAGCAGCTGGTTCACGTCCACCGTCTGGCAGCGGTTGCTGTTCTCGCTATAACTGAGCTTGAGACGCTCAACGAGCTGTGTTCCGTCGGCCTTGCGGTGGAGCCAGCTGAGGCTGTCGGCAGTGTACTCGCCGTCGGCACTGCCAGTGCGGAAGCTGCCATTTGTGTAAAGCAGGGCCTGGGCCATGACCTCGCCGCCCGCGATATGGCGCTCTACGTTGAACGCCTCGTAGCTGCCGGGCAGCATAAGCTGCTGGTAATAGCCCACAGTGTCGGTCTGCGAAGTGAGCCGCTCGGGCTGGTAGCCCTGGTCGCACGTGCCTCGCAAAGTAGCCCTTCCATCGACCACTGCGATGGAAGAGTCTTTCACTCCGTATGTTATTTCGAGACGGCTGAGGGTGGCACCGGCCTTCTCTATAAGGAGCATCGTGGGGCGGCTGAGCGTGTCGTAGCGCAGCGATATGCTGCTTCCGTCGTCACCGGTGATGGCGCTCACGAGGGGCGAGCTGCCAAGGCTGCCGTCGCCGCGTGTGGCATACTGCCACAAACGGAACGACCAATAAACGTCGCCACCGTCGGCATCGTCCCTAACGGTGAAGAGCGAGCTGCGCTCCGAGCCGGTGGTGTTTGGCGAAAGGCGCACGGGTATGGTGTAGAACATGCCGCCGCGCCCGCTCGTGGCGGCAAAACTGCACCACTCGGAGCCTGCACCGGCCTCAATGTGCCAAGAGCCATAGGAGCCAAAGCCAACGTAGGCGTATGCCGTGTTGGCGTATGCCGCAGTGTTGTTATTGGCGTTGCCGCCCATGATTCCGGCGTAGGTGTCGCCGGCCGGGTCGCACGCCACGAGCAAAGGCAGGGCTGCGGCGGCCACGAACAGTTTTTTCAATGGTTTCATAATCTGATGAAGTTTTTAGTTAAAAGATAATCCTGAATCAATCTTCGTCGTCGGCATCCCAGTCGTCAAAGCCCTCAAGCGAGGGGCCGATGAATGCATCGAGAGAGCGGCGCTCTTTCTTCGTGGGGCGGCCGGTGCCTCGCGCACGGTCAACAAAGCCGCTGATGCGCGTCATTTCCAGAAGTTCGTACTGCTCGGGGGCGGTTACGTTCTCGTAAATCTGCGGCAGCAGCTTTGCCCCCACCCTCTGCTCTATCGGCTGGAGCACCTTGAACGAATATGTAATGGGGGGCTTGCGGACGTTGACCGTCTCGCCCGCCTTTATCATGTGCGATGGCTTTACATTGGCGCCGCCAATGGTTACGCGGCCGTTCTTGCAGGCATCGGCGGCGATGGAGCGCGTCTTGAAGATGCGCGCCGCCCAGAGCCATTTGTCTATCCTTGCCTCGCTCGCCATTTACTTTTTCTTGTTATACTGGTTCATAGTGAAGTCTACGCCCGAGAGCACGAAGCTCTTTATCATCTCGCAAGCCGTGTCGATGGCCGGGGCAAGCACCTTAAGCTCGTCGTCGCTGTAGCGGCCGAGCACCCACTCCACCTGCATCCCACGCGGGAAATCGTTGCCAATGCCCACACGCAAGCGGCAATAGCGCTCGGTGCCAAGCACCGACTGTATGTTGCCCAAGCCGTTGTGGCCGGCGTTGCTGCCGGAGGCCTTCAGGCGAAGCGCGCCAAGGGGCAGGGCCAGGTCGTCAACCACGACAAGCATACGCTCAACGTCTATCTTCTCCTTGGCCAGCCAATAGCGCACGGCGTTGCCGCTGAGGTTCATGAACGTGGAGGGCTTGAGCAGCACGAGCTTGCGCCCGCGCAGGCTGGCCTCGGCCACGAAACCGTAACGGCGGTCGTCAAAAACAATATTGGACGCTTTTGCAAAAGCGTCCAATACCATGAATCCTGTGTTGTGGCGGGTCATGTCGTACTCCTGGCCGACATTCCCCAGCCCAACAATCAAGTATTTGTCCATTAGTTACCGGCGGCTTCTGCTGCGGCGGCCGAACGCGATGCACGGGTGGCCTTGACTGAACATACGATAACATTGGCCGGAGTGGCAAGCTCAAGACCCTCGAAGTGGAGGTCGCCCACCTTGATGCTCTTGCCGAGCTGCAACGAGGTAACATCGATATCGAGGTGCTCCGGGATAACCTGATAGGGAGCGGTGACGTTGATCTTGCGGATGGAGAGGTTGATGCGGCCACCATCGCGCACACCCTGGGCAAGACCGTTGAGCTTGACGGGGATTCCGATGGTGATGGGCTTCTGGTCGTTCACCTCGTAGAAGTCTACGTGGAGCACTGCATCCGTCACGGGATGGAACTGCAGTTCCTTGAGCACGGCTGTGTGGCTCTCGCCATCGATGACGAGGTTAATAACGTAGATGTGGGGAGTGTAGACAATCTTGCGAAGCTCCCTCTCCGACACTGCGAAGGAAAGGGCAACGGGCAGGCCGTCCTCACCCTTCTTCTCACCATATACGTTGCAGGGAACCATGCCTTCCTTGCGAAGCAACTTCGTGGCTTTCTTGCCAGTCTCGACACGCTTTGTGCCTTCGAGCGTAATCTCTTTCATCTCTTAAAAGTGTTACTCTAAATTAAGTTTGAATCTCGTTTGCTTAATTCACCATCACACGAATAAACATCGATGTGCTTGAAAAAGCGGTGCAAAGGTAGTCGTTTTTATCCAAACGGGCAAGTATTATCTAAAAAAAACTCAATATAATAACGTATTTCTTGCATCATAAAGGATTTTTATCTAAATTTGCACTCGATGGCAAGCGAAAGCCGAGCCAGGCATAAGCAAGGATTAGTGAATCTACATTAGAAGATATGATAAACCGAGAAATAATAAGGATAAAGGTAGTCCAGTTAACCTATGCGTACTATCAAAACGGCAACAAGAACATTGACACCGCCGAGAAGGAGCTGTTCTTCAGCCTCTCGAAGGCCTACGACCTATATAACTATCTGCTCGCGCTGATCGTGAGCATAACGAAAGAGGCGCGCAAGCACCTCGAACTGGCACAGGCCAGGGCCAGGCGCGAAGGCACGGAAATGCCATCGCAGAAGTTCGCATACAACAGGTTCGCACTCCAACTCGAAGAGAACAAGATGCTCAACGACTTCATGGAGACGCAGAAAAAGACTTGGGACAACGACGTTGAGTTCATAAAGAAGCTTTACAAGCAGATAACAGACAGCCAGATCTACAGCGACTACATGGCAAGCACGGAGGACTCATACGCCGCCGACCGAGAACTGTGGCGCAAGATATACCGCACGCTCATACAGGAAAACGAGGAACTGGACGCACTGCTTGAGGAACAAAGCCTCTATTGGAACGACGACAAGGAAATAGTTGACACGTTCGTGCTCAAGACAATAAAGCGATTCGACGAGAAAAACGGTGCGAAGCAGGAACTGCTGCCCGAATATGACAACGAGGAAGACCGCGACTACGCCCGCAAGCTGTTCCGCGCCACCATAATGAACGCAGACGAATACCAAAGGTACATGAGCGAGGCGTCGCACAACTGGGACTTCAACCGATTGGCATACATGGACATCGTGATAATGCAAATAGCCCTCGCGGAAATCATGACGTTCCCCACTATCCCCATAAGCGTCACCATCAACGAGTTCGTCGACATCGCCAAGCTTTACAGCACCCCACGCAGCGGAGGATACATCAACGGTATGCTCGATGCCATAGCACGGCACTTGATAAACACGGGGCGCCTCTTGAAGCACATAAATGAGCCTAAGAGCAAGAAAGAAAAGGACGCAGAGGCCAACAACGACGCAAAGGCAGAGGAGCAGGCTACAACCGATGGCAATGTCCTTGAAGCCGAAACAGAAAACGAAAACGAACAAAACAACCAATAAAGACAACAACAATTATGACTACAACAGTCCTGGCCGCACAGGCCGCACAAGGAGGAAGCAGCATGAGCTTCATCATCCTGATGGTCGCTATGTTCGCCATCATGTATTTCTTCATGATAAGGCCGCAGCAGAAAAAGCAGAAAGAAATCCAGAAGTTCCAGAACTCCATAGCCGAGGGAACAGCGGTTGTGACAGGCGGAGGCATCTACGGCACAGTGAAGAGAATCGACCTCGCTGCCAACATCGTGGAAGTGGAGATTGCGCGCGGCGTTGTCATTAAGGTAGACAAGGGCTACATATTCAAAGATCCGACAAGCTCGCAGATTGCAAAGTAAATGGGCAGCCGGCGCAACATAAAGGAAATGGCCAGAAACTTCTTGTTCAGTTCAGTGAACAAGGAGTTTCTGACCTTTTTGTTTTTCCTTGCGCTGGCAGGCATCTTCTGGCTGATGATGACGCTCAACGAAACCTACGAGCAAGAGGTGGAGGTTCCGGTAAGAATCGTAAACGTGCCGAAGAATGTTGTGCTTACATCCGACGACACCGACACTATAAAGGTGACACTGCGCGACAAGGGCCTGATGCTCATAAGCTACCTGTACGGCGAAGGCACGCGCCCAATCACCCTAAACTTCAAGACATACGCCAAAGGCAACGGCTACAGCACCATAACTGCGGCCGAACTGCAGCGACTGACATACCAACAGCTCTCCGCATCCACCAAAATCGTTGGTTCCAAGCCCGACAAGCTTGAGCTGTTTTACAACTACGGGCTTAGCAAGCGGGTGCCGGTAAAGTGGACCGGACGTGTGATACCCGAGCACCTGTACTTCATCTCCCACGTGGAATACTTCCCCGACAGCGTGAGCATCTATGCATCCAAGGAGAAACTGGACAGCATAAGCGCCATTTACACCGAGCCACTGAACTACGCCAACTTCCGCGATACCCTCTCAATAACCTGCAATCTGCAGAAAATCCGCGGCGTGAAAGCCGTGCCTGAAAAGGTGAAAGTGGCTTTCCACACCGATGTGCTCACCGAAGAGCAAATCACCGACATACCCATCAAGGGCATAAACATGCCCGAGGGGAAAGTGCTGCGCACGTTCCCGTCTAAAGTCACGGTGAGGTTCGTAACGGGCGTAAGCCAGTTCAAGGCCATGTCGCCGGAGGATTTCGTTGTCGTGGCCGACTACAACGAAATACGCAAGAACCCGTCGGACAAGTGCAACATCCACCTCAGGGCCATGCCCAACGGCATCTCGCGCCCGTCGCTCGATGTCACCCAGGTTGACTATCTAATAGAAGAAGAATGAAAATAGGCATCACCGGGGGCATAGGGAGCGGGAAAAGCTATGTATGCCACAAGCTGGCCGGGCGGGGCATCACCGTGTACGACTGCGACAGCGCAGCCAAGCGGTTCATGCGCACGTCGCCAGCCATCATGGAGTCGCTCACCAAGCTCATAGGCGAAGGCACATACTCGGAAGGCCGCTTAGACAAGGCGAAAGTGGCTGCATTCCTCCTCGCCTCCGAAAAAAACGCCAAGGCGATAGACGCCATCGTGCATCCCGCCGTTGCCGAAGACTTCATGCAAAGCGGCGCAAGGTGGATGGAATGCGCCATCATCTACGAGTCGGGCTTCGACCGACTTGTTGACGTGGTAGTGGCAGTGACCGCCCCCGAGAGCCTCCGCCTGCAAAGGGTAATGGCCAGAGACGGCATCACCGAAGCCAAAGCGCGCGAATGGATGGCGCGGCAGCTGCCGCAAGCCGAGGTGGAACGCCGCTGCGACTTCACCATCATCAACGACGGGTGCCACGACATAGACGACCAAATAGACCAACTTATCAACAAACTGAAATAAACGACAAGCATGTTACAGACTATCTTATCCATCTCGGGCAAGCCGGGACTTTACAAACTTGTATCAAGGGCCAAGAACAGCCTCATCATCGAGGCATTGGACGAGAGCCACCGCAGGCTTCCGGCTTTTGCCGCCGACCGCATAACGTCGCTGGCCGACATCGCCATGTATACCGAGACCGAGGACGTGCCACTGCACAAGGTGCTCACCAGCATAAAGAACCTTGAGCAGGGCAAGCCTGCATCGATAGACTACAGGAAGGCATCCGGCGACGAGCTGCGCGAATACTTCGCAAAGGTGCTGCCCGACTTCGACCGCGACCGCGTACACAACAGCGACATCAAGAAGCTGCTGCAGTGGTACAACATCCTCGTGGCCAGCGACATCACCGACTTCGACGAGGAGCTTAAGCCCACTGAAGGCGACAACATAGACGACCGGCTGAAAGAGGCCGAGGCACAAGAGGAAGCCTGACGCCTCCGTTCCAAAGCATGGCGGCCTGCATGGATTGAGCCGCGCGGACTGCCATGCCACAAGCGCCATCCGCCATTGGGAAAGCCCGGCCACGCGCCGCCCGCCATTCCCGATGGCGGATGTTCCTTTTTTTACGGCACAAGCCATTACCACTCCCACAACCACAACCCCATGACAATGACCACAAAAGGTGCTGCATCGCTCAAGGACATAGCCGCAAAGCTCGGCATAAGCATAGCCACGGTGAGCCGCGCGCTGCAAGGCAACCCTGCCATAAGCAAGGCCACGCGCGAGAAAGTGGTGCAGGCCGCCCGCGAGATGAACTACACCAAGAACTTCATCGCCGACAGCCTGCGCAGCGGTCAACTGCCGCTCATCGGCGTGATAGTGCCCCACGCCGTAACGCTGTTCTATTCGTCAATCCTCGACGGCATCGAACAGGTGGCGGCGCAGGAAGGGTATGCCGTAATCAGCATGAACTCGCACGAAAGCTACGAGGAAGAGCGGTGCAACGTGCAGAGCCTGCGCAACCTCCACGTGGCGGGCATCATAGCCAGCGTGACGCAAGAGACCGAAGACTTCGGCCACTTTTACAGCCTCGCAGACGAGAGACTGCCGGTGGTTTTCGTAGCCCGCGACATACCCACGCCCGACTTCTCTTCGGTAACGGCCGACAGCGTTGAGGCGGCCTACAAGGCCACGTGCCACCTTGCCAGGCAGGGTTGCCGCAGGATAGCCATACTCTGCGGGCCGAGCCGCATGAAGATGGTGGTAGAGCGCAAGCATGGCTACATAGAAGCCCTGCACGACTGCCGCCTGCCAGTAAGGCCCGACTACGTGGCCTACACCGACCTAAGCCCCGACGCGGCCACCCGTGCAGCCATGCGCCTGCTCACCCGGAAGGAACGCCCCGACGCCATCATCGCCCTCAACGACACGCTGCTCTTCGCCGCCATGAAGGCCATAAAAGCCTGCTACCTCACCATGCCCGGCGACGTGGCACTCATAGGGTTCAGCGACGTGGAATACGCCGAATGCACCTCGCCCGCCCTTTCCACCATCGAAGACCAAAGCCGGCTGATGGGCGAGACGGCCTGCCGCATACTGCTTAAGCACATCAACGGCCAGGCCAAGCCCATCCGCAAGGTGATACCCACAATACAAAAAATACGCGAAAGCAGCAGGAAAGCATAAAAAGCCAAAGGGGTGAAAAGTTAAGTCTTTTCACCCCTTTGGCTTTTTATGCTTTTGCCTTTACTTCATCCTCGTTATCTCGGCTCCAGCCATGAGGAAAGCCCCGAGGCCGTAGTCGTCAAAGTCCGGCTCGCGGTCGTAGGTCACGGGCTGTGCCTCCTTCGGCTCCTTGCCCGTTCCCTGCACGTATCCGAGGAAACCGTTGGGGTGCAGGCAGTCCTTCACCATGGCGTTCCATGCCTTGTATATCACGGGCGCGAACTCCTTGGCATCGAGCAGACCGTGGTTCACTCCGTAAGCCATGCCGTATGCAAACATTGCGGTTCCGGTAAGCTCCTTGCCACCATAGTTCGACGGGTCGTGCAGGCTCACGTTCCAGAATCCGTCCTCGCGTTGCAGCGGCTTCAGAGCCTTGCACATCGACACGAGCATAGTCTCATACTCCTTGCGGTGCTTCTCGTCGGGCGGCAGCAGCTCCAGCACACGCGCCATGGCCATAACAATCCATCCGTTGCCGCGCGACCAGTAGCAGTCCTCGCCGTTAGGCTCCTTGTATGGCGGGTCGAAGTCGGCGTCGCGCCACCACAGCGAGTCCTTGGGATTGTAAAGTCCGTTGTCGCCATGCTTCGTCTTGGTAAACATATACATATCATAGGCGCGGTCATAATAGGCACTGTTGCCCGTGAGGTTGCCCATCTGCACGAAAATCGGCATGGCCATCTGCACGGCGTCAATCCACGACCAGTCGTCTATCTTGTTCGAAGCCATCATCGTGTCGATGGCCGAGCGTATGGCCTTAATGTATCGCTCGGGCTTCTTCGGGTCGCGCTGGTAGAGATAGATGTAAGTCTGCCCAGCGCACAGGTTGTCGGCATTGCGCGGCAGCACCCCGTTCTTGGTGCCTCGCAGGCCCCAGTTGTGCTTTTCTCCCCATTCAATGGCGTAGTCGATGTAACGCTGCTGCGGGTCTACCTCATACAAGTCCATCAGACCCTCAAAGTAGCATCCGCGAGTCCAGAGGTTGGCCTCGTAGTTCTTCTTGCGCGAGGGGTAAGGTATTACCTGGCCCGGATCGCTCCACTTGTTCATGAAATAGTCGTTGGCCACGCGCATGGCCGTTATTACACTCTTCTTCGACGGTTTGCTCTCGTTCGCCGCCCCGGCCGGCAATGCCGTCGCAAGCATTGCCACGCACAGGATTGGTGAGATTAGTTTCTTCAGCCTCATAATGTTTCGTTTGGTTCTTTAGATATTGTTAATGTTATAGTTTCGCATCGATGTCAACCCGCCTTGAAGCTCCATCCCGGTACCGCCGCAATACTTGCATGGCCACCGGCAGAGCCACAATTCCGGGCCGCTCTTCTTGCAAAAATACTACTTTAATCCTGCATACGCGGGATATTGAGCTTGCTTTTAATTTTGTTTAACGATATTGCGATGCATACGGAACATTCAATTATGTAAAATTATTTCGCAATAATGCCACTGTCAGCCAACGCCTGGCTATCAAAGCGTTGCAAAACAGCCCGTTTTGAACGTCCAAACAGGCCGTTTCAGGCTGCGAAACAGGCTCTTTTGCAGCACAAAACGGCCTGTTTTGCAACGCCGTTTGCCCCAGGCAAGCATTTTGTAAACAAAAATCAGAAGCATTTAAGGCAACGGCCTAAGTCTTCAGACGCAAAAAAACACTCCCATACTACTTTGATTTATAGAAAATCCGTACCTTTGTAGTGTTTTTTAAAGCACCTGGCCGGCCGCCTTCAAGGCAGCCCCCGGCCACCATGCAGCCACAAGGCTAACCCCACTACCGCAACCATAGCGCCGCCCCTACCCTAACGGCGCCACACATACAAACTAAAACGAATGAAAACAAGAAAAACATTACTGGCCGGCCTTGCCTTGATGGGCGCGATATGCGCCGGGGCCGCCGCGCCCACAAGCTCGCCAGAGGGCATCACAATCCCACTTAAAAGCACCTCGCCGACATCGGCCGGCACAGTAAGGCTGACTGTCATCACCGACGACATAGTTCGCGTGGAGGCTGCGCCCGGCAACGAGCTGCCGTCCGGACGCAAGAGCCTCGTCATCGTTCCGCAGCAATACACCGGGCAATGCTCCACCACCGAGCGCGGCGACACGGTGGACATAACCACCCGCAAGCTGCGCGTAAGCGTAAGCCGCAGCACCGGAGCCATAGTGTTCCGCGACAGGCAGTCGGGCCGTGTGCTCCTGCGCGAGGCGGCAAGCGGCGGCAAGACATTCACTAAATACGTGTCGCCACAAGACACCCTGCCCGAGGGCTACCGCCCGTCGGCACCCGGCGAGGTGAACTGGGGCAAGCCCGCTGAGCGCAACAAGCTCTCCGAAAAGCAACGCACGGGCTACTCTTGGCGCGCCCTCTTCGACAGTCCGGCCGACGAAGCCTTCTACGGCTTGGGGCAGCATCAGGCAGAAGAGATGAACTACAAAGGCCGCAACGAGGAGCTTTACCAATATAACACCAAGGTGTCGGTGCCGTTCGTGATGAGCACCAAGGGCTACGGCCTGCTCTGGGACAGCTACTCCTACTGCCGCTGGGGCAACCCCAACGACTACCAACAGCTCTGCCACGCCTTCTCGCTGCGCGACAAGCAGGGACAGCCCGGCGCGCTCACAGGCACTTACACCGACAAGAAAGGCAAGACGCTCGTGCGCCGCGAGGACTCCATATATTTTGAGCACTCGGGCGTAATAGGCAACCTGCCCAAGGGCTTCAAGCTCGACGGCTCCACCGTCACCTACGAAGGCACGCTCACCGCGCCGCAGACAGCCACCTACCACTTCATCCTCTACTACGCCGGCTACGTTAAGGTGTATCTCGGCGACAGCCTCGTTGTGCCTGAACGGTGGCGCACGGCGTGGAACCCCAACTCGTTCAAGTTCACCATGCGCATGGAGCAGGGCCGCCCCATGCCCCTGCACATAGAGTGGCAGCCCGACGGTGGCACGTCGTACTGCGGCCTCAAGGCTGCCACCCCGCAAACCGACGAGGAACAGGGCCGCCTGTCCATATGGAGCGAGATGGACCCAAAGATGGACTACTACTTCATTGCGGGCAGCTCGATGGACAGCATCATCAGCGGCTACCGCCGCCTCACGGGCCGCGCACAGGTGATGCCCAAGTGGGCAATGGGCTTCTGGCAGAGCCGCGAACGCTACAAGACTCAGGCCGACGTGCTCTCCACGCTGGCCGAGTTCCGCCGCAGGCGCATACCCGTGGACAACATAGTGCAGGACTGGAACTACTGGGAGGACGACCAGTGGGGCAGCCACCGCTTCGACCCCAAGCGTTACCCCGACCCGCAACAGATGCTCGACAGCGTTCACGCCATGCACGGGCGGTTCATGATCTCGGTGTGGCCAAAGTTCTACTGCAACACCGACAACTACAAGGAATTAGACTCCCACGGATGGATGTACCGCCGGGCGGTGGCCGACTCCATACGCGACTGGGTAGGCCCGGGCTACGTTGGCTCTTTCTACGATGCCTACTCGGCCGGCGCGCGCAAGCTCTTCTGGCAGCAGATGGACGACAACCTCTACTCTAAATACGGCAAGGGAATCGACGCCTGGTGGATGGACGCCTCCGAACCCAACGTGCGCGACTGCACGCCCATGCCTTACCGCAAGGCTCTCTGCGGCCCCACTGCGCTGGGAACGAGCGACGAGTATTTCAACGCTTACTCGATAGTGAACGCCGACGCCATATACAACGGGCAACGCTCAGTGGAGCCTAACCGCCGCGTGTTCCTGCTCACGCGCAGCGGCTTCGCCGGACTGCAACGCTACAGCACGGCCACCTGGAGCGGCGACATAGGCACACGGTGGGAGGATATGCGCGCGCAGATGACGGCGGGCATCAACTTCTCCATGTCGGGCATACCTTTCTGGGGCATGGACCAGGGCGGCTTCTGCGTTGAAAAACGCTACGTGGCCGCACAAAAACTGTTCGACAAGACGGGCCGCGAGAACGCCGACCTTGCCGAATGGCGCGAACTGCAGGCGCGGTGGAACCAGTTCGGCTGCTTCATACCGCTCTACCGCACCCACGGCCAGTGGCCTCTGCGCGAGGTGTGGAACATAGCTCCCGAGGGCCATCCGGCCTACGAGAGCATCACTTTCTACCACCGCCTGCGCTACCGGCTCATGCCTTACCTCTACTCCATGGCCGGATGGGTGTGGCTCAAGGACTATACCATGCTGCGCGGACTGGCCATGGACTTCGCCGACGACGCCCGGGTGCTCGGCATCGGCGACCAGTGGATGTTCGGCCCGGCCCTCATGGCCTGCCCCGTGGGCAAATACAAGGCGCGCTCACGCGAGGTTTACTTCCCCCGCCAGTGCGGTTGGTACGACCTATACAGTGGCCGCCACAACGCCGGGGGGCAACGGCTGACGGTTGACGCGCCCTACGGCCGCATACCGGTGTTCGTCCGCGAGGGAGCCATACTGCCCTTCGGGCCGGCCATACAGTGGAGCAACGAGCGCCAGGCCGACTCCATCTGCCTGTACGTCTATGCCGGGGCCGACGGCAACTTCATGCTCTACGAGGACGAAGGCACCAACTACAACTACGAGAAAGGCCACTACTCCACCATCGACATAAGCTATGACGACAGCTCGCACAGCCTCACCATAGGCGCAAGGCGCGGCTCGTTCAGCGGCATGCCGGCCCGCCGCAGCTTCCGCATCGTGCTCGTCACGCCCGGCAAACCGGTGGCGCTCAACCCCGACACCACCGAGGGCAAGCTCGTGGAATACAGCGGCAAGGAGATTACAGTGAAGTTATGAACAAACCATACAACAAACAATGAAACGCATATTAATACAAATCATCGCCGCGACAGCCACGCTGCAGGCCGCCGCGCAAAGCGAGACGCCCGCCTACCTCGACCCTAACGCCCCGGTGGAGGAACGAGTGCAGGACGCGCTCAGCCGCATGACGCTCCACGAAAAGGTGCAGATACTGCACGCGCAAAGCAAGTTCTCGTCGGCCGGGGTGCCGAGGCTGGGCATACGCCAGCTCAACTATGCCGACGGGCCTCACGGAGTGCGCGAGGAGATTGAGTGGAACTCGTGGAACCCCGCGCGCTGGACCAACGACTCGTGCGTGGCCTTCCCGTCGCTGACGTGCCTCGCCGCCACGTGGAACCGCGACCTATCCGCCCTCTACGGCGATGCCGTGAGCGAGGAGTTTGCCTATCGGGGAAAGGACGTGATGCTCGGCCCCGGCACCACAATCGCCCGCATGCCGCTCAACGGACGGGCCTTTGAGTACATGGGCGAGGACCCTTACCTGGCCGGGGAGATGGCCGTTCCTTACATAAAAGCGGCGCAGGCCAACGGCGTGGCGTGCTGCCTGAAGCACTTTGCGCTTAACAACCAGGAGGTAGGGCGCATGACGGTAAACGTCAACGTAAGCGAGCGCGCACTCCGAGAGATTTACCTGCCGGCATTCGAGAAGTGCGTAAAGGAGGGCGGCCTGTGGACTATCATGGGCTCGTACAACCGCTGGCTCGGCAAGCACTGCTGCCACAACGACTCCCTGCTCAACGGAATACTGAAGCGCGAATGGGGCTTTGACGGGGTCGTGGTGAGCGACTGGGGCGGCACGCACGACACTTGGGAGTCGGCCACGGGCGGACTCGACATTGAGATGGGTACCGGCACCGACGGCAAGACCACCGACAAGGGCCTGGGCTACAACACATACTACCTGGCCGACCCCTTTGAGCAGCTGGTGCGCGAGGGCAAGGTGCCGATGGCGGTGCTCAACGACAAGGCCGCGCGAGTGCTCCGCACCATATTCCGCACGGCCATGAACCCGCGCAAGGTGACAGGCTCGCAGTGCTCCGAGGCCCACTACGAGACTTGCCAAAGGATAGGCGAAGAGGGCATGGTGCTGCTGCGCAACGAGGGCGCCACGCTGCCGATAGATGCCGCCAAGTATGGCCGCATACTCGTGGTGGGCGACAACGCCGTGCGCAACATGAGCGCGGGAGGCGGCTCCTCGGAGCTGAAGACCAAGCGCGACATATCGCCCTTGGAGGGCCTGCGCGCCGCATTTGGCGACAAGGTGGACTTCGCCCGGGGCTACTACGCCGGGCGCGCGCGCTACGCCAAGGCCGACAAGCTCGACCCCGACTCGCTGCGCCGCCTGCGCGACGAGGCACTGGAGAAAGCCAAGCAGGCCGACCTGATAATATTCATCGGCGGACTTAACAAGAACGGGCATGAGGATTGCGAGAACTCCGACCGCAAGTCGTTCAACTTCTCCTACGGACAGAACGAGCTGATAGAGGCCCTGGCCAAGGTGCAGAAGAACATAGTGGTGGTTACTTTCGGCGGAAACGCATACGCCACGCCGTGGATAGACGACGTGAAGGCTCTGCTGCACTGCTGGTATCTCGGCTCCATGTCGGGCCGAACGCTGGCCGCCGCGCTCACCGGTGAGGTGAACCCGAGCGGCAAGCTGCCCGTTACCTTCGGCAAGCGGCAGCAAGACTATCCCTGCTTCCAGCATGGCGAGGAGGGCTACCCTGGCGTGGACGGGGAGGTATATTACAAGGAAGGCATATACGTGGGCTACCGTTGGTTCAACACCAAGGGCGTGGAGCCGCAGTTCCCCTTCGGCTTCGGCCTGAGCTACACCACCTTCAAGTATGGCAAGCCAAGGCTCTCGGCCCCGTCGCTCACTGCCGACGGCAAGCTTACGCTCACCGTAAGCGTAACCAACACGGGCAAGCGCGCAGGCAAGGAGATTGTGCAGCTCTACATAGGCGACGAGAAAGCGAGCGTTGAAAGGCCACGCAAGGAGCTGAAAGACTTTGAGAAAGTGGAACTGCAACCGGGCGAGACAAAAGACGTGAGCTTTGAAATCACACCCGAAGCCCTGCAATTCTGGTCGGACGAGACGCACTCATGGACAGCAGAGCCGGGCCGCTTCAAGGCTTACGTTTGCGCCAGCGAGACCGACGTGAGAGGCACTGCAACGTTCAACCTCAACTGAGAAAAAGCCTTACAAAGGCACTGCTGCAAACAGGCATGCGTCGAACAGGACTGCAAAACAGGCCGTTCGGCAATGCGAAACAGGCCATTCGACAACGCGAAACGGGCCGTTCTGCGATGCAGAACGGCCCGTTTTGCAACACACTGAGAGTCAAGGCTTTACGCCAAAATATACATTTTATGAAATTGTTTTACAGAAATAGACCGCCAACCTACAGTCGGCATGGCCGGAAAATGAGTAACTTTGCAGCATGGAAATAAAACCGATAGCCCGCTTCCGCTCGCCGTTCACGTCGAAGTTCGGCATTCCTCGGCAGAGCGGCGTAGTGCCGGAGCTGCGCGGGCAGATAGTGATGGAGCCACACTACAACTGCCCCGACGCGCTGCGCGGACTTGAGGGCTTCGACTACCTGTGGCTCATCTGGGGCTTCTCGGCCAATGCCGATGCCCCAAAGCACATCACCGTGCGCCCTCCGCGCCTCGGCGGCAACGAGCGTATGGGCGTGTTTGCCACGCGCTCGCCGTTCCGCCCAAACAACCTCGGGCTGTCGTCGGCAAAGATGGTTAGCATCGACACCGATGCCAAGGGCGGCCCGGTGATAACCGTGGCGGGCGCCGACCTCATGGACGGAACACCCATCTACGACATAAAGCCCTACGTGGCGTTCACCGACAGCCACGCGGGGGCGCGCAGCGGCTTTGTTGACACGGAGGGCTGGAGCACACTAAAGGTGGTAGACGAAAAGGGATTGCTCGCCGCAATGCCTGCCGACGAGGCTGCGGCACTAATAAACACGCTGGCGCAAGACCCGCGACCCCAATACCACGACGACCCCGGGCGCACATACGGAATGCCCTTCGGGCTGTGGGAGGTGCGCTTCCGCGTCAGCCACGGCTCGCTGCTCATAGTGGGTTTGGAAGCCATGCAACAGTGAATGGCCTATCGCTTCTCAAACCTTATCACTATGTTCTCGAAGCCCATCGCCCGCAACATATTGCGAAACTGCGTGTCGGCATTGTTCTCCGCGCTGCGTATGTTGGCCTCGGTAAGGCCGCCCTCCAGCATCTGCCGGTAGGCGCGGCGGTACATCGCCTCGCGGTCGGCTGCCGACCATCGCCCGCTCTCAAAGAACGACTTGGTGCGGGCTTCGTCTATGAAGTCGTGGTCAAGCAGGCCCACCGGCGGCAGCGTCACCACCACCGAGTCGCCCTGGGCCACTATCCAGCCCGGCTTGGCCTGGTGGAGGTCTATGCCAAGGCGCATCGTGCCGTAGTAGATGCGCACAAGGCGGTCGTCGCTGAAGAAGCCACGGCGCACGGTGTCCACCATCTCCTCGTTGGTGATGGAGAGGAACTCCCACTGCCCTATGGCCTTGATGGAGCGTATCTGCTCGGGCGTGATGTCTATCTTCTTGTCAGAGCCAAGGCTCACGCTGCTGCGGCTCACCGTGCGCGACAACCAGAAAGCGGCCACAGCCACCGCCACCACAACAGCCACAATGGCCGCAAGGCGCAGCTTGGATATGTTTTGCAGTGTCTTTCTCATCGTTCAATGGTTGTATTGTCGAGCAGGGTGCCGATGTCCCTGCCCGTGAAATCCTTTCGGAACGTTATTGTTATGTCGCCTTCGGCATAGCCCATCTGCTCCACCATAGGTATGAGCACACGGGCTGCGCTGGCTCTGGCGCTCTCGATGATGCCCAGGGAGGGGATGCTGGCGATTATGGCCGCGCGCCCCTGCCGCTCAAAGTCGGCCATCTCGGCATCGGTGAAGCGCGAGCGGGTGAGCGACACGAACTCCTTTGTGTTGGCGTGGTCTACCTTCGTGGAGGTAAGCACCACCTTCGGGTCGGGCAATATGACGGTTATCTTCTTGCCGCGCCGCTCTATGTTGCGCTCGGAGAAAGCGGAGAAGTCGATGTAAGCCTTCAGCTTGGCGTCCATGGGTATGGCTATCTTGCGGTCGCCGAGCGGCAGCCGCAAGTCGAACTCGCGCTTCAGCACACTGCCCTTCAGCCTCACGATGTCATCGTAAGTAACAATCTTGTGGATGTCGTACTCCGCAGTGTAGAGCCGCGAGCACTTCTGCACCTGCATTATGAGCATCGGCACAGTGTCGATGGCAGCCGCCGTGGCCTTAACCTCTGCCTCCTTGCGCTGCGAGCACGAGCCGAGCGCAAGCAAGGGCAACATGAGCAATAGCAATATCTGTCTCATACATATTTATATATGTGGCCCGCGCATTGCCTGCGGCAAGCCGCTTAACAGGTTCAAAGATAATGCAAGCGAGCGGAAAGGAAGCTTGCTTCCATTTTCCCGAGCGCAGCTTATTTTCTGCAAAGATACTGAAAATATCGGTATACAGGCACTGCGGGCATGACATTATTGCGCCTCTGCCCACGGAAAGTGGCGCAAAAAGATATTAAAATCAACAAAAACGGGAATTATTGTCGCAAGCGATTAAACCTCAGGCCGCACCACGCGTCATAATAACGGTTGCAACCAAGTGGCATAAATGACACGACAGACATTAACAAAAGATTAGACACATGAAGAAAACAATGTTTGGAATAGTGGCCGCATTGATGATAGGAGCGACCGCAATGGCCCAAAGTCAGGATTCGGCAAGGACGGCCAACATAATGAAGCGCACTGAATACGTGGCCAAGAAGTACAACCTCGACGAGGCACAGACAAAGAAACTGCTTGAGCTTAACATGAAATACGCTGACGCTACTGAACTCAGAAGGTTCCCGCGCATGGGCAACCGACGCGGCGGGGCGCTCAGGCCAAGGCGAAACCCGAACCTGCGCATGATGCAACCAATGCGCGACTCCACCATCAGTCGGCGTCCAAGGCTCACCGAGGAGCAGCGGGCAAAGTTCGAGGAAATGCGCAAGAAGTTTGCCGAACGGCGCGAGGCATACGACAAGGAGCTTCAGACCATCATGACGGCCGAGCAGTACAAGAGCTACAAAGCCGACATGGAGCGCCGCACTGCGGCCAGACTGAAAGGGCGCAAGTGACTGCCAAATGACGATGAATCATAGTGATTTAGGTTAATATAGTGTTATCGGACAGGCGTGTCCGGAATTGGTAATCATCTTGAATAGGTAAAGGCACCAGGTAAACGCGATGTTTTTAGGATAGCCGGGGGCGCTCCACACAAGTGGCAGCGCCCCCTTGCATAGACAATAAACACCCTCGCTCACTCCAACAATAGCATGCCAACCAGGCCGCAGGGTGACGGCAAAAGCTAAAAAGGGCGGCAGCGACAGGGCCGTGTCGTCATTTTTTTGTAACTTTGCGGCATAAAACGTATATCCACACATAATGAAAAAGATTATCCCAACGCTGGCCATTGGCTTGATGGCGGCTGCTGTCTGCGGGTGCGGCGGCAAGAAAGAGACCGACACCATAATAACAACTAAGGTGGAAAAGGCCAAGCCCACGGCGCCGATAAGGATGCAAGACTATACGCAGGAGCGCGAGTTTGAATGGAACGGCAGCGAGATGACAAGCGAAATACGGCGTACCGCCGACGACAGTCTGGCGATGGTGGCCGACGAGACGGGCCAGAAGTTTGTGGACAACCGCATCGAACTGGTGGTTAGACGCTCCGACGGAAGCACGTTCTTCAAGAAAACGTTCACCAAAAACACTTTCGACGATCATCTCGACGATGACTACCGCCGTACCGGAATACTTGAGGGCTTGGTGTTCGACCGTGTGGAAGGCAACACTGTCAGGTTTGCCGCAAGCGTCAGCCACCCGCAAACCGATGAATACATCCCTCTCGTTGTGTCGGTCACAAGGACGGGGCAGATGAGCATCGAACGCGACACGCAGCTCGATACCAGTGCAATTGAAGAGGAATAATTGCAATTGCAATCCACCAAAAGGCAAAAGACTGGAACAAAGAAAATGGCTGTCCGGGAATCCGCAATGCAAAAAGCGAATTCACGGACAGCCATTTTCAGTCTGCATATACAACCTGGGCGGCCTGCGGCTCCAAGCTGCGAGCTACCCTTTATACAGCTCGCGCCAGTGGTCGCGGAAGTCTGCCATGCTGCCAAACACGAGGCTTGCGCCCTCTGCCGAAAGCATCTCTGAAGGCAGCGGGCCGGTGTTCACCGCCACGGTGAATATCCTCGCGGCCACGGCGGCACGCACACCGAGCGGCGCATTCTCCACCACAACAGCCTCCCAAGGCTCAACTCCCGCCTTGGCAAGCCCCTTAAGGTATGGCTCGGGGTCGGGTTTGCCGCGGCTTACATCAAAGCTCGACACTATAAGGTCGGCACTCACAAGCCCACGGAAATCGTCGGCCAGCTTCTCAAGCAGTGAATGCTGGCCGCTGCCCGTCACCACCACAATCTTCAGTCCGTCGCCCTTTATCATGCGCTGAAGCTCCACCACGCCATCCATGATTTTGGCCTGGGGGCACAAGGAGAACAGCCTCGACTTCTCAGCATACATCCGCTGCGCCTCCTCGTCGCTGATTTCGCGGTGCAACTGCTCGCGCACCTTTAGCTTGATGGTCTCCACCCCGCGCATGCCTTCGTACTTGTAAGCCTCAGCCTCGGGCATGTCGATGCCAAAGCCGGCCATCGACTGGTGCCAGCTGCGCGCATGGTTTGGCATGGAGTCGTAGAGAACGCCGTCCATGTCGAAAAGAACGGCCTTGGGGCAGAACACCCCGAAGCCGTTCTTACGTAAGTAATCGTCAATCTTATCCTGATACATTGCAATTCACCTTTGTGCTTTAAGCCTCCTTGGCAAGCCTCTCCTTGATCGCCTTGCTGTCGGCCTCATATCCCGGTTTGTCGAGAAGGGCAAACATATTCTTCTTGTATGCCTCCACGCCGGGCTGGTTGAATGGGTTCACCCCGAGCACGTTGCCACTGATTCCGCAGGCAATCTCGAAGAAGTAAATGAGCTGGCCGATGTAGTATTCGTCAAGCGTGGGAACGCTGATGCGTATGTTAGGCACACCGCCGTCCACGTGGGCGAGGCGCGTTCCAAGCTCTGCCATCTTGTTGACCTCGTCCACCCGCTTGCCTGCAAGGAAGTTAAGGCCGTCCAGGTTCTCCTCATCCGAGGGAAAGAGCAGCTTGTAGTTAGGCTCCTCCACGCTGATTACGGTCTCGTAGATGGTACGCTCTCCCTGCTGTATCCACTGCCCCATGGAGTGCAGGTCGGTAGTGAAGTCGCACGATGCGGGGAAGATGCCCTTTCCGTCCTTGCCCTCGCTCTCGCCGTAGAGCTGCTTCCACCACTCGCTGAAGTAGTGCAGCTTAGGCTGGTAGTTCACCATTATCTCAATCTTCTTGCCTGCCTCGGCATACAGCGCGTTGCGCACTGCAGCATATATTGCGGCAGGGTTCTGCCCGAAAGGCACGCTTATGGCACACGCTTTCTCCATGTCGGCTGCTCCGCCAACGAGCTTCGTTATGTCGAAACCGGCACAGGCTATGGGCAGCAAGCCCACCGGCGTTAGCACGGAGAAGCGTCCGCCCACGTTGTCGGGAATCACGAAGGTCTTGTAACCCTCCTTCGTGGCAGCCGCACGGGCAGCGCCCTTGGTGGCATCGGTAACGGCCACGATCACCTTGCGGGCCTCGTCCTTGCCCCGCTGGTCCTCGCACTGCTTCTTGAGCAAGCGGAACGTAAGGGCTGTCTCGGTAGTTGTACCCGACTTAGAGATGTTAATCACGCCAAACTTCTTGCCTTTCAGGTATGTGGTAAGCTCCGTGAGATAGTCCTCGCCGATGTTGTTGCCTGCGAAAAGGATGACCGGATTCTTGCCGTCGGCCACGAGCCAGCCGAACGAATTGCCCAAAGCCTCGATCACGGCGCGCGCCCCGAGGTAGCTGCCGCCTATGCCTGCCACTACGATAGCCTCGCAGTTGGCGCGCAGGGTGTTGGCGCAGTCCTGTATTTCCTGCAGGAAATCGGGGGTGATTGACGACGGGAGGTGGAGCCATCCGAGGAAATCGTTGCCCGGGCAAGTACCCTCTTCAAGAGCCTTGCGGGCCTCGTTCACCTTTGGCTCATAAGCCTTCACCGCACCATCGGCCAGGAATTGCGCGGCCTTGGTGATGTCTAAGCTGATTGTTTTCATTGATTTGATGTTTTATAGGGTTAGTGTTTGTTTCCTTTGGATGGGGCAAGCCGCAAGCCAGCGACAAGGAGCCACAGGGCTACCTGAACGAGTCGGTGAGCAGCTTTATCTCTATCTGCGGGCTTATTCGCTCGTAGAGGATGTTGTACACGGCATCGAGAATTGGCATGTTCACGTGCAGGTGGCGGTTAATTTCCTTCATGCACTTGGTTCCGAAGTAGCCTTCGGCAATCATCTCCATCTCTATCTGCGCGCTCTTCACGCTGTACCCCTTGCCTATCATGGTGCCGAAGGTGCGGTTGCGCGAGAAGTTGCTGTAGCCCGTCACGAGCAGGTCGCCAAGGTATACGGAGTCGTAAACGTTGCGCTCCAGCGGGTTCACCGCGTAGAGCAGGCGCGCCATTTCCTGCACGGCGTTGGCCATGAGCACGGCCTGGAAGTTGTCGCCGAACTTCAGGCCGCTGCAAATGCCGGCCGCGATGGCGTAGACATTCTTCAGCACCGAAGAGTACTCGATGCCCACAACATCGTCGCTGGTCTTCGTCTTGATGTATTCGCTCGACAGGACATCGGCGAAAGCCTGTGCCTTGTCGCGGTCGGAGCAGCCCACGGTGAGGTACGACAGCCGCTCCAGGGCCACCTCCTCGGCATGGGATGGGCCTCCGAGGCAAGCCAGGTTCTCGTAAGGCACGTCGTAAACTTGGTGGAAATACTCCGAGCAGACGAGGTTCTCGTCGGGCACGATGCCCTTGATGGCCGTAACCACGAATTTGTCCTTCAGCCTGACGCGGAGCTTCTTAAGGTGGTTCTTGAGGTAAGGCGATGGGGTGACGAACACAAGCGTGTCATAATTGTCGGCAATCTTGTTGATGTCACTCGAAAAGAATATCTCATCGATGTCAAAGCGCACACCCATGAGATAGGCCGGGTTGTGGCCCAATCGGCGGAAATCCTCTATGCGGTCGTCGCGCCGCATATACCAGCCAATGTGGTGAGTATGCCCCACCACAATCTTGGCTATGGCCGTAGCCCAACTGCCTCCGCCGATGATTGCAATTTTACCGCAGTCGAACATTGCTTCTGTTGATTGTTGTCAAGGCTGCCGGCAGCGGCGGCTTGTTTGCTCCCGCTGCCGGCCATGCCCCTGTATGTCACTTCGCGGCGGCCTCAATCCATGCCGCAAACGTCTCCACTTTCGGGTTTTCGTAGCCCAACTTATACTTCTTGTTCACTCCGCAGGCATCCATCTGGAGCTTCTGCGGGTTTACGTCCTTGATGTCTGAAACGAGGTAGTAGCCGCACTTGTTGAGCACAGGCACCCACTCGGCAGGCACACCCACGGCCGCCCACTCCTCTGCGGAGCTGCGCGGAGCCTTCTTCTCGGGCCTCATCTGCGGGAAGAAGAGCACCTCCTGTATGAATGTCTTGCCCGTCATGAGCATCACCAGACGGTCGATGCCGATGCCTATTCCGCTCGTTGGGGGCATGCCATACTGCAAGGCGCGCAGGAAGTCCTGGTCTATTATCATGGCCTCGTCGTCGCCCTTGTCGGCCAGGCGCATCTGCTCCTTGAAGCGTTCCTCCTGGTCAATGGGGTCGTTAAGCTCAGAGTAGGCATTGGCCAGCTCCTTGCCGTTCACCATAAGCTCGAACCTCTCGGTAAGGCCGGGCTTTGAGCGGTGCATCTTCGTAAGCGGCGACATCTCCACGGGATAGTCGGTGATGAACGTGGGCTGTATGAACGTACCCTCGCAGAACTCCCCGAATATCTCGTCGATGAGCTTTCCCTTGCCCATTGTGTCGTCGATCTCCATGCCGAGCTTGCCGCACACCTCGCGTATCTGGGCCTCGTCCATGCCCGTGAGGTCGTATCCCGTCTTCTCCTTTATGGCATCGAGGATGGGCAGTCGGCGGTATGGAGCCTTGAAGCTCACTATGTTGCCGTCAATCTCGCGCTCGGGCTTGCCGTTGACTGCAATGCACACCGTCTCCAGCAGCTTCTCGGTGAAGGCCATCATCCAGTTGTAGTCCTTGTACTGCACATAGAGTTCCATGCAGGTAAACTCCGGGTTGTGGTTGCGGTCCATCCCCTCGTTGCGGAAGTTCTTGCCTATCTCGTACACGCCCTCAAAGCCGCCAACTATCAGCCTCTTCAAGTAAAGCTCGGTGGCAATGCGCATGTACATATCGGTGTCGAGCGCGTTGAAGTGGGTTATGAACGGCCTTGCACTCGCGCCGCCCGCAATGCTCTGCAGCGTAGGCGTCTCCACCTCGGTGTAGCCGGCCTCATCGAGCACGCGGCGGATGGTGCGTATCACCGTGGCGCGCTGCAGGAAGGTGTCCTTCACGCCATCGTTCACCACCAGGTCAACGTATCTTTGGCGGTAGCGCAGCTCCGGGTCGTCAAACTTGTCGTAGGCCACGCCGTCCTTGTATTTCACTATCGGCAGCGGCTTAAGGCTCTTCGAGAGCAGCGTAAGCTCCTTGGCGTGTACCGAAATCTCGCCAGTCTGCGTGCGGAACACGAATCCCTTCACGCCGATGAAGTCGCCGATGTCGAGCAAACGCTTGAACACCTTATTATATAAGTCCTTGTCCTCGCCCGGGCAGATGTCGTCGCGGGTGATGTAAACCTGTATCCTTCCCTTCGAGTCCTGGAGTTCGGCAAAGCTGGCCTTGCCCATCACGCGGCGGCTCATCATGCGCCCGGCTATGCAAACCTCGCGCGGCTCATCATCATCGCTGAAGTTTGCCTTTATGTCGGATGAGAAAGCGTTGGTCGGGTACTCCGCCGCGGGATATGGGTCGATGCCCATGTCGCGCAGTTCCTGCAAGCTCTGGCGCCTGCCTATTTCCTGTTCACTCAGTTCCAAAACGTTCATAATATTCGAATATCATTCTGATTGTAGCTGCAAATTTACGAAAATATTTTGAATGTACGCCCGTTTTTACTTTTATTATCACCTGCCCGAACGCCCTGTGTTTGTAAACTTTCGTTACCGCAGTGCCGATTTCGCGCAACTAACTGTGCTCCAAGGCATTGCAAAACGTGCCGTTTTACACTGCCAAACGGCACGTTTCGCACCCTGAAACGGGCTGTTTGGCGCTGCGAAACGTGCCGTTTCGGAAACCAACTCCGCCACGGCGGCTCCACAAGACTGCTTTTGTAATAATTTATCATAGCCCACGCCAATATTCAAGATGCCAATGTCTGCTTGAATATTACCCCCATCCGAACGTTTCACACGCTACGGCACGGGAGGAATCTCCGTGGCAGACCACCCGCCAAGACGGGCAAGCAACCAACATTGCGACAACCGGCGGCAACGGAACGGGGCATAAACCCAAATCGGTCGTTAGACCGCCAAAACGACATTTCCACTTGGTTGTTGGCTCTTCTGCTGTCATCCGCACTGCTGTCGGCATCTTGCTTTCCGATTTTTCTCGATGTAGCCCGCTACATCTTCGATAAAACCGAAAATCAATCTGCCTGACAGCAGCACGAAATCCAACTGAAGTCTAATGACCGATTAGGGATAAAGGCCCAGGGAAGCAAGGAGGAAACTCTCGCAGGAAAGGAATTTTTGAAGAATCCATGCCCACCAAACTCCACGCCCAACGCATTTAGCCGCCTTTGCCTTTGCCATCACGAAATAATGTTGTAACTTTGCAACATCTACACACTATTACACTAAAACTCCAAGAAAAGACAGTTACCATGACCCGTAAACTACTCATCCAAGCCTTGCTGCTCGTAGTTTCGTGCCTGTGCGCAAAGGCACAGCAGTCCGACCTCTTTGCCCACAGGCGCATCAACCTATACGACATCGCGGCCATGCCCGGCGCCACCGGCACCGACCACCGCGACTCAATAGCGCGCAACCGCATCTGGCGCGCCGACCAGCCAAGGCTCTACGAATACCTGCCCGGGCAGGAGGAGCGGCAGCGGGCGGCCGTGATCGTCATTCCCGGCGGCGGATACATCAAGCAGGCCTACGAGACGGCGGGCGTCAGCCTGGCCAAGTGGCTCAACACGTTTGGCGTTACGGCTTTCGTGCTCCTGCACCGCCTGCCCAACCAGCCCGACATAACCGACCCCGCCACCGTGCCGATAATGGATGCCCAGAGGGCAGTGAAATGGGTAAGGGCACACGCCGCCGACTACGGCATAGACCCGAACAAGATAGGCGTGATGGGCTGCAGCGCGGGCGCGCACATGGCTGCCTGCACGAGCGTTGCGCCACGCGACTTCAGCAAATGCGGCGATGCCCTCGACACGGTTAGCCCGCGCCCCGACTTCGCAGTGCTCATAAGCCCCGTGGCCTGCATCGCCAGCGTAGGCCTGACATGGCGCAACATCAACCCTGCCGTGCAGAAGATAATGACCGGCTACCCCATAGACAGCCTCATAGACAGCCATACGCCGCCCATGCTCCTGCTCCATGCCGCCAACGACCGCACGGCCGCGCCCATCGGCAGCGTAGAGATTTTCAAGGCGTTGCTAAAGGCCGGGGTGGCAGGCTCGTCGCTCCACCTGTTCCCCAACGGCGGCCACAGCATATCCCTGCGCAGCCAGCCCGGCTCCACGGCAATGTGGCCGCAGATAGCCGAGGAGTGGATGAGGGAGACAGGCTTCGTAGGCGACTGACGGCAGGGGACTCACAGGCAACAAAGAGCCGACTTGCTTGCATCCTGCGGGATAAATTTGTACCTTTGCACGAGCCAACGGCCAGCACCGCGCTTGCCGATGCCAATGCGAAGGCTTAATGGTGGTGTGACGGCATGGGCCATGCCGTCACACATAATTTATTATGAATGTCCGCAATCAGCCAAGCAAATGGAAATATTGAAGTAGACGAGCATTTGTCTTCTAACTCCTTAGCGGAATGTTGTGGAGCGATAACTTCTTATAACTCCTTTAACTCCTTCGGATAGGAGCTTTGCGGATATTCAATTAATTTATATATATGCAATATGGACATTGAGAGAATGAACGAGATAATTAGGCAGCGACCCAACCTCGCAGGAGCCATCGGGATGCACTTCGTCTCCACTCCCGACGACGACACCTGCATGGCTACGATGCACGTAGACGAGCGCAACTGCCAGCCTATGGGACTGCTCAGTGGCGGGGCTTCGCTCGCCCTGGCCGAATACCTGGCCGGGGTTGGCTCGTCGGCGCTCTGCCCCGACCGGGCCTGCGTGGGCGTAAACGTCAGCGGAAGCCACGTAAGGAGCGCCTACGTGGGCGACACCGTCACCGCCACGGCGCGCATAGTACACCGTGGCCGAACGCTCCACGTGTGGAACGTAACAATAACCGACTCCCGCGGAACTGTGCTCTCCACGGTGAGCGTGATGAACTTCATGATTGAAAAACCTGCGGAGGCCGGCAAATGAGCGCATTGGCCATGTTCAAGCTGCCGTATGCCGACAGCTACACGATAACGGAGCAATCATCAGGGCAGCCCGAGGAGCTGCACGACCTGCGCCTGCTCGACGGGAAGAGCGGCTTTGTGGTAGCCCCGTTCCGCATAACCGACAGCGAGCCGCTGCTGCTCCTGCACCCCGACCGCATCCTTACGTTGCCCCTGCGACATGAAGACAGCATGGCGGGCCGCACCGCGCGCCCTGCCGGCGAGCTGGCCGAAGAGCGCAGGCTCTACGCTGCCGACTTCGCCACCTGCCACGCTAAGCTGACCGACGGGTCGTTTGCCAAGGTGGTGCTGGCGCGCCGCGCCGCCGAACTCATGGCGCGCGAGGTGGCCGCAGAGCAACTGTTCTTGCGCGCCTGCCGCCTCTACCCAAGGATGTTCGTGTCGCTTGTCAACACCGAACGGAGCGGCACGTGGCTCACGGCCACGCCCGAGACGCTGCTCGAAGGCTCCGGCGGCTCGTGGCGCACGGTGGCCCTGGCCGGAACAATGAGGCTCGAAGGCGCGGCACTGGGCTTCGACGACCCACCCTCGCCCGGCGGGTGCGCCGACGGCGGCATAGCATGGAGCGCAAAGAACACCGAGGAGCAGCGCATCGTGGCCGACTACATCGAAGCCACGCTGAAGCCCTTCGCAGCTGAGGTGGAACGGAGCCGGGCGCGCACTGTGCGCGCGGCAAACATCGTCCACCTGCGCACCGACTTCACCTTTACGCTCCGCCGCCCCAACGGCTTGGGCCGATTGCTCCACGCACTCCACCCCACCCCTGCCGTATGCGGACTACCCAAGGCCGCAACGATGGAGTTCATAACAGCCTGCGAGCATTCGCCGCGCGGTTATTACAGTGGTTTCATCGGGCCGCTCGCCCCCAATGCCGACACTCACCTCTACGTATCGCTGCGTTGTATGCGCATATCTGGCCGCCAATGCCTCCTCTACGCAGGAGGCGGACTGCTCGCCGACAGCACCGAGGAGCAGGAGTGGGCGGAGACCGAGGCCAAGATGGAAACAATGAGGCTCGTGCTCGGCAACGGCGGGCAGCCCGAAGCAGAAAAACTTTAGCCTATGTTCAGCTCAAAGGAAAACGTAAACATACTTACATCCCTGCTCATAGAGCATGGCGTTGAGGCAGCCGTGGTATGCCCCGGCAGCCGCAACGCGCCCATTGTACACAACCTGAGCGAGTGCGGCCGCATACGCTGCATACCCGTGACCGACGAGCGCTCGGCTGGCTTCGTGGCCATTGGGATGGCCGAGGCCACACGCAAGCCCGTGGCGGTGTGCGTCACCTCTGGCTCGGCTCTGCTCAACCTTGCGCCGGCCGTGGCCGAAGCCAGCTACCTGCACGTGCCGCTCGTGGCCATCTCCGCAGACCGGCCGCAGGCTTGGATAGACCAGCTCGACGGCCAGACCCTGCCGCAAGCCGACGCCCTTGGCCGCTTCGTGCGCAAGGCCGTAACGCTGCCCGAACCGACCAACGCCACCGAACGCTGGCACTGCAACCGCCTCGTGAACGAAGCCTTGTGCCTCTGCACTCATCGCCAGCCTGCCCCCGTCCACATCAACGTGCCTATCTCAGAACCGCTGTTCGACTTTACCACTGAGGCGTTGCCCGCTGAGCGGGCATTCAAGCTGCAGCCTGCAAGCAGCGGGCAGATGCACCTGGCAAGCCTTGAGGAGGCCTTCGCCGCCGCAGCCAGGCCGATGGTGGTGTTCGGCCAAACCGCCGCTGACGCTGCCGAGACCGAAACAATAAGCAGTTTGGCGCGCCACGCAGTGGTAATAGGCGAGCCGCTATCGGCTTGCCGGGTCGCAATTCACTTCGATGAGGTGCTCCACGCCACCGACAGTGATGCAAGTCTGAAGCCCGACCTCGTGGTCTACGTCGGCAACACCTTCGTGAGCAAGCGGCTGCGCCACTTCCTGCGACAGGCCGAAGCCCCCACTTACTTCATCACTGCCGACGCAAGCAAGCTGCCCGACCCTACGATGTGGCTCGCCGCCACCGTAGATTGCGGCAGCCCCGGAGGCATTGCCGCACTGTTGGCAAGCCTTGCCGAAGCCTGCAATGAGGCCGAAGCCTGCGGCCACCTGCCCGCCGGGCGTGGCGCGTTCGTTGCCGGTTGGCAACAGACCCTTGCCACCGCCGACCGCAATGCCGCCGACTACGACCCGCCATATTCGCAGATGGCCGCAGTGAAATACTTGGAGGAGCAGCTCGACGACCTGCCCGGTGATGTACACGTACACTATGCCAACAGCTCGGCAGTGCGCCTGGCGAACATATATTCCAACCATTACGTATGGTGCAACCGCGGCGTCAACGGCATCGAAGGCAGCCTCTCTACTGCCGCCGGCTTCTCAATTGCGGCCAAAGGACTCGTGCTCTGCATCATAGGCGACCTCAGTTTCTTCTACGACCAGAACGCACTGTGGAACCAGTCGCTGCGCGGCAACCTGCGCATCGTGCTGCTCAACAATCACTGCGGAGGCATCTTCCATATGCTGCGCGGACTGGAACAGAGCCGTGCCAGCGGCCCGTTGGTGGCCGCGCAGCACCACACCGACGCAAGGGGCATCTGCGCGCAGAACGACATAGGGTACATTAAAGCAACCGATATGCAGGAAATGCAGCTCGGAATCGTAACGCTGCTCACACGCGAATCGGCAAGGCCGATGCTCCTGGAGGTGGCCACCGATGCCGAGGACGACAAGTGCGCCCTGCAAGAATACTACGCACGGCTACGCAATGCATTACAATTCAAATAAAGAATCACAACAACAAAAACATCCAGAATATGGCGAAAAGAGAATGGAAAGCAATCGAAGGATTCAGCTTTAAGGAGATATTGTTCGAGGAATATAACGGAATAGCAAAGATAACCATCAACCGCGAACGCTACCGCAACGCCTTTACGCCACGCACCACGTGGGAGATGAGCCAAGCCTTTGCCTACTGCCGCGAGGCCAACCGCATCGGGGTGGTGATCCTCACCGGCGCAGGCGACAAGGCTTTCTGCTCAGGCGGCGACATGCACGTAAAGGGACGGGGCGGCTATGTGGGCGAAGACGGTGTGCCAAGGCTCAACGTCCTCGACGTGCAAATGCAGATTCGCCGCCTGCCCAAGCCCGTCATCGCCATGGTGAACGGCTATGCCATCGGCGGCGGACACGTGCTCCACCTCGTCTGCGACCTCACCATCGCCAGCCAGAATGCCATCTTCGGGCAGACGGGACCAAAGGTGGGCTCGTTCGACGCGGGCTTCGGCGCAAGCTACCTCGCCCGCATCGTGGGGCAGAAAAAGGCCCGCGAGATATGGTTCTTGTGCCGCCAGTATAACGCGGAAGAGGCCGAACGCATGGGATTGGTGAACAAAGTGGTGCCGCTCGACCGCCTTGAGGACGAGTGCGTGGAGTGGGCCGAAACGATGATGGAGCGCAGCCCGCTGGCGCTGCGCATGATAAAGGCGGGCCTCAACGCCGAGCTTGATGGCCAGGCCGGCATCCAGGAACTCGCCGGAGACGCCACCATGCTTTACTATTTCCTCGACGAGGCGCAGGAAGGAGGCCACGCCTTCCTTGAGAAACGCAAGCCCGACTTCAGCAAGTACCCCAAATTGCCATGACACAATGAACGAAAGTAACCACATGAACAAGTACAATGTGAACATCACCAAGCGCACGTTCCACTTCAAGCAGCCTGCCGGAACGTCGCGCGGAGTATATACCACGAGGACGTCGTGGTTCGTTGAGCTTACCGATGCCGACGCACCGGGGCGCAAGGGAGTGGGCGAATGCGCCCCACTGCCCGACCTCAGCTGCGATGCCGGGCCTGATTATGAGGAGCGGTTGCGGGCGTTCTGCGACAAGTTCGAGCGGGAAGGAGCCATCGACTACGAGGCCATGGCCGACTACCCATCGATGCTTTTCGGCCTCGAAACGGCCCTGCTGCACCTGAAGGCAGGCTCGCCAAGGCTCTTCGACACGGCCTTCAGCCGAGGCGAGGCGGGCATACCGACCAACGGACTGGTGTGGATGGGCAACTACAACGAGATGCTCAGCCGCATGGAAGAGAAGATAGAGCAAGGTTCCCGATGCATAAAGCTAAAGATAGGAGCCATCGGTTTCGACGGAGAAATGGACTTGCTGAAGCGCATCCGCGAGCGTTTCTCGTCCCGGGTGATGCAGATTAGGCTCGACGCCAACTGCGCCTTCCGCTACGACGAGGCTCTTTACAAGCTCGAACTGCTGTCGCAGTACGCCGTACACTCCATCGAGCAGCCCATCCGAACCCGCCGCTGGGGCGACATGGCCGAGCTTTGCCGCGACTCGCCACTGCCCATAGCCCTCGACGAAGAGCTTATTGGCATCAACGACACCGAGACGAAACGCGAGATGCTCAACATAATAAAGCCGGCCTACATCGTGCTCAAGCCATCGCTCCACGGCGGCATGCGCGGTGTGGAAGAGTGGGTGCAGCTCGCCAAGGAGCGCGGCATAGGCTCATGGATAACCAGCGCACTGGAAAGCAACGTGGGCCTCAACGCCGTTAGCCAGCTCGCCGCCAGCCTCTACGGCGACCGCATCACGATGGCGCAGGGCCTCGGCACGGGCCTGCTATACACCGACAACATACCCATGCCGATAGAAATGCGCGACAATTCAATATGGTTCAACGCCGAATGACGACCCTCGAAGAATTCCTGTCAGAATGGCGCGACGATTCCGACCGGGTGCTCGTACACACCAGCGGCTCCACTGGAAGCCCCAAGCCCATGTGGGTTGAAAAGCGGCGCATGGCCGCATCGGCGCGCACCACGTGCCGTTTCCTCGGCTTGAAGGAGGGCGACACGGCACTGCTATGCCTGCCGCTCGACTACATAGCGGGCAAGATGATGGCCGTGAGGGCCGAGGTGTGCGGGCTGCGGCTCATCAGCGTGCCTCCCACGGGCCATCCGCTGGCCGGGCTTAAGGCCGCGCCCGTGTTTGCCGCCATGGTTCCGGCGCAGGTGTTCAATTCCCTGCAAGTGCCTGCCGAGCGCGAGATGCTGAGGCAAACGCGCCACCTCATCATCGGCGGCGGCGCAATCGACGAGTCTATGGCCGCCGAGCTGAGGAGCTTCCCCAACGCTGTATGGAGCACATACGGCATGACCGAAACGCTGTCGCACATTGCCCTGCGCCGCCTCAGCGGCCCCGGGGCAACGGAATGGTACACCCCCTTCGATGGCGTTACGGTAAGCCTGTCGCCCGAAGGGTGCCTCGCCATTGCCGCACCCGAGGTTTGCGAGGGTACGCTGACCACCAACGACATTGCCCGCCTTGCCCCCGACGGTCGCCGCTTCTGCATCATAGGCCGCAAGGACAACGTGATATGCAGCGGCGGGATAAAGATACAAGCCGAAGAAGTGGAGCGCGCGCTCGCCCCACACCTGCACACGCCGTTCATAATAACAAAGCGCACGGACGCCAAGTTCGGCGAGGCTGTGGTGCTGCTCGTAGAGGGCGGGAGCACTGCCGAGGCCGAGGCTGCCTGCCGCCAAGCACTGCCCAAGTACTGGCAGCCGCGCGCCATACTGCCCGTAGGCCGCATACCCACCACCGAGACGGGCAAGCCCGCCCGCAAGGAAGCCGAAAGGCTGGCCGCAGCCACGGCCTGACCGCCACAGCGCGCCGCCCTCCACACAAAGCAACAAGAGCCGCATCGAAGCCCAGGCAAGCAGGCTTGATGCGGCTCTTCCACTTATTACTACTTTTGATATTCGTCAGAACAAGCTGCCAATCCACTCCACAATCTCGATGGCCAGGGCCACGAGCAAGTATATGATGAAGCAGAACACCACGATGAGGATGCCCATCTTCACCGCGTTGCGGTTCACCTCGTCAATCACCTCGCGGTCGTCCTCCACGAAGCCCACTATCTGCCGCAGGCTCTTGAGGTAAGAACGGTGGAAGAAGTCGCAGATGTTGCCAATCCAGAACGGGATAAGTCCGATGGCAATGTCTACCAAGGAGTTGTATATCACGGCCAGCGTCAGCGGCAGCGAGCGCACCTTGAACATGCTCAAGTAAATGAAAGGCAAGATAAGCATCTGCGTGAGCGCGTCGCCGAAGCCCCCGGGGATGAATCCGATTAGCGCGTCGAGATGCCACTTATCCATCAGCTTGGCCGTCTTCATGGCCATGGCATACGACGCGGAACTCTCTATCTCCAGCCTCTTGGCCTCCTTGGCGTCGCGCCGTTGCTGCTCCTGCTGCATGCGCATTTCAATCTCCTGCTGCTCGCGCTCGTCGTTGAAGCCCAGCTCTTCCTGCGCCATGCGGCGCCTGTTACGTCTAACCTCGCTCATAATTCCACTGTTTTGTTACCCTTTATGAACTCTTCCCAACCGCCATCGCCAAACACCGAAGCGTCGCCATCGGCAAGCGAGAGCAAGCCCCGCTTCAGTTCCTCATCGTCAGCGGCAGTGTTGATGTGCCTCATAGCCTCGCGCAGCACCGCGCTCTTGTCGTCGATGGCGGCCATGCGCTGCCGGAACTCCCGACGGAGCTTGTCGAGCTGCCTCCCGTAAGCCTTGGCCGCCATGCACCCCCGTTGGCGCATGGATTCGAGTTCGGCCCACGACTCCACAAGACTTACGGCCTGCTCCACGGCTGCATCGGTAGCCGCGTCGGCCATGCCGGCCAGCTCTGCACCCCTGCCAGGGGCTTCGCCGTCCGCTGACTCCACGCCGTCGCCTTCAGGCAAGTAGCCCCCGGCATCGTCCATGGCCGAGCGCACGGCCCTGCGCATGGAGCCTGCCGAGGCAGAGGCCGCCTGCCGCAGCGTGGCGGAAAGGTTGCCGAGGCCCTGCTGCACGTCGGCGGGCAAGGCCACGTCAACGGCATCTATCCTCACCGTGCGCATCAGCTGCGCGTCGAGCTTGCTCTCGGCTATCTGGCGCGCGGTGCGCAGCAACTTCACCATGTCCTCCACATGAGGCATTACGGCCTGCTGAACCTCGGGGCTTGCGTGCAGGGCTTCCATCATGCGGGCGTTGAGGCGGCCAAGCTCCTCCTTCAGTGCGGCGTGGCGTTCGCTGCCCTGCCGCAGCAAGTCATGCATGGCCTGCAACTCGTCGGAGTCGAGCTTCACGTCGGTCTGCAAGTCTTCGTACCTCGAAATCACTGGCCGGCACACGCTGTTCCACTCGTAGAGGTCGCGATTGTAACGCTTGCCCGCCGGGCCGAAGGCCATCAGCGGCTTCTTGGGCTTCGACGCCTTGGCCTGCTCATACTGCCCTTCAAGGCTGGCAAGCAACTGCTTGTTGGCCTCGATGCGGGCGGTATAAACGTCGATGTTGAGCTGGGCATCGGTCATCACGCGCTCCGCCTCCCTGTAGTCGGCAAGCACTCGGTCGCGCTCCTGCTTCAACTCCTGCGCGGCGGGTGTGGCATAAAGGGCGGCCTCAATGCCTTCCCACTCGCCTTGGAGCACGTTGTGGCTCATGCGGCAGAAGCTTTCGGCAGTAGGCACGTAGAGGTCGTTGAGCGTTTTGTACACCACGGCCAGCCGCCCCATGTCGCCCTTTATCTGCGCCGCGTCGCGCGCCACGCTGTTCTTCAGCACCACGAGGTCTTGCCTCAGCTCGTTTGTCCTTGTGCCGGCGGCCATGTAGTGCGTAAGCATGCCCAGCCCGGCCACGATGAGGCCCGCCTGCTTGCCTCCCGCCTGGCGGTAGAGGCTGCCCGATGCCTCCAGCGACTTGGCGAAACTGTCCTGTATGTCGCCCATCAGGGCCTGGCACTTGGTGGCTATGCGGTCGTAGTCGAGCCTTACCTGCTCAAGCATGCCGTGTACGTCGAGCCACTCCACGGAATCGAAGTCGAAGAGCTGCGGACTTACGGCCCTTATCCTGTCGCCAAACACATCGATGAGCAGCGTGGAAAACCTAAGGTAAATGTCGCACACCTGCGAGCGCAGAGCCACGAAGTCGGCCATGACGGTCTTCACGCCATGGCGCGCCTCGTCGTATGCTCCCACCATGTGCGAATAGCCTTCGAACAAGGTGGAAGCCTCGGCCTGCACCGCCTCCACACCGCTCGTGCCTACCACGGCACTTGCCAGCGAGCGCAGGGCAGCGGGGTCAATGCGCCCCTCGAAAAGCATGTCAACCGCGCTGTCGAGCTGGTCAATCAGCTCGCGGGCGTTGTCGAGCTTCTGCTTCAGCAGCGGTTGCAGCGCGTCTACGTCGCCCTCGCCTATAAGCGAGTCGAGATAGCTCTCAAACACTATTGGCTCTCGCCCGTCGTTGCCCACAAAGACGGTCTCCATGGCCTTGTCGCCGCCGTAGTGGTTGTAGGCCTCCCATACCAAACTGCCCACCTCGGGGCCGTCGCCCTCCACGCCGCAGTCGGCCAACTCGTATGCCAGGTCGGCCCGGGTGTAGGTCTCGCCTGCGTCTTGCAGCTCGCGGGCGATGTCGCGGATCTTGCCGTAAACTTTCTCTTTATCCATCGTCTACCTTATATTATATATACCAAAGTCTGTGCGCCTTCGCTCCGCCGCCTGCCCAACGGCAAACATGGCCTCGCCTTGCGGCAACCCGAGTGGGCGGCATTAGGGTATCGCTGAGGGCAAAATTACGAAAAACGGGCAACCAAAGCAAGTCATTTTCCAGTTTTCTTACATTACTGAACCATCTTGAACCAAAAGCGACCGAGGCGCAAAGGCAGCTCCGTGCATACCGCAAGCACGGCGGCAGGGGCAGCACGTGGAAACAATGCGTGTAAAGTTTTTTCGCAAGATGGGCATCACTACGCAACCATCTGAGCCTCAACAAGTTGCAAAACAGCCCGTTTGAGCTTGCAAAACCTGCCGTTTGACAGTGCGAAACAGGCCGTTCGGCTATCTAAAACAGGCTGTTCGGGCAAAGCGAGCCGGCAGATGCAGCCAGCCTGCCCATACTTTGTAATAATCGTTCGCACCTGCCATGGGCCGCGCAAGGAAGCAAGCCACCATGCAGAAAAATTTGCCCGGAGGCCGGGTTTAAGCAAAAAAATGCGTATCTTTGCAGAAAATAAGCTGCGCTCGGGAAATTGTGAGCAAGCTCACTTTCCGCTCGCTTGCATTATCTTTGTCTGGGATAATTAAAAAAGGGCTCTAGTTAATTATACCGTTGCAAACTTGACATTATAATGGTTCATGGAAAGTCCAAGCAGTTCATCTGCCT
>CALUGA010000016.1 GCA_944320105.1 uncultured Prevotella sp. | reverse complement strand
TTTACTGAAAGCTACTACTAACGACTCATAAATCTACCCTTAATCGTGTATTGGATGATAGTTGCGGATTTTAGGTTAATATTTCTTAACCAGAACTTTAACACAAAATACTTGCTTAAGTCTTAGAATACAAGCCGTTCCGCAACCCAAAACGCCCCCGCACCCCAACGGTACCCCAAACACCCCGCCGCCAAGCCCCACAAAATCGCTCCGAAATCTTGCATTTCACCGCAAAAACCACTATCTTTGCATAATGCAAGACGAGCCAGTTAGCCACCTGTAGAGACGATGTGTACATCGTCTCCAAACACATCCCCGACCGGCGGCATCGCCATGGCATGACGCAATACACGCCCGGAACAACCGGGATAAACCATCAGCAAAAACCAGAAAACAAAACCACAATATGCGAACAGTGATACAGCGCGTGAGCCGCGCATCGGTAACCATAAACGGACAGGTAAAGTCGGCCATAGGCCCGGGCTTCATGATACTGCTCGGCATAACCGCCGACGACACCGAGGACGACGCCCGCTGGCTGGCCCAGAAGATAGCCGCCCTGCGCGTGTTCGACGACGCCGAGGGAGTGATGAACCTGCCCATAACAGCCGTGGGCGGCGAGGTGATGGTGGTGAGCCAGTTCACCCTCATGGCATCCTACAAAAAGGGCAACCGCCCATCGTGGATACACGCCGCCCCCCACTCCATCGCCATACCACTCTACGAGCGATTCTGCGCCCTCATCGCCGAGGCCACAGGCCGCCCCGTGGCCACGGGCGAGTTCGGCGCCAACATGAAGGTGGAGCTTGTAAACGACGGCCCGGTGACCATCTGCATGGACACTAAAAACAAGGAGTGAGGGGGGAAATGCCTATGGACGCAAGGGCAATTGCAGGAACTGCCACGCTCGACAGGCGCGACAAAGCCATACTAACAGGCATATACCTCTCGAAATTCGGGGGCGATGCCTTGGCCGAATTCGGCTTCAAGACGTACACCGAGGCGTTCAACGTGCTCGGCTACGCCACAGGCACAAGGCCAAGCTCGGTGAAACTCTACCGCGACGAGTTCGACCAACTCTTCCCAAACGGCCGACACGGCTGGAAAAGGGGCGTAAGACCATACTGCCTCCATGTGCTCAACGCCGTTGAAGGAGCATCGTTCGGCGAATTCTCAAACATAATCAAAGCTATCGCGGCAGGCACACCATACATCGCACTGCCCGGCTCAGGCACTGCCAAAACCACGTTTTCTGCACAACGGCTCGTCACCGGCGAAGCAGCAGAGCGATATTTCATGCAGAATTACCGGAAAATAACCGAGTTCGAAGGATACGAATGCCACGACACCACCAAGGCCGGCTGCGGCTTCGACTTCATGCTCGCCAAAGGCAATGACAGCTTTTGCGTTGAAGTAAAAGGACTTAACGAACGGCAAGGCAGCGTTATGATGACTGAAAAAGAACATGACACAGCCCTACTGGTAGGAGCGAAGTACTGCCTCTTCGTGGTGAGCAACTTCAGGCAAAGGCCGGAGCACACCCTCTTCTTCAACCCCATCCTCAACGCCAAACTGGCCTGGCAGAAAGAGGAAAGGACAGAAACAATCGTAACATACAACACGAAAATCTTTTTAAAAAGCACGTAAACGGCAAATGGAACAACAAACTGACACCCCCGACATAACCCTCAGGCAGGCGCAGCAGATGGTGGACACGTGGATACGCACCTACGGAGTGCGCTACTTCTCTGAGCTTACCAACATGGCGGTGCTCACCGAGGAGGTGGGCGAGCTGGCCCGAGTGATGGCCCGCCGCTACGGCGACCAGAGCTTCAAGCCCGGCGAGCAAGCCAACCTCGGCGACGAGATGGCCGACGTGCTCTGGGTGCTGCTCTGCCTGGCCAACCAAACGGGCATTGACCTCACCGAGGAGCTGCGCCGCAACATCGAGAAAAAGACCCAAAGAGACAAGCTCAGGCACATAAACAACGATAAACTCAACGAAAAATGACTGAAAGCAACGCAAACAACAACTGCGGCCACGCCCACGGCGAGGCCCGGCCGAAGATGAGCAAGTACGAAGAAGCACTGGCAAAGTACAGCCCCGCCCCCGCCGACGACGAGGTGAAGGCAGCCGTGAAGAAGCTCATCGGCGAGAAAGTGCACGAGAACGACACGCCCGAGGTGAAGCGCTTCCTCATGGGCAGCATAGAGCTTACCACGCTCAAGACCACCGACTCCGAGGAGAGCGTGCTGGCACTAACGGAAAGGGTGAACCAGTTCGACGAGGCATACCCCGACCTGCCCCACGTAGCCACCATCTGCGTCTACCCCTGCTTTGCCCAAACGGTGAGCCAGGCGCTCGAAGTGGAGGGCGTTGAGGTGGCCTGCGTGTCGGGCAGCTTCCCCTCGTCGCAGACGTTCCCCGAGGTGAAGGTGGCCGAGACGGCACTGGCCCTCAAGGACGGCGCCACCGAGATTGACATGGTGATGCCCGTGGGCAAGTTCCTCAGCGGCGACTACGAGGGCCTTTGCGACGAGATAGGCGAGCTTAAGGAGGTGTGCGGCGAGCGCAAGCTGAAGGTGATCCTTGAGACGGGCTGCCTCAAGACCGCAGCCAACATAAAGCGCGCCTCGCTGCTGGCCATGTACGCCGGGGCCGACTACATAAAGACGTCCACCGGCAAGCTGGAGCCTGCCGCCACGCCCGAGGCCGCCTACGTGATGTGCCAAGCCATACGTGAGTACTACGATGAAACGGGCATACAGATAGGTTTCAAGCCCGCCGGCGGCATAAATTCGGTTACGGATGCACTCATCTACTACACCATCGTGAAAGAGCTCCTGGGCGAAAAATGGCTCACCAACCAGTGGTTCCGCCTTGGCACGAGCCGCCTGGCCAACATGCTGCTCAGCGAGATAACGGGCGAGCAAACCAAGTTCTTCTGAGAATAGTGGGCCTATCCGGCCTATTTGGCCTATTGGGCTTATAGGGCCTATAGGGCCTATATGGCCTATAGGTCTTATAGGCCGGATAGGCCAAATAAAACAAAGCACCCCAACAACCATAAACCAGCGACCCATGACCGATTCGTTCCTGCCCCAGCGAGGCAACTACCGCAACCTAAAGGCATACCAAAAGGCGGAGTGCGTGTACGACGTTACGTTCTATTTCGCCCACAAATACCTTGAAAAGGGCGACCGAACGATAGACCAGATGGTGCAGGCGGCGCGCTCGTGCAAGCAGAACATAGTGGAAGGGAGCGCCGCCAGCACCGCCTCGAAGGAGACGGAACTGAAGCTCATGAACGTGGCAAAGGCCAGTCTGCAGGAGCTTCTGGCCGACTATGAGGACTATCTCAGGGTAAGGGGCTTGCAGCAGTGGCCGCCAACGTCGGCCAAGGCCGTGCAGGCAAGGGCCGTATGCGCCAAGCACAACGAAAGCGCATACTACCGCGAGGCCATAAAGATACGCTCAGCCGAGACCGTGGCCAACATCGCCATAACCCTCATCCACCAGACCGACGCCTTCCTAAAGAAGCTCATCGACCGGCTTAAGAAAGACTTTGTGGAGCAAGGCGGCATACGCGAGGAGATGCACAGGGCGCGCGTGGAGTGGCGCCGCCGCAACGGCGGCGGGCGGTGATGGCCCATTTGGCCTATTTGGCCTATAAGACCTATAAGGCCTATAGGCCAAATAAGCCTTATAAGCCCTTTAGGCCAAATAGGCTCAGTTGCTCCTCCGGATCACGAAGTCCACGTAGGCCGTGAGGGCGGAGCGCAGCTCCGGCGATGCCACCGAGGCCCCTATGAAGTCCATGCACCGGCGGCGCATCTGCTCCATGCGCCCCTCGGCATACTCTATTCCGCCGTTTTTCTTGGTAAAGTCCACCAAGAGGGCGATTTCATCGGGAGTCACAGTGCCGTCCTTCACCTTGCGTGCAAGGGCCAGCATGGCCTCGTCGCCCACGCTGTTGAGCGCATAGATCACCGGCAGCGTGAGCTTTCCCTCGGCCATGTCGTTGCCCGTGGGCTTGCCAATGTCGGCCGATGGGAAGTAGTCGAATATGTCGTCGCGAATCTGGAATATCATGCCGAGCGTGCTGCCAAAGCGCTTGGCCGCCTCGATGTCGGCCTCGGCGGCCCCTGCCGACAGCGCCCCTATGGCGCAGCAAGCCTCGAAGAGCGCCGCCGTCTTTTGGCTAATCACGCGGTAGTAAACCTCCTCGGAAATGTCTTGGTTGCTGATGTTGGACAGCTGCAGAATCTCGCCGCTGGCCAGGGTGCGCCCCAGCTCGGAGAGGTAGCGCACGATGGTGAGGTTGCCGGTGAGCGACACGTTGAGCAGCGCGGTGGAAAGCAGGTAGTCGCCCACAAGCACCGCCACCTTGTTGTTGTACGTGGCGTTGAGCGAAGCCTGCCCCCTGCGCTCGCCGCTCTCGTCCACCACGTCGTCGTGCACGAGGCTTGCCGTGTGCAGCAGCTCCAGCCCCACGGCGGCGTGCTGCGTCACCTTGGTGGCCTCGCCGTAGTTGCGGGCCATGAGCAGTATGAGCATTGGCCTCATGCGCTTGCCCGCCTTCTGCCTAATGTGGTCGAGGGCCTGTGCGAGCATGCCGTCGGTGTGTGTCATAGAGCTGCCGAAGAGCGCGTTGAAGTCGGCCAGTTCGGCCTCTATCGGCTTCCTTATAAGCGATAAATAGTCCATCATCCTAAATTTGATACAAAATTAGTGAAATTATCGGGATATCGGAATTATTTTAGTAATTTTACGCTGAAAAAACCAAAATGAGATGGACAAGTTATTCCTTTTAGACGCCTACGCGCTAATATACCGCTCCTACTACGCCTTCATAAAAAGCCCGCGGGTTAACTCCAAGGGCCTTAACACCTCGGCCATAATGGGCTTCGTGAACACGCTCCACGAGGTGCTGGCCAAGGAGAAGCCCACCCACGTGGGCGTGGCGTTCGACCCCGCCGGGCCAACCTTCCGCCACGAGGCGTTCCCCGAGTACAAGGCGCAGCGCGAGGCCTGCCCCGAGGACATAAAGCGAGCCGTACCTATAATAAAAGACATACTCCGCGCCTGGCGCATACCAATACTTGAGGCCGAGGGCTTCGAGGCCGACGACGTGATAGGCACGCTGGCCACCAAGGCCGCCGCCACCGGGGTGCAGACCTACATGCTCACGCCCGACAAGGACTACGGCCAGCTCGTGGGCCCGGGAGTGATGATGTACCGCCCGCGCCACGGCTCGGCGGGCTACGAGGTGATGGGCCCGGCCGAGGTGCAGGCCAAGTACGGCATAAGCTCGCCCGACCAGGTGAGGGACCTCCTGGGCCTCATGGGCGACGCCGCCGACAACATACCCGGCTGCCCGGGCGTTGGCGAGAAGACGGCGGCCAAGCTCATTGCCGAGTTCGGCAGCGTGGAGAACCTGCTCGCCGCCACCGACCGACTGAAGGGCGCGCTGCGCAAGAAGGTGGAGGACAACGCCGAGAAAATACGCTTCTCCAAGTTCCTCGCAACCATCAAGACCGACGTGCCTATCCGGCTCGACATGGACAGCCTGCAACTGCACGAACCCGACGAGGAAAAACTGCTCCAGATATTCGACGAACTGGAGATGAAGACGTTGGCGAACCGCATACTTAAAAAAACGGAAAATAAGCAAAACAACGATAAAACGCAACTTCCGCTCTTTGCGGAATTTGCGCCCAACGGTGCGGAAGAGCCAAAAAACGCGAATTATGAGAGCCTTAATACGGTGCCTCACGAGTATAAACTAATTGACAAACAGGAGGATATGCTCGCAATTCGTGACTTTTTCATGACAAAACAAACTCTCAGTCTGGACACGGAGACCACTTCCACACATCCTGTGGAGGCCGAACTCGTGGGCCTGAGCTTCGCCGTGGAGGAATCAAAGGCGTTTTACGTGCCTGTTCCGGCCAATCGTGAAGAAGCCCAAACTATTGTTAACATCTTTAAACCGCTATACGAACACCCCCGCATACTAAAGGTTGGGCAAAACCTTAAGTACGACATTGAGGTGCTGGCGCAATATGGCGTGAGGGTGGCCGGCCCCATGTTCGACACCATGATAGCCCACTACCTCATCCAGCCCGAGCTGCGCCACAACATGGACTTCATGGCCGAGGCATACCTTGGCTACCGCACCATACACATCGACGAGCTTATAGGCCCCAAGGGAAAGAACCAACTGTCAATGCGCGACCTGCCGCCGGAGCAGGTTTATGAGTACGCCGCCGAGGATGCCGACATAACGCTGCGCCTCAAGAACAAGCTCGAACCCGAGCTTGAGCGCATAGGCGCCACCCAACTGCTGAGCGAGGTGGAGATGCCGCTCGTGCCGGTGCTGGCCGAAATGGAGCTGCAAGGGGTGAGGATAGACACCCGGGCGCTGGCCGAAACGTCAGGAATTCTTACCGCCCGGATGCGCGACATAGAGCTGAAGGTATACGCCGAGGCCGGCCGCGAGTTCAACATAGCCTCGCCCAAGCAGGTGGGCGAGGTGCTCTTCGACGAGCTTAAGGTGACGGCCAAGCCCAAGAAGACCAAGACGGGGCAGTACGTAACGAGCGAGGAGGTGCTGCAGGCCCTCGCCCCAAAGCACCCCGTAGTGGCCCACATACTGGAACACAGGGGGATGAAGAAGCTGCTCGGCACCTATGTGGATGCCCTGCCAAAGCTCATCAACCCGCGCACGGGCCGCATACACACCTCGTTCAACCAGGCCGTCACGGCCACCGGCCGCCTCTCATCGAGCGACCCCAACCTGCAGAACATACCCGTGCGCGGCGAGGAGGGCAAGGAGATACGCCGCGCCTTCGTGCCGGAGCCGGGCTGTAAGTTTTTTTCAGCCGACTACAGTCAGATAGAGCTGCGCGTAATGGCTCACCTCAGCGGCGACGAGAACATGATAGAGGCATTCCGCGGGGGCCACGACATCCACGCCGCCACCGCCGCCAAGATATACAAGAAGCCCATAGCCGAGGTTACGCGCGACGAGCGCACCAAGGCCAAGCGGGCCAACTTCGGCATCATCTACGGCATAACCGTCTTCGGCCTGGCCGAGCGCCTGGGCATAAGCCGCGACGAGGCAAGGCAGCTCATCGACGGATACTTCGAAACCTTCCCCCGCGTACACGACTACATGGAGCAGGCCAAGGAGCAGGCCCGGCAGCAGGGCTACGTGGAAACGCTCTTCCACCGCCGCCGCTACCTGCCCGACATCAACTCACGCAACGCCACCGTGCGCGGCTTCGCCGAACGCAACGCCATCAACGCCCCAATACAAGGCACCGCCGCCGACATAATAAAGGTGGCCATGGGGCGCATAGCCGCCCGCTTCGGGCGCGAGGGGCTGCGCTCAAAGATGATACTGCAGGTTCACGACGAACTCAACTTCAGCGTGCTGCCCGAGGAGAAGGAGCGCGTGGAGCGGGCCGTGATTGAGGAGATGGAGGGGGCCTTCGAGATGCGGGTGCCGCTCGTGGCCGACTGCGGCTGGGGCGACAACTGGCTCGAGGCGCACTGAAATGAATTAAGAATTAAAAATTAAGAATTAAGAAAATATGCGGCGGTGAGTCTCAACCGGGCAGCCCTGCCCGGCGGAGCGGCGAGCCACAAGCACAACAACCAACGGCCATCAAACCAAAAAAAAGACCTATGAAGAAAAAACTGCTATCACTGGCCATCATGGCCATGGCCGCCACGCTGGCCCAGGCCCAGGCGCAACCCGGCAAACTGAGCCTGAAGCCCATGGTGGGCGTAACAGTGTCAACCCTGTCCGACGCCGACGTAGACCTCGACGCGCTGCTCGGCATACCGGGCGCAGGCACCATCGAGGCCTTACCCAAGGTGGGCTTCGTCATCGGAGGCGAGGTGGAGTGGCAGGCAAACCCGGTGCTGGCCCTCTCGGCCGGCCTCACCTACTCCACGCTGGGCTGCCGCTTCGACGAGTTCGGCATACATCAGGGAAGCGAGCGCATAGGCGCAAAGGACATAAAGCTATCGCTCAACTACCTCAACATACCCATCATGGCCAACTTCTACGTGGCCAAGGGCCTGGCACTGAAGGTGGGCCTGCAGCCGCAGATACTCACCAAGGCCAAGGAGCAAATGACCGTCTACGCCGAATCGGGCGGGATGTACGGCAGCGTGGACTTATCGGAAGACGACCTCAACACCAACGACTTCGCCCTGTCGCTGCCCATCGGCATGTCATACGAGATAAATAACATTGTGTTCGACGCACGCTACGCCTTCGGCCTAACCGACGTGTACGACGACAGCCACAACAAGTGCTCGGCATTCCAGTTCACCGTGGGCTACCGCTTCCACTGAGCATCGCCCCGCCGGCCCGCCCCCGCACGGCCACGGCGACAAGCCCGGGCGGCTCAGCGCAGCAAGGGCCAAAATAGTTTACAAAGCAGGCTCCGCCCCACCCCACCCTGCCCCGCCGCACGCCCGCATGGCCCTTTCCGCGGCGCAACAAAGGCCGTTTGGCAGCGCAATGCGCGCCGTTTCGCAATGCGGAACGGCGCGCATCCGTATCCGCCTCGTAACCAATTCGTTACGTAAAAGAGCCAGTCAGTGCGCCCCTCAGCGACAACACCAATGAACTCCAACCGAAAACTCCAACGAACACTCCAACGAAAACTCCAACGAAAACACCCACGTTCATGCGGGTTTGCAACCCGCCTGCATCCTGTTGCGGGTTTGCAACCCGCTTCAAATCAGCTTGTTCTCTTCACCGGGTCTCAGACCCGGCCACAGACAGCGGCGGGTTGCAAACCCGCCGCAACGTGGGAGGATGCGTGGGAGGATGCGTGGGAGGATGCGTGGGAGGCAAAATGGTTGCAAACCCACCGCAACGTGGTGGTTTGCAACCCGCATCGAGCCTGTACTACCACTGCCCTCTCCCAACCGGGGAGAGCCGGAGAGGGGCTTTTTCACTTAAATTAATGTTAGCACCTGCACAACCTAAGGAAATGTTTTGTATATTTGCGGTATAAGTACGACGAAACGCGGCGGCCACTCGGCCAACGCGCGCGAGATTCCCACGGCCGACGCGCAAAAAGCGGCGGCCACGCCCTACTGAAACGCCATATTAACAGCAAGCTAACAAGCCTGCAACACCGTGTGGCTAACTTTGCAACTGATAACACTTCATTAATTAAAACCAAACATCATGAAACAAAAATTACTCAGAAAGGGCTTGATGCTACTCGCGGCAGTGTTCGCAGGCAGCATAATGCAAGCCCAGGATGTGTATGACATCAGCACGCTGGACTACGCTAACAACACCGAGATGACCGAGGAAAAGGGAGCCAACAGCACGCTCACCTTCAGCGGCGACGGAGCCTCGAACAAAACGGTTTTCAACGGAGGGCAGGTGCGCTGGTACCAGAACAACGCCATCACCGTGACGGCCAACGCCGCCTCGTCGGCCGTCACAAGCGTGGCCTTTGAGTACGCAAGCGACAAATACACGCCGAGCGGCGAAGGCAAGCTCACCGTATCGGCCGGCACCTACGACTACTCCTCCCACACCTGGCAAGGCAACGCCAACTCGGTTACGTTCACCCACCCGGGCGGCGGCCAGTATCGCGTGAAGAAAATCACCGTAACCATATCTGGCGACTTGAAGACGGCCACCACGGTGACCTTCGGCGAGGACGTTGACGGCCAGACCATCACCGTGCTGCAGGGCAAGGAGGGCGAGTTCACGGCCCCCAAGGCCACGCTCACCCCGGCAGAGGCAGGACAGGTGGCCTACGCGAGCGACAACGAGGCAGTGGCCAAGGTTGACGCCACCACGGGTGCCGTGACCTTTGGCAGCGAGCTGGGCCAGGCCACCATCACCGCCAGCTACGCCGGCAACGATGCCTACGGCCCTTCGTCGGCGCAGTACACCATCGACTACAAGAAAGACTATAGCAACGCCCTCTTCTACGAGAGCTTCGACCAGAACACCGGCCAGGGCGGCAACGACGGCCTTTGGAACGGCAACGCCGGCCAGGGCGACATAACCTACGACAACGAGGGATGGACGCTCGGCAACGGCGGCCGCGCCAACAAGTGCGTAAAGCTCGGCGCAAGCAAAGAGGCAGGCTCAATAGAGACTCCCGCCCTGGCAGGCCTCAACGGCGACGCCACGCTCTACTTCAGGGCCGGCGCGTGGAAAGGCGATGCCACCACGCTCAACGTAACCGTGAGCGGCGGCGGACAGATAGCCAACGGCACCGTAACGCTGCCTGACGCACAGTGGGGCGAATACGAGCTTACCATCCTCGGCGGAACGGCTGAGACCAAGATAATGTTTGCCTCCGACCCATCGGGCGACAACCGCTTCTTCCTCGACGAGGTGGCCGTGGTGGCCACAGGTTCGAGCACTGTCGTTGTGGCAGCGCCCGTGATTGAAGGCGAAGAGGAGTTCGACGGCAAGGCCACAGTTACCATCACCGCCGAGGACGGCGCCACCATCTACTACACCACCGACGGCACCGAGCCTACCGAGCAGAGCAAGGAGTACACCGCCCCGTTCGACGTGACCGAGGCCACCACCGTAAAGGCCATCGCCGTGAAGGACGGCCAGGCCAGCCAGGTGGCCACCAAGGAGTTCCGCCCCATTGAGTACATGACCATAGCCGGCATCAACGACTTCACCAAGAACCAGGCCGGACTTAACGTGAAGTTCACCGAGGCCAAGGTGACCTACGTTGACGGCAAGGACATCTACCTGCGCGAGGGCGACATGGCCGTGATGCTCTACAACACCAACCTTGAGATGCCCGTGAACGCCACCGTGAGCGGCACGGTGAAGATGGACTACAAGAACTACCGCGGCATACACGAGCTTGTGGACAACGCCGAGACCACGGCCGACAAGCTCACCATCACCCCGAGCGACGTGCCTGCCGAGCCTACCCCCGCCACCATCGAGGAGCTGCTGGCCATGGAGCACATCTGCGACTACGTGCTGCTGAGCAAGGTGACCATCACCAGCGAGCAGTCGGACAAGTACACCAACTACTACGCCAACGCCGACGGCCAGAAGGTGCAGCTCTACGGCAACGATGACGCCGTGAAGGACTACGCCGGCAACGGCAAGGAGTACAACCTCACCGCAGTGTTCAACGCCACTTACAACGGCGCAGCCGAGGTGCAGCCCATAGCCGCTACGCCCTACGTGGCACCGGGCGAGCTGGCAGCTCCCGTGATTGACGGCCCGGCCGAGTTCGAGGGCAAGGCCACCGTAACCATCACCGCCGAGGAAGGCGCCACCATCTACTACACCACCGACGGCAGCGAGCCTACCAAGGAGAGCCAGGAGTACACAGCACCATTCGACGTTACCGCCACCACCACCGTGAAGGCCATCGCCGTAAAGGACGGACAGACCAGCCCCGTGGCCGAGAAGACGCTCACCGCAGTTGAGTTCAGCACCGAGACCATAGCATCGCTCAACGGGCTTACCGCCAACAAGGCTTACGTAAACCTCACGCTCACCAGGGCAAAGGTGGTTTACGTTGACGGCAACACCATCCACCTGCGCGAGGGCGACAAGGCCATCATGCTCTACAACACCGCGCTTGAGATACCCGCTAACGCCATAGTGAGCGGCACCGTGAAGGGCGACTTCGCTTACTACCACGGCATACCCGAGCTTAAGGACAACGCCTTCACCAACGCCGACGCACTGACCATCACCGAGAGCCAGGACGAGGCACAGCCCACACAGGCCACCATCGCAGAGCTGCTGGCCATGGAGCACAAGTGCGACTACGTGATGCTCACCCGCGTGACCATCACCAGCGAGCAGGACGGCGAATACACCAACTACTACGCCGAGGCCGACGGCCAGAAGATACAGCTCTTCGGCAACAACAAGGCAGTGGAGAGCTACGCCAACGACGGCAAGGAGTACGACCTCTTCGCAGTGTTCAACCAAATCTACAACGGCACAGCCGAGATTGAACCCATACATGTCACCACCGTCAACGGCATAAGCGGCGTGGAGGCCGACGCCGCCCTCGCCGACCAGCCCGTCTACAACCTGGCAGGCCAGCGCCTGCAGAAGCCGCAGAAGGGCCTTAACATCATCGGCGGCAAGAAGGTGGTGATTAAGTAAAGCTAACCAAGCCCTTTGGGCCTGCCGCCCACGCGGCAGCCCCAAGGCCCTAACAAGAAAGCGCGCAGCCCCACCCCGGGCCGCGCGCTTTCTTGTTGGTGGCCTATCCGGCCTATCCGGCCTATCCGGCCTATTTGGCCTATTTGGCCTATAAGCCCTATTTGGCCTATAAGCCCTATAAGCCTTATAAGCCCTATAAGCCAAATAGCGCGCCCGCCCGCTTTGTTTTTCGCCTTTTTTGAGTAACTTTGCAGGGCAGTACGGCGCCCCGCCCCACCCTGCCCCAACAGGCGGCGGCGCGGCAGGCGCACCCTGCCCCACCTCCCGAAAAACAAAAAAACAAAACCTACAATGGCCAAGAATGACAACGGGCTTACGCCGATGATGAAGCAGTTCTTCGACCTCAAGGCGAAGCACCCCGACGCCGTGCTGCTGTTCCGCTGCGGCGACTTCTACGAGACTTACTGCGAGGACGCCGTAACGGCCTCGCGCATACTCGGCATAACGCTCACCAGGCGCGGCAACGGCGCCGGCGGCAAGACCGAGACTGAGATGGCCGGATTCCCCCACCACGCGCTCGACACCTACCTGCCAAGGCTCGTGCGAGCCGGAAAGCGCGTGGCCATCTGCGACCAGCTCGAGGACCCCAAGCTCACCAAGAAGCTCGTGAAGCGCGGCATCACCGAACTGGTGACGCCGGGCGTGGCCATGACCGACAACGTGCTCAACTACAAGGAAAACAACTTCCTGGCTGCCGTACACATGGGCAAGGCGGCCTGCGGCGTGGCCTTCCTCGACATATCCACCGGCGAGTTCCTCACCGGCGAGGGAACAACCGACTACGTTGAGAAGCTGCTGGCCAACTTCGCACCCAAGGAGGTGCTCCACGAAAGGGGGCGCAAGGAGGAGTTCGAGCGCCGCTTCGGCACCAAGTTCTTCACCTTCGAGCTCGACGACTGGGTGTTCACCCCCCAGGCCGCACGCCAGAAGCTGCTGCGCCACTTCGGCGTGAGGAGCCTCAAGGGCTTCGGCGTGGACCACATGGAGAGCGGCATAGTGGCCAGCGGCGCCGTGCTGCAGTACCTCGAGATGACGCAGCACACGCACATAGGCCACATCACCTCGCTCGCACGCATCGAGGAGGAGCGCTACGTGAGGCTCGACAAGTTCACCATACGCTCGCTCGAGCTGCTGCAGCCCATGCAGGAGGGCGGCGCATCGCTGCTCGACGTGATAGACCGCACCGTGTCGCCCATGGGCGGCAGGATGCTGCGCCGCTGGGTGGTGTTCCCCCTCAAGGACGAGCGGCCCGTGCGCGAGCGGCTCGACGTGGTGGAGCACTTCTTCCGGCAGCCCGACTTCCGCCGCTGCATAGACGAGCAGCTGCGCCGCGTGGGCGACCTGGAGCGCATCATCTCGAAAGTGGCCGTGGGCCGCGTGTCGCCACGCGAGGTGGCGCAGCTGCGCGTGGCCCTGCAGGCCGTGAAGCCCATAAAGGCAGCCTGCCAGAGCGCCGCCAACGACGCCCTGAGGCGCATGGGCGAGCAGCTGGGTCCCTGCGATTCGCTCCGCGAGCGCATAGAGCGCGAGCTTGCGGCCGACCCGCCGCAGCTCGTGGCCAAGGGCGGCGTGATAAACAGCGGCGTAAGCCCCGAACTCGACGAGCTGCGCTCCATAGCCTCGGGCGGCAAGGACTACCTCATGCGCATACAGGAACGCGAGACTGAGCTTACGGGCATAGCCAGCCTGAAGATTGGCTACAACAACGTGTTCGGCTACTACCTCGAAGTGCGCAACACCTACAAGGACAAGGTGCCGCCCACATGGGTGCGCAAGCAGACCCTGGCCAACGCCGAGCGGTACATAACGCAGGAGCTTAAGGAGTATGAGGAGAAGATTCTCGGCGCCGAGGACAAGATACTGGCCCTGGAGGCAAGGCTCTTCGGCGAGCTGGTGATGTCGATGCAGGAGTTCATACCGCAGATACAGATCGACGCCAACGTCATGGCGCGCCTCGACTGCCTCCTATCCATGGCCAAGGCCGCCGAGGAGCACCGCTACGTAAGGCCGCAGGTCGACGCATCCGACGTAATCGACATCTCCCAGGGCCGCCACCCCGTGATAGAGACGCAGCTGCCACCGGGCGAGACATACGTGCCCAACGACATTCACCTCGACTCCGAAAGCCAGCAGATAATGATAATAACCGGGCCCAACATGGCCGGAAAGTCGGCCCTGCTGCGCCAAACCGCACTCATAGTGCTATTGGCCCAGATGGGCGGCTTCGTGCCGGCAGAGGCCGCGAAAATAGGCCTGGTGGACAAAATATTCACCCGCGTGGGAGCCAGCGACAACATATCGCTCGGCGAATCTACCTTCATGGTGGAAATGACCGAGGCCGCCAACATACTCAACAACGCCTCGCCGCGCTCGCTCGTGCTCTTCGACGAGCTGGGCCGCGGCACCAGCACCTACGACGGCATCTCCATCGCCTGGGCCATAGTGGAATACCTCCACGAGCAGCCCCGCGCAAGGGCGCGCACCCTCTTCGCCACCCACTACCACGAGCTTAACGAGATGGAGAAGCACTTCGCCCGCATAAAGAACTACAACGTAAGCGTAAAGGAGCAGGACGGCAAGGTAATCTTCCTCCGAAAGCTGCAGCGCGGCGGCTCGGAGCACTCCTTCGGCATACACGTGGCCGAGATAGCCGGCATGCCCCGCAGCATAGTGAAGCGCGCCGGCACCATCCTCCGGCAGCTCGAGGCCGAGGGTGCCGGCGTAGGCTCCGCCGCAAAGCCCACCGCCCAGATAGCCGGCAGCCGCGAGGGCATGCAGCTCAGCTTCTTCCAGCTCGACGACCCCGTGCTCTGCCAGATACGCGACGAAATCCTCGGACTCGACATCAACAACCTCACGCCCGTAGAAGCCCTCAACAAGCTCAACGACATAAAGAAGATAGTGGGGGGGAAGTGAAATGCCAAACCTGCCATATCACAACGCGAGACGCGCCGTTTTGGACTCCAAAACGGCGCGTTTCGCATCTTGCAGAAGCTCAGTGATATTCTTGCTGAAGCTCAGGGTGATGCTGCTGTCGGCTACTCCAGCTCTATGCGGCAGCCGTCGAGGCTCTTGACGGTGGCCAGGGCGGTGTAGCTTATGCCGAGGGAGCGGAGGCAGTCGCCGCCGTGCTGGAAGGCTTTCTCTATGAGGAAGGCCATGGCCTCGATGCGCGCGCCGGCCTGCCGGCAGAGGTCGATTACGCCCTTGGCGGCGTTGCCGTTGGCCAGGAAGTCGTCGATGAATAGCACGCGGTCGGCAGGCGTGAGGAAGTCGGCGCTGATGCACACGGTGTAGTCGCGGTCCTTGGTAAAGGAGTGGACGGTGGCCGAGAGCATTCGCTCCATGGTCTTGGGCTGCTTCTTCTTTATGAACACCACGGGCAGCTGCATGAGGTAGCCCGTCATTATGGCCGGGGCTATGCCGCTGGCCTCGATGGTGACTATCTTGTTTATAGCCCGCCCGGCGTAGATGCGGGCCAGTTCGCGCGCCAGCTCCATCATGAGGTTTGGGTCCATCTGGTGGTTTATGAAGCTGTCAACCTTGAGTATGCCGCCGGGATAGCACTTGCCGTCCTGCAGTATGCGTTGCTTGAGCAGTTCCATCAGTCAGTCTTCCGTCCGTCGATGTAAGTGTGGCGCTTGTCCTTGGCCACGCCCCGGCCTATATACTTGAAGGTCTTGGCGTCGGCACCCTCAATGGGCTGCCCGGCGTAGTAGGCGCGGCGCGAGTCCTTGGCGTAGCCACCGCCGAGAGTGCCGAAGGTACCGGTGTCGGCACCCTCAATGGCGCAACCGTAGTAGCAGGCGTGGCTGCCATCGCAGTGGTAGCCCCGGCAGAAGTCGTGGGCGTAGCCGCAGCCTGCGCGTCGGTGGTGGCGGGGTGGGGCAGGGCGGCATCCGTGGTGACGGGCGTTGCCCCATTGCCGCCCGCAGCAGCCGTGGCCATAACAGGCTTCGGCGGGCGAGGCGGTTGGCCGGGTGTTGTTGTCGCCGCCTCCGCCTTGCGTAAGCGAGTAGGCGGCGGCCGAAAGGGCTATGGCCGTGGCGGCCACGAGGCCCCTCATGATGCTTGTTGCAGTTTTCATTTCTTTCCTCCTTTATCTTTGGTCTTTGTTTCAGTCTCGGTGCCGAGGCGGCGCATCCACTTGCCCCCGGCCATGCAGGCAATGCCTATGGCTATGAAAGGCAGGCTGAGCAGCTGGCCCATGTCGAGGGGCAGGGTGGCCTCGAATGCCTCCTGTATCTCCTTGGTGTACTCAATGAAGAAGCGGGCGGTGAAGATGTACGTTAGGCAGAGGCCGAAGAAGAAGCCCGTGCCAACCTTCTGCGGGCGCTTCCTGTACAAGGCCCAGCCTATGAAGAAGAGCGCGGCGTAGGCCAGCGCCTCGTAGAGTTGCCCGGGGTGGCGGGGGTAGGGGTCGACGCGCTCGAAGATGAACGCCCACGGCACGTCGGTCACCTTGCCTATAATCTCAGAGTTCATCAGGTTGCCCAGCCTTATGAGGCATGCCGTGGTGGGCGTGGCTATGGCAATGTTGTCGAGCACGCGCCAGATGTTGAGCTTGGTCTTCCTGACGTAGAGCCAGAGGGCTATCATCAGGCCCAGGGTGCCACCGTGGCTTGCCAGGCCCTCGTAGCCGGTGAACTTCACGCCGCCCTCGGCCATGAAGCGTATGGGCAGCACCATCTCCACCACGTGCTGCCACGAGGAGAGGAAGTAGTCGGGCTGGTAGAAGAGGCAGTGGCCCAGGCGCGAGCCTATGAGTATGCCCACGAAGCAGTAGACGAAGAGCGGGTCGAACAGCTCTTGGCTGATTTTCTGCTCCTTGTACAGCCGCCTCACTATGAGGTAAGCCAGCAGCAGGCCCACGAGCCAGCACAGCGAGTACCAGCGCAGGCCGAGGAAGGCGGTGAGGTCGGGGTTCCATACGATGTAAGATAAAGCGTTGTACATATTATTCCGACAGCCTTTTTATTTCATTTTCAATGTCAGCTATAACGTCTTGATTGGCAATTTCGCCTTTCATGCTGAATATTACGAATACCTTGCCCCCGAATTGCCGCGTAAAGTCATCGAAGTTGTGCTTCATCCTTTCGCTAAGCGAGTATCCTCCGAAGTTGGAATTGGCCGTAATTGGCTTTATTTGAAAACCAATTTGGCTGTTTCCTACGGCTGCTGTAAAGTCTATGTCGCCCGAATGATCTAATTCAGGGTCGGTCTCTTTAAATTCAATGTTGGTGAAAATCTTTGCCAACCCATCGTAAACGACAGATTTTTCACGCACATATCCATCGTATGTCCTGTTTATGGTAAGATTGTAGATGTAGTCCACGCAGTCTTGTTCCGTCAGTTCCATGAATGCCTCTTGCCACTCAGGGATCACTATTTGGGTTATCTTTGCGTAAAGCCTTTCTCCCAACTCATGGATTATATCCCTCGTTATTTTCACTGGCGTTTTGGAATTTGTATAGGCATTGCTGAAATACCACTGTTCCCATTCTTCAATGCTGTTTGGCTGGCATTGCCTTATGAGTTCCATCACTGCCCCTACCTTTGACGGTCTAGACAGTTGGTATGTCTGGCAGGCATAGTTCAATACCCTTTCTTTTTTCCCGAAATTTAAAGAATGCAGTTCCATCATACTAAATTGTTTGCCAAGTTTTGGAATTTGCTTTTATATTTGAAATCAACAGAACAGTCCACTTCTGCTAGGTTTTCTTTCAGCAGGTGGGCATTGAGGAAAGTCTTGTTGTCCAAGTAAAGGTAACACAACAATTTGTTGTCATCGTCATATTTCACTTTGTCAAATCTCATGAACACCTTGTGGCCGCGCGTCTTCTCGGAGAGGTACTGCATGGCCTGCGCTTCCTGCCCATCCTTGCCTTTCACACCCATGAGCTTTATTTCAAGCCCGTTTGAAAGCAACACGACATTGGTTGAAATGATTTTCTTCACAGAGAAGAAATCTACCCTCTCCTTGCTGCCATTATCAATCTTTGAGCCATACTGCAGTTTCTTCACGTCTACCTTGTTGTTCATCTTGTGTGGGTCGGCGAACAAGTATGGCAAAGAGGCCAGCTTTTCGTTTGGGTCGAATGTGGATCTGTCGGCGATGTATGTATATTCGCCTTCGGCAAACATATTAACGCTGACCTCCACTTTTTCCTTGTAAATTTCCTTGAACTCCGAGTTTATCTCATACCCTATGGAATTTCGCTGCAAGTTCTTTGCCGCAAGAGCTGTGGTGCCACTGCCCATGAAAGGGTCGAGCACCGTCTCGCCAACGAAAGAGAACATCTTTATTAGCCTTGCCGGCAGCTCTTCAGGGAAAGTGGCCAAGTGCTTGTCTTGCCTTGCGCCTCCAAACGTCCAGTGCGAGGCAAAAAGTTTATTCCATTCTTCCTTGCCAATTATGGACGCTTCCTTCTGCTCTTTTGTCGGAACTGGCGCTTTTCCCTGCTTCTTGAAGATGAGTATGAACTCGTAGTCAATTTTCAATATTCCATTTCGTGGGTAAGGGAAGCTGCCCATCACTACGCCGCCGCCGGTGGTGTGCATGGTTGTCTGTTTCTGCCATATCACGGCTCCCATGTAGTCCATGCCCAAAGCCTCGCAAAAGCGTATTATTTCCGTTCTTATAGGGATGACCTTGTATCGGCCGTAATACACCGAGCGGGCGAACTGGTCGCCAATGTTGATGCACATTCTGCACCCGTCTTCTAACACCCTGAAGCATTCTTTCCAGACTATGTTAAGCTGATTGACATAGTTTTCATAGCTGTCGTGAAAGCCAATCTGCCTTTCGCTGCCATAGTCCTTAAGCTGCCAATAGGGCGGGGAGGTCACTATCAGCTGCACAGACTTGTCCGGCACGGCTGACATATTCCGGCTGTCTCCGTTTATGAGGGTGTGCTTTGTTGCCATTGCGGTTTAAAGGATGGAAATGTTTTCTCTACACGTTGAATCGGAAGTGCATTATGTCGCCGTCCTGCACCACGTAGTCCTTGCCCTCTATGCCGAGCTTGCCGGCCTCGCGCACGGCGGCCTCCGAGCCGTACTTTATGTAGTCGTCGTACTTGATGACCTCGGCGCGTATGAAGCCCTTCTCGAAGTCGGTGTGGATTACGCCGGCGCACTGCGGGGCCTTCCATCCCTTGTGGTATGTCCAAGCCTTCACCTCCATCTCGCCGGCGGTGATGAAAGTCTCAAGGTTCAGGAGGGCGTAAGCCTTCTTTATCAGCCGGTTGACGCCGCTCTCCTTCAGGCCCAGCTCGCTGAGGAACATCTGCTTGTCGTCGTAAGATTCGAACGAGGCTATGTCCTCCTCGGTCTTGGCGGCTATCACCATGGCCTCGGCGCCCTCCTCGGCGGCCATCTCTTCGATGCGGGCGCTGTAGGCGTTGCCCGTCTTGGCCGATGCCTCGTCAACGTTGCACACGTAGAGCACGGGCTTGGCCGTGAGCAGGAAGAGGCCCTTGGCGGCGTCCTGCTCCTCCTTGGTGTCGAACTGCACGGTGCGCGCGTTCTTGCCCTGCTCCAGGGCTTCCTTGTAAGCCTGGAGCACGGCCACCTCGGTCTTGGCGTCCTTGTTGCCGGCGGCGGCCACCTTCTGCTGCTTCTGCAGGCGCGCCTCCACGGTTTCGAGGTCCTTGAGCTGCAGCTCGGTGTCAATTATCTCCTTGTCGCGCACGGGGTCGATGGTTCCGTCCACGTGGGTTATGTTGTCGTCGTCGAAACAGCGCAGCACATGTATTATGGCGTCGGTCTCGCGTATGTTGCCAAGGAACTTGTTGCCCAGTCCCTCGCCCTTGCTGGCGCCCTTCACAAGGCCGGCAATGTCAACAATCTCGCACGTGGCAGGCACTATGCGGCCCGGGTGCACTATCTCTGCCAGGCGCGTGAGCCTTTCGTCGGGCACGGTTATCACGCCCACGTTAGGCTCAATGGTGCAGAAAGGGAAGTTGGCCGCCTGCGCCTTTGCGCTCGACAGGCAGTTGAAAAGCGTAGACTTGCCCACGTTAGGCAGGCCCACTATACCACATTTCAATGACATATCTCTATCTTAAGTATTTTATTTGCTTATATTGATGTTTGTTTCCGAGTGCGAAGTTACAACTTTTATCCGACATTTGGCTGCCCTGCGCCCGCTTAAGTGACCCCGAGCGCGGCATTTTTGCCTTTGGCCGCGCGGCGGGGTGGGGCAAAGCCCATCATGCCCTTGGCAATCCGGTGGCTAAATGCATAGCGTATTGTAGTACTCGTATATATCCTCGGGATACAGGCTTGGGTCGTATTCAAACTCCAAATTGTCTATGTCGTCTGCCACGACGTCGTAGTCGTCGCAGATAAGCAAAGGCACGGGGCATACCTCCATGAGCCGCTTTATGAGCGGCAGCAGTTCCCTGCCCTTTATCAAGACGAGCGATTTTATGGCGTAGGCAGCGGTGAAACTGTCACACACATCGGGCGAGGGCTGGCTCTCGATGTAGGTTTGCAGCACCTTGCGCCATAGGTCGATTATTTCAGCCTGCATCGCGGGGCGAGTGTAGTACAGGTGCGAGAGCGCAGCCATGGCCACGCTGCGGCCTATGGCCGTTATGCCCGGCTCGCACAGCAGTTCCCCGAGCAGGTCGGCGTGGCTACAGGCGAGCTTAGCCAGCGCAGGCGTGTAGCAAGAGAGCAAGTCGAACACGAAAAACGATTCATGGTAGCTTACGTCCTGGCGCAGCGTTTCGAGCAGTATGCCGAGGCTGTGCCCGTCGCCCACTTCGCCGATGAGCCTCACGGCGTTGAACACCGTTGGGAAGTCCATGTTGGGGTCAGAGCCGCAGTGCTTGTCCATGCTGTACACCAGCACCCTGCCAAGGTCGTCCTTAAGTTGCTGCGGCGGCATGGCGAGTATTTTCCCCAGCTCCGCCTTGCCAAGCTTGCTGCAGCCAAGCAGCTGCCACAGCCCGCTGTCGTGCAGAGTGGGCTTGCCTGCCATGATTACAGCAGTGTTGTGCGAGTATTGCCCAACACTGATTTGCCCGCCATTGGTAGTGGCAGCAGTCTCAAGATTGTCGTTGAAGCCTACTGGCGAAGGGTCGTCGAATAAGTCGCTTATAAAAGAATACTCCACGCCGTCGCCGAGGTTGGCCTTCAGCGTAGGCAAGTACTTGGAAAGCTCCATGTTGTCCTTGGCCACGAGGAAGTGCTTGCCGTTGCGCCCCATTTCGTATTCAATGAGCGGCACGCTGCCGTCATTGTCGTCGTTGAGAATGTAGCGCGTCACGGCCCACTCCTCGCAGGGCTTTATGCCGGCCTCAGCAGCAAACTCCAGCGCCTCGTAAATAAGGTTGTGCGCCTCGTCGTAGGTTATCTCTTCTATGTTGAAATTCTCCTCTATGAGGCTGAGCTTGTCGTCAAGCTCCTCTTCCGAGGCATTTAAGATGTAGAACGAGTCTTTCACACCGAGGCAGAAGGTGTCTATCTTGTAGAATCCTGCGGTTATGTTGCCATTCTTGTGCAGCCTGGTAACTATCACCATCGCCATGCCGCACATGGGCCAGTCGGGGTTTGCATAGCACAAGCCGATATCTAGCTTGCGCGCGTTTTCCTTTATGTACTTGTCGGCAGACATGGGCTTTTGTGGCCGGCAGCCTTTGCCATTCTTTTTCTTATGGGCCATGTTTTTGGGGGCTTTTTTAGGGGGGGTGGCTTATAGGCCGGATACCTTATATCAGCTGAGGCTGAGCATGCGCTCTATGGGCTTTACGGCCAGGGGGGCGATGGCAGGGTCCACTTCCACTTGGGGCCACTCGTGCTTGAGCGTGTTGTAAACCTTTAGCAGCGTGTTCATCTTCATGTACTCGCACTCGTTGCAGGCACCGCCGTCCGTGAGCGGCACCGGCAGGAACGTCTTCTGTGGGCATGCCTTGCGCATCTCGTGCAGTATGCCCGGCTCGGTGGCCACTATGAACTCCTTGTCGTCGCTCTCCTTGACGTACTTAAGCATCACCGCCGTGGAACCGGCCACGTCGGCCTTGGCCAGCACCCCGGCGCGACACTCCAGGTGAGCCAGCACCTTGGCACCGGGGTGAGCCTGGCGCAGCCTCTCCACCTCGGCCTCGGCAAAGCGCTCGTGTACGTGGCAGGCACCGGGCCAGAGCAGCATCCGGCGGCCCGTTACGCTGTTGATGTAAGCCCCGAGGTTGCGGTCGGGCCCGAATATTATAGGCTCGTCCTCGGGCAGCGAGTCGATAACCTTCTTGGCGTTGCCGCTGGTCACCACTATGTCGGTTAGGGCCTTCACGGCCGCCGTGGTGTTTACGTAGCTCACCACGGTGTGGCCCGGATGCTCCTCCTTATACCTCCTGAGGTCGTCGGCGCGGCACGAGTCGGCCAGCGAGCAGCCCGCATTGAGGTCGGGGGCCAGCACCAGCTTGCCGGGGCAGAGCAGCTTGCACGTTTCGGCCATGAAGTGTACGCCGCACATCACAATGATGCGGGCGTCGGTTTGGGCAGCCTTGCGCGCCAGCGCGAGCGAGTCGCCTATGAAGTCGGCCACGTCCTGCACCTCGGCGCGCGTGTAGTAGTGAGCCATCACCACTGCCTTCTTCTCCTCGCACATCCTCCTTATCTCGGCCTTCAGGTCGCATCCGGCCGGAGCCGGCTCGTCGATGAAACCCTTCGTTGTCCATTCTTGTCTTGCCATCGTATCAATATTATTATCTGTCTTTCTTTTTTCTTGAAAATAGAAATGAGTTGTATGATGAGCCGTTGATATGTTGAAAACTTCCTGCCCTTTTCCTTGCCTGTTTCGTTGTCAACCCGTGGGCCGTTGTTTCCAACAGCCGCTGTTGGTTGTTTGTGGCTGAGGCATAGCGCAATGCGCAGTTTATCAACAATCCGCCATTTCGGTGCAAAATTAATAAGTTTATATTTTTTTCCGTCAGAAAAGTGTTGAAAACTTGCTGAAAGCCCCTTTATAAGCCCGTTGATATCCATGGCCGCCTTGGCCTCCGTGGCGTAGTGTGGATAACGCAGGGCGCAATGCACAGGGTTATTAGCACGGTTATCCACAGGGTTATCAACAGTGGCCGTATGTGCCGTGGTAATGGGAGGGCAGGGGGTAATGGGAGCGATGGTGAAGCCTTGCGATATGTGCCGTTTCATGGTGCAAAACAGGCCGTTTGGACTTGCGAAACAGCACATATCGCAAGTCCAAACGGCCTGTTTTGCCGGGTGGTTATGGTAGCTGTGGCAGGTGATGGCAGTGTTATTTAGAGGTTATTTCGTTTATGGGCAGTCCGGTCATCCTGGCAATGTCGGCGGGCGGCACCCCGTTTTTTAGCATCGTGGCAATGAGTTCGTTGCGGCCTTGCGCAATGCCCTCTGCCTTTCCTTGTGCCAGGCCCTCTGCTCTTCCCTCTGCTCTTCCCTCAGCCCTTCCCTCAGCCCTTCCCTCAATGAGGCCTTCGAGGCGGGCGTTGCTCAGCACGTCGTTTTGTATCATTACGGCGTTGATGTGCTCGTCGTAGTTGTGGCGCTCGATGGGGTCCATGTCGTAGTAGCGCAGGCGGTTGCGCGCCTCGGGCAGGCCGGGTGCGGTGTCGTCGGGGCGTATCTCGCCAGTCTTGAGGTAGCGTATCCACTCTTCGAGCGGCGTCTTGGCCACGGAGTTGAACTCGTTTACGCGTATGAGGTAATACTCCGGGAAAATCTCCTGCGGCAGCTTGCGCACTATGGCCTCGCGCTGGCGCGTGGTAAGCTCCAGGCAGTCGCCCGTGTGTACTCCGGTGAAGATGGTCTGGCCGTGGTAGAGGTAGTCGCTGCCCTTGCCGAGGTCGAAGTAGAGTATGCTCACGGAGATGACCTTCTTCACCTCCCCGTAGCTCTCGCCGAGCGATATGTGCTCGGTGATGGCCTTGGCCACGCCGTAGAGCACCCGTTCGAGGTAGTACACCTCGCGCGTGTTCTGCACCTCCACTATGATGATGTCGCCCTTTGAGTCCTTGGCCTTTATGTCCACCCGGTTGAACTTGTCGTCCTCGTACAGTTGGTTGGCCTCGCTCTCAAGTATTTCGAGTATGGTTATCTTTTCGCCGAGCAGTACGGTGAGCAGCCCTTCGAGCACGGCGAAGTTGGCCTTGTCGCGCAGCATGCGCTTCATGGCCCAGTCGAACATTATGTACCTTTCTTTCTCCATGGCTTTGCTTTTTGCAGTGATGGGGTGGGGCGGCGTAGCGTCGCCCTGCTGCAAATATACGCAATTATTTTAAGATGGGCAAATTTTTTTGAGGCTGTGAAGCCCCACCCCGACCCTCCCCGGTGGGGAGGGAGTAATGGGAGGGCTGGGAGCGATGGAAGAAGGGCCGCAAAGTTTCTTTTGCTGAACTTTGCGGCCCTTGATTGCGCCGCCGTGGCGGGCTTGTGGGGATTGTGCCTTTGGCTGGGGCGTGTTTTCTTTTTTACTTGGCCTCGTCCATTATGTATACCATGCCTTGCTCGAAGGTGTAGCCGTCCTCAGACTCTTTGTATCCTTCGGTGATGTAGAGGCGGTTGTTGCTGTAGGAGATGGATGCCTCGCCGCTCATAGAAGTATCGTCGAATGAGTCGGGGTCCCAGGAGTACTGGATTTTGTTCTGCGCAGTGTTGGCCCAGCGCCAGGTAGACACGGCCAGCACGTTGTTGGCGTAGAGCACCATGTACGTGCCTGTCTTGCAGAACACCACCTGCTCGGGCGCGTTGCTGTTGTCAAATTCCACCTCGTAGTCGCCCTCCGTGTACTCTTCGTCGTTCTCCTGGCCCCACTGTGCCAGCATTTCGTTAAGCTCGCCAACGGAGTTGGCCGTGAAGTCATACATGGTCTGCCCGTTTATGCGCATGTAGGTTCGCCACTGCGAGATGTTCCACGTGCGGCAGAGGGCGTTTGAGGCCGATCCCTGCTGCGGCGTTCCGGCCTTGTTGGCCTTCAGGTTGTAGGTCTGGCCCGATGCCCTCTCCACTTGCAGTGCGTAGGCCCCGCCGGCGTCTTGCGTTACGGTGAGCGTGCCGTAGTCGCCCAGGCTGTACTGGTTGTCGCCGGTCTTGGTGTACTCGCCGTAGAGGATGTTTGAGAACTGCGTGTAGCGCGTCTGGGCTGCCAATGCGGCGGGGGTCTTCATCACCGAGGGCTTCTTGGCTGCGCTTACTTCCTCAGGCGTGGTGGAGTTGGCGCTGAGCACGCTGTTGAGCCTGATGATGTAGTTTCCGCTTGCCGTAAGTTCGATGGAGTGGATGTCGGCGTTCACGTCGGTGACTACGTACTTTGCTGCCGATGCCTCGTAGGCCGGTGTGTCGAGTGTGGGCGGCGTGGTTGGCGGGTTGTTGTTGCCGTCGCCCTCGTTGTCGTTGCTGCAGGCCGTCAGAGCGCAGGCTGCCACCAGTGCCATCACCATGTACTTGCCCTTGCAGAGCAGTTCGTTGAAGCTTATCTTTTTCATGACCATTTGTGATTTTTACGTGTAACGTTGCTTATTGAACAAAAAAACTTTTATAAACACAAAGTTAGCAACGATTTTGCTGATTGGCTAATCGCTATGGGTTAAAAAGCATTAATGGCGCGGCTTTTTATTGCTGTTTAACCCAAGTAGGACAATGTGCTCATTTAACCCAAATCGGTCATTAGACCGCCTAACACATGTTTTTGTGCCAGTGGTCGGCTTTCCAAACGATTCCATCCTCTTGCCGACATCTTGTCTGCCGCTTTGTCTTGATGTAGAGACGCGGCGCGCCGCGTCTCTACAATAGCGCCATCGGCAAAGGCGACTGCCAATCTGCACGGCAATGAAATGGAATCGTTTTGGATTCTAACGACCGATTTTGGGTTAAATTAGTTCAATTGTTTAAGTTTTCCGTTTCTTTACTATTCTCCATCATCCTGCGCACGCTGTTCACTTCGTCAATCAGTTTTTCCTGCGTAGGCAGATATAGCTTGTATTCGCTTGCCAGTATGGTTTTGTTGTCTTCTGGCAGCGCCATCCTCACGGCCGTGTCGTTTTTGTCGGTGCAGAGCAGGATGCCGATGGTAGGGTTCTCTTCCGCTGTCTTTTCTATGCGGTCGTAGTAGTTCACATACATCTGGAGCTGCCCCAAGTCCTGGTGTGTGAGCTTGCCAGTCTTCAGCTCCATTACTACGAAGCACCGCAAGAGGCGGTTGTAAAGCACGAGGTCGGCAAAGAATTCGTCGTCTTCCAGCAATATGCGCTTCTGCCGGGCCACGAACGTAAAGCCCTTGCCCATCTCAAGCAAGAAGTGCTGCAGGTGGGTTATGATGGCCGATTCAAGGTCTTTCTCATAATATGTGGCCTTGCGTTCCAATCCCAAGAACTCAAGATACATCGGGTCCTTGACGATTTCCAGCGGCGATTGCGGGATGCGCTCCTTGCGGGCAACGGCAAGCACCGCTTCCTTGTCGTTGCTCAGAAGCAGACGCTCGTAAAGCTGGGAATTGATTTGCCGTTCAGTCTCCCGTGCTGTCCAACAGTTGTTGATAGCCTCCAATTCATAATACTCGCGCTTGTCAGGGTCGTCAATGCTTATCAGCATTTTATATTGAGACCAGTTCAATTGCGTCCGCAGTGTGGACGCAATTGGGTAAAGCCTATAGAATTGGCGACAACGCTCCAGTTGCCGGACGGAAAAACCGCTTCCATATTCCGGTTCCAACTGCCTGGCCAGGTTCTTGATGAGGTATGTTCCGTAATCGGCACGTTCTTTGCCTTGCTGTTCCTCTTCAAAGATGCGCTTGCCCATGTGCCAATACATCTGCACCCGGCAAAAGTCAACGCTGCGCACAGCCTGCGAGCGTGCCGCATCAATGATTTGTCGGATGTCGTCGATGAATTTATCGGAGGTTGCATCTTTCCATGTAAGGTCGCCCAGCTCCCTTTTCAAGTCTTCCTTGCTCATATTGTATGTAATTGTTTTCGCCACAAAAGTAATAAATTAAAAATGAATATCCGCAAAGTTTCCCATTCAAAGGAGTTATAGGAGTTATAGGACAAATGCTTGTACGCTTCAATATTTCCATTTAGTTGGCAGATTGCGGACATTCATAAAATTAGGGAATGAAAAACTTGTGGGTGGAGCCATAAGAAATATGGGGAGCAATGGGAGAAAACGGCCACGCCAAGGCTGCGCTGTGCGGGCCTTGGCGTGGGGGTTGATGTGGTAAGTTGTGTTGGTGGTTGTTGGGGCGTGGCTTTACTTGAAGCTGAACCATAGCTTGATGCGCAGGCCCTGGTCGCCCTTGTTTATGCGTATGCCGCTGGGCTGCGCCTCGGGGCCGAGCTGCTCCAGGGGCTTGTAGGAGCGCATGCCAGGTATTTCGAGCAGGAATGATATGTCGCCCGGGGGGAATGCCTCCATGGTGCGCTCGGCGCGGTGCTTGGGTTCCTCGGGCGTGAAGAGCCGCAGGTAGAGGCCGTCGGTTTCGCTGTATACGGTGAAGGGGGCGGTGTCCGACAGCATCTGCGCCCAGTAGGTGTTGGCGTGGTAGCCCTTGAACTCGGGGTAGATGAGCTTGCCGGCGCCGCGCCCCTCGCCCGTCACGGTGTTGTTGTACTCCTTCTGCCACAGTCCGAACACGGGGCCGCGCAGGCGGTTGCGCCACACTCGGTAGGGGCCTTTGCCCATCCAGCGCACGCCCTTGGCCGCGCCCTCGGGGTAGGAGAAGCTGAAGCCCAGGTTCTTCACCTTTTGGTCGAAGAACTCGCCCTCATATTTGCGTCCGTCGCGGCGGGTGAAGAGCACGGCGTCCATGCCGAGCAGTCCACCGGGCGTCATGCGCCACACTATGGAGTCGGCCGCACCCGTGTAGTGCATCACGAGCAGCGCGGCGCCGCCGTCCTGCCGCGCCACGATGCCTTTGAGCTTCATCTTCATGCCCACGGGCAGCGGGCCGCCGCTGAGGGGAAACTCCTTGCCGTCTACGGTGATGCGGCTGAGCATGCCGTCTTCAGGGTTGAACTCGGTCCTCACTCCGGCGGCCTCGAGCGCGGTGCCGCTCACTTTGGCCGCGCGGCTTGAAACCTGCATGGGCTTGCGCAGGGCGAAGTACTCGTCGGCGTAGCGCATGGGGAAGGCCCAGTTGTTTATGGTGTCGCCCCGGCTGCCCAGGGCCGTGAGGCAGAGCACGTCGCCCTCGGCGAAGTTTGCGGGCAGGCTTATCGAGGCAGTGCCGCTCTCGCCCGGCGCTATGTCGGGCAGGGCCACCGTGCCGGCGGCCACCGTCTTTGGCTCGCCGGGCAGGGCAGGGCAGGGCAGAGCCTTCACGCTGTAATGCATGGAGCACTCGGAGAGGCGGCTGAAGAGGAACTTGTTGGTTACGATGAACTGCCCGTTCCACCCCGGCCTCACGGCCATGGGGGCTATCTGCACGGGCGACCACACGTCGCGCACGGTATACCAGCTGCCCTCACGCTCGCGGTGCGGGCCAACGAGTCCGTCGGGAGCGTTGGGCCCGTCGGTGTCGATGCTGTCGCCCAGGTCGGTGCGCACGAGGCCCTCGTCGGCCCATGCCCAGATGAAGCCTCCGGCGAAGAGCGGGTTACGTGACCACTGCTCCCAGTACTCGGAGAGCGAGGCCCCGCCGCCCTTGTCGTACTGGCTGTGCAGGAACTCCGTGGGCATGAACACCTCGTAGCCGTTGTGCAGTCGGGCGGCCCCCGTCTGGTAGGCAGGGTAGTGGTGGCAGTCCACCCCGTTCCACACGGCCCAAGGGTGTACCACGTGGCGGCGCTGCGGGTCGTAGGCGGCGAAGAGCGAGTCGAGGCGGAGGTTGTTGCCGCCCTCGTTGCCGTTGCCCCATGCAAAGATGCAGGGGTGGTTGGCCTCGGCCTCCATCATCTCCTTCAGTATGCGCGTGCCGGTGGCTGTGCTGTAATGGTTTTGCCAGCCCGGCAGCTCGTTGAAGTAGAGCACGCCGAGCGAGTCGCAGATGTCGAGGAAGCGGCTTCCCGGGGGGTAGTGCGAGCGTATGGCGTTGGCGTTCATGGCCTTTATGAGGCGCACGTCGTCAACGTCGCGCCTGAGGTTGGGCGTGCGGCCCGTTTCGGGGTAGAAGCAGTGGCGGTTCACGCCGCGTATGTTGAGCTTGGTGCCGTTGAGGTAGAAGCCGTCGCGCGGGCGGAACTCGATGGTGCGGAAGCCCACGCGCTCGGTAACGGTGTGGGCCACCTCGCCGCCCGGCGCCACGAGGCTGAGCTTGAGCAGGTAGAGGTTGGGGTGCTCGGGGTCCCAGGGCTTAACTCCGGGGAAGCTGAGGGTGAGGCGGGAAGCCCCTCTCCGGCTCTCCCCGGTGGGGAGAGGGATGGGGGAAGCCCCTTTCAGGCTCTCATCGGTGGAAAGGGAGCTTTGTGATGGCTGCAGCTCGGCCTTGAGGCTGTAGCCCGGGGTGAGGCCCCCGGTGAAGAGGGTGAGCGTTAGGGTGCCGTCGGCGCGGGCGTCGATGCCCACGCGCTCTATGTGGGCCTTGGGCAGGGCGCGGAGGTACACGGGGCGGTAGATGCCGCCAAAGAGCCACCAGTCGGCCCGGCGCTCGGCGTTGTTCACGGAGCGGTCGGCCGACTGCTTCTTAACCATCACCTCCATCTCGTTCTCCTTGCCGTAGCGGAGCAGGGCCGACACGTCGTAGGCAAAGCGCGTGAAGGCCCCTTGGTGCGTTGGGCCTGCCGGCTGTCCGTTTACGGTTACGGTGGCGTCGGTCATAACTCCCTCGAACACCAGTTCCACCTTCTTGCCCTGCCACTCGCGCGGCACGCGGAACGAGTGGCGGTAGCGGCCCGTTTCGTCGCTGGGCTTTGCGCCCTTCTTCTTGTACCATCGACCGTAGGTGTACTCGCCGAAGCCCTGCTGCTCCCAGCACGATGGCACCTCTATCTTGCGCCACTTGCCGCTGTTATGCCCCTTTGAGCAGAAAAAGCTCCACTCGCGGGTGTGTTCGGCGTCGATGCCCGAGAGGTAGAGCGTGTCGGTTTGCCGGGCCGCCGCCATGATGCAGCAGCCCAGCATTGAGATTGACAGTATTGTGCGTTTCATTTCTTGTGGTTCACGGGGAAGAGGTAGAACTTGCGGTTGGCCTTGTAGTCGAGCATCCACTGGTCTACCACTATATGATTGTCGATGGCCTTAATCACGAGCGTGTGCTTGCCGGCCTTGAGAGCGGGCAGCTCCAGCGTGCGCACGGCCTGGCCTCGCAGCACGTTCTGCTTCCACTGCTCCGAGCGGAACTTCTCCTTGAGGGTGTAGACCTTAGGCTCGGCCCCGTCTACGCTCACGCTGTAGCGCAGATCGCCGTTGTCGTTGGGCTGCGTGGGTATGAGCGCGGTGCGCAGCACGGCGTCGCCGTCCTTCTCGGTGGTGAAGGTGTAGGCAAGCTCCCCGCCCTTGGGCAGGCTCACGGCGTTCATGCTGTGGCCGAGCATCGATACGGCCTCGGCCCCCGGGGTGGCGCGGTCATAGTCGCAGGCGTTGCGGGCTATGGTGCCGTCGGCCTTTATGGGGTGGGCCTTGGTGTTGTTGTCCTTTCCGAGCCATTCGCTGACCTCGGCGGAGGTAAGCAGGGTGGGCAGCAGCGGCGCGCCATGCACGGGCAGATCCCTCGGCCTCATGTTCATGGAGCGTCGCCACTTGCCCCCGGCCATCTCATTGTTGTAGTATTGTGTTGCAGAACGTATTTTCTGGTAAGCGGCCTGGCTCTTGGCCGAGGCCATGTAAATGTCGGCTTGGGTGTCGAACATGCCCTTGGTGGTGCTGCCGTTGGCCAGCTGCCGTGCCACCTGGGCGTAGAGCAGCTTGCGTGCGTTGGCGTCGGCTGAGAGCACGGGATACTTTATTGCTGCGAAGTAGGCGTCCTTAAGCTCGGGGCGGATGAGCGCCTCGGCCTCCTTCACGGCATTGGCCACTGCGGCGTAACGCTCAAGGTAGCGGTAAAGCTCGCCGCCGAACTCAGCCGTGCTGAACTCAGTGTTGCGCACGGGGCTCAGGCCGCGGTCGAAGGTTTGCTTCGACAGCTCCGTCTGGCTCCAGCCCAAGAACTCGGGCCTGCGCTCGCCGCACAGGCGGAAGAACTCGTGCATGGCGGGGTAGAGCTTAAGGCCGGCCTCGGTGCCGAACTCGCGGCAGAGCCACGCCTTGTAGTGGTCGTCAACGGTGGAGGCCGACACGCAGTCGATGTTCCATGCCATGTCGAGGAACAGCTCCATGTCGTAGCCCGCTATCTTCGGGTCGTGTACGTTCACTATCCATATCTTTCGCACGTTGTGGTCGTAGGCGGCGCGCATCTCGTTGTATATCAGTCCGGGCTGCGTGGTGCAGAGCCAGAGGTAGTCGTGGGGCCGGCCCCAGTAGCTAAGGTGGTAGTAAACTCCGCCCCCGCCTATGCGCTTCTGCTCTTCGGCGTCGGAGAGGCGCGTCATGTAGCCGTAGTTGTCGTCGCACCACATGAGCGTTACGTAGTCGGGCACCTTGAGCCCGCGCTCATATATCTGCAGCACCTCCTTGTAAGGCACGAACACCTGCACCTGCTCCGAGGGGTCGCCAATGTACTTGCGGAGCAGCTCCTGCTGGTCGTCGATTACCTGCTGCAGGGCGGTGAACTTCTCCTTTATGGTCTTCACGCCCTCCATCGAGCCGTCGTGTATGCCGCGCATGCCGATGGTGAACATATTGCCTCCGGCCGAGCCTTTCACCTCCTTCAGGCGCTCTATCCAGTACTGCTGCACGGCCTCCTTGTTGGTTATGTAGTTGAAGCGCCCGCGCTCGGCCACGCTCCACTCGTCAACGTTGTTCCTCAGCAGCGGCTCGCAGTGGCTCGTGCCTATGGCTATGCCGCAGCTGTCGGCCATGGCCTTGTTGCCCTGAATCTTGAAGAAGGCCACGGTGCCGGTGTGCATGCCCGGCCAGATGGCGTTGGCCCTGAGGCGCATGAGCAGCTGGAACACCTTCTTGTAAGTGTTGGGGCCTATCTCGCCGAAGGGCCTCTTCTCAAAGTGGCCGTAGCTCCAGGGGCGCAGGCTCCAGTCCTCGTCGTTGAGGAAGATGCCTCGGTACTCCACCGATGCGCCCTGCATCGTGGAGAAGTCGCTGTCGATGGTGAGGCGGCCCTTCCGCTCGGGAGCCACGTCGCCCCACCATATCCACGGGCTTACGCCCGCCATGCGCGACAGTTCGAGCAGTCCGTAGGCAGTGCCGCGCCCGTTGGCGCCCACCACGGTTACCTGTCCGCCGATTACCGATATGTGGAAGCCGTCTATCTTCTTTTGCAGCTCGCCCACCGGCACGCCCTGCTTTTGCAGCTGCCGGCGCACGGAGGCCGAAGCCTTGTCAAGCTCCACGAGCCTTATGGCGGCGCGTTTCTCGGCGGCGGCCACGGCCTTGCGCCCGGTTACGGCCTCCATGTCGGAGGCAAACATCTGCAGGGCCACCTCCACCACCGGCTCGGTGTTCTTCTGCACGGAGTAAGTCACGGGGTTCTTGCCGTCGTACCACGCCACCTCGGCGGCGTCGGCGGCCGTGGCAGAGGCCGCCAAGAGCAGCGTGAGGGCTGCCTTCGTCATTGTCGTAAGTCTACGCATAGGTAATAATAAGGATAGGTTAATGGTTGTTCCTTTCGTATGCAAAATTACGCTTTTTGCGCCGCACGGCAATGGCCGGCGGCGCAAAAAACAATGCAAACGGTTGCAAAACGGTTGCAAAACGGTTGCGGGAAAGAGCGCAAGGCCGGCTGAGGCTCCGCCGATGGCAGTGCGGCCTCAGGCCGGTTGAGTGCCTATGCACTTTATGTTGTCCATAAGCTGCTCCGTGCTGCTGGCTCCCACGAGCACCGAGGTGACGCCGCGCTGCGCGAGCACCCACGCCAGGGCCATCTCGGCCAGCGTCAGTCCCTTGGCTTCGGCCTCGGCGTTGAGCCGCGCTATGTGCTCGGTAAGCTCGGGCGTTAGCACCGACGGTTTGAGGAAGCGGCCCTGCGTCATGCGGCTGCCTTGGGGTATGCCGCCTAAGTAGCGGTTGGTGAGCAGGCCCTGTGCCAGTGGCGAGAACGATATGAAGCCCACGCCCTCGGCTGCGCAGAAGTCGGTGATGCCCTCCTCCTGCGGCGCGCGGTCGAGCATGTTGAGCCGCCCCTGGTATATGAGCAGCGGCGTGTCGCGGCGTCGCAGGTAGTCTACGGCCACCTTCAGGGCCGGCAGTGGCCATCGCGATATGCCTATGTAGAGAGCCTTGCCCGAGCGCACTATGTCGACAAGTGCCTGGAGCGTTTCCTCCAGCGGCGTTTCGGGGTCGTAGCGGTGGCTGTAGAACAGGTCCACGTAGTCGAGCTTCATGCGCTTTAGGCTCTGGTCGATGCTGGCCATGAGGTACTTGCGCGAGCCCCAGTTGCCGTAGGGGCCGGGCCACATGTCGTAGCCCGCCTTGGTGCTTATGAACAGCTCGTCGCGCCAGGGGCCGAAATCCTCGGCCATGAGCCGGCCCAGGGTAAGCTCGGCCGAGCCGTATGGCGGGCCGTAGTTGTTGGCCAGGTCGAAGTGGGTTATGCCGTGGTCGAAGGCGCAGCGTGCTATGGCGCGGCACTTCTCAAAGGGGTCGGTGCCGCCGAAGTTGTGCCAGAAGCCGAGGCTCACCTCGGGCAGCAGCACCCCGCTGCGCCCGCAGCGGCGGTAGTGCATGGTGCCGCCGTCGTAGCGGCTGGGGGAGGGAAGGTAGTTAGGCATTTTTTTGGTGGTTTTTTGGGGAGGGCTGGGAGTAATGGGAGTTCTGAGAGGGCTGGGAGTTCTGAGAGGGCTGGGAGGGCTGTGCTTGCCCCAGTTCTCCCAAAGCTCCCAGCCCTCCCATGCTCACTTCAAATACTCAGCGAAGTCGGTGAGGCGCATGTCGCCCTTGCGTGCCAGCGTGTCGTGCATGGCGAAGGCTGCGGTGAGGCAGTGGCGCGTGTGTCCGCCGGTGCCGAGCTTCAGGTAGTCGCGCAGCAGGGGCCGGTAGTCGGGGTGGGCGCAGTTCTCTATTATGCAGTGCGCGCGCTCCATGGGGCTCTTGCCCCTGAGGTCGGCCACGCCCTGCTCCGTCACTATCACGTTAACGTCGTGCTCCGAGTGGTCGTGGTGGCTCACCATAGGCACTATCGAGCTTATAAGCCCGCCCTTGGCCACGGAGGGGCAGGTGAAGATGGATATGTAGGCGTTGCGCTCGAAGTCGCCCGAGCCGCCTATGCCGTTCATCATCTTCGTGCCGCTTATGTGTGTGGAGTTGGCGTTGCCGTAGATGTCCACCTCAAGCGCGGTGTTGATGGCAATCACGCCGAGGCGGCGTATAAGCTCGGGCGAGTTGGATATCTCGCTGGGCCGCAGCGTGAGGTGCTTTGAGAAGTAGTCGATGTTGTCGTACACTCGGGCCAGGCTCTCGTTTGTCACGGTGAGCGAGCAGGCCGATGCGTCCTTCACGCGGCCCTCGAGCATCATCTCCACCACGGCGTCCTGCAGCACCTCGGTGAAGATGTTGAAGTTTGGCACGGCCTTGTCGTGGCTCAGCGCGGCGAGTATGGCGTTGGCCGTGGTTCCCACGCCGCTCTGCAGCGGCAGGAACGATGAGGGGATGATGCCGCGCTTCATGTCGTTCATGAGGAAAGCCGCCACGTTGTGGCCTATCTGCGAGGTAACGGGGTCCTCGCCCTTGAAGGCTCGCGCCTCGTCGGGTATGTTGCACTCCACCACGCCCACTATCTTCTTTGCGTCAATCTCCACGTAGGGCTTGCCTATGCGGTCGCTCACGTTGGTGAGCGGTATGGGCTGGCGGTAGGGCGGGTCCTGCAGCTCGTAGACGTCGTGCAGGAGCTTTGCCCCGGTGCTGTGGAAGGTGTTGTGCTCCAGTATCACGTGCTTGGCCAGGCGCGCCGCCGTTGGGCTTATGCCTCCGGCCGAGGTGAGGTAGGCGCGGCAGGTGTCGGCTCCCTCCTCAAGGTCGCACACCTCGAGTATGGCCCAGTCTACCGGCCCCATGAATCCGTAGCGCAGCTCCTGCGCCATCTGGCTCAGGTGTATGTCGTTGTAGGCTATCTCGCCGGCGTTCACGTGGCGGCGGAAGTCGGAGTTGGTGGTGTATGGTGCGCGGTAGCGTATGGCCTGCGCGTTTGAGAGGTCGCCGTCGGTGCTCTGCCCGGTGGAGGCGCCGGTGAACAGCCCCACCTTGAACTCCCTTCCGGCCTCGTGCTCGGCCTCGGCCAGGCGGGCCAGCTCCTTGGTCACGGCCTTGGCGGCGCCCGAGGGCGTGAACCCGCTCAGGGCTATGTTGTCGCCGTTCTTTATCATCGCTGCGGCTTCGGCAGCTGTCAGTCGTGTGTATGCCATGTCTTTATAGTTAGATGGTTTTAAGCGTTGTGATGGTTAAAAGCGATGGCAAATTTACTGAAAATCAGCCGTAAGGCAAAATATTTGCGGAGAAATTTGCCTTTGGCGGCGCTTTGCCCCGCCGTAGGGGCAGGCCTGCGGCAGCGGCTGATAGGCAAACTGCCTATTAAACCCAAAGTCGTTAGACCGCCAAGTTGCTATTTCCTGCCTACTATCGGCTCTTGGGCCGTCTGCCGCCCTGCTGCCGGCCAAAGAGCCAACAATCAAGTGAAAATGTGGCTTTGGCGGCCTAACGGTCCGGGTTTATGTAGCGCCGCTTTGTAGGCAGGCTCAGCTTACAGTTTCAATGGGCTTCATTTTAGCCTCCAATACATGGCTTTTTGCCTTTCGAAATGTATCGTTTCACGTTGTGGAACGGTGCTTCTTGCAAGCGCGCCGGGAGCAGCTCAAAACCGTAAGCAAAAGCCCCTGGCATGTAACAAACCGAAAGATGCGGCATCTTAAGAGCCGATGCTAATCCGGCCAACCATCTTTCGATTAGTAATTTTAGTCGGCTTGAAGGATTCAAATTAAAAATAATGGGGTTTTATTAAAATAATATGCAATATTGTTTGGACTGAAGCTATTTTTTATTACTTTTGCATAACATACATTAAGGGAGTGCCTGTGCTTGCCGCTTGCAGATGTCGGCAGGCTCGCCGTTTATGTCTGCGGAACTAATAAATTAACATACTAAACCACAGTAAACATGAAGAAAAACTTACTTACATTGGCGCTGTCGGTAGCGGCTTCGGTCGCGGCCAGCGCGCAGGCTTCGTATGGCGAGGCCATTGAGATGCAGGTGGGGCAGAACTCAGCCACGATAGAGAGCGAGCTGTCGGACACCGCATTCTTCAAGTACACCGCCGCCGAAGGCATGGCCCTCACCATCACGGCCAACACCGGCACCATGGTGGCCGCCCAGGAGATAGTGGCCGGCGGCGCGGCGGCCGACACCGTTGACATTGACGGTGTGCGCACCTCCGACAGGGAGACGGTTTACCCCGCCGCCCAGGGCCGCACCATATACATATGCGCCATAGGCGTGGGCGAGGTGGGCTTCACTGCGGCGGCCGAGCCTGCGCCCGGCGTGGGCATGGGCGCCACGGCCGACGCCCCCTTGCAGATAGTGGTGGGCGCCAGGCAGCTGTTAGGCACCCCGTTCATGAAGCAGGGCTACAGCTACGTTACCTACGCCACGTACACCGCCACCGAGAGCGGGGTGCTTGAGTTCAGCATAACAGGCACGTCGGGCTCGGTGTCGGTAAACGGCGGCTCGCAGCAGTACCTCAACTACGACCAAGGCACTTACACCTTCAGCCAGGCCGTGGAAGAGGGCCGCACCTACAGCTTCACGTTCACGCTCTACGGCGCCGCCCTGGTGACCACGGCCATCACCCACCCCGAGCCAGGGTCGATCGACATGCCGTTCGCCATGGCCGAGGGGAGCAACACGGTGCCGGCGGCCTTCGGCGACTACTACTACGCATACACGCCCCAGATAGCCGGCTACGCCTCGGTAAGCTCGGAGGAGAGCCTGCCCGGCGGCCAGGTGCTCGTTTACAACGGCGCCTCGTCCATGCAGTACGGCCAGGTCTACGCCCAGTCGGCCACCGGGTCGTACGACGTGAGGTTCGAGGTGCCATACCCCGGCAACACATATTATATATTGGTGAGGAAGAACGAGGCGTCAGCCGCCGCCGGCGCCTTCAGCTTCGCCATGGAGCCCTACAAGGCCGGCGACCAGGAGAGCAACCCCATAGCCATAGCCGAGCTGCCCGCGACCCTCAGCACCGAGACGGCCGGCGGCACCAAGTACTACTCGGTGGCCGTGCCGGCCGGCGAGACCAAGTTCCTCAGCGTGAGCGTCGAGACTGAGCTGGCAAGCCCGGCCACGCAGGTGAGCCTCTACCCGCAGGGCAACCAGTACATGGGCACCTCGGCCAACGGCTCGGTGCGCGCTCAGGTGAGCGGCGGCCAGGCCGGCCAGGCGTACATCATCCGCATAACCTCGTACGAGAGCCAGCCCATAGAGTTCGGCGTGGCCTTCGAGGAGATAGCCCAGGGCGACGTGGCCACCAACCCGCTCCCGGCGGCCCTCGGGCAGAACGACATCAGCGGCCAGGGCACCAAGTACTACTCCTACACCGCCACGCTCAACGGCAAGCTCAGCGTGAGCGCCACGCCCACCATGGGCGTTTCGTTCCCCAAGAGCGCCGACCAGTGGGCGGGCAACTACCAGGCAGCGGTGAGCGGCGTCACCTACACCATCGACTGCGCCGCCGGCACGCAGTACCTCATACGCCTCGACAACGTGCAGCAGGGCGAGGCATTCACCCTCGCCGAGCGCGAGTACCAGGTGGGCGAGGGGCGCGACAACCCCATCCCCGTTGAGGGCGGCGAGTACGCGCTCGGCGCCAACGTGGCCGCCGGCCTGTGGATAAGCTACACCGTGGCCGCCACGGGCATGCTCACCATCGACAGCGACGTGCCTTACGACCCCATGGCCTCCATGAGCTACTACATCAACGACGCCCAGTACCCGTCGGCCATAGCCACCTACGAGGGCAGCTCCACCTACTACAGGGCGCAGGTGCCGGTTGAGCAGGGCGACGTGGTGCTCGTCAACCTCAACCTCAACGCCTCCCACGAGGGCTGCAAGGTAACCTTCGCCGAGCGCGGCTTCGAGCCGGGAGAGTCGCTCTCCAACCCGCTCACGCTGGCCGTGGGCCAGGCCACAGCCATGCCCACAGCCTCGCGCACCACGCCGGTGTGGCTCAAGGTGAGGCTCGCCCCGGGCGAGGCCACCATCACCCCCAACGCCTACATGATGGCCAAGCTCTACACAAGCCTTGACGAGGCCGGGCAGGACGCCGGCGAGTACATCAACTGGCAGTACGAGTACGACGCTGACTATAACACCACCTACTACTACACCTGGACCGTGGAGGCCGAAGGCGACTACTACATAAAGGTGGAGCAGAACACCGCCCCGGCCACCATCACCGTGAGCGGCACCGAGCCAGAGCCAGAACCCGAACCCGAGCCGCAGCCCGGCGAGACCATCGACCTGGCCATAGAGCTTGACGCCAACGGGCAAACCACCGTGCCGCAGTCGTCGGCCGATGAGCCGGTGTGGTGCAAGGTTGCCCTACAGGCAGGCACCATGACCATCACCGCCACCGAGAACGCCGTGGCCACGTGGTTTGCCGGCAGGGCAGAGGCCGAGGCGCTCAACGGCACGCCAGTGATGTTTGCCCCGGTGGTGGGCGAAGGCTCCGAGGGAGCCTACGCCTGGACAGCCAGCATAGCCGAGGCGGGCGAGTACTACATGCTGCTCGAGGGCAGCGAGGCTGAGCTTACGCTGACCGTGGAGAGCGGCGTGACCAACGGCATAGGCTCCGCCGCCGCCACCCAGGCCGCAGTCAGCGTGAGCGGGCGCACCGTGAGCGTAGCGGCGCAAGGGTGCAACGTAGGCATCTACAGCCTGGCCGGCTCGCGCGTGGCCGGCGGCGAGGTCAGCGGCTCGGCCCGCTTCAGCCTCAGGCCCGGCGTTTACATCATCTCCGTTGGCGGCAAGGCCACCAAGCTCACCATAAAGTGACGCCACCGGCGGCCAAGGCTCCTGCGCAGGGCTGCAACCATGCCTGCGCAGGGGCCTTTGCCGTCTTATATGGGCGCAAAGCAAACCACAAAGAACAACATAGCCAACCTTTATATGAACAACTGGAAAACCATGATTGCGGCGGCGGCTATATGCCTGTGCTGCCCGCATGAAGCGCAGGCCATACGCGCCTACCCCCACCCCGTGACCGTCACGCAGCCCGACGGCACCACCATCACGGTGAGGATACACGGCGACGAGAACCTGCACTACACCACCACCACCGACGGCTTCATGCTCGAACGCGACGAGGCCGGCTTCTTCCGCTACGTAAGCTACGACTTCGTCACCGGGCAAAGGACCCTTACGGCGCAGAGGGCCCACGACATGGCGGCGCGAACGGCCGCCGAGACGGCACTCACAGCCACGCTCGCCGACGCACGGCAGATATCGCTCGACATGAGGGCGCGGCGCACCGCGCCGGCCAAGGCCCCGGCACGCACACTGAAAACGCGCGCCATGCAGGGCGGGAAGAAGCTCGCCCCGGGCCAGCGCGCCGCCGAGTCGCAGTACCTCGTGATACTCGTGGGCTTTGCCGACCGCGCCTTCAGCTTCGCCAACGCCGACTTCTCGGCGTGGCTCAACGAGCCGGGCTACAGCCACAACGGAGGCACCGGGAGCGTGAAGGACTACTACCGCGACAACTCCATGGGGCAGTTCGTGCCTAACTTCACCGTGGTGGGCCCATACACGCTGGGCCGCGAGCAGGCATACTATGCAGGCAACGACGCCTCGACAGGCGAGGACGCCAAACCGCGCGACATGGTGAGCGAGGCCTGCAGCCTGGCCAAGCAGGCCAACCCAGGGCTCGACTTCGCGCAGTTCGACAACGACGGCGACGGATTCATGGACAACTGCTACGTGATTTACGCCGGATACAGCGAGGCCAGCACTGCCAACGCCGACGACATGTGGCCACACAGCTGGCAGATGGGCGAGCAGGCATTCAGCATCGACGGGGTGACCATCGACAACTACTCCTGCTCGGCAGAGCTGGTGGGCATGCCCGGCGCGCCCGCGGAGCCAACCATGGACGGCATAGGCACCTTTACCCACGAGTTCGGCCACATACTCGGGCTTAAGGACACATACGACACCGACAACTACACCGACGGCATGGCCGTTGACCTGGGAGCCTACGACCTATACTCATCGGGCAGCTACAACAACGACAGCCGCACGCCGCCATGCCTCATGGCCTTCGAGAGGATGCAGCTCGGATGGGCCACGGAGGGAACCGACATAGCCGAGCTGAGCGGCCCGGAGGACGTAACGCTTGCGAGCGTGGCCTCAAACAAGGCGCGCTACATCAACGCCCGCCCCAACCTGCCAGAGGGCGAGGGCATGGAGTGGTTCATGCTTGAGAACAGGCAGCAGGAGGGATGGGACCGCTACATACCCGCCCACGGGCTGCTCATCTACCACTACGACTACACCCGGCAGATGCAGGACGACTACTGGAGCGTTAACGGCCCGAACAACAACGCCAAGCACCGGGGCGTCTACATAGTGGCGGCCGACGGGGTGGACGACAACAACTCAAGGCCGGGCGACACCTTCCCCGGCTCCAGCGCCAACACCGCCTTCACCGACACCACCGAGCCGGCATCGCTCAACTGGGACGGCAACCCCGTGGGTGTGCCCGTCACCAACATAATGGAGAGCGGAGGCAACGTAATGTTCCAGGTGGCGGGAGGCACCAGCGCATGGAACTTCGTCAAGACCGAGGTGCCGGCCGAGGTGCGCGACACCGCGGCCACCTTCGCCGCCACCATAACCGGGCGCACACAGGCAGTGGCCGAGGCGGGCTTCTGCTGGGCCGCCTCGGGCGAGCCTACCATCAATGGCAGCCACGCCGAGGCGCAGGCCGCAGGCGATGCCTTCACGCTCACCGTGAACGGGCTGATGCCGGGGGCCAACTACAGCGTGAGGGCCTACATGAGGATGGCCGACGGAACGCTGGTGTATGGCTCGGCAGTGCCCTTCGCCACCGAGTGCGAGGCCGTGGGGGCGCCCTTCGTGGCCGACTTCACGTCGTGGACCAACGGGCAGCCCGACTGCTGGCAGATAGTGGACCGCAACGGCGACGGCTCCACGTGGGTGTTCGACGAGGCGTCGAACGCCGTGCTCTACCAGTTCGACTACTGGAACGACGCCGACGACTGGCTCATCTGCAAGCGGCGCATACGCGTGCCGGAGCGCGGCGCGCTCTACATAACAAGGGGAATATCCGGCACCACCACCGTCGAGGACCTCGAGGTGTACGTGTCGGAGCGCACAAGCGACATAGACGACTTCTACCTCTGCAGCCGGCTCTCCTTCGCCGACTACTTCGACCAGCAGCACATGGAGGAGATAGACCTAAGCCGCTACGCGGGCAAGGACATATACATAGCCCTGCGCTGCGCCTCGGCCAAGCTGCAGAACAACCTCTGGCTGTGGTACGTGGCAGTGATGCAGAAGCTGCAGACGCCCGCCGTGACTTACTTCGGGCAGCCCGAGCCCGACGTGCTGCGCGTGGAGTGGACGCCCGTGGACGGCGCGCTGTACTACTACCTCTTCTTCGGCAAGGAGACCTCCGAGCCTAACGAGGCCGTGGTGTTCGCGCCGATGGACTTCTACGAGCAGGCCGAGGGCAGCGTAAGGCTCGGCGTGGGAACCATGGCCTTCACCGGCAACGCCACCGTGGAGCTGAAGGAGCTGCCCGGCGGCATCACCGACTGCAAGTTCATCGTAACCACGTCGGGGCCATCGGGCGAGTCGGCGCTCGTGGTGGAAGGCTCTGCCGACGGCGGGGCCACATGGGCGCCCGTGGGCCCCAGGGTGAGCCTCGCGGAGTACGACAGCGAGGGGCAGGAGTGCGACTGGCAGGCCTACGTGCAGGGGCAGGGCCTCACCAAGCTGCGCTTCAGCTTCACCCACGGCGGGCGCAACGGCCAGGTGAAGTACCTCACGCTGGGATACAACGACGGCAACGTGGTCGAGGCACTGTCTGAGGGCGGCGTCTACGGCACGTCGCAGGACATACCGGCGCTCATGCAGGGCGAGTTCGACCAGGGCCGCTACGTGGTGTGGGTGGCCGCCGGCGACGGCACGCTGTTCTACGACGAGTCGCCCCGGGCCTACTACGAGCGCGGCGTCACCGACGCCATCACCGAAGCCATGGCCGGCACGGGCATCAGACTCACCTCGGCGCCCGGCGAGCTCACGCTCACAGGGCTGCCCCGGGGCAGCCGCGTGGAGTGCGCCTCGGCCTCGGGCGTAACGCTCTTCAGCGGCGCGGCCCAAGGCACCCTCGCCATACCCACGCGCGGCCACCGTGGCGTGGTGGTGGTGAGCGTGGAGGCCGGCGGCCGCACCCACGTGGCCAAGGCCGTGGCGCGCTGACCGGGCAATCACACCACCCACTTACACCATAACGAATAAGAAGAAACTTATGAAACCCAACAAGCATTACATAGCATCGCTGGCCGTGGCCGGCTGCGCGCTCTGCGCGGCCGCCACGGGCGGCGCGCGCGGGGAAGGCGGCCCCGAGAAGGTGCGCCCCAAGGCACCCACCGCCATGAAGGCCGCGCCCATGGCGGCCGGCTACCCCCGACTGCTCGCCGACGGGGCGCCCGACGGGCGGCCCTACGGCCTGCGCCTCATGGGCGTGGACGACAGGCAGGTGCGGCTGAGCTGGCTCTCGCCCGAGGCCACCGACGGCTACTTCGACGACTTCGAGAGCCACGACGACTTCGCCATCAACTCGCCCGGCAGCATAGGCTGGCAGTACATCGACGGCGACAACGACTACACCTACACCTGGCAGGCATGCTCATTCCCCAACCAGGGGCAGCGCATGGCATTCATCGTGATGAACCCATCGCTCACCACGCCCGCCACCAGCTCCAACCCCAGCTACCAGCCATACTCGGGCAGCAAGATGCTCGTGAGCTTCTGCCCCCTCGGCGGCAAGAACAACGACTTCATCATATCGCCCGCGCTGAGCTTCGACAGGGAGTTCAGGCTCAGCTTCATGGCCAAGAGCTACAACCCCGAGTCGTTCGGCAACGAGCGCCTGCGCGTGGGCTACTCCACCACGGGCACCAACCCCTCCGACTTCACCTTCGTGAGCGAGGGCGACTACGTGCAGGTGCCGGGCGAGTGGACGCTCTATGAGTACGCCATGCCCAAGGAGGCGCGCTACGTCACGGTAAACTGCGTGTCGGACGACAACTTCATGCTGCTCATCGACGACATCTTCGTTGGCACCAACGCTGTGCGCCCCGGCGTGGGCCCGGCCCGCGTCAAGGCAGGCGCCACGGCCAGCGGAGCCAGCCTCACCGGCTTCAACGTTTACCGCGACGGAGCCAAGGCCAACGGCGCGCCGGTGACGCAGATACGCTACACCGACACCGTGCAGGACTACGGCGACCATACCTACACCGTAACCGCGCTCTACTCCGACGGCACCGAGTCGGACCCCTCGGACCCCCTTGCGGTCAACGTACCCGACACGCGCGTGCTGCCCTTTGAGGACGACTTCGAGACATGGACGCTCGACCAAGACAAGTGGGCCACAGCCAACGGCGACGCCAACGAGGCCAACTCCTGGGGCATTGACTACTACCCGCGCGGGCTGGTGGACCCCTGCGCCACCTTCTCCTACGGGCTGATGTACGACTACGACCAGTCGCTCGTCACCCGCGAGCTGCTCACCGACAACCCCGCAGGCACCGTGCTGCGCTTCAACCTCAAGCTGCAGAACGAGCGCCACGAAAACACCGACTACCTGTCCGTGGAGGTGACCACCGACGGCGGGCATACGTGGCAGACGGCTGCCACCTACGACAACTCCCAGGGAGCGTTCGACTGGCGCGTGTGCCAGCTGCCCATAGGCCAGTTGCTTGGCGACGCCAGCCTGTTCCGCGTAAGGTTCAGGGCCTACGGAGCCATAGCCACCTACATCGACTACTGGTACGTGGACGACGTGAAGGTGTGGGTGCCTGAGTACGCCGGGGCAACGCTCACCGTGGCCTCGGCCGACGGCCCGGTGGCCGGATGCCCCGTGACGCTCACCGCCGGCCACGGCGCCGTGGCGCATGGCGTCACCGGCCAGGGCGGGCAGCTGAGCCTGCCCATGCTTGAGCAAGGCACATACAGGGTGAGCATAGCCCACGAGGGATACAACGTGTACGAAGGCACGTGGGAAGTGGGCGAGGGGCAGGCCAACGCCTTCACCGCCGCGCTCACGCGCCCCGTGCTCGAGCTTTCGCGGGGCGAGGTGGCCGTGAGCATGGCCGCCGACGGAGCCCGCCAGGAGACGGTGACCATGCGCAACACCGGCGACGGCCCCATGGCGTGGCACATCGCCGCCGCCCCGGAGCGCCTCTCGGGCGACGCCTCCACGCTGTGGAGCGGGGCGTCGTCGTTCCAGGCGTCGGGCGACCTGCAGTCGGCCGTGGCCTTCGACGGCGAGCACTACTTCACCTCGTCGTCGATAGAGGTGGGCATGTTCTGGCAGTACGACCGCCAGGGCCGCTTCGAGGGCCAGTTCCGCATACCCGGCTTCTACTACCCCGTTTACGACCTCACTTACGACGGGCGCTACTTCTACGGCAGCGACGGCACCAACAGCATCTACGTCTTCGACCTCGACAACCGGCGCCTGGCCGACACCATCACCGTGGCCGAGCAGCCCTCGCTCGAGATAACCCACTGCACCTACGACCCCGACAACGACGGCTTCTGGATAGGCGGCGGCTCCACGCTGGCGCGCATAGACAGGCAGGGCAGGCTCACGGCGCGCCTGCAGGCCTTCGACGCCTCGGCCTCGCTGTCGGTGATAGGCACCGCCTACGACAACCTTAGCCCCGGCGGGCCCTACCTCTGGCTGGCCGACGGCGCCAGCAGGAGCGACATAGTGGACCGCGTTACGCTGCGCCAGTACAACATAAGCACGCGCAGCCTCACCGGGGTGGAGCACCTCGTGACCGACGTGCCGGGCTACGTGATAGGCAACGCCGCCACCGGGGTGAACAACATAGGAGGCATATTCTCGTCGCTCGACGTGAGCGAGGGCAAGCTCACCCTCATCGGGGTGCTGCGGCAGTCGCCGTCGCTCGTGTTCAGCTACACCCTCTGCGACGCCGACAACTGGCTGTCCATCGCCCCGCGCCACGGCACGCTGCAGCCCGGCGAGGAGCAGCGGCTCGCCATGGGCATCAGCGCGCTGGGCATGGCCAAGGGCGACAGCCGCGGCGTCGAGGCCTGCCTCACCATGCTCCCGGCCATAGCCGACAGGAGCCTGCCCGTGTCGCTCAGCGTCAGCGCCCACGCCAACGCGCCGCGCCCGCAGCGGCTGGCCGCCACGCCCGGCGACGGCGAGGTGAGCCTGTCGTGGCAGCCGGGGCAGCCGCAGCCGGCGGGGGCGCCCCTGGGCTACAACGTTTACCGCGGGGGCCGCAAGGTTAACCGGGAGCTGGTGGAGGCCGGCACGTACACCGACCAAGGCTTGGTTTACGGCGAGTACACCTACAGGGTTACGGCTGTTTATGGCGGCAACGTGGAGTCGGCCATGTCCGACTCCGTGGTGGCCTTCGTAAAGCGCGGCGCGCAGCACTACGCACCGCTCTCAGTGGCCGCCACGCTGGCCAACAATAAGGACGTGAGCCTCACCTGGCAGTCGCCTCTGGCAGGGGCGCAGCAGCCCGCCACGGCCTCATGGGCCAGCGGCGCCCACGCCGACGAGATGGGCATGGGCGGGGGTGGCTACTTCTGGGCCGCCTCGGCATGGTCGGCCCAGGACCTCGTGCCTTACCGCAACAAGCCCATAGAGGCCGTGTCGGTGCTGCTGGTCAACCCCTGCTCCTACCTGGCCCTCATCATCTACAAGGACGGGCAGCCCATCTACCGCAAGGCGCACGGCGGGGCGGTGAGCTACGACGGCACCCCCACGGTGGTCACCGTCGACGAGCCGCTCACCATCGAGCCGGGCTGCGAGTACTACTTCGCCTTCCAGGTGATGAACGCGCCTAACGTAAACCCGCTCTCGCTCGACGCTGGCCCGGCCGTGGAGGGCAAGGGCAACCTGCTCTCCATGGACGGCGAGAGCTGGTTCCCGGCGTCCTACCAGGCCATCAGCGGCAACTTCAACATAAGCGTGAGCCTCGGGGCCGCCGACGGGCAGGCCGAGCAGGCGCCGCTGGGCTACAACGTTTACCGCGACGGCCAGAAGCTCAACGCCGAGCCTGTGGGCGCCACGGCCTACACCGACGCCATAGACGAGCCGGGCCGCCACTCCTACGCCGTAAGCTCGGTATACGCCGGGGGATGGGAGTCGCCGCTGAGCCAGGCCGCCACCGTTACCGTTGAGGACATGGGCGAGCGGGCCGCACCCACCACCATCGACGCCACCGTGGAGCTTAACCGCGATGTCACCCTGCGCTGGAACTACCCCGGCGAGCTGCAAGGCCCGGGCAGCGGCGTGGCTGCCGACACCGAGGCGCGCCCCGTCACCACGGCCGCCGGCCTGCCCGAGTACGTAAGCTCCTTCAGCGGGGCGGGCACGGGCGTGGAGATGGCCATAGCCTCCGACAACCGCTACATCTACACCTCGGCGCTGGCCACCGAGGGCGGCGTTAACAAGTACTCGCTCACCGGCGAGTTCATAGAGAGCTTCACCATCGAGGGCCTGCAGGGCATAAGGAACATGGCGTGGGACGGCGAGAGCTTCTACGTAACCGACAACCAAACGAGCATACACCGCGTGGACATGGACGCCCGCCGGCTCGTGGAGACGCTGCCCGTATCGGAGTACGGCCGCCACATAGCCTACATACCAACGCTCGACGGAGGCAACGGAGGCTTTGAGGTGGGCGACTGGGAAACCAGCATCTACGTAACCAAGCGCGGGGCCAAGACAGGCACCGGGCCTACCCTGCGCGGAGCCTCGGGCACCGGCTACCACGACGGCCGCATATACGCCTTCGAGCAGGGCGGCGAGACGCAGCTCACCATAGGCGTGTACGACGCCGCCACGCTTGAGCGGCTGGGCAGTCTCGACGCGGGAGCCTACGCCGAGCTGGGCGACGTGTCGCAGTGTACGGCCGGCGGAATGTCGGTGATAGAGCGCCCCGATGGCATGGCCTGCCTGGCCATGGCCATGCAGAACCCCGCCGGGCCCACGCGCTTCCTCTTCGTAGAGCTTGAGCCCACCACCGGCGTGGCGGGCTACAACGTTTACCGCGACGGCCAGAGGCTCAACGCCGAGCCGCTGGAGCGCCGCCACTGGGCCGAGCCGCTTGACGCCGAGGGCACGTACAGGTATGCCGTGGAGACGGTTTACATCGATGGCACCACCTCGCCGCGCTCCGGCGAGCGCGAGGTGACCATAGCCCCCAAGGGCGAGGCCCCGGCCCCGGCGCACGTGAAGGCCGCGCCCTCCACCTACGGCTACAACGTGCTCGTGTCGTTCGCCGACCCGGCCATGTACGACGGCGCGCTTGACCACAGCGACTTCGAGGACGCCCCCGCAGGCCAGCCTCTGGAGCACGGCGAGTGGGTCAACGCCGGCTCCGAGTGGCGCGTGACCACGGCGCGCGCGTACGACGGCGGCAAGGCCATCGAGGCACTGGCCGACCGCCGGGCCATGCTCGTAATCCCGGCCGAGGGCATGGGCTGGATAGCCTTTGCCGCTTGCAACGCCGACGACCACCAGGGCAGCGGCTCGCTCGAGCTGCTCTACTCTACGGGCAGCACCGCCGAGGCCGACTTCATACCCCTGCAGACCTGCCAGACCACCGAGGCATGGCAGGCAGTGGGCTGCGCCCTGCCCGAAGGCACGCGCTACGTGGCCCTGCGCAAGCAGGCCGCCACATACACGCAGTACGTAGACGCCGTGAGGCTCTACGCCGGGCAGCCCGAGAGCAGCGTCTACGGATTCGACGTCTACCGCGACGGCAGCAAGCTCAACACCGAGCCGTTGGCAGGCATAAGCTACGTTGACCACAACCTCGCCCAAGGCACCTACAGCTACCAGGTGAGCCTCACCACCAAGACCTCGGCCGTGAGCGAGCTGTCTGAGCCGGTGAGCGTAGAGGTGAGCTACGACAACGGAGGGCAGGCGCCCGACGCGCTCACCGCCACGCAGCAGCCCGACGGGAGCGTGCGCCTGGCATGGCGGCAGCCGGCCATAGGCGAGCCGGTGTACCTGCGCTGGGACGACGGCAACAGCTACGATGCGGGCGGGCTGCCCAGCGGAGGGGCCTTCTACGCCGGGGCGCGGTGGTATGCATCCGACCTGGCCGATTACGGCCACCTCACGCTCACCAACGTTGAGTTCTACGTCAACCAGGTGCCCGACGCCCTCTTCGTGCTCGTATACCAGGGCGGCACGGTTGTGCGCCAGCAGTATGTGCCGCAGCTCAAGCAGTACTCGTTCAACAACGTGCGCCTCGACGAGCCACTGGCCGTCGACCCCTCCAAGGACATGATCGTGGCGCTCTACGTGGAGCACAACGAGATAACCGTGCCGCTGGGCTACGACCGCGGGCCGGCGCGCGAGGGGCGAGGCAACCTCTACTCAACCGACGGCGCCACATGGGGTGTGCTCAGCGACGACGACACGGGCATCGACGCCAACTGGAACATAGCCATCGGCCTTAGCCCGTACACCAACGTCGGCCGTGCCGACAGGCTGCAGGCCCCGCGCCGCGCGCCTGCGCAGCCCCTGCCCGGCCGTGCCGGCGGCCAGCGGCTCATGGCCGTGCCGGCTGCCGTGGAGCGCGCCTCGGGCGTCAACACGTTCCTGGGCTACAACGTTTACCGCAACAGCGAGCGCATCAACAGCCAGTACGTGGCCGACACCACCTACACCGACCTCACCCCGCCGCAGCTGCCATACATAGAGTATAGGGTGGCGGCGGTGTACTCGCAGACGGGCGAGAGCCTGTCGGACAAGGTTACGCTCACCATCAACTCCATCGGCGGGCCCACCGCCGGGGGGCTTGAGGCAAGGCTCGACGATGGCCGCCTGCTCGTAAGCGGGGCCCGCCCGGGCTGCGCCATCACCCTGAGCACCGCAGGCGGAGCCATGGTGGGCAGCGCCGTGGCGTCGCCATCGGGCAGCGCCACGCTCGCCCTCGGCCCGGCGGCCGCCGGCACTTACGTGCTGCGCGCCGGCGGCGAGAGCCTGAAGATAGCCGTGGGGCTTAAGTAAGAGCCCGCGCCGCCCCCCCAAAAAAAAGGCGGGGCGCGCTGAGGCCGCAGGCCCGCCCGCGCATCGAGCGATGCGCAGGCGGGCCTCTTCTTGCCCCCGCGCAGCCGCCCTGGCGGCGATGCCGCGGCCCCGCGCAAGTGGCTGTGGGCCAGTTGGTTGCGAAACAGGCCGTTTCGCGCCCTGGAACAGGCCGTTTTGCATCCTGGAACAGGCCGTTTCGCAGTGCGAAACGGCCTGTTTCGCAACCCACCGCGCCACGGGGCCAATTTAATAGCCACTTTTCTTGCACCAAACGATAATTTGCACTAACTTTGCATCCCAGCGGGAGGCAACGACGCCACACCCGCGCGCAACCACACACACCGAAAACAGCTACGGCCATGCAACAGAAACTCGTAATCTACAATACACTATCGCGCTCAAAGCAGCCCTTCGTGCCGCTCCACGCCCCTAACGTGGGGATGTACGTGTGCGGCCCCACCGTCTACGGCGACCCGCACCTGGGCCACGCCCGCCCCGCCATCACCTTCGACGTGCTCTTCCGATACCTCACCCACCTGGGCTACAAGGTGCGCTACGTTAGGAACATAACCGACGTGGGCCACCTGGAGCACGACGCCGACGAGGGCGACGACAAGATAGAGAAGAAGGCGCGCCTGGAGCAGCTCGAACCCATGGAGGTGGCGCAGCACTACACCAACCGCTACCACGACGCCATGGCGGCGCTTAACGTGCTGCCGCCGAGCATAGAGCCACACGCCTCGGGCCACATCATCGAGCAGGAGGAGCTGGTAAGGCAAATCCTCGCCAACGGCTATGCCTACGAGAGCAACGGCAGCGTTTACTTCGACGTGGAGAAGTACAATCAGGACCACCACTACGGCGTACTGTCGGGCCGCAACCTCGACGAGGTGAAGGACGCAAGCCGCGAGCTTGACGGGGTGGGCGAGAAACGCCACCAAGTGGACTTCGCCCTCTGGAAGAAGGCGCAGCCCGAGCACATAATGCGATGGCCAAGCCCCTGGAGCGACGGCTTCCCGGGATGGCACTGTGAGTGTACGGCCATGGGCAGGAAGTACCTCGGCGAGGAGTTCGACATCCATGGCGGCGGCATGGACCTCGTGTTCCCACACCACGAGTGCGAGATAGCGCAGGCCGTGGCGGCGCAGGGCAAGCCCATGGTGCGCTACTGGATGCACAACAACATGATTACCATCAACGGGCAGAAGATGGGCAAGAGCCTCGGCAACTTCATCACGCTGGAGCAGTTCTTCACCGGAAGCCACCCGAGCCTCGAAAAGGCTTACTCGCCCATGACCATACGCTTCTTCATCCTCTCGGCCCACTACCGCGGCACCGTCGACTTCTCCAACGCCGCACTGCAGGCCAGCGAGAAGGGGCTGGAGCGGCTCCTCAACGGCATCGCCGACCTCAACCGCGTGCCGGTGGCCACGGACTGCGACGCCGAGACGGAAGCCTTCGTAAAGGCCCTGCGCCAGCGATGCTACGACGCCATGAACGACGACCTGGCCACGCCGCAGGTGATAAGCTACCTCTTCGAGGCTTGCACCGTGGTGAACAAGCTGCTCGACCACAAGGCCGCCATCTGCGCCGCCTGCCTCGACGAGCTTAAGGCCACCATGCGCCTCTTCGCCTTCGACCTGCTCGGGCTTAGGGAGGAAAAGGCCGGCTCCGACGGCGCGCGCGAGGAGGCCTTCGGCAAGGTGGTAGACATGGTGCTCGACCTGCGCGCCAAGGCCAAGGCCGCCAAGGATTGGGCCACCAGCGACCGCATACGCGACGACCTCGCCGCCGCCGGCTTCGAGGTGAAGGACACCAAGGACGGCGTTACCTGGAGGCTGAATAGGTAGTTATTATTCAGGAGTTAATTTTTAGGAGTTAATTTTTAGGAGTAATCTTTTAGGAGTCAGAAGGAGTTAAGGGGAGTTACAAGGAGTTAGAGGACGTATGCTTATGTGGCTGTTTATGTGCAGTCAACTTATAATGCCATTGTCCTCTAACTCTCTGTAACTCCCCTTAACTCCATTTGACTCCTAAAAAAAACTTAACTCTTAGAAGACATCCTTATGGCATACGTCCTCTAACTCCTTGTAACTCCCCTTAACTCCTTCTGACTCCTAAAAGATTACTCCTAAAAACTTAACTCCTTGAAAACATCCTTATGGCATACGTCCTCTAACTCCTTGTAACTCCCCTTAACTCCTTCTGACTCCTAAAAGATTACTCCTAA
>CALUGA010000015.1 GCA_944320105.1 uncultured Prevotella sp. | reverse complement strand
AATGTAAAACTGCTTATAACAAATTGAATTTCAATAATTTCAAAGAACTCCTATGATTTTTTAGTGGACACTAATGACCTGCTTTATTTCATTAGCCATAGGATGCCACTGGCGGAGTTCCTTCAGTGTACTTTCAGCTCTGTTGAGTTCAATCAGCAACATCTGTAGACGTTCGTCAGAGTCATGTCGCCAACTATTGAAAGCCTCCATGACATGATATCGGTTTCTGGTACGCTCTTCTTCCAAGTTCTTGCGCTTTACCTGAAGTTCGGACTGTTTCTTATAATAAGCTTCTTTCTGGGTGTTCTCAAATGCCTGGCGCGCATTTACCAGTTTACCTCTTGCTATATCGTACTTTTCTGCAATTGATGCATGAGCTTTCAATAAACCATCCAATAACGTCTGTTTAGCAGCAACTTCCTGCCTGATAGCCGACTCACGAGCGGCAAGGGCAAGTTTATCATCAATACATATGGCTTCGAACTCCTTTCTTGCTTGAGCTATATCCTTAAGTTTGCCTTTCTCTGCTCCAAGTTTCTGATTGAGTTCATCTTTTTCCTTATCATATTCTGCAGTTAGTTCCTTTTCGCGTTTATGCTCTTTCTCTATGTTCGCTTCTATTTCTGTTGCTTTGTTTTCCAAAATAGGTATACGTTTTTCGCTAAAAGCTACAGCATAATTGAGCATATACCATACATCAGACAACTGTTGGTCAAGTGCTATAATTGTACGGCCTTGCTCAGCTATTTTCAATGCTTGTTGACGTACGGGGTAATTGCCATCACGTGTTTGGCGGAACCAACAGTCAATCTCGTCATACTCCCGCTCAAAGTCTGTAACAAGTCGTCTATAGGTCTGCAAATCAATTGGCAAATCTTCATCTGTCATGGATTGTATAATCGTATTCTTTACAAAGTCCGCATCAAGTTTTGTATTCAAGAACACATTCTGAATGCTTCGCGGAATATTCTGATAATGCGAACTCTGCACCAATGCATAACGTGTATATTTATGGTCACGAGTGTTGCCGAAGATTATATCCTTGAACATTACACCTGATTCTATTCTTGCAGAAACAGCTACATTCTTGTCTATACGTTCACGAATCTTCACCCAGTCACTCAAGACCTGCTTGCCATTGTCAATTAGCCATTCTCGCTTGTAAGGCGCATCTATAAAACGCCATGAAGCGCGCCCCTGGTATCTGCAAACCAGTATCGTATATGCACCGTTTTCACGGGCCACCTCATAAAGTATGTAAGAGTTTGACTGGCGAAAATAAAACTCATCAAACGATTTCTGGCCCTGTTGAATACCCAAATGTTGTTTATCTGCATTGTAGAAAAACAACAGTGCCCTCAATACAGTACTTTTACCGACTCCCTGAGTTCCAGTGAAATGCACATTGCCGTCTACGGAGATCTCTGCATACGGAATATTGGCACTATTGATAAAGATAATCTTATCCAGGTATTTCATCTTCATTTGCAATTTGTATTATTTCAACCAATTCCTCGGCATAGCGGAAAGCAGAAGTGACCTTAAATGTCTCATCAAGATCGTTAATACACTCTGCAAAGCCCATGTTCTGCATTTCTTGAAGCAGTTTGTTTATTATTTCAACATTGGATCCCACACCGTATTTCTTAAACAGGTGGTTTGCTTTTTCCTTCAGTTCGATATCCAGACTAACCTGTTCTATCAAATGACTTTTGCGGAACTGATATCCTGCGGTAAACGACTGGTTATAACACTTCAGGAAATCCAGATAGTCAAGCCATTTTGAAAAGCTGTCGAGCTTCTGCTCTACCGTCTGCTTACTTTCCCCTATCCTTGAAAAATAGAAGTAGCCATTACCAGACTCCAGTTGCAAACCAATTTCTTTGAAGTATTCCGTATAATCCTCCAAATTTTCCTCAATATCTTCATATAAATGACGGACAGAGGCATCTACACTGTCCACCGAAAGGAATTCCCCTCGGCTTAACCGTTCATATATTCTTTGGGTATTATTTCGCATAAATTATAGGATATTCAATGTTTTGATAAGTTGCGTATTCACCTGTTATCCGGCATTCGTCTGGATGCAAGATTGCCAACTGACAGAAAAGGGTTGCATGTTCTTCTATGCTGCGTTTTACTTTATAGTCATATCTCAAGATGAAATCAAACAGGTTATAACTTGATGCTAAAAATGCATTCCATACTTCAGCGGAATCCACCTCTTTCAACGGTTGGATATGCTCTTGTAAGTCTTCCTCTGTCAAAGGGTCGGCTTCCGTTCTTGCTGTTTTCTGCATTCCATTCCGTTCGGCAATTCGTCTCAGCACCTTTACTATCTGATCGTTTTCCCTTAGCATTTCCAAAGACAAACGAATCTTGCTGTATTGACGGGATTCCATCCAAAGAGGACTTCTTCCTTCCAAAACCCGTTCAATATTTGTATCAGTCTTTATAAGCAACTGGTCTTGCAGATACTTCAACTTCCGTATCTTAATGTAAAGTCGATTTTGCTGCTCTATCTGATTGATATAGGAAATAATCTGCCTGTCAATTTCCATCAGTGCATGATAGGCTTCAACAAAATCATGTTTCACATCGCTGCAAGTCTTTGCCATATGCGGATCATTGGCCATGGAGAAAAAAGCGTGCTCACTATCCATCAACTTTTCACATTCGCGTATCATCTCACGAATGCTATGGCTCTTTTCATCCAGATTTTGCAGCTTCTTCTTTTTGATGACATAATTTGGTTCCTGCTTATAAGCATTATCCATATTACGCTTTAAATCCACCACATTCTTCAAGGTTCTGAATCCAGCTTTCTTTAAAATCTGCCGCACATTATCCTGATATCCGGTTTTACGGTGAGCATTTGTCTCCTGTAGATAATATCCAATATTCTCCTTTAGGGTGTTGATACATTCCTTTACACTCAGCACGCTAATTTCCTCATTGACATTCAACACCTCCTCAAAGAAATTCAAGTACTCACTGCCTATTTCGACCGTATTGCCGACTTCCACCAGTACACCATAATCGACCAGCTTTCTCAATCTTTGCTCACTTCCTCCAACAAGGTCAATGGCAAGACCTAACGGGAACTTCATAAGTTTCCGCTTCTCAAACATCTCACTCAACAGTCTTTGCTCACGCGAGAGTGTCTTGGTGAGTTCCTCAATGCTTCTGAAATGTGTCAGGACATCCATATATTCAAAACTCTGTAATCAATACCATCACATATTCAACAAACTTACACATATTCAACAAACTTATATCAATGCCAAAATGTAATCATATTTTCCCGTCTTCCTTTTTTCCATAAACAATCATCCATCAAAGCTGCAACAACATCGAAGCAACAGTCTAAATGGAAAAAAGGAGTAACAACCAAATTCCCCACAGACCGCAGTCCGCAGGGGCTGGTTCGTTTAAATTGGATTGTTGCGAAGTTCACGGGCCAAGAGCCTTGCGGCAAGTATACGCGCATGAAGCTGATTGCGCGGTGCGCGCCCCCCGCTTTTACTTCCCGTACTTTTCCATAAGTCCTTGTGCCTGCGTGTCGCCCAGAGCCTTGGCCTTCCGGAGGTTTTGCAGGCCGGCGGCCTTGTCGCCCTTCAGGCACTGGGCAAGGCCGAGGAAGAGGTAGCCCTCGCCGAGGTTGGGGTCGGCGGCGATGCACTGCCGGGCGGAAGCCATGGCCTCGTCGAGCAGGTTGACGCGTATTTCAAGCGAAGCCTTCTCGCACAGGTAAAGGGTGTTGGCGGGTTGCTTTTGCAGAGCCCTGCGGTAGTCGTCGAGCGCGGCCTGGAAGATGCGCCCCTCGGTCTCGGCCCTTGCGCGGATATAGTAGAAATTGGCGTTCACCTCGGTGGGCATCAGCTTCTCGTACTCGTTGAAGTCGAGCACCGCCCTGCGGTATTCCTTCATGCCGAGCAGCACCTGCGCCCGGGCGAGCAGGTAGGGGGCGGCGGCCTTTAGGTAGGGCTTGCTGAAGGTACACACTGCGCTGTCGAGCAGGGCGAGCACGGCAGCCGTGTCGCCCATCATCTCCTTGCAGCGGGCTGCGGCAAGGTAGGTCTCAGCGTTGCGCATGCCGCCGCTGCCGAGCAACTGGCTGTACAGGCTGTAGGCTTCGGCGTATCTTTTCTGCGCAAAGCGCACCTGCGCCTCAAGCTGGCGGTAAATGCCCACGGGGTTGGCCTCGTAAGCGGCCTGCGCCTCGCGGGCGGCCTTGTCGTAGGTCCATTCGGCATAGGGCAGGCTGTCGTGGCGGGCAAGTGCCTGACAAATTAGCTTTGCGTAGTTGTAATGGGCGTCGTCCTCCTTGTCGGCCACCTTCACGGCCTGCCTCATGTCGCGGTCGGCCTCGGCATAGCGGTCGGCGGCGCACAGCAGCTGCGCGCGGCTTACGTAGCCATCGTAGGCATCGGGGAATTTGGCTATGAAGTCCTCTACCGTGGCGGCATAGCGCGCGGAGTCGAGCACGGAGGCGGCCACATAGAGCGTTAGGATGGCCTGCTCGCGCTCATCTGGCAGCTCTTTCTTTATGGAGGTGCTGTTGAGCGTGGCGTCGTTGATGCTAAGCCCGTTGGTTTTGAGCGAGTTGGCGTAGGCCGCGCTCACGGCGTAGGCTATGGTGTCGCTGGCCTTGAAGGGTTTCTGCAACAGCCCTATGGCTTCGCCGTCGTCGTTGAGCAGCGGGCAGCCATCCGTTTTTTCGGCGCTCCCGATGCTGACGGTATAGTAAGCATGGCCACCATTGAATGTCTCAACCTTGCTCACCTTGCCATGCCCGCAGGCCGCCCCTTTCTTTGCAGAGTATGGCAGGAGCCACGCCCCGCTGCCCTCGGCAGCCGCGGAAGCGGCCACGGCCAGGGGCTGGGTGTGCTTGGCTCCAACGCGGAACTTGGCCACGTCGTATGTGCCGTTGGCCCCAATCACGCTCACCACGGGCAGCTCACGGCCCTGGGCATCTATCACCACGGCGCGCGCCGCCCCTTTGAACGGGGCGAAGCTGCTGACGGCCTCGCCATCGGGGCCGACAAAGAAGCCGGTGGAACTGCCGGCAAGTGTGCCGTCGGCAGCAAACGTCTTTAGGGTAAACACTGACTTGGCCGCCTTCTTCGCCCATCCGGGCTGGGCCTGGGCCTCGCATAAAGCAAGCAGGGGCACGATAATGTACAGGATTCGTTTCATTGTCTCAACAGTTCTTTTGCATTGCTTATGGCAGCCTCCGATATGTCGCTGCCGCTCAGCATCTGGGCTATTTCCCTTACGCGCCCCTCGCCATCGAGCTGCACCATCCGGCTTGCGGTGCCACTGTCGGTCTCTTCCTTGTAAACCTTATAGTGCGTTTGGCCGAGGGCGGCTATCTGCGGCAAGTGGGTGATGCTTATCACCTGGCGGTCGGCACGCCCCATCTGTTGCATGATAATGGCCATCTTCTCGGCAATCTTGCCGCTTACGCCCGTGTCTATCTCGTCGAAGATGATTGTAGGCAACTTAACCGCGCCGCTTATCATGGCCTTGAGCGAAAGCATCACGCGGGCTATCTCGCCGCCCGAGGCCACCTGCGACACGGGCTGCATGGGTGTGCTCTTGTTGGCGCTGAAAAGGAAGGCCACGCGGTCGCAGCCGCTGCGCGAGGGCTGCCCTTGGCTGATTTCAACTGAAAAACGAACGTTGGGCATGCCGAGCGGCACAAGCCGCTCCTGCATCTCGCGCTCTATGCGGCGGGCGGCCTCAGTGCGCATGGCCGTAAGCCTCGCCGCGCGGTCTTGGCATAGCTGCCTTGCCCCATCGAGACGGGCCTTTAGCTCGGCAAGGGCTTCGTCGCCGCCATCGATGCCGCAGACCTGCGCCCTAAGCTCGGCAAGGCGGGCTGTCAGTGCCGTCACAGTGTCGCAGCGGTATTTTTTCTGCAAGCCATAAATGACATCGAGGCGGGCATTGACCGCATCAAGCTCAGCCGGGTCGAAGTCGATGCCCCCAAGCAGGCGGCTTATCTCCTGCGAGATGTCCTTAAGCTCTATGTAGGCACTGTCCAGACGCTCGGCCAGCTCGCCCGCCCCGGGCAGCATATCCTTGACCGAAGCCATGGCCCCGGCAGCCGCGCGCAGGTTGGCCACGGCCCCGGCATTATCCGAAGAGAGCAAGCCGTCGGCCTCGTACAGCGCACTTTTTATTTCTTCAGAATGTTCCATGGTGCCGGCCTTGCCCTCAAGCTCCTCCTGCTCGCCTGGGACAAGGTTTGCGTTGGCCAGCTCGTCGCACTGGAAACGTATGAAATCGGCATTTTCCCTGTCGCGCTCAATGCGCTCCCTAAGCTCGTCGAGGGCGGCCTGCGCCTCCATGTAGGCCGAATAAGCCTCCTTGTAGAGCGTGAGTTCGGCATTGTCGGCGGCAATGATGTCTACCACCTCAAGCTGGAAGTCCTGCTTGCCAAGCAAGAGGTTCTGGTGCTGGCTATGCACGTCTATCAACCTTTCGCCCAAATCCTTTAGCAAGGCCAACGGCGCGGGGATGTCGTTGATGAAAGCCCGGCTCTTGCCCGAGGCATACAGTTCCCTGCGTATGATGCAGTCGTCGGGGTCGTAATCAATGTCATTCTGCTCGAAGAAAGGCGTCATGCCGTAATTGGAAAGGTCGAAATGGGCCTCGATGACACATTTGGCAGCGCCGGTCTTTATCGACTTCGTGTCGGCCCGCTGCCCCATCAGCAGCCCGATGGCCCCAAGGATGATGCTCTTGCCCGCCCCGGTCTCGCCGGTGATGACGGAGAAGCCATGATTGAAACGGATGTCAAGCGTGTCGATAAGCGTGAAGTTCTTGATTATAAGTCGACTAAGCATCTCTCATTCCTTGATTTTGTTCCATGAATTGCTTTGCGAAGCGTTTATGCCGAAAAGGATGTTGTATACAGACTCCTTCTCTTTCTGCGTACCCTTGCCCTTATAGATGTTGGCAAGCTCATCGCGCTTGTAGTCGGTCCATATTTGCGGCAGCAGGCTTAGCGGCTTGTTGTCGTGAGCTTTCTGCAAGTCGTTTTCAATGGCCGTGGTGAGGTTTGTGCGCCCCCGCTCCACGTTGGCGGCCATCTCGTCAAGCCCGGTGCGGTAATAGTCATACTGCAGCTGGCGGAACGGCTTCATGGCCTCGTCGAGATAGTCGTTGATGATGGCAAAGCGGTTGCGGCTGTCCTCAAACGACTTCCATCCGGGATATTCGAGGCTCTGCGCATTGTTCACTAAGTTGAGGCACCGCTGCAACACGTCGGTGCCGCCCATGGGGGCAAAGCTGTCGAGATTGATGCCGATTATCAAGTAAGCGTAATAGGCAAAGAGGGCCGTGAGCTGGTTGTCGATTACCTCCTCGTTGAAGTTGAGCTGGTCGAACTGCGCAAACTCAAAGTTGAAGCTTGCGTCTTGGTTGTTGTAAAGGGTTGAGTTGTATTGCGAGTTATACACAGGACGGTTGGCCTGTATTGTGGCCGAGCACTCAAAGGTGTTGTTGGTCTTGTCGTACTTGTTGACGGTGATGTTGAAATTGCACACGATGCGCTCGTTCTCCTGGAATTGCAAGTCAGTCCACTGCCTTTCGTTGACAAACTGCTCCAAAGTCTGCTGGAGATTCTCGAACACGCTCACATCAGTCACGCCCACCTTGCTGTGGTTGACGTTTATCTTGGCCTGCAGCTCTTGGGCGCACAGGCAAGCCGGCAAAGCTGCGATGCACACCGCAGCAAACAATCTCTTTACATCCATGAGCCTATTCTGTTAGCATTACCTTGGCAAGATGCGACACTATGTCCTCCGCCACATCTGCCTTGCTTTTCTTTGGGAACTCCCTGCTTCCGCCGCGCCACATTATGGTTATCTTGTTGTCGTCCGACCGGAAGCACGTTCCCTCGTTGCGCAGCGAGTTGAGCACGATGAAATCAAGGTTCTTGCGCTCCATCTTGCCCAACGCATTGCTCTCCTCGTGGTCGGTCTCCAGGGCAAACCCTGCAAGGCACTGCCCCTGCCGCTTCATCCGGCCCAGCTCGGCAGCAATGTCGTGCGTAGGCCTGAGCCTCAGCACGAGGTCATCTTCACCCCGCTTTATCTTCCCCGGGGCGACTGTCTCCGGGGCGAAGTCGGCCACGGCAGCGCACAATATGGCTGCATCGCAGGCAGGGAACTCCGCCACGGCAGCCCTAAACATTTCATCGCTGCCCTCAACATCAATGCGCCTTATGCCCTTGCCACGGGGGCTCAAGGCCACAGGCCCGGAAATGAGCGTCACCTCCGCCCCACGGCGGGCGCATTCCTCGGCAAGGGCAAAGCCCATCTTGCCGCTTGAGTAGTTGCCGATGAACCTCACGGGGTCAATGCGCTCATGGGTAGGCCCGGCGGTCACCATGATGCGCTTGCCACGCAGCTGCCCCACATTGCCCCGGAAATAATCATCGAGAGCCTTCACTATCGCCTCAGGCTCCTCCATCCGCCCCTTGCCCTCCAAGCCGCTCGCAAGGAAGCCGCTCTGCGGCTCTATGACCATGTTGCCAAACGAGCGCAGGCGGTCAAGGTTGGTCTGGGTGGCAGGATGGGCATACATATCGAGATCCATGGCGGGAGCGATGAACACAGGGGCCTTCATCGAGAGATATGTGGTGATAAGCATGTTGTCGGCCACGCCGCTTGCCATCTTGCCAAGGGTGGACGCCGTACACGGTGCTATCAGCATCGCGTCGGCCCAGAGGCCGAGAGCAACATGGCTGTGCCACGTGCCGTCGCGCTGTGAGAAGAAATCGCTTATCACCGGCTTCTGCGTAAGGGCAGAGAGCGTTATTGGCGTTATGAACTCTTTCCCTGCCGGGGTTATCACCACCTGCACCTCTGCCCCACGCTTCACCAGCCCCCGGATGATATAGCAAGCCTTGTATGCCGCTATCGAGCCGGTAATTCCCAATACTATCTTTTTCCCTTTAAGCATACGTCAGTAGGTTATTTGCCTATTTGCCTTCGCGCAACTTGATGCGTGTGAGCACCTGCTTGGTATTGTAAGTGAAGTCGCCGGAGAGAATCCAGCTGTAGTACCCGGGGTCGTAGCGCAGCACTTGAGCCACCTGTTCCCCCTTGTGCTTGCCAAAGTTGAACACCTCCACAAGGCGTGGCTTGCCGTCGGCTCCAAGCACCACATTGCCGTTGACATCCTTAAGCTCGGCCCAGACCACACGCCCTGCAAAATCCACATTGTTGTTCTGCCGCGAGAATTCGGCAAGGAACTCCACATCGTTCTGCAGGTGGCGCTCGGGGTCTGGCTCCGTTGCGGGGTCATACTTGTCAAGCTCGCCCATCAGCACCCTATACGTGGCTTCGGTGTCCTGGTCGGCACGGTGAGCCTCGAAATCCACCTCCATCTCTCGCCCGCAATAAAACTTGTATGCGGCTGCAAGGTTGCGTCGCTCCATCTTGTGGAATATCGTCTGCACGTCCACAAGGCTGCATTTGGAAAAGTCAAAGTCGATGCCCGCCCGCAGGAACTCCTCAGCCAACATGGGTATGTCGAAATGGTTGGAATTGAAGCCCGCGAAGTCGCAGCCGCGGAACTCTTCGCAGAGCCTTGCGGCGATTTCCTTGAACATCGGCTTGCCTGCCACATCGTCGTCGCTGATGCCGGTCAGCTCAGCCACATCCTTCGGGATATGCTTGCCGGGATTCACAACGAAGTCCACCCGTTTCTCCTGCCCATCGGGGAACACCTTGATATAAGATATCTGTATGATGCGGTCTTTAACCAAGTCCAGGCCTGTGGTCTCGAGGTCGAACACCACGAGCGGCCTCTTCAGTTTCAGTTTCATGCCGGGCGCGGGTTATTCGTTGATAAGCATTGGCATCAGGAGCATGAGCACCTCTTGGTTCTCGGGCTGCTCCGACGGCACCACAACGCCGGCCCTGCTCGGGTCGGCCAGCTGCAACACCACGTCCTGGCAGTCAAAGTTGCTCAGTATCTCGATGAAAGCCGAACCCTTGAAGCCTATGCTCATTGGCTGGCCGCTGTATTCGCAGGCCATCTTCTCAGTTGCGGTGCGCGAGAAGTCGTAGTCCTCTGCATCGAGCTGCAGCGTTCCGTACTCCATGTGGAAGCGTATAAGGTTGCCCGAGTTGGCAAAAGGCTGCACGCGGCGCAGTGCGCTGAGCAAGGCCATGCGGTCGGCAGTGAGCTGGTTGGGGTTGTCGTGTGGAATCACGGAATTGTAGTTGGGGTAGCGCCCCTCTATCAGGCGGCAAGTGAGCAAGCCTTCGTCGAAGCTGATCTCGGCGTTGTGACCGTCGAACTTTATCGTTACGTCGCCGCCGTCCTTGGCCAGCAAGTTCTTAAGCAGCATGGTAGGCTTCTTTGGCAGGATGAAAGAGGCTGGCACGTCGCTCTTTACGGAGAGCACCCTGTTGCGCACGAGCTTGCAGCCGTCGCTGGCCACGATGGTGAGACAGTCCTGCGTAAGGTCGAAGTAAAGGCCGTTCATCACAGGTCTCAACTGGTCGTCACCCGTGGCGAACAACGAGCGGTTTATGTTGTCGGCCAGCAGCCCGCTGGCTATGGTGATGACGTTTGCACCCTCGCCCACGGCCAGGGCCTGCGGGAACTCATCGGCATTCTCTATTGGCAGGGAGAAGTGGCCGTTCTGGTAGATTATCTTTGCCAGGTTGTCCTCGCGGTTCACCTCGAAGGTGATGGGCTGCTCCGAGAAGCCCTTGACAGCCTCAAGCAGGTAGTGGCTGCCAATGGCGAAGGTGCCATTCTCGTCGCTTTCGTTAAGCTCCACCGAAGTCTTCATCATGTTTTCGCTGTCTGAAGCCGTGAGCCTAAGCACGTTGCCATCCACCTCAAACACGAAATCAGACAATATGGGCAGCGAGTTCTTGCTGTTTATCACCCTCGAAAGGGCTACCAATTTACTGCTAAGCGCAGTGCTCGACAAAGTAAATCTCATGGGTATCTTTTCTTTTATGTTTAGTCAACAATTATGTAATTGACCACAAAAATACAAAATTACAATGTGAAGAGCAAAATAATCAGCCAAAAAGTTGCCCGAATTAAAACTATTTTTGTAATTTCGCAATCGCAAAAACATTTAAGCACAAAGAAATCAACCCACAATAGAAAATGGAAATAACAGGAAAAATCATTGCCGTGCTCCCGGCTAACAGCGGAGTGTCCGCCCGCACGGGCAACCCGTGGATGTCTCAGGAATTCGTGATAGAAACCCACGACCAGTATCCGCGCAAGTGCTGCTTCAGGGTGTTCGGCGAAGAAAAAATCAAGCAGTTCAACATACAAAGCGGCGAAGAGCTTACCGTGTCGTTCGACATCGATGCCCACGAGTACAACGGGCGCTGGTTCAACAACATTACCGCATGGGCCGTTAACCGCGCCGTGGCACAGCCTGCCCCCGCCGCAGCGGCAGCCCAGGCAGCCCCGCAGGCCAACACCCCGTTCCCACCGGCACAGCCCGCCGCAGCCGGCGACGACCCCTTTGCCTCCGAATCACCTGCAGCGGGCGACAGCGCCGACGACCTGCCGTTCTGACGGCGGCCCGCACGGCGGCAACAAGCCCGGTGCCGCGCATGGTGTTGTGCCATGTGCGGCATCGGGCTTTTTCTTTTAACCCGAATGCAATAGAGCCGCCAGAGGCATCTCCCTCGGTCTGTGCACGGCTTTCCAAGTGTTTTCGCCCTGCCCGCTGCATCGTGCCTCAACGTAAAGACGAAGAACACATACGCCTATGCCACAGCATCTCCGGTAAAGGCTACAGCCAGCCTGCACTCGGGCAGGACGAAATCACTTTGGCTTCCAATAACGGTGTTATATATGTGATTGGCGTCCTAACGACCTATTAGGGTTTAATGATTTTTCAAAAAACAAGCCGCAGCAGCAAGCCTGCGGCCAACAACCTGGCAGCCAGCAACTTGGAGACTGCCACCGTTTTACCTTGCAATATGTGCCGTTTGGCAGTGCGAAAAGTGCCGTTTCACACTGCCAAACGGCACATATTGCAAGGCCGGATGGACGGCATGGCCCCGTGGCGCACGGATTTGTAAAGAAAAGACATGGCCGCAAGGCGGCTGGGCAGCGTATGCCGGAGCGCGGCTTTGGCAGCCATCAGCCTCGGGCAAAGCCATGGGGCAAGACAAAGGGGAACGGGCCAAGGCCCGCTCCCCTTTTGTCCTGTTTGCAGCAGGTGGCGGAAAGCATCCGCCTTGGCTACCCCTATCCTATTTTCCCGTGACAGCCACCTGCACAGTCTTTGACAGCTTCTCGCCATACACCTTCACTATGATGGTGCCACCGGCAGACAGCGGTATGAACACGTTTTCGGCTGTGTTCACAGAGTAGACGCCAATGGCCTGCCCCGCCGCGTTGTAAAGGCTTACGCCACTGATGGTGCATCCCGACGGATTGACAATGTTGAGCGTCCGCCCCTTCACGAATACGCTAATGTCGTCAATGCCCATGTCGCCTATGCCGTCGGCAAGGGGCGTGGTAAAGCGGTTTTGCACGACCCAAGCACTGGTGCGCCCTCTGTCGCAGGCAGCCTGCACACTCCAAATGTAAAGGGTGTTGGGCGTAAACCCCGTGAGTAAGTACGAGGTTGCTTCAAGCCCCTCCACGTTGGTCCACGACGTCACTGAACTTGCTCGCCAGCGCAGGTTCCAGCTCTGGTTGCCGGCATCGGCGCTCCACGAAAGCGTGGCCGAGTCGGGGGCCAGGTCGCTTACGGTCAAGTCATACGGTGTGACGCACTCGGGCATTGCCTCGGTGGCAAAGGCCACGGCCTGCGACCAGCGGCTCGTGTCGCCCACGGCGCAGATGGCGCGCACACGCACCTTGTATTCCGTCTCTGGGATAAGCCCGGCAATGGTAGTGGTAGTGCCTTCGGCTATGACAAATGTCTCCTCGCCGCCTGCAGGAGCACAGCCCACCTCATACTTGTCGGCCTCGCCCTCCCATGTAACTACGGCAGTCTCGGCCTCGGCCACCACCGCCACGTTCTCAGGCGGCAGGCAGGTCTCGGCAAGCGTGGTGAAGGTCACGGGCTTGGTGAAGGCACTCGTGTCGCCCTCAGCCTTGCTGCACACCGACTGCACGGCCAGCTCGTAAGTGGTGCTGCTCTCAAGGCCGCTGACTACGATGCTGTTTGCCGTCACCTGTTCCTCGGCCCACTGGCCGGTGCCGTTGAGGCGGTAGCGCACGTTGTAGGCAGATGCCTCGCCCGTCCATGTGGCTGTGGCACTGAACTTGTCGGCCACAACCTCCACGTCCTGCGGCATGCCACAGTCGCCGCCAGTGGTGGTGACGGTCACTATCTTTACCGCAGCCGTGTCGCCAGGCTCGCAAGCCTTGGTAACGCCAATCTCATAGTCGGTGCGGCTGTCGAGGCCGGTGGCCTCTATCTTCCCGTTGGTCACCTTGGAATAGTTGCGCGAGGTGTCGCCTGCCTTCCTCACGAACACAAGCCACTCCTCAGCCGAGCCTGCCACCGTGGCGCTCAAGGAGTTGTCGCCCACGGCATCGACCGTTACCTCGGCATCGTTCGGGCACGAATAGCTGGCCGAAAGCGTGGTGAGCATTAACATTGGCGAGCGCCCGGTGGTGTTGTGGGCAGACAGGCCCAAGCGGGCGTTGCCCTTTACTCCCTTGGCATGGCGGAAAGCTCGCCTATGGAATAAAGCTGGGGTATCTCGTCGCGAGTCCACGTCTTTACAACTCCACTTTCGCTGAAGTTTCCGTCTGCGTCGGAAACCACGAGCGAAAGGCTGAGGTCTGACGCCGGGTCGGTGTCCTGCACGTTCTGGAGCGCGAAGCTCACGATGTAGTTCACGCTGCCGTCGTCAAAGTTAGTCATAGGTGTAACCAGCCACTCGTCAAAGGCTCCGTCGCGCCCGTTGAGCACGAGGTTGGAGCCGCGCATCGACGAGATGAACTGCCATCCTTTGCTCTCCTCTAGCACTGTCGGGGTGGCAAGGGCGCCTTTCACGAACTGCCACCCCCAGAAAGGTCAGACATCTTGGAAAACTCGATGGCAAACGGCATTGCCAGCCCGCTCGTGAATGTGCACACCTCCGACCACTGGCTCTTGCTGAAGGCAGAGCAGCGCGCCCTAACCTGCACGTCGTAGCTGGTTATTCCGTCAAGACCGGCAAGCGTGCATTTAGGCTCGCGCACAACTATCGGCTCGCTCCACTCCGTGTCGGCCGACTTCTTGTAGCGCACCTCCCAGGCGTCCTCTTCGCCCTGCGGTGTCCACGTTATGGTTGCCGCGTTGCCCACTATCATGTCAGACGGAGCAGCAAGGTTTATCGGGTAGTCACACTCATCCACTTGCATCGATGGCGTGCCTGCGGGGGCTGGTGCCAGCGGAGTTGTCGCCGTAAACGTAGCGAATGATGTTCACGCCCTTGCCGGGAACGCTGAGACGCTGGCCGGAAACGGAATAGACCTCGCAGCGCGCAACGCCGCTAGCACCAGCCCCCGCAGGCACGCCATCGATGCCAGTGGCCACGCTTCCGTCACCGTTTACATGCTGCATGCAGATGTTCTGCTGCTGGGTTGAAAAGCCCTCAGTCCAGCTTACGAGCCAATGGTCGCCATCAAGCAGCTGCGAAGAACTTAAGCCTGACTTCTCGCCTGGGGTCGACGAAAAGCACATCGGCTCCTGCACGGCGTTGCCGTCCTTGTCGTAGATGGCAACGTAGGAGCTTACGTCGCCAGACTCGCTGTGGGCATCTCTCTTCATGTAGAACACTGCCACCTTGCCGTCGCCGGCGTCTTGTATCGACTCATACCCGTAAGTGTCGGCATTCTGTATGGCTATGACCGGCTTGCCGTCGGGTCCCCATAGCAACTCGCCATCGAGGGAAATCTTCTGCATATACAAGCCTTGGTAGCTTTGCAACGCCTGGTTGAACTGCTGGTAGACGCAGTAGAAAGCCTCATCGTCAGCGTCGTAGTAGAAGTCTGGCACACCACGTGAGTAATTAATGTCGTTGCTCACGTTGGTACCGGCATCGCCTGTTGAGAAGGCATAGGTGGCATCGTTGTTGAGCACCGACATACGGTTCTCATAGTTGCCCGTATTCATGTCGGGGTTCATCCATGCCACGCAAACGCCACCGCCTGGAGCAGCGCCTACCCCAATCATGGTGTGCAGCGGGTTGGAAGAGAAACCGCCATTGTAGATGCGGATATCCTCGCCCCACGCACTGGAGCCGTCGAAATCAAGGAGGCGGGCAAGGATTTCCTGGTTATTGCCATTGGCATAAACGAGGATGGCCTGCGATGCACCCGCATCCACCAAGTATGGATAGGCGTAAGGAACAAGCCCGTCGGGATCCTCGAGCCTCTGCTGCCACTGCGACTTGCCGTCGGCAGAGAGCTTTTCAACAAGTATCTTGGCGCTCACGCTCACGCTCATGTCGTTGTAAACCTCGTAGGCAAACACATAGCCGCCGTCATCGGAATTGGCTATGCTCATTGCCGCCGCACTGCCTATGGGCAGCCCGTTGTTCAGCTCTGTCTCCCACAGCACGTCGCCCTGCTCCGTGACTTTATATATGGTATAGTTGTCGCCGCCGGAACGCTGGTCGGAAACGGCAATGACGGCGTTGCCATCCTTGTCGATGAGCATGTGCTGGTTAACCGACGTGTAGGAGCGGTTGTGCTCGGCGCAAAGCTCCTTGCCGCTTTCGGTGAGCAGCTTGTTGCCGTCCTTGTCGAGAATCTGCAGCCGCATGCTTATCCTGTCGCCTCCGATGGGTATCTGCATGAATACGTAGGTAACGTGGGCATCGTTGGTCTTTATCTCATACCCATAGTTGTTCTCGCCTGCCGGGTTGACCACAAGACTCTCGGCTGGAGACGTTGGCCACTGCGCTGAAGTCGTTGCCACTGCGGCCAGCATCATGGCCGCGCTGAGTAATACTTTTCTCATAGACTACATTTTTAGTTGGTTACATTATCTCTTGTTTTTATTATTCGTTCCGCAAGCAAGTGCAGCAAGTTTGCCGCCCACTTATCTGCCCAGCACTACCTTGTGGGCCCCACGCCCGTCTTTTACGATGACAAGGCCTGCCGACGGGGCGCTGCAAGAGACGCGCTGGCCACTGAGGGTGAAATACTCGCGGCGGCTGCCATCGTCCATGGCGTCGCGGATGCCGGTTGAGCTGTCTACAATGAAGAACGAGCGGACGCCATAGCCGGTGATGGAGTAGAACTGGTCGATGAGCTTGCCACCGGCCTCGTGTACGACAAGGCTGCCTCTTTCTCCGTCGAGGAGTCCATCGCCGACTGCGTCGGTCACCTCGATGCAATAGGTTCTGCCGTCATCGAGGGTGAGCGTTTCGGAGAGGGTTCCACGCTTGTTGTCGTCAAAGGGGCCAAACTCCTTGATTATGTTGCCATCGGCATCCTTGAGCAGGAAGCGGTTTTGCGCCGCACTGCGGTCGGTGGTTATGTCCACCTGCACCGACGTGCCGCAAACGGCTGGTTTCTGGAACGAGCCTGAAAGCTCGCTCGGCTCCACGGCCACCCCGTTGAGCGCGGTGAGCCTAAGGGAGTACTTGGTGCGGCCGGTGGCATAACTCATGGTGGCAGGCACCTTGAGCTGCTGCTCGCCAAACTGCGGTATGTCGCAGGCCACGGTGTGCGTCTCGGCCTGGCCGTTCACCGTCACCTCGAAGGTGGCCGAGGTTATGGCCTTGGCTGATGCGTTCTTTACGTAGGCCTCAAAGAAATTGTAGCCATACTTGGTGCCTACCTCCATGTCGGGCTTGAGCAAATAGCCTGCCTCGGTCTCATTGTAATTGATGTATGCGGGCTTGCAGCCCTCAACGTTGGCCACCTCGTCAAGCCCGTCGGAGACAAAGGCTATTACGTTGATGTCCTCTGGCTTGACACCGATGCCCCTCACGTCGGCCGGAAGCTCGATGGAATAATCACGCAAGAAATAGGTGCCTCGTGCTGCACCGGCTATGGCGTCGCCATGCACATCGGTGATATAGCCGCGCAACACGTGGTTGTGCTCATACTCGTCATAGTCCAATGCCCCGTTCTGCGGGCCGATGATGGCGTCTTGCGTCCAAAGCACGCAGAGGCGCGGGTCTGCCATGGGCGGTACCTGCGTGAAATATCCCTCAACGTGAATGCCGAGGGTGCCGGCATCGCCATCGTAAGTAGCTTCCACGTAGAGGTTGACAGGGGCATCCTCGCTTGCCGTAATGTTGGCCATGGAGAGCCATTGCTGCCTGCCAAAGAGGAACTGATTGCCCCCAAAGTCGTGGCGGTTGACCATCCCGCAGAGGTAGCCGGCCATTTCAGTGGCGAAATGCTCGCTCGGCACATCGCCCTCATCGGTACGGAAGTCGAAGCCTGAGCTGCCGGGAGTGCTGTAGCCGCCGGCGTGGATGGCCACGCAGTATGCCCTGCCCGGAAAGGCATTGAGCAGCTGGTTAGCCTTTTTGTGGCCGTCGGGGCAGTTACCGCAGCTTATCCCGGTAAATTCTTCGAGCAGGATTTTCTTTTTCGTGACCTCCGTACCTACTTTATATTCGGAGCGAACGTTGGCAACAGCCATGACACGAACAACATCAAAAGTACAAATTTTCTCATAAGCACATACGTTTTCTTTACTTTCTGAAAGCGAAACTACGAAAAATATTTTCAATTGACAAACAAAACCATCACTGGCTTGTTACATTTCTTGAGAGGCAGAGCAGCTACCTGACGAACATCGTCTCTGCCTACTGCAAGGCGGGCAACCCTGCCTGCGCCCGCCACTACTACAAGCTGCTGACAGCTACGCCGGGGCGCAACCACAACCTGTGGCAATACTACATTTACTACAACAAGGCCCGGCTGGCAATGACCGAGGGCAAGCCCGCCGAGGCCCTGAGGCAGCACAGACTGGCAGCCCAATGGGCGGAGACCCACGGCATGGCCGAGGAGTATCTGCTCTATCAATATTGCGAGATGGCGGAAGTGTACCTGCGCATGGGGCACTACGCCGAAGCCGCCGAATACGGCGGGAAATGCGCCGAACGGGCCTCGCAAACGGGCGACCGCGACCTGCTGGCCAGCGTGTGGCAGATAATGGGCGAAGCATACGGAAGGCTGGGCAAGAGCCGCCTGGCTGGCTTGTACATGAACAAGTACTTCTCGCTGTCGGACACGCTGTTCAACAACAGGAAGTTCTGCTCGGCTGCCGCCGAGCTTACGGACTACGAGAACAGCCGCAGCCGTGAGAAAGTGGACAGCCTAAACGGCATCATCAGCACACAGTCGTGGGTCATCGCCGTGGTGTCGCTGCTGGCCCTGATGCTCCTAACCTCGGTGATCATGCTCCGGCGCACCGTGGTCAAGCTGCGCTCGGCGCGGCAGTCGGTGATAGGCAAGGACGAAGACCTACAAAAGATGGAGGCACTGGGCCAAAAGCTCCTCACGAAGCTTGCCAACGGCAAGGAGGCACCGCAAGACCACGCTGCGGCAGGGGCTATGCTGAGCGAAGAGCAACTGAACGTGCTGCAGCACAAGATAATGGACGTAATGAACGACATGAACATGGTGTCGAACCCAGAGTTCTGCCTGGCGATGCTGGCCGATGCCGTGGGGTCGAACACGAAGTATGTGTCGTGGACGATAAACGAGACTTACGGGAAAAACTTCAAGACAGTGCTCAACGAGGCACGAGTGCGCGAGGCCTGCCGCCGCCTGGCCGACAGGGAGCATTACGCCAACCAAACGATGCAGGCATTGTACGAGAGCGTGGGTTACACCAACTCGACAAGCTTCATTCGGGCGTTCAAGAAAGTGAACGGCATGACTCCCTCTGAATACCAACGGGCAAGGCTACGGGGCAGCGAGCCTTAAGGCTGCGCCCCGCCCCCACTTTTCCTTTATGCGTTTCATGCGATGTGCGCTGTATCGTTCATCGGCGCTCTCTCCGTCATTCGTATATCTCCTCTATGCCTATGTCGCCAGGGGCAGCGGTGGCGGCGGAATCTGCCTGTGCGCCGCAAGGGTCGTAGTCCTTGGGCAAATCGAAGGTGGCTTGCTCGCTATAGCCAAGCTCTGCGTCGGCAAACACGCTGCGCATGAAATAGGCCCATATAGGCAGGGCCATGGTTGCTCCCTGCCCCATGCGCATGGTGTCGAAGTGGATGTCGCGGTCGTCGCCGCCCACCCACACGCCGCTTACAAGCTCGGGCGTGACGCCCATGAACCATGCGTCGCTGTTGTTGTTGGTGGTTCCGGTCTTGCCACCTATCTCGCCCTTGAGGTGATAGCGGAAGCGCAGGCGGCCTGCGGTGCCTCCATCTACCACTGCCTTAAGCATATAGAGCATCTTGTTGGCGCTCTCCTGGCTTATCACCTCGTTCATGCGGGGCTGGAAGCGCGCCACCACGTTGCCCTCGCTGTCCTCTATGCGGGTGACAAAGAGGGGGGCGCAGCGTATGCCTTGGTTCACAAATGCAGTATAGGCGCTCACCATCTCGGCCACGGTTATTTCGCACGGGCCGAGGCACAACGCCATCGACGGGTGCATTTCAGGGTTCTTCACGCCATACTCATGCAGTAGGTCAACGAAAGCCTGTGGGTTAAGCTTGCTCATTAGATAGGCCGATATCCAGTTATTCGACTGTGCCAACCCCCACTTCAGCGTCACCATCTGCCCATAGCGGCGGTGGCTGGTGTTGCGAGGCGTCCACCTCTGCCCCGCCACAATGTAAGTCTGCTGCACGTTTGGTGCCATGTCGCATGGCGAGAAACCGTTCTCCATGGCCAACGAGTAGAGGAAAGGCTTGATGGTCGAACCCACCTGGCGGCGCCCCTCCATGCACATATCGTACTTGAAATGGATGAAATCCATGCCCCCAACGTAAGCCTTCACAGCCCCATCCACCGGGCTCATGCTCATGAAGCCTGCCCTCAGGAACGACTTGTAGTAGCGTATGGAGTCGAGCGGCGTCATTGTGGTGTCAATCTCTCCATGGTATGTGAAAACCGACATCTCGGTTGGAGTGCGGAATGCCTTTGATATCTCGGCCTCACTGGCTCCTGCGGCCTTCATCACACGGTAGCGTTCGCTCTGCCTTACAGAGCGAGCCAATATCTGGCGCACCTGTGATGCCGGGAGCTTGCCGGAGAATGGGGCAGTGCTTTTGCCACGGTTTTCCTTGTCAAAAGCAGGCTGAAGGAAGCCCGCAACGTGGTTACGCACAGCCTGTTCGGCATACTCTTGCATTCGCGAGTCGATGGTGGTGAACACCTTAAGCCCATCAGCATACACGTTGTATGGCTTTCCGTCCTTCTTCAGGTTCTTGTTGCACCAGCCGCAGAGCGGGTCGGTTTCCCAGTTGATGGAGTCTTGGTAGAACTTGGCGTAGTTCCATGATGGATAGTCCTTGCGTTCAGGCTTGTCCATAGTCATGTAAAGGCGCAGGAACTCGCGGAAATAAGTGGCAATGCCGTCCTTGTGGTCGGCCACGTGGAAGTTCAGCCCCAGCGGCTCTGCGGCCAGTTTCCCGTACTGCTCCTCAGTGAGGTAGCCAGCCTTAAGCATCTGTCCCAGCACCACATTGCGCCGCTCACGGCACCGCTCGGGGTGGCGCACAGGGTTGTAGTAAGAAGGGTTCTTGCACAGACCTATAAGCGTGGCCGCCTCAGTCACCGAGAGGCTGCGCGGTTCCTTGCCAAAATAAGTGTTGGCGGCCGTTTTTATGCCAACCGCATTGTGCAAGAAGTCAAAGTAGTTAAGGTAGAGGGCTATTATCTCCTCCTTTGTATAGTTGCGCTCCAGCTGCACGGCTATCACCCACTCTATTGGCTTCTGCAGCATGCGTTCCGTCACGCTGCGGGCCGTGGCCGAATAGAGCTGCTTGGCCAACTGCTGCGTTATGGTTGAGCCGCCACCGGCATTCTTCTGCCCGAGCAGGCCGCGCTTCACTACGGCACGCCCCAAGGCCCAGAAGTCGATGCCCGAGTGGTCGTAGAAGCGCACGTCCTCTGTGGCAATGAGTGCCTCTACAAGCGCAGGGGAAAGCTGCGAGTAGTCCACGCAGATGCGGTTTTCCTTGTTGTAGTTCCACGTACCCATAATCTTGCCATCGGCCGAGTAAACCTGCGTGGCAAAGCGGTCTATCGGGTTCTGCAGATCCTCCAGCGGCGGCATATAGCCCACCCAGCCCTTGGCAATGGCCGTGAAGGCCACGGCGGCAAATACCGTAACGAGTGCGAGCGCTATCCAAAGGAACCGGACAAAGAACTTTCTCATCTTCTAATACGTAGTCATTATTGTTTGTAACTGCCGTGCAAAAATAAGGAATTTCGCCCACATACGGAAAAGACGGGCCGAAATTATGCCCCACAGGGGTACATTTGTCGGAAATTATGCGTAACTTAGCGGCCAGAAACGAAACTTCACAATAAAAAAACGATACACAAAGATGGAAAAGCATAACTTCGTAACCATCGCAGACATGACCCGCGAGAAGATACTCTACATGATAGAGATGGCCAGCGAGTTCGAGAAGCACCCCAACCGAGAACTGCTAAAGGGCAAGGTGGTGGCCACGCTCTTCTTCGAGCCGTCCACGCGCACCCGCCTGAGCTTCGAGACTGCGGCCAACCGCCTCGGCGCCCGCGTCATTGGATTCGCCGACCCAAAGGTCACAAGCGGCACCAAGGGCGAGACACTAAAGGACACTATACTCATGGTGGCCAACTACGCCGACGTGATCGTAATGCGCCACTACATCGAGGGAGCCGCCCAATGGGCCTCCGAGGTGTCGCCAGTGCCGGTGGTCAACGCCGGCGACGGCGCCCACCAGCACCCCTCGCAGTGCATGCTCGACCTTTATTCCATCTACAAGACACAAGGCAGGCTCGACAACCTCAACATCTACCTCGTGGGCGACCTCAAGTATGGCCGCACCGTCCACTCGCTCATCATGGCCATGCGCCACTTCAACCCCACGTTCCACTTCGTCGCTCCCCGCGAGCTGGCCATGCCCATGGAGTATAAGCTCTATTGCCGCGAGCACGGCATCCGCTACGAAGAGCATACGGATTTCAACGAGGACACCATCGCCGAGGCCGACATACTATACATGACGCGTGTGCAGAAGGAGCGCTTCTCCGACCTCATGGAATACGAGCGTGTAAAGAACGTATACATCCTAAGGCGCGAAATGCTCGCCAAGGCCAAGCCGAGCATGAAGATACTCCACCCCCTGCCCCGCGTAAACGAGATTAGCTATGACGTAGACGCCGACCCACACGCCTACTACATACAGCAAGCCGGAAACGGTCTCTATGCCCGTGAAGCCATCTTCTGCGATGTGCTCGGCATATCGCTCGAACAAGTAAAGAACGACAACACCATAATCGAGGGTTAGAAGTTTTGAATTTTGAGTTTTGAATTAGATAATTACACGCATGAACAAGGACGAAATGCTCGTGGCCGCCATAAAGAACGGCACCGTAATCGACCACATCCCCGCTGACAAGACCTATCAGGTGGTGAGCCTCCTCAGGCTTGAGTCCCTCTCCACCCCCGTCACCATAGGTTACAACTACCGCTCTGGCAAGCTCGGCCGAAAGGGCATAATAAAGGTAGAGGACAAGTTCTTCACCGATGAAGAAATATCACGACTCTCTGTGGTGGCACCAGGCATAGTGCTCAACGTAATACGCGACTACGAGGTGCGCGAGAAGAAGACAGCCGCCACCCCCGATGAACTGCGCGGCATCGTAAGGTGCAGCAATCCCAAGTGCATCACCAACAACGAGCCTATGCCCACTCTCTTCCATGTCGTTGACAAGCAAACAGGGATACTTAAATGCCACTATTGCGAGCGCGAACAGCGAATGGACCAGGCGGAGCTTGTGTAAAATTAAAAGTTAAAAATTAAAAGTTAAAAATTAAAAGTTAAAAGTTGGGCTGCGCCCTCCCACGTGGGAGGGCGCAGCCCAACTTTTAACCCCAATCACATTAGACCGCAAATCATACATTTTCGTTTGTTTGTCAGCTCTTCATCCGTTTTCCGCACTTTTGCCGTCATCTTGTTTCCCGCTTTTTCTCTATGTAGAGACGCGGCGCGCCACGTCTCTACTGCAACGCCGTCGACAAAGGCGGCAGCCAATTGCACGACAATAAAATAAATGTGGTAGAGACGATGTGCTGCATCGTCTCTACCACTGCACAGAATATAACTAATGCCTAACTGTCAGAAACAGTTTACATCACCTGGCAATCAGGTATGGCAATCCACTTAACATAGCAGAAATCCTGCCTGTGGGGCAGCTTGGCATTCTTCGGGTACATCCTGACCGCACCCTTGAACGTGCCTGCATTGCTGGCCTCAACCTTGCCTTCAAACGTATAGTTATTGCCGTCATGCGAAACAACCTTGAGCGGGAAGATGCTCGATATACGCTCCTCTCCGTCCTTGTCGCTCTTCACTGTGACAAACTCAAGCCCTATCGCATCGTCAAGGCCCTGCTCGTTGACAACATAGCGGATGGTGTATTCCTTGCCGGTCTCAACCCCGCTGGCCGGTATGTTCCACTCGGAAGAAACCACGTTGATTGCATCCCAACGCTCGGCAACGGTCTCCTTCCACTGTGCTATGTCCTTGGCAACGCGGTTGCCGTCGGCCGAAAGCTCCTTGAAGCGAGCCGCCATCTTCTCGTAGAACTTGCTGTAATAGTCGTCCAGCTGGCGTTTCATCGTGTAGTGAGGCGCAATCTGGGCGATGGAGTTCTTTATTACCTTAATCCAGCCTTCGCTGTAGCCCTTTTCGTTCTTTGCATAATAGAGCGGGATGATCTCGCGCTCCAGCATACTGTAGATGGTGGCAGCATCGAGCTGGTCTTGATACCCTTGGTTCTGGTAGGTTCTCTTCTCGGTAAGCGCCCATCCGGCACCCTCGCGGTATCCCTCAAGCCACCATCCATCGAGCACGGAAAGGTTTACCACGCCGTTCATCTCGGCCTTTTCGCCTGACGTGCCAGAAGCCTCCAACGGGCGTGTCGGGGTGTTCATCCAGATATCAACGCCGGCAACAAGGCGGCGTGCCAACTGGTAGTCATAGTCTTCGAGGAAGATAATCTTGCCCAAGAACTCAGGCCGCTGGCTTATTTCGTATATCCTCTTTATCAAGCCTTGGCCTGCACCGTCTGCCGGGTGAGCCTTGCCAGAGAACAAGAACTGCACAGGACGCTCAGGGTTGTTGACAATCTTCTCAAGCCTCTCAAGGTCGGTGAAGAGCAAGTGGGCGCGCTTGTATGTGGCAAAGCGGCGGCAGAAACCTATAATGAGGGCGTTAGGCGTGATGCGGTCGAGCAGCGACACCACACGCGACGGGTCGCCCTGGTTGCGCAGCCACTTCTGCGTGAACTCAGTGCGGATATAATCCACGAGCTTCTTCTTGAGCGCCATGCGTGTGGCCCAAATCTCATCGTCAGGCACATTGTATATGGCTTCCCATATACTCTGGTTGCTTTGGTCGCTCATGAACGACTCGTCAAAGTACTTGGCGTAAACCTTGCGCCACTCCGTTGCTGCCCAAGTAGGCATGTGCACGCCATTGGTAACATAACCAACATGGTTCTCCTCGGGATAATAACCGTTCCAGATGCTCGAGAACATCTTCTGGCTCACCCATCCGTGGAGCTTGCTCACGCCGTTGACTTCCTGGCAAGTGTTGCAGGCGAACACCGACATACAGAACTTCTCCGAGTGGTCGTTGGGGTTGTTGCGACCCATACCGATAAGTTCATCCCACGAGATGCCGAGCTTTGCGGGATATCCGCCCATGTACTTGCCGAAGAGTCCTTCGTCGAAATAGTCGTGTCCTGCAGGCACAGGCGTGTGGACGGTGTAAAGCGACGAGGCACGCACAAGCTCCATGGCCTGGTTGAAGGTAAGCCCACTCTCCACATAATCACACAAACGCTGCAGGTTGCAGAGAGCGGCATGGCCCTCGTTGCAGTGATAAATGTCTTTCTTTATGCCGAGCTTCTTCAGGGTAAGCACACCGCCGATGCCAAGGAGGATTTCCTGCTTGAGGCGATTCTCCCAGTCGCCACCGTAGAGTGAGTGGGTGATGGGCTTGTCGAACTCCGAGTTCATCTCGTTGTCGGTGTCGAGCAGATACAGTTTTATGCGGCCAACATTAACGCGCCACACGTATGCATGAACGAAATAGTTGGTATAAGGCACGTCAACCACCAACGGGTTGCCGTCGCTGTCGAGCTGGCGCTCAATAGGCAGGAGGTTGAAGTTCTGCGCCTCGTAGTTGGCAATCTGCTGGCCGTCCATGCTGAGCGACTGCTTGAAATAGCCGAAACGATAGAGGAAGCCTACTGCGCACATATCCACATTGCTGTCAGAAGCCTCTTTCAGATAGTCGCCGGCAAGCATGCCGAGACCTCCCGAATATATCTTCAGCACCTGGTTAAGTCCGTACTCCATGGAGAAGTATGCCACAGACGGGCGCTTGCGGTTGGGCTTCACGTCCATATAGTCGCGGAACAAGCTGTAAACACTCTTTATCTTCTTCATCAGAGCCTTGTCCTTGACTATTTCCTCCTTGCGCTCGTAACTAAGCCTTTCGAGCAAGAGCACAGGATTGTGGTCAACCTCGCGGTAAAGCTCTGGCGAGAGTTCCCTGAACAAATCCCTTGCCTCGTGGTTCCAACACCACCACATGTTGTGGGCCAGTTCGTCCAGGCACTTCAGCTGCTCGGGCATACCCGACCTGACGTTCAACTCTTTCCATTGAGGAACGTTCACGTAATCTGCTTTAATTTTCATATTTGAACATTAAGAATATTATCGTTACCAGTTTGCGCATCACTTATGCTTGCGCTCCTCAGCCTTTTCCAAGGCGATGGCGTAAGCCTCAAGGTAATACTTGATGAACTCGCTCCACAAGGCCTTTTTCGACAAGGCATCGGCGTTGGAGCGTGCTTTCCTCACCTGCGCGTCGGTGAAGTTGGAGAACTCGGCGACGGTATCCTTGATGCAGTCTGCCACTTCTGAGTAATTATAATCAGTGCGATGTATGACCTTCACGCCATCGATAAGCTCACTGTAAGCCCCTTTCTGGCTGTTGGCCCAGAGGCCGAAGCCCGACAGGTCGGTAGTAATGCACGGCACCTTGAAGGCGATTGCCTCCAGCGGGGTATACCCCCAAGGCTCATAGTACGAAGGATATATGCAAAGGTCGTTGCCAAGCACTATGTCGTAATAAGTCATGTTGAGAATGCCATCGTTGCCGTCAAGGTAGCACGGCAGGAATATCACCTTCACGTTGTCCTCCCTGCGGTTGTGCATATCATAGTATTTCAGCATGTCGAGCACACGGTCGTGGCTCATCTCGTGGAGCCAATGCGTCACCAAAGGCACCTCGAGCGGCGTGTCATACTCCTGCCCGCTGGCAAGCCGCTGCTGCAAGTCCTTGCGCGGTTCGCCCACCCAGCCGGGCACTTCGATGAACGCCACGACCTTCTTCGTGAGGCACTTGTCGCGCAGCAGGCGGTTCATGGCCTCGATATACACGTCCACTCCCTTGTTGCGGAACTCGTAGCGCCCGCTCGTGGAAACAATGAGCGTGTCGTCGCCAAGGTGCTCGCCAAGCAGCGCCCCGGCCACTGCGAGCAGCCGCTGGCGCGCTTTCTTGCGCTTGCGGGCAAAGGTGGATGGCGTAGGCACGAAACTGTTGTCGAAACCGTTAGGCAGCACCACGTCCACAGGCTTGTCCAGCAGCTCCCGGCATTCGTTGGCCGTTATGTCGCTCACCGTGGTGAAGCAGTCCACGTGCCATGCAGTCTGCTTCTCTATTGAGTGCTTGCTCTGCATATTGAGTTCGCCGGCCATCTGGTCGCCGTTGTAGGCAAAGAGATAGTCATAGAGCGGCTTCATGTTTCCGGCGATGCTCCGCCCAATGCTCGTGGCATGGGTAGTGAAAATCGTAGCCACCTGCGGCAGCTTGTTGTTTATATATAACAGGCCGAGGCCCGTCATCCATTCGTTGCCATGGTAAACCACACGGTCGGCCTCACAGAGGCAATGCTTGTAAAAGCTTTCCACCACCTTAGCTGCCGCATAAGAGAACATCGAAGCCTCGTCGTAGTCGCCATAGGCATGGAGGCTGTCCACCTGGTAGTGCTCCCACAGCCACGTGTAAATGTCATTCTTCTTGGGGAAATATGGCTTGAAGTCCACAAGGATGGTCACCGGCTGCCCCGGCACGTTCCATCGGCCCACCCTCACGCCTATGCCCTCGGCTGCGGCTGTTTCGCGCCAAGCGGCGAAGAGCGAGGCGTCCTCTGCGAAATATGCAGCCTGGGCATCGCCGCCAAAGTCTGGCCCGATGAAGATTATGCGGTCTTTCATCATTTCCTGCAATGTCTTGGCCCGCGTTGACAACACGGTATATATGCCTCCCACCTTGTTGCACACTTCCCAACTGGACTCAAATATATAATCTGGCCTTAAATCACATCTTCCCATATACGGTTAATTGTTAGCGGTCGCAAAATTACATTAAATTCTTAAGATTCCCAATGAAAAGCTGAACAATCTTGCACAACGCGGCGATTTAATGACTTATTTGTGCTAACTTTGCCGTATGGCAAGGGCTGTGCGCGGGAACACCCCAACGGCAATGCCACACATTATATATTAATAAGAGCAACAAACGACATGAAAAAAGCATTGGCCCTGGCCGCCATGGCCATAGCGGCGGTTGCCGCGGCGGCGCAGGATGCGCAGAAACCGTTCTGCGGCACCCTGTCGAACGACGAATACAACGTGTACCTCACCATCGACTTCCACAGCGAGGGAATCTCTGTGCCGGGCCACGAGATACTGGGCAAGCTGCCTGGCTACCTTGCCAAGCGGCGCAACAGTTTCTACTGGCTCGTCACCTCTGCCCGCCTGAGCGGAAAGCGCAAGGCCGAGCTTGAGCTGATAAACGACTACGGCAGTGAAGACCTTGAGGCTACGCTGACGCAAAAGGACGACAGCACCTTTGTGCTTACGCAAGGCGATGGCAGCACGCTTAAAGTGCCTAACAACGGCAAATGGCAAAAGCTGCCCAAAAAGCTTGAGTTCAAGAAGCGCTGAGGCGCAGCCCGCGCCCGCCGCTGCCCCACTCCGGCAGCAGCCTATTTCCACCCGGCCGCCACGGCACTCACAGCCTGCCACGGCAGAAGCTCATCTCGGCAGGCAAGCACCAGCCGGCATCCCTCGCCTCGCGTAGGAAGAGGCGGGCGCAAGCCTCGGCATCGTCGCCTGCACGATGGTGGCATAGCAGCGGTATGCCGAACTGTTCGCACAGATAGTCGAGCGTGTTGCAGGGAAAATCGTACAAGTGGCGGGCGGCCCTCAGCGTGCAGCAATAGTCGGCGGCCGGCTTGGCCATCCCATACAGCTCAAGCGAGCTGCGCAGGCAACTGATGTCGAAAGCCGCGTTGTGCGCCACCAGCACCGGGCTGTGGGCAAGCAGCGGCTCCACCTTGCTCCACACCTCCGGGAACTCAGGCGAACAGGCCGTGTCGGCCGGGCGTATGCCATGTATGCGGATGTTCCAGTAGTTGTATTCATTGCCAATGGGCCGCACCAACCACGAGTGGCTCTCGGCCACCTGCCCACCCCTCACAACGCATACGCCCACCTCGCACACCGAAGCCCTTTGGGCAGTGGCCGTCTCGAAGTCGAGGGCCACGAAGTCCATTCCTTCCATAGTCTTCATTCCTCCGCTTCCTTGCCATTGCCGCCATCACCGCCGTACAAGGCAACAATGTCGCGGGCCATGGCGAGCATCCTGCTGCGCACGTGCTCAGGCTCCACCACTTCTATCTGGCTGCAATTGGACAGCAAAAGCTGGTAGAAATCGAACGTGGCCCTAAGGCGGCACTCAAACAGGGTATCGTCGCCATCGGGGCCAAGCTCGCGCTGCGAGCTGTGCAGCGGCAGCGTGCGCAGGTAGTCGGCGTAGCCCCCACGAGCCTTTATCACCACCCGCTCCACCGGCTCGCCCGTAAGGTTAACCCCGCAATAGCCCTCAAAAAAGCGGTCGGCGTCAAACGAGGCATCGGGCTTGAACGCCCCATCGGTCTCGTATAAGTCCTCGATGCGGTCGAGCGCGTAAACGAGGTAGACATTGCGCGGGCCACGGCCGCTTGCCCTGTTGCGCTCGGAGTAGTACGGGCTGCGCGCCACCACGTACCACCGCCGTGCCACCACCTTAAGGCAGTAAGGCTCTATGAGGAACGTTGTGGCTTCGGGCTTGCCAAAGCCCCTGTGCGTGATGCTCACCACGTGGCCGTGGCGCATGGCATCGGCCATGGGCATGAGCCAACGGTGGCCCGACGGGATGTCCTCGAACAATATACGCCCCTCCATCTGCCTGTCGGCCTGAATCTGGTTCAGCGTGGCATAAGAATCGATGAGCCAGCTGCGGAATCCGTCGCCCTCAAGCCGTTCCGGGTCGTCGATGTAGTACTTGTTGCCGTCCTTCTTGTCACATTCTATATATATGTCGAATATGTCCTTGATGGCTGCCCTGTGGTTGTGGAATGTGCGCAGGGGCAGCTCGTCGCCCTCGCCGTAGCTCAGCCCGCTTTGCTGCCACAGCTTGTTTATCTCGTTGTATGTAAGCCGCTTGTGGCGGCGCAACGTGTCAACGAGCCACACGTAGCGCCCCAGTAGGTTTGATGCCATGGTTAAATGTTTTATGGTTGTACGGTGCAAAGATAACAATTATAGTGTGAAAAACCATGGCACAAGGCCCGCCAAACTTTTCCAGGGGTAAAGACCACGCCCGACAAGGCCAACAGATTGTAAAGAAATTTGCCTAATGCGACATTGGCTCTTCCGCTATCGATAACCAGCTGAGCCTCAACGCATTGCAGAACAGTACCGTTTGGCAGTGCAAAACGGCAGGTTTTGGCTTGCCAAACGGCCTGTATTGGCTTGCGAAAAGGCACATATCGCTCTGCGAAAAGGCCATGCCCAACAATTGGGCGCTACTTTGTAAACAAATTACAAGCAACTTCCCTGCCTGCCCTACCCTAACGGCGAACTTACCAACAAGCTTTCTTTCAAGATGTGGCGGTGGCAAGCGGCACTGCATACGGCAACCTGACAAACAGGACTGAAAACATACTAAAATAGCCAAAAACTAAAATTTATACCCAAAATATTTGCTTCTGCATATTAAAATCGCTATATTTGCATTCGGCTTTTCATTTTGGAAGCCATACAATTGTTTTATTTATCATTTTAAAACCAGCTTATGGGAAAACTCAACAAAACGTTTGCATGGGCAACTTTATTGCTTACAATGCTATCAGCCGCGCCGACTGATGTGGGCGCACAGGTTTCATGGCAAGACAACTTTGAATATAACACGGGCAACCTCTACGGCCAAGGCCCTTGGATAAAGTATGGCTCCAACCCCAACGAGCCGATACAGGTAGTGAACCAGACGCTCGACTACGCAGGGTATCCGGGCGGCGTGAAAGGCAAGAGCGCGCAGCTGGGCAACGCCGCCTCAGGCGAAGACCTGCAGGCGCGCTTCGACCTGACCGACGAGGGAGTGAAGGCGGGAACGATGTATTACTCTGCCCTCATCAACGTGTCGGAAGTGCCTTCAGGCCCCGTGTACGTGATGGCCTTCACCGTTGGCAACTACAGCGGCCCTGTGGCCGACGGGAAGAGCGGCACCGAGTTCGGCCGCCTCTACGTTAACGCCGCCGGCGAGGACGGCAAGTACCTGCTCGGAGTGGAACGCGGCGGCACCAAGCCGGTGTACTCAGAAAGCACCTTCAGCACCGGCGAGACCCACCTCGTGGTGGTGAAGTACGAACTGAACAAGGACGGAAGCGGCAGCGACGCCGTGTCGCTATTCGTCGACCCTACTGACTATGCCGCAGAGCCCACCCAGGCCGCCGCTTACTTCGACCCATCGAACACAGGGTCGAGCGTGAAGAACTATGGCCTGCAGGGCATTGAGCTGCGCCAAGGCACCACGTACAGCGCCACAGCACCCACGATGCTCGTAGGCTCGCTGCGCGTGGCCGACGGCTACGCGGGGCTGTTTGCATCGGCCGGAGAGCCCGGCGACGACTCGCCCACGATAACGCTGAGCGAGAACTCATTGCCGTTTGGCTACATCTACAGCGGCGAGGTGCAGAGAAAAACCGTAAACGTGAAGGCCCGCAACCTCACTTCAGACATAACAATAAGCGTAGAGAGCGATGAGCTGAAGGCTTCTGCCACTACGGTAGCCGCCGTAGACGCCATGGGCGAGAGCGGCAAGGACATTGAATTTACTCTCACTCCCACCTCCGAGGAGGGCAAGGCTACAATCACATTCAGCAGCCTAGGGGCGGCCGACGTTGTGGTAGAAGCCTCATGGAGCGCCCTGCCAGTGGTGAACATAGAGTCGATAAACGCCTTCTTGGCCGAAGACCCGGAAGCTTTCCTCACCTACCGCTACACGGGTGAAGCCGTGGTAAGCTACGTGGACAACAGCACCGGCTCGCCCAAATATTACATACAAGACGAAACCGGGGGCATGCTCGTCTCCAACGACAATGATATGCTGGCTACAACCTACAAGGCCGGCGACAAGCTCACGGGCTTCATCGGCATGATACAGTCGGCGTTTGGCGCAATGTCGTTCATACCCCTCACGCCAAACCTCGGCACTCTCGTATCCGAAGGCAACGCGGCACAGCCCGTGGCTGCCACGCTGGCCGACATAAAGGCCCAGCCTAACAGCTACATCAACCGCCTCGTGCGCATAGAGGGGGCCACGCTGTCGGGCTTTGCCGAAGGGGCAACGTTTGAGGCGGGGATGACGCAGCCCACCATCACCGACGCCACGGGCGAAGGCAAGCTGCGCATCTTCGGCGGCACCTCACTGATAGGCACGGCCATACCTACCGAGGCCGTGAACATCACCGGGCTGTCAACCTCGGCCAATGCCGTGATAATAGGGCCGCGCGGCCAGGAAGACATCGAGCCGGCTGTGGTGGCAGAGCCGTCGCTCACGGTGACGCCCAACAAGGTTGAGCAGGCGGCAGGCTTCGTGGGCAAGCCCACCGAGGTGGCCACGCTGCACGTGAGCGCAGTGAACATGCCCGCAGCCACCACACTGGAGATAACCGGAAAGGACAAGGGCCTCTTCAGCCTGTCGCAGGCAAGCATACCGGCAGGCACGAGCGAGGCCGACATCGTGGTGACTTACTTGCCAACGGCCATCGGCAAGCACGAGGCAAGGCTCATGATAGACTGTCAGCAGATGCCGGAGGTGTACCAGTCGATAGCACTCTCTGCCTACGCCACCGACGAGCAGAACCCGCCTGCCGTCACCGTTAGCCCCAACCCGCTGCCTGCCTTTGAGGCTGAGGTGGGCAAGACGCAGGAGCAGACCCTTACCGTGAAAACGGCCTACCTGCCCGACTATGCCTACATGAAGGTGAAAGAGGCTGGCACGTTCATGATAAGCACATCGATGCTCCTTAAGGACGGCACGGCCGAAGTGAAGGTGACGTTCGCCCCGAAAGAGGCCGGCGACTATGAGAACGAGATTCTGATTTACGGCTTGGCCTTAGACACCGTTAAGGTGAAAGTGACAGGAAAGGCCACCGCAAGCACCGAGCCTGGGCCAGGCAAGGAGGGCGACGAGCTGCCGCTCGACCCGTCGGCTCCTGCCAAGCTGATAAACGAGCACTTTGACGGCACTGTGAAGAACAAGCCGCTCGCCATTGAGGGATGGAAGAACCTGGCCATGACAGGCAACAGGGCATGGTGGGGCTATGAATTCCCCGAGGAGGACGAGTCGGCCGGAGAAAAGACGGCAAAGGTTACGGCATACGACAGCACCACGCCCGAATGCGAAGAGGAGGCCTGCGAGATGATGCTCGTAACGCCGGCTCTCGACTTCAAGGGTTCGGAGTCGAAGATGTTTACATTCCGCGTGCGCGGCGATTACCTCATGGACGAGCAGACCGACGTGCTTGAGCTTTGCTACATCGACATGGCCGACGGCGAGATGTACGTAAGCCCGGTGGATGGCATCACCATGCCTAACATGAAGGACCAGAGCGGCGAGTGGCAGGAGTACCACATCGACCTTACGGGCCAGAACATCGCCGACGTGTTCTTCATGGGCTTCCGTTTCAAGAGCACTCGCGGGCGCAACAACGCCGCAACGTATTACATCGACGACGTTAGCTATGGCCGGACAGACCTCGCCACCATACGCCCGTCGGCCACGCAACTGGCCTTTACGGCCACTGTTGGCAAGGATGCCGTATCGGATGAGATGAGCGTAAGCGGCACCAACCTGGCCGAACCCATAAAGCTGACGCTCGGCGGGCCAAACAAGAGCAAGTTTAAGCTGTCTACCAACGAGCTGCCGGTAAGCGGCGGTACGTTCAACGTTGCGTTCAACTCTAACGAGATTGGCGTACACGAGGCTTACGTAAAACTGGCATCGCGCGGCGCAGCCGACATTTATGTGCCAATATCGGTGAACAACACCGTGGCCGACGGCATTGGCAGCATAAACGCAACGCCCGGACACATTGAAGTGTTCGACTTGAACGGACGCAAAGTTTGCAGCATGGACAACGCCACTCCGGCTCAAGCCACAAAGAACTTGCCCAGCGGCATTTATACAATCAAGACTACCACAGCAGAAGGCATTGCCATAAGCAAGGTGGCAATAGGCCAATGATGGTTGCATGAATAAACAAGGCCATTAGGCTCCAGCCGGATTCCGCGCTGCTGCCTGATGGCCTTTAGGGATAAAAAAGAGAGGAAGGCTTCACGCAGTGGCCTTCCTCTCTTTTTGTAAGTTGTTTACCGAATTTTGTCAGTTATTTACCGAACCGCCCACAATGTCGAGCAACTCATTGGTAATTGCCTGCTGCCTGCTCTTGTTGTACTGCAAGTTGAGGTCTCGCAGAAGCTCATCGGCATTGTCGGTGGCGGTCTGCATGGCCACCATTCGGGCTGCGTGCTCGCTTGCATTGCTGTCGAGCAAGGCTGTATAAAGCATCAGGTGAGCCATCTTTGGTATCAACAACGTAAGCACTGTGTCCATGTCTGGCTCAACGATGAAGTTGTCGTTAAGCGGCTTTGCCTCCGCAACAGATGCCTTGGTAGGTGCATTGCCCTTTTTGCGCAGGTATTCCTGGGCTTCGCGGGTGGCTACGTTTGACGACAAGTCGCGCTCATGGTCACGGTTCAACTCCCCCGTAAGGTCTATCGGCAGATATGTCTTGCGGGTAAGGATTTGCGACCCTGCGCTCTTGAAATGGTGGTAAATAAGCTCCACCTTGTCAATTTCGCCATCAACAAACCGCCTGCCAAGCTCGCGCGACAAGTTAATGCAGTCTTTTACATTTGGTTTGTCGGCCATCTCGGTATAGTCGCCCTCGATCTTCAGCCCGAGCTTAGCGGCTTTCTCTGCCACTTTCCGCCCTATAGGATAGACCACGACACTGTCTTTGCCCAAATGCCGATATTCGTCTGCCACCTGCTGCATCAACTTAATGACATTGGCATTGAAGCCTCCACACAGGCTGCTGTTTGACGAATATACCACCAAAGCAACCCGCTTGACCTTACGCTCCGCGGAGTAAACGCTCGATGCATCGGCCTCCGACGCAAGGAATGCCTTGAGTATGTGCTCCAACAATGACTCGTAGGGAAGCATGTTCTCTATCATCACCTGCGCATGGTGCAACTTTGACGAAGCAACCATCTTCATCGCACTCGTAATCTTGCGGGTGCTGTTGACGGAAGCTATCCGGGTCTTGATCTCTTTAAGCGACGGCATAGGCTATTGTTTTTTATACTGTCCGGCAATGTCAGCCATGACCGACTCAATGACTGACGTCATGTCATCGTCAATCTTTCCACTGCCCAACGTCGCAATCACTTCGGGATGGGTTGAACGTAACTTGTCGAGGAAAGCATCCTGGCACTCACGCACTTTCTCTACCGGCACGTCATGCATAAGCCCGTGTGTGCCGCAATAGAGAATGGCAATCTGCTCGCCAACGGGCATGGGGCTGTACTGGGGCTGTATGAGCAACTGGTTGTTCTTGCGGCCGCGGTCGAGGGTCATGGCTGTAACGGCATCCATGTCGCTTGAGAACTTGGAGAAGCTTTCTAACTCACGGTACTGCGCCTGGTCAATCTTCAGCGTTCCGGCTACTTTCTTCATACTCTTGATTTGGGCTGAACCACCAACACGAGACACGGAGATGCCGACGTTGATGGCAGGACGGAAGCCTTGGTTGAAGAGGTCGGTCTCAAGATATATCTGGCCATCCGTGATAGAAATCACGTTGGTAGGTATATAAGCAGAAACGTCTCCGGCCTGTGTCTCGATGATTGGCAACGCCGTTAGCGACCCTCCACCACGCACATGGCCTTTCATGCATTCGGGCAGGTCGTTCATCTGCTCTGCCACTTCCTGCTGGTCGTTTATTCGGGCTGCACGCTCCAACAAGCGGCTGTGCAGATAGAACACGTCGCCCGGATATGCCTCACGGCCCGAAGGACGCCGAAGGATAAGCGACACTTCGCGGTAAGCCACTGCCTGCTTCGACAAATCATCATACACTACAAGCGCAGAATAGCCACGGTCACGGAAATATTCACCAATGGCGGCACCCGCAAAAGGCGCGTAATACTGCATAGCGGCTGGGTCGGCAGCGGTTGCTGAAACAATGATGGTGTACGGCAAGGCACCGTGCTCCTTAAGGTTCTGCACCAAAGCTGCCACGGTAGAAGCCTTCTGGCCTATTGCAACGTAAATGCAATAAACGGGATTGCCTGCCTCGTAGAAGCTTTTTTGGTTGATTATCGTATCAACAGCGATAGCCGTCTTGCCTGTCTGGCGGTCGCCAATGATAAGCTCGCGCTGGCCACGGCCAATAGGAATCATTGAGTCTACTGCCTTAAGACCGGTCTGCAGGGGTTCCTTCACCGGCTGGCGGTAAATCACTCCCGGGGCCTTTCGGTCAAGAGGCATCTCGAAAGAGTCGGTAAGGTCGATGCTGCCCTTGCCATCGATAGCCTCGCCAAGAGGATTGATGACACGCCCGAGCATATTGTCGTTTACTCGGATGGAGGCAATTCGCTTCGTCCGCTTAACGACCATACCTTCCTTGATGCCTGATGTAGCTCCCAAGAGAACGCAGCCAACGTTGTCTTCCTCAAGGTTCATGACAATGCCCATTGTGCCGTTCTCAAACTCAAGAAGCTCACTTGCCTCAGCATTGCGGAGTCCGTAAATTCTGGCTACGCCATCGCTTACTTGCAGCACCGACCCTATCTCATCGAACTGCTCGCCTCCGCTGACGCCCTTGAGCTGCTCAAGAAGCACTTGGGACACTTCACTTGGTTTTATTTTATCTGACATATTAATTTGCACTTAACATAATGTCGTGGAACGGTGAGCGCACTCGAACCATCTGAACAAAATCGTCCGAGGCTTACACTCGTAATCCAGCATCACTTAAACTATCACATTTTAAGCTGCGAAAGAATGGACTTGAGCTTCGACTTGACACTCGCATCCATCCTATAAGTATCATACTCAAGGATGAAACCGCCTATGATGTCAGGGTTTACCTCAGTCTCAAACTCCACAGTTCCGTTAGTCTTGTCTTCCACCATCTGCCTAAGCTTCAGCTCAGTAGCAGACGACACTGCAGCAGCGGTGGTCAACTTTCCACGGATGATGTTCTTCTCTTTCCTGTAAAGGGTGATATATGAATTGGCCATGAATTGGATTACGCTCTCACGGTCTTCACGCAAAACCAGACGGAAAAACGCCTTGGTCAACTCGCATGGGTTACCGCCGACAGCTGCAACAAGAAGATTTTCCTTGGCGGCCTTAGAGATCATCGGATTGTCAATGGTATGCCTCAACTGCGGAACGTCAATGTAACTTGAGGCCAAAGACTGCATTTCGGCATACACCTTGCCTTCGATTTTTGCGTCGCAACTGCCCTTTAGCAATGCACGCGCATACCTAACCGATATTACTCCTATATTCATAACCAATTATTTTTTATCGGAAGAAGAAACCTCATCCAGCAATCTGTCAATCAAATCCATCTGCTTGTCATCATCGCCAAGCTCCTTCCGTAGAATTTTCTCAGCCACTTTGACAGACAGCTCAGCCACCTGGGCACGTATGTCGCTTATCGCAGCCTGCTTCTGGCTCTCTATTTCGGCTTTCGCCTCAGCCAGCAAGCGGTTGCCCTCTTCGCGCGCCTTGTCTTGTGCCTTTTCCACAATGGCGTCACGGGTGGCAGCAGCCTCTTTCAATATAAGGGCCTGCTTCTCCCGCGCTTCCTGCAGAATGGATTCACTTTCAATTTTGATATTGGCCAGCCGTTCGTTCGCTTCCTGGGCTTTCCGCAGGCTTTCATCAATATATGCCTTGCGGTCGTTGACCATCTTCACTATTGCCGGGAAACCCCATTTCCACAGGATTGCCAAGACAATGAGGAAGACTATCGCCATCCAGAACAACAGACCAAAATCAGGTGTTATCAATGACATAAGCTGTTCTGATTTCTATGATGCAATAATATACCGCCAACTGCCTTATACAAACAGTGCGAGCAGGGCTATGATGACCGCGAAGAAAGCCACACCCTCAACAAGGGCAGCGGCGATGATCATTGAAGAACGCAGATCACCCATCTTCTCCGGCTGGCGCGCCATTGCATCCATAGCCTGCCCGCCAATCTTGCCAATACCAATGCCTGCACCTATTGCAGCCAAACCTCCGCCAACAGCGGCACCTAACTTTGCTACAGCATCTGCTGCCAATAATAATGATACCATAATCGTAAAATTTAATATAGTTTTTAATTCTGATTTGATTCCTTAACCGGATGCCCATGCACATGGGCAAGAGAGATGAACACTGCGCTAAGCATAGTGAACACCAAGGCCTGGATGAAGCACACAAGCACTTCGAGAAGCATCATGAACACACTCATCAAGACACTGACCACAGTCATCGAAACACCGGCCCAGGCATTGATTGCGAACATGATGAAGATAATGCACGACAAAGACAACGCAATGGCATGGCCAGCCATCATGTTTGCGAAAAGTCGGATCATCAATGCCAACGGCTTAGTGAAGATGCTGAAGAACTCTATGAAAGGCATCAATGGCACTGGAACTTTGAGCCATGTAGGCACCTCCGGCCAAAAGATATCCTTCCAATAAGCTTTCGTTCCGGTGACGTTAGTTATCAAGAACGTACACAGCGCCAAGAAGAAAGTACAAGTGATATTGCCTGTGAGGTTGCCTCCGCCCGGTGGGAACGGCACAACACCCATTATGTTCGCAATGAAAATGAAGAAAAAGCACGTCAGCAAATAGGGAGCGTATTTGTCGGCCTCCTTGCCGAGCGACGCCTTAACAACTTCATCGTATATGTACATTATGAACATACTCATCAAGCCCGTGAAGCCTTTTGGGGCCGGGTCTTCAGGCCGGTGCTTCCTGCACCACCGTGCAGGAATAAGCACGCAAACCAAGAGCAATATGGCATCGATGAACAGCACGGCCACTGTTTTGGTTATCGAGATGTCAAACGGGCGAACCTCTGCGCCGCCAATGGTCTCGCACACCTTACCTTCGTTGGCCTCGCTCCCGGATATATAAAGGCCGTAAGGCCCAGGGCGGTTGCCATTGGCGTCAGCCTCTTCTGAGAAATTGCCACTTGAAAAGACGTGCCACCCCGTAGAGCTTTTCACTATCACAGGCAGGTGAATCACCACTGGATGCCCACCCACAGTCGTGATGTGCCACTCATACGAGTCTTTTATATGCCCGAAAAGAATGCCCTGCAGGTCAATGCCCTCCTCTTTGTCTGTGCCATGCCCCACGGCACCCGCCGACATTGCGGCAAACATAAAGACCACGACGCAAAGCAAATGCTTGAAATATCTCATAAATTCAGATCTTTTTATTCCGTTTCCGTTCCATTCGCGCGAAGAAGACGCCATCAAACACGAGCATCACCACATAGAATGAGGAGAACACCAAGACGAAATTCAGTATGGCATCCCTATCACCCACAATGAGACAATACGCGATGGCGACCAGCACGGCCAACATCATCCGCAAGGCGGAGCCTGCCAAGTAGAACTTGCCAAGGGCATTGGGGGAAGACTTTGCCACAGCTTTCCATGATGCGCCATAGGCCGTGTTAGTAACCAGAGCGTACACTGCGGATATTGCCAAAGGGTCAACGAGCTGCTGCGCATCGTAGACGTTGATTGCCAACAAAGTGGCAAGAGTAGCAGCGGCCACGACCCACAAGCTGCACTTGTTGTACTGCCGGCTTATCAAGTTTACCTGTTCGCTGCCCATTGTCAATTCACCTCCACGCAGAGGCTTACCTCGTTCCTTTGCACCTCGACGAATCCGCCGGTGATGGCCAATTGCTCCTTGCCCTCGGCAGTGGCATACTCCACCACCCCGGGTTGCAAAGAAGATATTATTGGGGCGTGGTCTGTGAGTATCTCGAAACTGCCCTTCGTGCCGGGCACGAGCACACTCTGCACCTCACCGCTAAACTCTATCCTCTCAGGCGAGATTATCTTCAACTTCAAGCTCATGTCAAACGTCTACATTAATTACCCTTGGCAGCTTCCATCAACCGCTTGCCCTTGGCTATTGCATCGTCGATGGTGCCAACGTTAAGGAATGCCTGCTCAGGCAGATAGTCTACCTCGCCATCGAGTATGGCATTGAACCCCTTGATGGTGTCCTCTATTGAGACCATGACGCCCGGCACGCCTGTAAACTGCTCTGCCACGGCAAAAGGCTGCGAGAGGAAACGCTGCACACGGCGGGCGCGGTTCACTGTTTGCTTGTCCTCGTCAGACAGCTCGTCCATACCCAATATTGCGATGATGTCCTGCAATTCCTTGTAACGCTGAAGTATTTCCTTCACCCTCTGCGCACACTCGTAATGCTCCTTCCCTACGATGAGCGGATCCAATATTCGCGATGTGCTTCCCAGCGGATCCACTGCCGGGTAAATGCCAAGCTCGGCAATCTTGCGGCTCAACTCGGTTGTTGCGTCAAGGTGCGTAAACGTGGTGGCAGGAGCCGGGTCGGTCAAGTCGTCGGCCGGCACATACACAGCCTGCACCGAAGTGATTGACCCCTTCTTGGTTGAAGTGATTCGTTCCTGCATGGCCCCCATCTCGCTTGCGAGCGTAGGCTGATAGCCCACAGCCGAAGGCATACGACCCAACAATGCCGAAACCTCAGAGCCTGCCTGCGTGAAGCGGAAGATATTGTCGATGAAGAACATGATGTCGGTAGCCTCTCCGTCCTTGCCTCCATGGTCGCGGAACTCCTCAGCGACGGTCAGACCAGACAGAGCCACCGACGAACGTGCTCCTGGCGGCTCGTTCATCTGGCCATAGACAAGCGTGGCCTGCGATTTTTTCAGTTCCTCGGGGTCAACAAGCGAGAGGTCCCACTTGCCCTCCTCCATGGCCTTCTTGAACTTGTCGCCATAACGAATCACTCCCGACTCTATCATGTCGCGGATAAGGTCGTTTCCCTCGCGTGTACGTTCGCCCACTCCGGCAAACACGGAATAGCCGCTGTGACCCTTGGCGATGTTATTGATAAGCTCCATTATGAGCACAGTCTTACCCACTCCGGCACCGCCGAACAAACCGATTTTGCCACCTTTCATGTAAGGCTCAAGCAGGTCGATGACCTTGATTCCGGTGGCGAGCATCTCCTTGTGCGTAGACAAGTCCTCAAACTTTGGCGGCTCGCGGTGGATAGGATAAGCCCCCTCCATGCTCAGCGGCGCCATGCCATCGATGGGCTGCCCCACCACGTTCATCATCCTTCCCTTGATTTGCTCGCCTGCCGGCATACGGATAGGAGACCCCATGGGAACAGCCTCAAGCCCCCTTTGCAATCCGTCGGTGTTGTCCATGGCTACGCAACGGACAGTATCCTCGCCGATATGCTGCTGCACCTCAACGATAAGAGTGCGCTTGTCCGGCCTGGTGATGGTGAGCGCCTCATGAATTTTCGGCAACACCTTCTCAGCATCCTGGCCCTCGGTATCGAAATAAACATCGATGACCGGGCCTATAATCTGGGAGATGTGCCCTATAATTTGTGCCATAATCGTTTATGTTTTTTGAGTTTCTTCTTCTATTTCATTTTGTTGCAAAGGTAATAATTTTGTTGGAAACCAGCCGTTCTTTTTCGGTTTTCTTCCTTAATATATCTAAAAATCAGAAATTCATAACATTTCTTTAACCCTTTAGATACTAAGTTCATCGAGCACCTTTATCAGTTTCATGTCGAGCGGCTTGTCAGTCCTTATGGCGTCGCTGAACGGAACGTAGACCACCTCGTTGTTGCGCACGCCCACCATTACATTGCGCTGCCCCTGCATTATGGCCTCGATGGCCCCAACGCCGGTGCGGCTGGCCAGTATGCGGTCGTGCGCCGAAGGGCGCCCGCCACGCTGCAAGTGGCCGAGTATGGATACGCGCACGTCGTAGTTGGGGAACTCGTTGCGCACACGCTCGGCATAGTAGAGCGCGCCGCACTTGGGGCTTTCAGAAACTATTACGATGCAACTCTTCTTCGACTTCCTTATTCCGCGCTCCATGAAGCGCGCGAGCTGGTCCACGTCCGTAGAGTCCTCGGGGATTATGGCAGCCTCAGCTCCCGAAGCTATGGCACTGTTTTGCGCCAAGAATCCGGCGTCGCGCCCCATCACCTCCACGAAGAATATCCGCTCATGGCTCTGCGCCGTGTCGCGTATGCGGTCCACGCACTCCACGATGGTGTTCATCGTAGTGTCATACCCTATGGTAGAGTCGGTGCCGTAGAGGTCGTTGTCAATGGTTCCGGGCAACCCTATGCAGCACACATCATATTCTGCCGCAAAGTCGCGTGCGCCGGTAAGTGAGCCGTTGCCGCCTATCACCACGAGAGCGTCTATCTCCTCCTTTTGGAGCGTGTCGTATGCCTTTTGCTTGCCTTCGGGCGTCATGAACTCCGTGCTCCTCGCCGTTTTCAGTATCGTTCCGCCCTGCATGATTATTCCGCTCACGTTCTCCGTGGTGAAAGGCTTCACTTCTCCGTTTATCAGCCCGTCGTAGCCACGGTATATACCCTTGATATTGAAGCCATTGCAGATGCCTGCGCGAGTCACCGCCCTTATGGCGGCGTTCATTCCCGGGGCATCACCACCCGAGGTGAGCACACCGATTGTCTTTATTTTACCCATAATCTTTATACCTTAAAATTCTTTACTTATCAATATGTCAACAAATAACATTCAAGCCAAAGCACCCCGAGGCCAAGCAGCCACCCCGCAAACGCGCTGAGAGTGCAGTTCCTCAGATACCAGCCTACGTGCATCCGCTCCATCTTCATGAGGGCAAGCCCGCACGGATTCGAGAAGCACAGCAGGCACCCGCCCATGGCCGTTGAGAAAGCCATCGCCTTCCAGAAAGCGCCATTCTGCACAAAAGCGGCAGCATAGCCAGTGGCCGCCATGGCGCCGTCGGCACCTACCTCTGCCACAGGATACATGGATATGCCGGTCATCATCACGGTAAATGCATCGAGCACGCCGCTAAGCAAGCCGGCAAAAGCGCCGAAGGCCCACACATTGTGCACGTGGGCATCCATCCAGCCTGCCGCCATGGCAAGCACTCCGGTCTCCTGCACAACGCCCATGGCCAGCATAACGCCCATCACGAAGAGCATGAGCTGTATGCTGCCATACTGAAGTATGCGCGGCTCCTTGCGCAGAATCATCTGGTCGGCGTTCATGAGCTTGTGGTTGAAAATCTCGTTTACCACCCACAATACCGACAGCACGCACAGCGCGCCGAGGAAAGGGCTGAGCTTGGTGATGTTGTGGAAGGTTGGTATGAACCACAAGCCGCCTATGCCAACAATAAGCATCACTATGCGCTGCCAGCGGTTCAGGTTGGTGTCGTCGCCACGGTAAGGGGCCGCCGGCCATTCCACGTCAAGGTGCTCGGGCAGGCTCCTGCCAAGGATATAGGTAGGCACAACCCACGCCACGAGCGCGGGCAGGGCCAGGTAGGCCGAGAAATTGGTGGCAGACACGGCCCCCATGCCCCACAGTATCACCCCGGCCGGGTCGCCAATGACGGTAAAGCACCCGCCGGCATTGGCCGCCAGCACAATGGCGCACCCCACCACCATGCGCTGCCTCCTGCTCTGCACGATGTTGTGCATTATGGTAAGCATCATTGTTGTAGTGGTAAGGTTGTCGAGATTGGCCGATATTATGAAAGTGGCCAGCGTGATGCTCCACAGCAGCCGCTTGCTGTTGCGCGTGCGTATCCATTCGCCCACGAAGTCGAAGCACCCGTTGTTGTTAAGTATCTCCACTATCGACATCGTTGCAAGCAGGAAGAGCACTATGGCGGCAGCCTTCCCGACGTATTTTAGGAATATGTTTTCGCTTATGAAGAATTTCACCGCCCGGCTCGACGGACTGTCGCCCGCAAGGTAGGCCATGTATTCGTGCGGATGCTGGCTCATGACGAAATCAGTGCCGTAGCATATATACAGCACCCACCCCACGGTACCTACAAAAACCGCCAGCGCAGCCTTGTTGACCTTCGTAAGGTGCGAAGTGGCTATCAGCAAACAGCCCAGTAGCAGTATAAGCACTATAACTAATGTCATGACGTTTTTCCGTAAACGCTACAAAGATAGCAATCTTTATCCGTATTCTGCCACAACTTGTGGCAAAATAAAGACGGTTTAACGTGTTTTTAACCTCATGTTCACACATTTGTCCGAGTTACTGCGCCTTCCATCACCATCTGCGCAAAAGCGACGGAACTGCCCCGAAGCACCAAGAGCACAGTTGCAAGGCAAGGCAAAAGACAACGACGCGCCGCCGAGGCCAGCCTTGAAAGATATTTACAAACTGGCCATTGCGCACCCACTGTGGCCACATCCCCTTCCGAAACGGCCTGTTTTGAACTGCCAAACAGCCTGTTTCGCGCGCCCATACGGCCTATATTGCACTGCCAAACAGGCCGTTTTGCAACCCATTGATAATGTGCAAGTTAGCGAACAACTAACATAACAAGAATTAATATTTACAAATATGAATGTCCGCAATCAGCCAAGCAAATGGAAATATTGAAGTGGACAAGCATTTGTCCTCTAACTCCTTAGCGGAATGTAGTGGAGCGATAACTTCTTATAACTCCTTTAACTCCTTCGGATAGGAGCTTTGCGGATATTCAAATTTACAAAAGTGATGCAGCATCCACATCAAGCCATAAGATTTCCACGAGGCTTCGCTCCACCGGGCAGCAGTGCGCAAGATGGTTGAACCCGAATCGGTCGTTAGACCGCAAAACCAACAATTTCACTTGATTGTTGACTCTTCAGCCGTCTTCCGCACTGCTGCGGGCATCTTGCTTTCCGCTTTTTCTCGATGTAGCCCGCTACATCGTCGACAAAACCGAGCTTCTCCCATTATGGGGAGACGGGAGAGGGGCTGACAGCAGCACGAAATCCGACTAAAGTCTAACGACCGATTCGGGCTGAAGAGCCAACGAATAGCGCGCAAAGATTGATTGCCATCCTTACACGGTTGGGGTAAAACATCAACATCTGCGGCGTAAATCTGCCCGTTTCATTAGGCCAATTCGGCAAAATTGCGTAATTTTGTATCACGTTTGGCTACCTCATAGGCAATACGCCACGATGACTTCCAACAAAATAATGCAGCAGACACAGACTGTTAACTTCAAGATTGTGTGTACGGGCGACGTGCACGGGTGCTTCTTGCCATTCGACTTCATTGGCATGAAACCTGCACTTGGCTCCTTGGCAAGAGTTAGCTCGCTTGTGAACAAGGAGCGGCAAGCATTTGGCGACAGGCTCTTGCTGCTCGACAATGGCGACATGCTTCAAGGCCAACCTATCTGCAACTACTTCAACGAAACAAGAACCGAAGTTGCCAACATTGCCGCGCAGGCCATGAACTACATGGGCTACGACGCCTGCTGCATAGGGAACCACGACATAGAAACGGGCCGCGCCGTTTGCGACAAGTGGATAAGCGAAACCTCATGCCCGGTTTTGGCGGCCAACATGATTGACACGGAAACAAACAAGCCTTATACGGCACCTTACGCAATGCTTGAAAGAGACGGCATACGCATTGCCATAATCGGCATGGTTACCCCTGCCATGGCGTATTGGGGCGCCGAACGGCAGTGGAACGGAATATGCTTCGAGGGAATAATGGAGTCGGCAAGATGCTGGATTGAGCGGATAAAGCAGGCTGAACGCCCTGACCTTACAATAGGACTGTTCCACAGCGGATGGAAAGGAGGGACCGCCACACCGCATTTCGATGAAAACGAAACAGAGAAAGTTGCCCACGGCTTAGCCGGGTTTGATGTAATCTTCTTTGGGCATGACCATGTTGCGCGCTGCGAAACAATCACTGGCACGGAAAACCATAAAGTGCTGTGCATCAACCCGTCATGCAATGCCATGGCAGTGAGCGTAGTCGACATCACAATCATAAAGTCGATGGGGCGGGCAACCAAGAAAGCCATAAGTGGCCACGTGCTCGACATTGCGAACGAAAAGCCCGATGAAAATTTCACCAGACGTTTTGCAAAAGAGCAAGAAGAGACTGTGAACTATTGCAGGAATGCTATTGGAAAGATAGACACAGACATTGACTCCATTGACTGCTACTTTGGCAATGCGCCTTACACCGACCTAATAAACAGCATCCAATTAGGCATATCACATGCTGACATATCGCTCTGCACCCCACCCTCATGCCACACGAGATTGAGCCACGGGAACATCTGCATGGGCGACACATACAAACTCTACAGATATGAGGACAAGCTATGCGTCATGGCGATGAAAGGGATTGAGGTTAGGAAGCTCCTTGAGATGAGTTATGACCTGTGGATCAACACAATGGCTGCGCCCGGCGACAACCTGCTGAAGTTGGAAAGGGCATCGACGGGTAATGGCCTGCAATACGCGTTCAAGAACCCGACATACAACTTTGACTGTGCAGCAGGGATAGACTATGAGGTCGACGTAACCAAGCCTTGCGGCAAGCGCATCTCAATACTTGGCATGACCGTGGGCAGGAGGTTCTCCGAGCGGAGCACTTACAGGGTGGCCATGAGCAGCTTCCGCGCTTATGGCGGCGGCGAACTGCTTACCAGGGGTGCAGGCATAGCCCCCCAAGCCTTGAAAGACAGGCTTATCTGGCAAAGCACCAAGAGCATACGCCAATACATAACCGAACATTTTCTCTCTGGGGAAACAATTCACCCCAAGGCTTACGGCAACTGGCGCTTTGTTCCTAAGGAGTGGACTACTACGGCCTTGCTACGCGACCGGGAGCGCATAGCCCGCAACGCGAGCAGCGACCAATCATGGTGAAACATCACACACATATACATAAAACAAGGATGATGAAACATTATTATTTTGCCTTTAACGGCGGGGAGATTTTACTTGAGCGGCTGGCCGACGGCACTTACACGATACCTTGTGCGGAAACGCCGCCCACTGACGTAGCGCAGGAAACAGAAATGCTCAACGTAACGCCGGAAAACGGCATAAGCGTAAAGGCATATAGGCTGAAATCGCCGGTAACCGGCAGTTCAAGATATGAAATGTGCGGACTGCGGCAAAGTTTCTACAAGTTGCCATATAACCTATACGCAAAGGCCGGGAAATGCGAAGAGCTTCTGTATTGGGACGCCAACACCAAGTATTGTGGCAGATGTGGCGCCGAGATGGTGATGCACACCGACATCAGCAAGAAATGCACAAGGTGCGGCAACGAGGTGTGGCCCCAACTGGCCACAGCCATAATCGTGCTCATACACCGGGGCGATGAAGTGCTGTTGGTTCACGCCAAGAACTTCCGAGGCAATTTCTTCGGGCTTGTAGCCGGTTTTGTGGAGACCGGCGAGACCCTTGAGGAAGCCGTCTGCCGTGAGGTAATGGAGGAAACCGGCCTTAGGATAAAGAACATCAAGTACTTCGGGAGCCAACCGTGGCCTTATCCGTGCGGCTTGATGGTTGGTTTCAATGCAGACTATGAAGAAGGCACGGTCAAGCTCCAACAGTCGGAACTAAGCGCAGGGGCGTGGTTCAACCGCAACAACCTGCCCGAGATACCTGAGAAACTGTCGATAGCCAGAAAGCTGATTGACGCTTGGCTGGCTCAATAGTCTATGACCTCCAGGCGCATATCTCCCGCAAACGAGATAACAGCGTCGAGCATATAGCAACTTGCTGCATCAGGGATGCACAGCGTGGCGCTGAAATGGAAGCCGTCGGCATCTACGTGGTCGTACTCTACATTGTTCAATACAGCCTGTGCCAAAAAACGCCGCGGCACGAGATGGGCGAACATGGCTTTCCTAAAGTCGCGCGAATACAGCCGCTGTGCTCCCCTGAACACGCTTACATGGATAATGTTGTCATAGTATATGTTGTCCACCTCAACCCCGTCGTCGTTGTAAGTCTTGCGGATAACCTTGTACTTCGTTGGATTGATGGCTACATAACAATGATAACGGTCGCCACGGTACATTACCACCGTATCGCGCTTGACAACCTCTGTTACGGCCAGCGGCACAGGCCGCTTGTGGAGGAAAGCCAATGCCACGTTTGGGTCATCGCTCTTGCGGAGCCTAACCACATCACCCGTCTGGTTACGGAACCAAAACACATTTGGCGTTTGCTTCATTATTGGGTAATGCGACGGAGGAGTTCCAATTATAAGCGTATCGGCCTTTATCCTGAAGTACGATGGCAGGCTTGTCGCGTCAGGGTAATACACTGAGTCGCCCGTAACCTTGAAGGCAACGTCCTCCGACTCACAGTCAACCCAAATGCCCTGCAGCATGGCCTTCGCCCCACTGTCGTCCTTGGCTTCATCTCGCACAGGACGAGAGTCCTGACGGCATGAAGCAGCCAGGATGCAGAAACAAGCCAAGCATACGTATAGTGCTGATTTCCAAGGCATCGCAACAGTTTTATTTTCCTATGCCGAAGTATTCGAAGCCAAGCTCGTGAAGCTCGTCCGAGTCGAATATATTGCGGCCGTCAATGACAAGAGACCTACGCATCGACTTCTTTACCACCTGCCATGAGGGCAAGCGGAACTCCTTCCACTCAGTAAGGAGAAGGAGCGCGTCGGCATCGAGCACCGCGTCATACATATCCTTACAATATGTAACGGCATCACCCAATATGCGCCTGCACTCGCCCATAGCCACGGGGTCGTATGCCCTCACGCGGCATCCGGCACCGAGCAACTTCCTTATCATAACCAAAGCAGTGCTCTCCCTCATGTCGTCGGTCTCGGGCTTAAACGCCAATCCCCAAATGGCTATGGTCTTCCCTGCGAGGTCTTCCGAAGGATATGCCTTCTGGAGCTTGCTGAACAAGATTGTCTTTTGCCTTTCGTTGACACGCTCAACAGCCTTAAGCACCTCCATCGAATAGCCGTTGTCATCGGCAGTCTTTATGAGAGCCTTGACATCCTTGGGAAAACATGAACCTCCATAACCACACCCGGCGTACAGGAATTTGCGGCCTATGCGGGTGTCGGCACCTATGCCGGCCCTGACCATGTTTACATCGGCACCCACAAGTTCGCACAGATTGGCAATGTCGTTCATGAACGATATGCGGGTGGCCAGCATCGAGTTGGCGGCATATTTGGTCATCTCAGCCGATGGAATGTCCATGAATATCACACGGAAATTGTTGATTAGGAATGGCTTGTAAAGCTTGGTAAGGAGTTTCTTGGCTCGCTCGCTTTCCACGCCCACGACAACTCGGTCTGGCGACATGAAGTCTTTTATCGCATTGCCCTCCTTAAGGAACTCGGGATTGCTTGCCACGTCGAAATCCACAGCGACCCCACGCCGGTCAAGCTCGGCCTGTATGGCATTGCGCACCTTCTTTGCCGTTCCCACAGGCACGGTGCTCTTCGTCACCACTACTATATATTTTTTCAGGTTCTCGCCTATGGTCCTGGCAACCTGGAGAACATAGTTGAGGTCTGCGCTGCCGTCCTCGTCGGGGGGAGTGCCTACGGCAGAAAAGACGATTTCCTGGTCGTTAAGCACAGAGGCAAGGTCGGTGGTAAACTTTAGCCTGCCCGCCCTTGCGTTCTTCAGCACCAGCTCGTCAAGCCCAGGCTCGTAGATTGGTATCTCGCCTTGCTGCAAAGCCCGTATCTTGTCTTCATTAACATCTACACACGTCACAATCGCACCCGTGTCGGCAAAGCATGCTCCAGACACAAGCCCCACATACCCGGTGCCTACAATGGCTATATTCATAATTTCTTTATAACCTTAGTTTTTACCTTAGTCAATCAAAATACTCTGCGTCGGCAAACAATGCCGCCTTCCTATCCTTGTCACTCAGGATGGCATCTTTCGGGTCGATGGGCCAATCAATGCCAAGAGCGGGGTCGTCAAAGCGGACGCTTGCCTCATGCTGCGGCGCGTATGCATTGTCAACCTTATACGTAAATATGGCCTCGGGGCTCATTACGAGGAAACCGTGGGCAAAGCCTCTTGGAATGAAGAACTGGCGTTTGTTGCTTTCGCTCAGCTCCACCATGACGTGCTTTCCGAAAGTTGGGCTTCCCTTGCGCATATCCACGGCGACATCGAGCACAGTTCCCTTGATTACTCTCACGAGCTTGGCCTGCGAATGCTCGCCTTTCTGGTAGTGCAATCCGCGCAGCACGCCGCGGCACGATTTCGACTCGTTGTCTTGAACAAAGTCCACTGGCCCTATATGTCGTTCAAAGTCCTCACGCTTCCACGCTTCGAAAAAATAGCCCCTTTCGTCATCAAAGACTCTCGGCTCCAAGATGAAGACGCCCTTTATTTCCGTTTCCCTGTATTCCATAGTTACAAAAAAGTTCTGGTTTTAGTGATGCAAATGTACCAAATAAATTTGGATTGCAAAACGCTTTTCCCCTTTTTTATGCCTTTTTGCCGTGATTTACTTGCTCATGTCATGGAAAACGCTTAATTTTGCAATTGTGATTGAATTAGGAAGACATATCGAAATATTGCTGCTCGACTACGAGTGCGTCATGGTGCCAGGCCTTGGCGGCTTCGTGGCTCACCATACCGATGCCCGCTACGACGAGGGCGACGGGCTGTTCCTGCCGCCCCTAAGGACATTAGGTTTCAACCCCAAGCTCAGCATGAACGACCTCCTCTTGGTGCAGTCGTACGTCGAGGCTTACGACATAAGCTACCCCGACGCAGTAAGTCGAATTGAGAGCGAGGTGGGCGAGCTTAAGCAGTGCCTGCTCAACGAAGGCAGCTACCGCCTTGGCGACATTGGAACGCTAACTTTGGGCGAAGGCGGAAGCTATGGGTTTGAGCCGTGCGAGGCCGGCATATTGACCCCCGGGCTCTACGGTCTCGGTTCGTTCGAAATGGCCCGACTGCACAAGGAAACAACAACTCCCGCAGCCCACGGCCGTGCTGGTGCGTCGCGCCATGCCACCCGCCACGAAGAAGGCAGAGACAAGGGAAAGGAAAAGAAGACTGCGACAGACGACAGCAGCGTCATCAAAATAAAGGTGGCTTGGCTAAGAAACGCCATCGCTGTGGCAGCGGCGATTCTTGCTTTCTTCATCATGACGCCACCAATAACCAACAGCTCTACAGGCCGTGCCGACTTTGCCAGCCTCCCGCAAGAGATTATCGGGGCTGCAATGAGGAACCAAGGGGCAGAATCAGTAAAACCAAAGCCCTCAAAGGAGCAGGCCGCCGCAGAGCACAAGCCACTCAACAAGGCTTCACAGCAGGCTGCTGAAGCCACGGCAGCAGAAAAAGCCTCTGACGAAACAATCACGGTGAATGAAAAGCCCGCTGATTATTGCATAGTTCTGGCGAGCCGGATAACAAAGGCCGGGGCTAATGCCTTTGCAAAGCAGCTGTGCACCGAGGGATTGACCGAAGCTAAGGTATATACCGGCGGCGGCCAGGTGCGCGTAATCTATGGGGCATACGCCACAGAAGACGAGGCTCGCGACACGCTGCGCAGACTAAGGGACAACAAGTACTTCGAACAAGCCTGGGTTTACAAGAAAAAGCAATGAAAAGAGTAAGATGCCCAAAGTGCGACGGCTATGTGGCGTTCGACGAGACACGCTACACCCAAGGCCAGTCGCTTGTATTTGAGTGCCCACAATGCGGCAAGCAGTTCTCCATCCGTTTAGGTGCGTCAAAGCTGCGCCCACTGCAAAAGGACGAAGCACCAGACGACTCGGCAGGAACATGGGGATCCATTGTCGTAATTGAGAACGTGTTCCATTACAAGCAAGTATTACCATTGAAGCCGGGCGACAATGTCATTGGCCGCTACCAGAAAGGCAACCGTATCAGCACGCCCATTGAGACTGTCGACCCCAGCATCGACCTCACCCACTGCGTCATCACCGTAAGCCGCGCCAAGGACGGCAACCTGCGCTATGTGCTCAGGGATGGCCCTAGCAACACCGGAACGTTTGTTGACAACGAAATCCTTGGCGACCGCGAGCGCAGGGTAATCGAAGACGGCACCCTGTTCACCATCGGGGCGACAAGCATCATCCTCCGCGCCGCTCCAGCGAACAATGAGCAAGAAACCGCTGCGCAACAATAGCGGTCGCAATATCTAATACAGCAGCGCCAGGCCTGCCTTTACAGCTTATCGCTGCCTTCAAATCAAGTCAAATCTCCAAATGACAGCTATTTGGGCTTTATCCAAATAGCTTTTTTTGTTATGAGGTGGCTTAATATATATGTTCACTTAACAAACTCCCAGTACACTTTCATCGCTCCCAGAACTCCCAGCTATCCCAGAATTCCCATTGCTCCCAGAACTCCCATTACTCCCATTACTCCCATTACTCCCAGCTCTCCCAACTCTCCCAGAACTCCCGGCACCCCCATTACCCCCATGCACAAAAAAGGTTCCCGTGCGACCTCATCGGTCGCACGGGAACCCGTCAAATCAAAAAGGCGGCGGCCTCCTACTCTCCC
>CALUGA010000014.1 GCA_944320105.1 uncultured Prevotella sp. | reverse complement strand
TGCGGTGCGTACGAGATTCGAACTCGTGACCTCCTGCGTGACAGGCAGGCATTCTAACCTACTGAACTAACGCACCAAAACCACTAAATCGCTCACTAATGACAAGCGGTGTGTACGAGATTCGAACTCGTGACCTCCTGCGTGACAGGCAGGCATTCTAACCTACTGAACTAACACACCAAACTTATTTTTCGTTTGCGGGTGCAAAGGTAGACATTTTTTCTTATTCCGCCAAACTTTCCACGAAAAAAGTTACAAAAAAAATTGCATCAAGAGCGCATCGGCAAACTTATGGCCATCAAAAAGCCAGTCTTTAAGCCGGATAACGGCTCCATAGCCTGTCTTTCTAAACAGACCGACAGATGCGGCATTGGCCTCATTGACAACTGCATAAAGCTGGTGAAGATGCAGCACCTCGCCCGAATACGAAGCAACAAGGCGCAACGCCTCTGACGCATATCCGCGCCTGCGGAACCTTGCATCAATGACAATGCCTACTTCGGCACGGAGATGCTGGGGGTCGAAATTCACCAAGTCGACTATCCCCACGGCACTTCCACCTGCATTCTCGATGACCAAGCGCACCTGGCGGTCGGCGTATATGTCGTTTGACGCGTTGGCCATGTAGTCATGAAGGGCATAACGAGAATACGGAACGTTGGTGGCCCCGACGTTCCACAGGCTTTGGTCGTTCTCTATGCCATAAAGCCAATCAAGATCCTCTGGCTCCATTGCCCTAAGCCGGACAAGGGAAGACTTTCCGCTAAACGTCATTTTATTATCTCATCTGGGGTTATTATGACTTTAGTCTTATTTGAAAAGGTACCCAGCTTAACATTGGGCATCGGCATACGAGACATTATTTCCAACATGGATTTATATGAAAAAGCATCAACATCGAACACTACATAAACAGGAACCTTGTCGCCAAAGCCGGCTATATCGTCCATGGCCGACTCACAATTGCCCTCATCGCAATAACAGAAGCCGGCCGTAAGCCCCTTGCGGCGCGACACCAAGCGACAACGATCGACCATCTGCTTGCCGCCCACGAAAAAGTACCTCGGCTCCTGCCTCCGCTTGCGGACAAACCCCAACGACTTGCGCAACCTACTTGACTGCATGGCTACCAACGCGGCAAAAGCCTTGGCATAAATGGCCACTTTGACGGGGATTGTTATGCAAAAGCTCAAATGGCCATAATGCTTGCGGAAGAAGATGAGCATAGCCTGGTAAAACACATGAACGTACCTGAAAGATGTCTTGTGGGTGCTCTCGCCCTTATAATGCAATATGGGGAAAGGCAAATACCAGTTTTCAAAACCGCCCTTTAGCAGACGGTAAGACAAGTCGATGTCTTCACCGTACATGAAGAAGTCCTCGTCGAGCAACCCAACCTTGTCTATCGCCGAACGCCGCAACAAGCAGAACGCTCCGCTGATGACTTCAATCCTGACTGGCTCATCCCAACTGAGATAGCCCATATAGTAGCGCCCAAACGTGCGACTGCGCGGGAATCGTGCGCAAAGGCCGAACATCTTGTAAAACGACGTAAGAGGCGTGGGCAAGCCGCGCCGCGACTCCATGGCCCGGGTGCCGTCGGGATTGAACATCTTTACGCCTGCCCCTCCTGCACGGGGGTGCTCCTCCATGAACGCCAACACGCTGCGGATGGTGTCTTCACCTACGAAGGTGTCTGGATTTATCAAAAGCACATACTCACCGGATGACTGCCCAATGGCGATGTTGTTGGCACGGGCAAAACCCAAGTTGTGATTGCTGTCTATCAACGACACCCACTTGAAGCGACGGGCAAGGTACCCAGCCGAGTCGTCCTTTGAGTGGTTGTCAACCACAAACACCTCACTCTCTATGCCGTCAAGAGCCCGCACAAGGCTGTTCAGGCATTGCTCTGCATAGTACTTGACGTTATAATTTACAATGATTACGCTCAGCTTCATTCTTCACCGCAGGATGTAGACACTTCGTAATGGCACCGCCCCAACGACGGAAAAACGAACGGCATGCACAGCAGCAGGATTATGCCCATGTAACCGAAAGTGGTAGACATGAACAAATAGTACAGCAACGCATTGGCAACCATCGGCACCCCGAGGAGCAAGATGCGCACGGACCCATAGGTTCTCAACGCCATCTCGCCCCTTGAGCGCAAGGCTTTCCTTACAGGCCTGAACCTGAACATACGCAACGCCACCGGGATGGAGACAAGGGTGACAAGCTCCATGAGCGTGGCCAATGCGAACTCAAGGGTATCGCTGGTGGCCCACATTCCGGCGCAAAGCACGCCGCACTCATACAAGACCGCCAAGCCCAGCGCCAAAGCCACGACCACCAAGAACTCTGCCAACAATATATTCCGTGTTCTCTTCATATCATAATGTTACTTGTCATTTCCCGTCAAACAAGGTTCTGTTGAGTATCGACCGCCCAAGCGTCACCTCGTCGGTGTATTCAAGCTCGTCGCCAACGGATATGCCGCGAGCTATCACGCTCAGCCTCACATCGTATTGCGACAATTTCCTGTAAATGTAAAAGTTTGTGGTGTCGCCCTCCATTGTGGAGCCAAGAGCCAATATAACCTCGCCCACCCCTCCACGGGCAACCCTCTCCACAAGAGAGTCTATCTCGATGTCACCAGGGCCAATGCCGTCCATAGGCGATATAACCCCGCCCAAGACATGATACAGCCCATGATACTGCATAGTTGCCTCCACGGCCATCACGTCCTGAACGTTTTCAACAACACATATCAAAGACCTGTCACGGTTCTTGTCTGCGCATATCGCACATACATCATCATCGCAGATGTTATGGCACACTGAGCAATATTTCACCTCACGCCGCAACTTTGCCACGGCCTCGGCAAACCGCTCCACTTCCTCAGGCTCACGCCTCAGAAGGTGAAGCACAAGCCTAAGCGCGGTCTTTCTGCCTATGCCTGGCAACTTGGCAAACTCCTCTACGGCTTTCTGAAGTAATTGCGAAGGATACTGCTGAATCATGACGCCCTATCAATTGCTTTCAATCTCACTCAGTTCAAGCCACCTCATGCTCTTGGCATCGAGTTCCTCTTTCAACAGGGGCAAACGCCGGCTTTTCTCAGTCAAGTCCTCAACACTGAGTTTCCCGCTGCAAAGCGCGGCCTCTATAGCAGCCTGTTCCTGTTCCAAAGCCGATATTTCCGACTCCAAGGCGGCAAACTCGGTTTTTTCCTTGTAAGTCATCTTCCGCTTACCTCCACGCTTGGGCTGCGCCGACTGCACAGACTTCTTTTCAACAGCCTTTTCCTCTGCCGGAGCCTTAGGCTCAAGGGCACTCCACTCCCTGTACTGCGTATAGTTGCCGGGGAAATCCTTTATCACGCCATCGCCCTTGAATACAAGCAAATGGTCGACCACCTTGTCCATGAAATACCTGTCATGGCTTACAACGATCACGCAGCCCGGAAAATCCGCCAAATACTCTTCAAGAATCTGAAGCGTCACTATGTCAAGGTCGTTGGTTGGCTCATCAAGTACAAGGAAGTTTGGGTTCTTCATCAGCACCGTGCATAGATAAAGCTTGCGACGCTCGCCGCCGCTTAGCTTGCTTACGTAATTGTGCTGCTGCTCGGGCGTAAAGAGAAAATACTGCAAGAACTGCGAGGCCGACAAGCGATGCCCCCCCCCAATGTCGATATAGTCGGCAATGTTGCGTATCACGTCTATCACTTTCTCGCCTTCGTCAAACTTCAGACCCTCCTGAGAAAAATAGCCAAAGCGCACTGTGTCGCCGATCACTATGCGACCAGAGTCAGGCTGCTCGATACCAAGAAGCATCTTCACAAACGTAGACTTTCCCGTGCCGTTATTGCCTACGATGCCCATCTTCTCGTATCGCGAGAAATTATAATAGAAGTCTTTCATTATGACGTGCTCGGGCGACCACGCCTTTGATATATATTGGCACTCAAAAATCTTGCTGCCTATGTAAACATTTGACGACTTCAACCGCATCTGCCTCTCCTCCATGCGTTGCTTTGCCACCCGCTCAAGCTCATAGAAAGCGTCCTCACGGTACTTTGCCTTATGGCCTCGGGCTTGCGGCATACGCCTCATCCAGTCGAGTTCACGCCGATACAGGTTGTTGGCGCGGGCTATCTCCGCCCTGCGGGCATCAATGCGCTCCTGCCTTTTCTCAAGATAATAGCTGTAGTTGCCCCGGTATGAATAGATGCTCTTGTCGTCCAGTTCAAGAATCACGGAGCACACATGGTCTAGGAAAAAGCGGTCGTGCGTCACCATCAGGAGCGTCTTGTTTCCGCTTGCCAGATACCCTTCAAGCCACTCTATCATCTCAAGGTCAAGGTGGTTGGTAGGCTCATCAAGTATCAGCAAGTCCGGCTCAGTAATGAGCACGTTGGCCAATGCCACTCGCTTTTGCTGGCCACCGCTCAACTGCCCCATAGGCTGCGCCAAGTCGCGAATCTTCAGTTTTGTAAGTATTTGCTTGGCTTTCAGCACCATCGACTCTTCGCCATGGTGATTGAAACAGGCATCGAGCACGGTCTCCTCAGGGCTGAACGCCGGAGATTGTTCAAGGTAACCCACCTTCAACCCTCTGCGGAATATTATCTCGCCGGAGTCATACCCCTCCTTGCCCGAAAGCACTGAAAGCAGCGTAGACTTGCCGGTGCCGTTCTTCGCGATAAGGCCCACACGCTGCCCTGCCGCAATGCTGAAACTGATGTTTTCAAACAATACGAGCGCGCCAAACGACTTCGTTAGATTCTGGACGTCAAGAAACGGAGTGTCCTTTGCCATTACCTTATGCCTCCTTGAGCGACTTGTTAACAGAGTCTATATAATCAAGCAATTCGTCCTTGCCGGTCTTTTTCTCGGCTGACGTTATGAATATCGGTGGCAGGTCTTCCCATGTCTCCATGAGTTTCTGCTTGTAAGCCTCTACATTGGCTTGCACCTTGCCCTGCGAAAGCTTGTCGGCCTTGGTAAACACTATGGCAAGCGGTATGCCGCTTGCCCCAAGCCAATTAATGAAGTCAAGGTCTATTTTCATTGCCTCGTGCCTGATGTCGACAAGCACAAACACGCAAGCAAGCTGCTTGCGCTGCAGGATATAGCCGCTTATCATTTGGTCGAGCCGGGCTACCTCCGACTTCGACCGCTTGGCAAATCCGTAGCCCGGAAGGTCCACGAGATACCAGTCGCGGTTTATTATGAAGTGGTTTATGAGCAGCGTCTTGCCCGGCGTGGCCGATGTCTTGGCCAGCTTTTTGTTGTCGCACAACATATTTATGAGGCTCGACTTTCCAACGTTTGAGCGGCCGATGAACGCATACTCTATGCGATTGTCCTTTGGGCACATCGACTCGCGCGGCGCGCTCAACGTGAACTCTGCAGTCTTAATTTCCATGTCTACGATTTATTTTATGTGCAAAATTAAGGTAAAACAAATGAAATACAAAGAAAATGGCACGTATTTTTATCACCGGCAATCCGCCTGCCATATACCATTGCCTGCCATTACTGCTCCCAACCCATGCCCACGTTGCCTTGGCTCATAAACCCAAATCGCTTCAGACTCTAATGCGATTTGGGTTAAAACAAAAAATCAGAAAGGAGGCTGATCTCCTTCTGACGTGCCATCACTCTCTGAGGCCTTGGCAGACCCAGACACCTCAGTTGAACTTCCTGTCCTTGGCTTGGGGGTGAGCATTTCCATGTTTTCTGCCCATATCTCAGTCATGTTATGCCTCACGCCATGCCGGTCGTCATAAGTAGTGTAGCGGATGCGGCCCTCAATGTAGAGCTTGTCGCCCTTGTGGACATATTTCTCCACTATTTCGGCAAGCCTTCTCCACAACACAACGTTATGCCAGTCTGTGCGGTCGGGCACCTGGGTGCCATTCTGAAGCACATAACCACGCTCGGTGGTTGCAAGCGGGAACCTCGCCACCGCAACCCCCTTGTCCACATAGCGCACCTCGGGATCCTTGCCCACATTGCCTATAAGCATAACTTTATTCATGCCAACACTCCTTATGCCTTTACCTTAACACGACCCGCATGGCGGAATCATAAAACTATTTGCACTGACCGAGATAACGGAACTTGAAGTTCTTGCCCTTGGCCGATGGGAACTGGCTCCTACTGTCTACCCGCTGGCGCAAATGGTCTACAATGCGGTTGTAGCAATCCATGCCCGACATAGCCTTGCACTGAGCCACAAAGTGGGTGTCGCGGTATTGGTATTTTCCCGTTCCAGGCACCTGAAGCACCCGCTTGAAGTCAATCACTCCCTCATACCAGCCCGGCAACTCCTCGTTAAGGTGCGCAATGACCGGTGATACCAGTTTCTCCCTTTCGCTGCCGGGAGCCACACTATGCAACGCCCGCTTCTCCTTGAAGTCGAGCATGGTGGCGGCCTCGGTCTTGATGATTATGAAATAAATGCGGGGACGTATCTTATAGCGCTTGGGATAATACACATCGCTCGCGGCATATTCGCGTATATCCTCCTCAAGTATGGGGTTCATCCCTATTTCGTCAATACTTGCAAGAAAATCTATAGCATCGTCAACATTATGAACTAAAGTCTCCTTATCAAAATACCTTAAATACAAATTCATCTCGTAATGTTGTTTTTCTGAAGTAAAAAAAGAAAGAGCGGAAAACGGGACTCGAACCCGCGACCCCGACCTTGGCAAGGTCGTGCTCTACCAACTGAGCTATTTCCGCGAAAAATGGTGAAGAGGAGGAGACTCGAACTCCCACGTCGCAATTGACACTACCCCCTCAAAGTAGCGCGTCTACCAATTCCGCCACCTCTCCAACTAATAAAAGAGTGCCCAGAACAGGACTCGAACCTGCACGCCTCGCGGCACACGCACCTGAAACGTGCGCGTCTACCAATTCCGCCACCTGGGCATTTTGGACGCAAAACAGTCCAAAAACTCTTTTTGTACAATAAGTTGAGCGGAAAACGGGACTCGAACCCGCGACCCCGACCTTGGCAAGGTCGTGCTCTACCAACTGAGCTATTTCCGCTTTTCATTTCCTTTTGTAAGGAGCATTTCTCTTAACGCGGTGCAAAGGTACGGCTTTTTTTTAAACCTGCAAAATTTTCGGGAACTTTTTTCAAAATATTTTTTCAATCCATCCGATTTTTATAGTCATCATACGAATATGAGCGCAATATTTCAAGGTTTCCGTCACTGCGTAGCATGCAAATGGCCGGATGGGAAATGCCATTGAACATCGTGGTCTTCACCGTGGTATAATGCAGCATATCTTCAAAAACCACGGTATCGCCTATGCTCAGTTCCCTACCGAATTTCCAAGACCCCATAAAATCGCCAGCCAGGCAACTGTTGCCCCCAAGCCTATAGGTGCATGGCTCGGATGCAGCCTCAAGCGGACGGAGCTGCGCCCCCCTGACCTCGGGATGGTAAGGCATTTCGAGGCAATCGGGCATGTGGCACGTAAAACTAACGTCAAGGATTGCGGTCTTTATGCCATGGTCTTCAACGATGTCCACCACATGGGCTACAAGGCAGCCGGTGCGCCATGCAAACGCACTTCCCGGCTCCAGTATTACCTTAAGGTGAGGGTAGCGCGCATGGAAACCTTTGAGGATGCCCACCAGCAAGTCGATGTCGTAGTCGCTGCGGGTCATGAGATGGCCGCCGCCAAAGTTTATCCACTTCAGCTGCCCGAACCATTGCGCAAACTTGCACTCTATATGCTCCAATGTACGCTGGAACACGTCTGCCCCACTCTCGCAATGGCAATGGCAATGGAAGCCGTCGATGCCAGCCGGAAGGCACTCCGGCAACTTGTCGGCTGTAACGCCGAACCGCGTACCCGGAGCACACGGGTTATAAAGCAGCGTACCAACTTCCGAATATTCCGGGTTGATGCGCAATCCGCACGACACATTGGCATTTGCCTGCTTTGCACGCTCAGCATTGTTGGCAAACTGACTGAGGGAATTGAACGTTATGTGGCTTGAGCATCTTGCTATCTCGCCTATTTCCCTGCTTGTATATGCAGGTGAGAACGTGTGCGCAGGCTCGCCAAACTCCTCGTATGCAAGCCTTGCCTCGCTCAGCGAGCTGGCCGTAGTAGCCCGTATGTATTCCTTGAATATCGGGAAGGTTTTCCATAGTGCATAAGCCTTGAATGCAAGGATTATTTCCACATCGGCGTGCCTCGCCACATCGGCAATCAGCGCAAGGTTGCGCCTTAGCGCGTCTTCCTCTAATATATATGCCGGCACATCCATGCCATCAAATGTGTTCGCGTATGTTTTCATCTGTGTAATTAATTTATAAATAATGTAAACGAATGTCCGCAATCTGCCAATCAAATGGAAACATTGAAGCAGACAAGCATTTGTCCTATAACTCCTTAGCGGAACGCAGTGGAGCGATAACTCCTTGTAACTCCTTTGAATGGGAGCTTTTGCGGATATTCAATTAATGTAAAGGCAGCAATAGGCGCAATGCCTACCGATGCCATTGCCTCATGCCGGGATGCGCCGCCGCAATGCAAGCCGGAAAGCAAATGGCGCCCCATGACTACTCCTTCTTGCTGTAACGCTTTATCATGCTGTAAGCCTTATAAAGCCCAAGCTCACCTGCCTTGCTCAAGTCCGCAATGCCCTCATCGGTCTTCTTGCTGAATATCTTGGCAAGGCCACGGTTGTAATAAGCCTCGGCAAGCGACTTGTCGAGGGCGACGGCCGCCGTATAATCCTCTATTGCCCTTGCATAGTCATTGCGCGAAGCATAAACGTTAGCCCTGTTATAATACAGGAATGCACATTGCGGATTGCGCTCAATGGCCTTCTCCAAGTCTGCCAGCACATTGGCATATTTCATGGCCATGTCAGTGCCAAGCGACGCATTGAACTCGTTTACCTTGAACTGGCACACTGCACGCTGCCAATATCCCAGCGACGACACAGTGTCTGCCTGCAAGTATTCCGACAGGTCGTCGATGGCGCTTTCAAAGTTTTGCGTAGCCGAATATGCAATAGCCCGCAACAGCACGGCCGAGCGAGCCTTGCCCGTGGAACCGGAGGCGGCAATGGCCACCGAGAGCGAGTCTATGCAGTCAAAAAGTTCTTTTGAACGCTGCTCGTCCAATGCCGCAGAGTTGCAGTTCACATGGATTCGCCTTGGGCTTCCCGACGATTGGTTGAAAGCTTCCACCTGCCTGTCGAATGCCGCATAGAGCACCACGTCGCTGTGGTACTTGTCGAACGACAAGCCAAACATCGGCAAGAAAGCCACCTCCACCTTATGGTCTTGCACACGGCCACGGTAATCGTTCTCATACTCATGCTCAACCACTTGTTCGTCGGCCACGACGAGCTGGTTATACTTTTCCATGTCCTCATCGCTGCGCTTGCGCAGTTGTTCCTTGTTGAGCCTTGGCTGTATGCCATACAGGCTCTTGTACAATTGCGCCTTGTATATGCGGAACTCGTCGGCCTCAGCCTGCTTGGCCATGCCGAGGCGGCGATAGCAGTTGGCCCGATAGTGCAGGCCGGTCCAGAAGTTTGGATACCTGTCTATGACCTTTGAATAGTCTCTGATGGCCCCCCTAAGGTCGCCGGTCTTGTCGAGCAGCAACGCACGGTTGAACAAGGCCATCAAGTTGTCTGGCTCCAGCTTCAGCACAAAGTCAAAGTCGGTTATTGCCCGGTTGTCGTCGCCCACCTGCGAGCGCAGCAGCCCTCGGTTATAATGGCCGAGGAAGTTGTTTGGGTCAATGTCGAGCGCAGTGTCATAGTCGGCCATGGCGCCGCGCAGGTTGTTCTGGTTTACCCTGGCCAAGGCCCGGTTGATGTAGTTGCCGGCCTGCCTCGGCAGCAGGTGGATGGCTTTGTCAAGGTAGCCTTCTGCCTCCTTCCACTCTTTCCGGCCCAGGCTTATCACCGCCCGCATAGTCCACGTTGAGCCATCGTAAGGGTCAACAGTGAGGCTCCTGTCCAGGGCCTCTACGGCTTTCGTTGTGTCTTCCTGCAGCATATACACCTCGGCCTTCATCGAGTATGTGGGCGCATACTTGCTCCAGCGCGTCTCCATAGTGTCAAGCTCGGCCAGCGCACCCGAGTAATCCTTGTCCTGTATGCGGCACAGCACCCTGTTGTGCCACATCCCGCGGTTTTCGGGATCATACTTCAAGGCCCGAGTATAATCGTTTATCGCATCGGCGAACTTGCCCTGGCGTATCCTTGCCATGCCGCGAAGCTCATATATGTTCACCACGTATGGGTTGCGCTCCAGTGCTTCAGTGCAATCGTTTTCCGCTCCCACATAGTCATCGAGGTAGAACTTGGCCACGGCCCGGTAGAACCAAGGCTCATACAAATATGGCTTGGCAAGGATGGCTTGGTTAAAATACTGTATCGAAAGCACATAGTCTTCATAATAGAGCGCGCTGCGCCCTACTGTCACAAGCCTGTCGGTATTGAACTGCGCCCTCCCAACAAGCGGCAGGAGCAGCACAGCCAAGATTAAAACATACTTTCGGTACATGGCATGAGCACTATTTCCTCGTGGCTACCTTCGTCCTGTAACCACAGCGGAAACGCCCTTGCTGCACGGCGCGCAGCTTGTTCTTTATCAGTTGCTTGCGCAACGGGGAAATGCGGTCGATGAACACCTTGCCATCAAGGTGGTCAAACTCATGCTGCATCACCCGGGCAAGGTATCCCTCCACCCATTCGTCATGCTCCTGCAACTGGTCGTCAAGGTAACGCACATGGATGCGGGTGGGCCGGGTAACGTTCTCGTGGATTGCCGGCAAGCTTAGGCATCCCTCCTCCATGGTGTCTGTCTTCGCATCGTCATACTCCACGATGTGGGGGTTTATGAAAGCCTTGCGAAAGCCCTTGTACTCCGGCAGGTCGTCTGAAATCACGTCAAGGTCGATCACCACCACGCGTATGGCCTTGCCCACCTGCGGTGCTGCCAGCCCTACGCCTTCCGACTCCGTCAGAGTCTCAAACATATCCTGAATAAGCTCTTCAAGCCCCGGCATATCTGCCGGAATGTCTTCGGCAACCTTTCTCAACACCGGTTGGCCGTATATATATATAGGTAATATCATGTCTGCTTTATCTAATAACAAGTCTTTAGCCAACCTGGCCCGGCATGGCTTCAACGCCGCGCCGACATATAGTCGCGCAGTATTATCGTAGCGCTTATCTCGTCAACGAGTTCCTTGTTGCGGCGGGCCTTCTTGCCCAGGCCGCCGTCAATCATTGCCTGGTGGGCAAGCACCGAGGTAAACCTCTCGTCATAATACTCGATTGGTATCTGTGGCATGGCCTTGCGCCACCTTGCCACAAACTGCCTAACGCGCTCCATGTTCTCGCTCGGCTCGCCGTTGGCCTGACGTGGCTCGCCAATTACAATGCGCTCCACCTCCTCACGCGACACATAATCGCGCAGGTAATCGAACAAGGCCGACGTGGCGACGGTTGCCAACCCTCCCGGAACTATCTGGAGAGGGTCGGTAACCGCCAATCCCGTTCGTTTTTTCCCGTAATCTATGGAAAGTATCCTTGCCACAGGCTCATCCTTTCACGCCGTCCGTCACTGCGCGTTGTACAGCAGCCACGCATCAGGGTACTGCGCGCGGAACTCGTTGCGGCTGGCAACGGCATCGGCCTTGCTGTCGAACGTGGTAGCCACGACGCGGTACATATTGCGCTCGTCGTTCTTCACCACCTGGGCGTCATAGCCCGACTCGCGCAACTTCTGCTGCAAGCCGTCGGCATTGGCCTTGAGCGAGAAAGAGCCTACAACAACGCTGAAACTCTTAAGCCCCGAGCCATTGACAAGCGACACTTTCTCCTGGCGCACCTGCACATTGTCCAAATTATCTACTACCTGGGTGTCTGTGGCTGGTTTGTCCACGAGCGGAGCTACCACGTTGGCCTCGGTCTGGGCAGGTTCGGGAGCAGTCTGCTGCGCTGTCTCCTGAGCCTTCGCCTTCTCGTATGCCTTCTTATAAGCACTCTCGCTCGATTTGCAGCTCGTGAAAGCCATTGCGGCGCAAAAACCTGCGCACAACACCATGTACTTCTTCATCTTCACCTTTATTTTAAATTAAACTTTCGTGTTTGTGGAAAAATATTTTTGCGAAATTACAAAATATCGGCCAAACGCAAAACAGCAACCCGCATAAAGTTTGTTAAATAGGGCTTTTAGCAATGTTTTAACAAAAAATGACGGGAAAAATTGCATTACTCCAAAAAACTTTCCTATATTTGCGTAACGAAATTTTATTGTCTAATTTAAAACAACGAGATTATGAAGAGTTTAGGTTATATCAGTGCTTTCCTCGGCGGAGCCATTGCCGGGGCGGTTCTTGGCTTGTTGCTGGCTCCCGAGAAGGGCAAGGACACACGCGAGAAAATCACCGACGCAGTTGACGACTTCCTGGCCAAGCACAACATAAAGCTGAGCCGCAAGGAAGTGGGCGACCTTGTTGACGACATACAGGAAGCTGCCCCCCAGGCATGATGCACAACCCGGCTTCAGGGCAAGCATTGACTTACAAACATCTGCTTAATGTTATCAAGCGACAAAAACGTTGAGTCGTTGGCACGGCTCATTGAAACACTCAAGGATTACATCGGACTTCAGAAAGAATACCTGAAGTTCGATGTAATCGACAAGTTGGTGCGCCTCATCACCGCACTCTCATTGAGCATCATCATGCTGGTGCTGGTTTTCGCGGTGCTTTTCTACCTTTCGTTCGCCTTAGTTTACTGGATTGCGCCTGCCGTAGGCACTGCTTGCGCCTTCGCCATAGTGGCGGCCATGCTTTTGCTGCTGCTCATCGCCATCTTCGCCATGCGCAGGCCGCTCATAATCCGCCCGCTGATAAGGTTTCTCACGGGCATCTTGCTAAGCAAGTAACCAAACAAAACACCAACAAAATGACTGTAGACAACAGGACATACCACACATTGGCCGACATACAGGCGCGCAAGGACGAACTTCTTAGCGATATCCACAAAAAGAACGAAGAGATAGGCAGGCTTTGGAACAGCCTCTTCGTTCCGAAGAAAGCCAACACCAAAGGTGAGCTTGTGGCCAACATAATCAGCAACGGCATCACCGCTTTCGACACTTTCATGCTCGTGCGCAAGCTCATGGGCAAGTACGGTAGTTTGTTCCGCAGCAGGAAGAAACGCTGAGTACCACGGCTCCTCGGCTTGTTTTAGGGGCTTTGGCGACTTTCCAAACACTTCCACCCCCTTTCTCTCTCGTAGGACGCGGCGTGCCACGTCTCTACCACAGCACTTTCGACAAAGGCGGCAGCCAATCTGCGCGATAATCCAAAATCATTAGAATCCAAAACGATTCCATTCTATTGCCGTGCAGATTGGCTGTCGCCTTTGTCGATGGCGCTATTGTAGAGACGATGTGCACATCGTCTCTACGTCGAGACAAAGCGGCAGACAAGATGTCGGCAAGAGGATGGAAGCGTTTGGAAAGCCGACCACTGGCACAAAAACATGTGTTAGGCGGTCTAATGACCTCTAAGTTTGGGCTAAAGCACTTACACTCTGCGGCAAATGGGCTAAAACCGTTGCCGCAGAGTTTCTTTTTGACATCAAGAAAGCCCCAGACCAACGGCAACACTGCAAAACAACAAGGCGGCAACCGGCCCAGGGCCGGCTGCCGCCTTGCGTAACAATAGGCTTAGTGGCCGTTACTTAACTACCACTTTCTCGCCGTCAACGATGTAGACACCCTCCTTGAGTCCATCGAGCGGCTGGCCGGCCTTGCGCACGAGCACGCCACTGGTAGTGTAGACGTTGCTCCTGAGCTTGCCGCCATCGGCCTCGAAGTTTGCGATGCCGGTGCTGATGAGGTCGGCGTTGCCCACCTCGATGAGGTAGATGTGGCATCCTGCGGTAGCGCTCACGAGCACGTCAACGGGCTTGGAGCCGAGGTTCAAAGGCACAGTCCACTCGTATGTGGTCTTGCCCTTGGGCAGGCAGCTGCCTATCTCCTCGCCGTTTACGCTGAGCTTCACGCCGCGCGCCTCGCTGCTCTTGTGCGACTCAACCTCCATGAGCACCTTTTGCCCGGGCTGAACTGTCGGGATGGTGATCTGCAGGTCGGCGCCGTTGAGCCAGAGGTATGAGCCTCCTGCGTAGGTGCCAATGCCCGTCTCGGGATAGTCGATGGCTATGGCGAATGTGTTGTTGAGCTTGGTGACGTTGTTGAAGAGCAGTCCCTTGGTTTCCTCTATCACTGCGCCGTTGGCCTTAAGCTCGGCGGGCGAGGCTATCTTGCTGCCGTACCAGTAGATGGTATTGGGCGCGCGCAGCGGTTCGCTGTCGGTTGCTCCGCCGTCCTTCTCGTAGCGGCGCCATCCCGTCTCGGTGCCTGCGGCGGGCCAAGGCTCGCTTACGTACTTGCTGGCCTCGGCCTCAAGATTGGTCTGGGTGGTGGTGCTCCATGCGGTGAAGTCCCACTTGCGGTACTCCTCCACGTCGGGGTTCTCCTCGCCGCCCTCATCGGGGTTGGGGTTCGTCTCGCCGCCAACCACGCGCAGGATGCCCTCGGTGTAGAGGTCGGTGGTATCCCACTCCTGGCCCTCGCCGGGCGTTACGGGCTGTATCTCGGCAAAGGTGCCGGTGATGTTGAGTGCGGAAGAGGTGAACACGTGGTACTCAGTCTTGTCATACGGAGCCTCGTCGATGGTGCCGCCGTTCACCTGCAGTATGGCGCCCTCGCCCAGGGTGATGGCCCCGTCGGCATAGATGGTGTTGCTCTCGGCGCGATTTGCCTGCACGTTAACTATTGCGCCCTTGCCCACTTTGAGTGCCTTGGTGAGCGTAAGGCCGAGGTTGCGGTCTACCACGGTGTCGCCGCCCTGGATTATTGCGCCCTCGTTCAGCGTGACGGCGCTGGCAATGGAGCCTTCGCCGGCGAGCGTGGCACCGTCGTTAACGGTGTAGTTGCCGCCGCCGGTGTGCTTGCCATTGACGATGAGCGAGCCGCCATTCACGGTAGTTGTGCCTTTGTAGACGTTGTTGCCGTTAAGGCGCCATGCGCCGGAGCCTTCCTTAATGATAGAGGTGTTGGCATCCTTGTTGGCCGAAGTCTTGTTGTCGATGGTTCCGTTGAAGGTCTCGTCGTAGTTGGCTCCGCCCACGTGCCATATCATCTTGGCGTTGGTGGTGCTCTTCGACGATGCGCTGAGATAAGTGCCGGCATCGCCGCTGAGTCCTCCGATGTATTGCTCATCATTGGTATTCCAGCATACCACGCGGGCATTGCCCTTAAGGTAAACCCTCGTGTTGGGCATTCCCTTGAAGCCTTTCTGGAACATCAGCTGGCTGCCCTCCTTCTCTGTACCCACTCCGTTGGCCACGAGCGTGCCGTAGAACTTGGTCCAGTCGCCCTCCAGGTACTCACGCACGTAAGGTATGCGGTACTCGAGCGTGCCGGTGCCGGTCACGTCGCTCTTGATGGTGGCGTTCTTGTTGATTTCGAATGTGGAGTAAGTGCCTTCCTGCACTTCTATCGGGAACCTGTAGGCAAGCTCCAGTCCGCCGCCGCCTTCCACCTTGAAGTTGCCGCCTGCGAGCACAAGTTTCTGCGCAGCGTCGGCCTCGTCGAGGAACACTTGCTTGTCTGCAATCTGCTTACCGTAAGTGAGGTTGAGCGTAACGCTGTCCTTGAGGATGGTGTTTCCGTCGTACATGAAGAAGTTCTGCGATGCCGGTTCAACCGTTCCACCGCCTCCGAGGATGAGGTTTGCCTCGCCCTCGATGCCGCCCGACATGGCAACCGTGGAGCCTTTGGCCACGCGGAACTCGGTGTCCTTGTACATCGTGGCGCTGCGGTTGGTGCTGGTGGATGGGCCGGTGTAATCCCATGCGCCTCCGTCCCATATCCAGTTCTGGGCATACTCGAACGATGCGCCTATGGCACTCTTCTCGCCTCCGTCCTTAAGGGTGTTGAAAGCAAACTCGCCATCGTGGAGCACGGTCTGGCCGGTGTAGCCGTTGAGCGTCTCAACGGTGAGCTTGCCGGAGCGCGTCTTGTTGAGCGACGCTGCGCCGTCGAGCGAGCCTTGTCCGGTGATGGTTACGTCGGCTTCGGTGCGAACTACCACGGCCTGCTTCTCAACAGGCTCGTCGAGGGTTATCACCTCGTCCTGCTCGGGGGCTATGAGCCAGTTGTTCTCGTCGCCAACGAACGTCTCGCAGTCAACCATCTCCACTGGCTCGGGCTTTGTCTTGGCCTCAAGCGTAACGTAGTCAGACTTCTCCTCGCCCTTGAAGGCGCACACGCGGAAGGTGTAGGCAGAGCCGGCCGTAAGCCCGCTTACAACGCACTGCTGTGCATCGGCCTCGGTGCGGGCCACCTCTTTCCATGCCTCGCCGTCCTGCTGCTCAACGATGAAGCCGTCCTCGCCCTCGGTGTAGTCGGCCCATCCGATGGTGATGCTGGTCACATCGGTGGAGGCTGCCTCTACGAGCATAGGCTCGCGGAGGAAGAAGGGGCGGTTTTCGGTGGTCAGGCTGTTGATGTAGTTCTCAATGTTGGCAAAGCCGTTGGCGGCTATGGTCATGGCGTCGTCCTGCTGCGGGTCGGTGCCGTTTGCCTCTTCCCATGCGTCGGGCATGCCGTCGTTGTCGCTGTCGGCGGGCTTCTCGAAGCTCTTCAGCGTCCACGACGACGGAACTCCGTAGGGCAGCTGCTCCTCGGTGGAAAGTATGGCGCCCTCGGTGCCGAACGACATCACCTGGTGCACCATGTAGAAGTCAACGCGGTCGCGGTAGGGCAGCGTGGCTCCCACGGTGGGCAAGAGCTTGTCTACAAGCTCGCTGGCCTGCCAGGTGTCAAGCTCGGGGTAGGCAAAGGGTTCCTCCTCGAAAGTAGGCCCGCCCGAATATTCGTCGCGCGGAATCTCGTAGGGGTCGAGCACGCCGTTGCGGTTGCGGTCCTGCCAGTTGTCGGTGGCATAGATGTGGAAGTCGGCATTGCCGCTGGTGATGGCGTTTCCGCCGCCCGAAGGGCCGTTGATGAAGAGGTTGTTGGTGACGTTGACGTACGACTGGCCCTGCGAGTCGCCACCCATGAGGTAGCAGCCGTTCTCCCAGTTGTACACGATGTTGTTCACATACTGCTGCATTCCCTTCACCTTGTTGTTGCGGGTGGAGTTGTCGCAGTATAGGTTGCGGTAGAGCGTTATGTTGTCTGCCTGCATGAGGCCGCCCGCCGAGTGGGATAGCAGGCCCTGGCCCATGATGGTGTTGGAGATGGTTATGTTCTGCGGGGGCGTTCCTTTGCCGTCGGGGTTGATGGAGAACGTCTCGTCAAGGCCCCACGAGAAGGAGCAGTGGTCGAAGATCATGTTCTTTCCATTGGCGATGCCGGCGCAGTCCTTGCCGCTGTCGCCCTGCTTGCCCATGCGGAAGCGCATGTGGCGCACTATGATGTTGTCGGCTCCCGAGAATGAGACACCGTTGCCATAGACGGTGATTCCCTCGCCCGGGGCGGTCTGCCCGGCAATGGTGAGGTTGTTCTTGAACACCAGTCGGCTGGAGATGTTGATCACTCCCGAAACGTCGAAGACGATGATTCGGTTGGGCTTGCTTATGGCATCGCGGAGCGAACCGGTGCCACTGTCGTTGAGGTTGGTCACATGGTAGACCTCGCCCCCACGTCCGCCGGTGGCGAAGCGGCCCCATCCCTGGGCATCGGGAAACGCCAACTGCTGCGCGCTTGCGCTGAGGCCGCCGCCCGTGAGCAACAGACCCAGCAACAAAGAAGTAGTCTTTTTGGTCATTTAATATAGTTTTAAGTAAAATGAATATCTCTCGCAAAAGTACTTAAAAACTGCGGTTTGGCAGGCAAACGCGCCAAATATTAACGCTAAATATCATAAAACAAAGTGCAGCCATTGCCTATGCACTACTAATAATGTATGAAACAGGCTTGCAGGCACCGCCAAACCGAGGCTTTGCGGCTGCTTGCAGGCCGCCGGGCATTGCGGTAACAAATAATCACAAAGCCACGCACGGAAAGAAGCCCTGGCCGCTTTGAGCCGCGAAACAGGCAGTTTGGCCACGTCGAACGGCCCGCGCAGGAATGCAAAACGCGCCGTTTGGCAACTGCAAACGGCGCGTATGTCAAGTCGCTGTGGTACAGACTGTTACGTGACCTGGGCGACAAATCAACAAATTCTTACAAAAAAGGCTGGCTCATGCTTCCAATGCCCCGATGATTTCAGTGACCGACCGGCAGCCATGCTCGTCGAGCCAGCGGTTAATGCCGTCGCGCACACTGATGGTCACGGTGGGGTCTACGAAGTTGGCCGTGCCTATCTCTATGGCCGTGGCCCCGGCCATGAGGAACTCAATGGCGTCCTCGGCGGTCATGATGCCGCCAAGGCCGATGACCGGGATCTGCACCGCGCGGGCCACCTGCCACACCATCCGCACGGCCACGGGCTTTACGGCAGGCCCGCTAAGGCCGCCGGTGCCGATGCTGAGGCGCGGACGCCGCCGCTCTATGTCGATGGCCATGCCCATCAGGGTGTTGATGAGCGACACGCTGTCGGCTCCCTCGGCCTCGCAGGCGCGGGCAATCTCGGCTATGTCGGTGACGTTTGGCGATAGCTTCACGATGAGCGTCTTGTGGTAGCGGCGGCGCACAGCCCTCACCACCGAGGCCGCCCCGGCGCACGTCACGCCGAAGGCCATGCCGCCGTCCTTTACGTTGGGGCATGAGATGTTAAGCTCTATGGCCGGGATGCGCTCCAAGGCATCGATGCGCGCGGCGCACTCGGCATAGTCGTCGGGCGACGATCCGCTCACGTTTACAATCATGTTGGTGTCTATGTCCTTTATCTGCGGGTAGATATGCTCGCAGAAATAATCGACGCCCTTGTTCTGCAGGCCCACGCAGTTGAGCATTCCCGAGGCCGTCTCGGCCATGCGCGGGTAATCGTTGCCCTCGCGGGGGCGCAGCGTGGTACCCTTTACGATGATGCCCCCCAAGCCCTCCAACGGCACGAGGTCGGCAAACTCGATGCCGTAGCCAAACGTGCCTGAAGCGGTCATCACGGGGTTCTTCAGTTCAATGTCATTTATCTTTACATTTAGAGTTGCCATAACAGTTTCTTAATATTAAACACCGGACCTTCCTTGCACACACACAAATTGCCCTCGGTGGTCTTCTCCACGCAGCAGAGACAGGCCCCGAGGCCACACGCCATCATGTTCTCCAGCGAGGCTTCACAGTCAATCCCCTCCTTGGCGGCATAGCGGGCTACGGCCACCATCATGGGTTTGGGGCCGCAGGTCTGTATGCGGTCGAAGCGCTCGGAGGCGAGGATGGAGTGATTGGTGACGAAGCCGCGCTCGCCCTCCGAGGCGTCCTCGGTGGTTATGAACACACGGCCGTACTTCCTGAACAGCTCCACCTGCAGCAGGTCGGCAGCCCTGCGGGCGCCCAGCAGGAACGTTGGCTCGCAACCGAGGCGGCGCATCTCTGCCCCCATATAAAGCAGCGGGGCCACGCCTACGCCACCGCCCACGAGCAACACGCGCTCCGACGGCTCCGCAGGCATGGTGAAACCGTTGCCCAAGGGCAGCAGGCAGTTGAGCCTGTCGCCCGCACGGAGCGACACCAAGGCGCGCGTACCGTCGCCCACGGCGGCCACTAACAGCCACAATTCATTGCGCTCGCGGTCTATGAAGTTGATTGAAATGGGGCGGCGCAGGAATGTAGTAGGCGAACCGTCAACGCGCACCTCGACAAACTGCCCGGGCATCATCTCGGGCAGCGGAGCCTCATCAGTGAGCCTTATCAGCGCATACTTCTCATTAATCCTGTCTACGCCGCTCACCGTAAGGTCAAGAACGTATTTCTTCATGTCTCTCTTTGATGGCGGAAACTATTAATCCTCCGCCGTGATTATACTTAAAGGGGCTTGCCCGCCAGCATATCCTCAACAGGAAACTGCCGCCGGGCAATTAATAGGCCCCACCATTCACACTTTCAACCAAACATGGCCCGCAGATGCCACAGCCACATCCGGCTTAACTAATGCAAAGATACTACATTTTAGGAATATACAAAACCTACTACAACGAAAATTCCACAGCACCCCTACCAACCACAACAAAACCTACCAACACCTACCATACCTACCCCCACCACCAAGACCTTATCCACCCCCGAGCCATCACTTCTTTGCCGGAACAAAAGTCTCGTAAGTCAAATCATCATAATACACCCTTATCTCAACTACCTTACGCTGCGGTTTGTCAACATATTTTATCTCCTCGCGAATTACCTCCGGACGTGTATTCCGCACACCATTAAATCCGTGGCTGGCAGGATGCGGACTTTGAGCACTACCAGATTGCGGGGCAGGGGTGGAGAAATCATCCGCTCCGAAGTCGAGGGCCTGCTCCACGGCAGCACCTTGCGCCACGCCTTCATCGGCGGCATCTCCAGCCGGGGTGTGCTCATACATATCGCCATCCCCAAAGAGCAGCCAGTTGGTGTTGATGTCAGGAATTTTCCTCTTGATGGCTTCAACGATGTTGAGGGTAGGCTTGGTACGTCCGTTGAAGATGCTGCTCAACGATGCCGGCGACATATCGATGAACTGGGCAAACACTTGCTGGGTCATGTGTTTAGCCTCCATAATCTGTCTTATCCTATCTTTCATACTGCAAAATTGCTGTTAGCAGGGCTTGGTAAGCCCAATTTCATTGCGTTTACAAAGATAAAGCAAATTATCGGACTGTGCAAATTTCTAAACAATAATTTTGATTTTAAAACTTCAGATTTATTGCTTTAAATATTAAAATATAAACGGTAAACAACTGCCTTATACTGTTTTACAATGACAAATGTAAAGTTTAGCATACTAAACACGCCATGATTAAAGATTAAGCGTATTTTCCTAACAAACTGGCTCTTACTTAGATAATTACACGTATAATGCATAATAACCGCTGTTTACAGGTGGTTTAGATGGCTAAAAACCGTGCTTTTCGCGCAAAAAGGATTAATAATAAAGGATAAAAAGCTGAATACCATTGTGTTATACCGTATATTCACGTGCTGAATATATATGGTTTAGGAATGTAGAATGTGATTATTTGAATTGCAAAATCAATAATTTTATATTGTGAAATATAGGTTTTAAAACATTATTTAGACTTGCATTGATTTACAAACTGCAAGATTTTGAACTCTATACAAATCAAAATCAACAATGACAAACATTAAAATAAGCTAACGCTGAATTGGAACGACCCGGCGAAAGCGATTTTCGCTGATTTTGAAGAATTGCGAACCGATGGCCGAAAAGTTTGAAATACGCGATTCTCAGAGGGGGTATTTTGATGCTAAAGTGCTGTTTTCCCGATGTTTGAGGCCCAAAAAAGCACTCCTGCGGAGTGCTTCTTTTAGATGAAAATGAGGCAGAAAAGAGGGAAAAATCAGTGAAGTATAAAGAAAATTAACTCCTTCATAAGCTCTCCAGGGGGTGTATTTGGGTTGTCAAGGCCCTTGCTTTTGGCATCAATCTCCCTAATCTTATAAATTATCTGCAAAACTTTCGGAGCCTTGAAATTCCTCATCCCCGTCATGAAGTCCTTGGCCGCCCAAGCCGAACGCAAGTCGAGCCACTTGGCAAGCGCGTCTGGGCTGCCTTTCTGCGGGCAGTAGAAAGCCACCAGCAAGTTCTGGAAATAATTGAAGAGCATTGGGATGAAGCTATAGAGACTGCCCGCCTTGGGATTTTCGTCAAAATATTTCACAATCTGGTTTGCCTTGAAAACATTCTTGTTAACAATGGCATCGCGCAGCTCGAAGGCGTTGAAATCCTTGCTCACCCCTATCTGCCGCTCCACGACAGCGGGCGTAACGCGGCGGTCGTCGACAGGCAGCGCGATGAGCAACTTGTCGAGTTCGCCCACAAGCCGGTTGAGGTCAGCCCCTATCGAGTCGGCAATCACCTGCTGCGACTTAGGGTCGATGCTTGCCCCCTTGGCCCGGAGATAGTTCTCGATGAACGCAGGCAGGTCGCGCTCCCTCAGTTTCTTGCTCTCAAAGAGCACGCCTGTGCGCTCCACCGTGGCAGCCAGCTTCTTGCGACGGTCGATGGTTCCGTTCTTGTGGCACATCACGAGGATGGTCGACTTCAGCGGTTTTTGCAGGTAGAACTCCAGCGGCTCAGTGTTGCGCAGGCTCTGCGCCTCCTTCACAATGACCACTTGCAGGTCGGACATCATAGGATAGCGCCGGGCCACGTCGACCACCTGGGCTGCAGAAACGTCAGAGCCGAACATCACAGTTTGGTTAAAGTCGCGCTCCTCAGGCGGCAACACGTTCTCTGCTATGTAGTCAGTTATCTTGTCGATGTAGTACGGCTCGTCGCCCATGAGGTAATACACGGGTGCGAACTTGCGCGCCTTCAAATCGCGCATGATGCCCTCATAGGTCGTGTTTTTATTCTCTGCCATTGCTCAAATTACTGTAAGTAGCTGTTCAAAATTAATCGATATCATAATATTTGCAGATGTCCTTCATATCTTTGCCACCACCTTGTGCACTCTTTAGGGCAGCATTCCAAAGTCTCATCGGTCGTGTAGCCCGCTACACTCCCTCTTCGAACTTTGGAATGCTGCCCTGAATAGCACACAATTTGATGGCAATTAATTTTGAACACCTACTTAAATTTATTAAATTTGCAGGCTCGCAGGGGGCGGCATCGCCATAGACGCAAGCCTACAAAGACGCACGCTGCCCTCAAGGATTTAGCCACCGGCTGGCGCAGCATAGCATTCCAGCATTCCGCTGTGGCATATCTATCTGCAAAGATACGGCAAAATATCGGTTAACCGAAACGCCGGGGCAATTTTATTCATACCATCTCACCTTATATATAATAATGTATAAGCTCAACCTGCCGCCCTTGCAGCCGAGGCTCAGGGCCACCGCCGGCCGTCCGGCCATATACGACGCGCTGCGCCGCAAGTACGTTGCGCTCACCCCCGAGGAGTGGGTGCGCCAGCACTTCGTCCACTTCCTCATAGCCCACAAGGGCTACCCAGAAGCCTATATGGCCAACGAGGTGGAGCTGCGCGTGGGCGAAAAGAAGCTGCGATGCGACAGCGTGCTCTACGACACGGCCTTGCGCCCGCGAATGATCATTGAATACAAGGCACCTACGGTGCAGATAACACAAGGCGTATTCAACCAGATTGCAGCCTACAACCTGCTCTTGCGCGTTGACTACCTAACCATAAGCAACGGCCTACAGCACTACTGTTGCAAGATGGACTATGATGGTAAAAAATATTTATTTCTTAATGACATTCCAGACTACCAAAATCTTTGACATTTCAAGGGCAAAACTAACGCACAGAAACACCCAGGCCAACCATCGGGAAAGTGCATGAAGCCGCGCGCCACGACACTAAGGCGACACTCAAGGTGACGCAAGTGCCACACCCAAGCCACACACCTCAACCACCACACCAACCCTCATCGCCGTCCATCAGCCGCCAACCAAAACTCCGGCTGCCCATTACCGCCAACCGCCGCCAGCAGATCCCCAATATTGAAAAACACTTACACGCCTTGCACCACGCCCGTTTTGCCTCCTAAAACGGCCTGTTTGAGCCTGCAAAACAGCCCGTTTCATGCCCTGAAACAGGCCGTTTCAGAGCGCGAAACGGCACATTCTCGTAACTCACTGACTGTCAATCACTTAACAAGTGTGCGCAACACACCGCCCTATTGTCGCATATCTTTACAAACGTTTTAGCCATACAATAGTCTAACCAGGCGGCAGCCCTTTGGCCGAAACGCCGCGCATACACGCCAGATGCGCCCTCGCCAACAAGCCGGCAGAGTGCCGGCAAGGCTCCGGCCACACAAAAACGCCGCCCCGATGCCGCCCGCATGGATTATTTTCAGTAACTTTGCAGGCGGCAAAGCTGCGCGCGGCAAACGCAGGAAAGCCCTGCCTGCCCCGCCATGCAGAGCCAAAGCACAACAAAGCCATACCAACAAATGCTCGAAGTAAAGAATGCATCGATAAGCGCCGGAGGGCGGACGCTCTTCTCCGGCCTCTCGTTTGCCGTGGCCGACGGGCAAACAGTGTGCCTCACGGGCAGCTCCGGCAGCGGCAAGACCACCCTGCTGCGCGCCCTCCTCGGCTTCCACCCTCTCGACGAGGGCCACATAAGCATCGACGGCGAGCTGCTCACGCCGTCGTCGGCTGAGGAGTTCCGCAAGCACATATCATACATACCTCAGGAGCTGCTGCTGCCTTCAGAGTGGGTGAGCGACATGGTGCGCCTGCCGTTCGGCCTAAAGGTAAACCGCGGCAAGCCTTTCTCCAAAGACCGGCTCTTGGCCGAATGGCGCCTGCTGGAGCTGCCGCCGGAGCTTTACGACAAGAAAACCGCCGAGCTTAGCGGCGGCGAACGCCAGCGCGCCATGCTCGCCGTGAGCGGCCTTCTGGACAAGTCGGTCCTGCTGCTCGACGAGCCTACTTCCGCGCTCGACGCCCACTCGGCATCGCTCGTGGCCGGTTACCTGCGGCTGCTCGCCTCACGCGGCTGCTCTGTCGTGGCCGTGAGCCACGACCAAGCCTTCGCCGAGATGTGCGACAAGACGGTGATGATAGGCCCAAAGCCACTTGAGGCAGAATCAGCCACACAGTAGAACACACTGAAACAAACACAATATAGAAATGGGAACAACCGACATTTCGTACCTGAGCCTGGCCATAGGGCTGCTGCTCATGGCCATACCGCTCTACTTTTTCCACCGCCTCGGGGCGCGGCTCATCCGCTCCACCGTCATAGCCACGGTGCGCATGGTGCTCCAGCTGCTCTTCATAGGCTTCTACCTCCACTACCTCTTCGAGTGGAACAACCCCGCCATAAACGTGCTCTGGGTGCTCATCATGGTGCTCGTGGCCACGCTCACCGCAGCCCACCGCACCCGCCTGCGCCTCGGCACCATATCCGTGCCGCTCTTTTCGGGCCTGCTCGCCACGGCCGCAGTAGTAGGCATGTACTTCCTCCTGCTCGTGCTCGGACTGCCTAAGCCCTTCGACGCGCGCTACTTCGTGCCTATAATGGGCATACTCATGGGCAACATGCTCAGCGTGAACGTAATAGCCCTCAACACTTATTACGACGGACTGCAGCGCGAGCAGCACCTTTACTACTACCTACTCGGCAACGGAGCCACCCACCAGGAGGCGGTAATGCCCTTTGCCCGGCAGGCAGTGGAGAAATCGTTCGCCCCGTGCATTGCCAACATGGCAGTGCTTGGCATAGTGTCGCTGCCCGGAACGATGATCGGCCAGATACTCGGTGGCTCAGCCCCTGGCATCGCCATAAAATACCAGATGATGATAACCGTCATAACATTCAGTGCCTCAATGCTTTCGCTCATGCTTACGCTGCGCCTCGCCGACCGCCGCTCGTTCGACGTGCATGGCCGCCTGCGCAACGTAAGGCGCAAGTCTTGACCTGCGTCAAACATTTGACTTGCATCAAAAATCACGGCTTCCGGCGCAGAAAACGCGGGTGTCTGTGCGCGGACACAAGGCAAAGGCATTATCTTTGCAGTAACAAAACACGAAAAGAAAGGATAACGGATGTGAAGCTGCATCCAACCAACAAAAGGAAAAAAGATTGTATAACAAAAAGTAAAAGAAAGGGTAACACGATTATGAAAAAGATGATCAAGAAGATTGCAACAAGCAGGAAGTTCAACAACTATTGCAACAACGTGCTCCGGATGTACAGCTACGGCAGGATAAACCTGCCTGCCTAAGCTGCCTTAGGGGAGCTTGCAAGCAAACCGATAACAGGGGGTGGAGATGGCCACGAGGCTGCCTCCACCCTTGTTTTTTGCCCATATACGCGCCCTAAGCAGCCCTTGCCCTTTGCCATTACGCCTTTTTTGCTTACCTTTGCATAACTCAAGATGCACTCGGGAAACCGCAACAGTAAAGACGATGTACACATCGTCTCTACCAATTCCGCCCGCTTGCATTGACTTTGCACAATGAATGGGGCTGTGCGAACGGCTCCGAACGACAACCTAAAATACACCCACAATGAACCGCAAGAACATCACCGCACTGCCGCTGGCCGCACTGTTGGCCACTGCCCTTGCCGCCTGCGAGCTGAACACCGACAAGGTGAAGGAGGCCGTAAGCCAAAAGGTGGAGGAGAAACTTACCGACTACGCCTCGCAAGCCATCGACCGCCTGGCCCAAGAGGCAGGACTCGACCCTCAGCACGAAACTGACACAAAGGCCGAAGCACTCGCTGAGACACCCGACGGAGTGGAGATACCGGCCCCGCTCACCGACCGCAAGGAGCAGATTCTGAGCCGCACGGCCTACACAACATCGTACAACAGCGACACGCGGCTGCCCAACTGGGTGGCGTGGCAGCTCACGGCGGAGCACACCTCAGGCCCTCACAAGCGCGGCGGCATCGATTTCGCCGAGGACGAGGACGTGCCTGAGCCACGCGCCACGGACTGGGACTACTACCGTTCGGGTTACGACCGAGGCCACCTATGCCCATCCGCCGACAACAAGTGGAGCGAGGCAGCGCAGCGCGAGTCGTTCCTCTTCACCAACATCTGCCCGCAAAACCACTCGCTCAACGCCGGCGACTGGAACGAAATGGAGCAGCAGTGCCGCCGCTGGGCCAAGGAGCTTGGTTCAATCTACATCGTAAGCGGCCCAATACTCTACAAAGGCAAGCACAAAACCATTGGAAAGAACAAGGTGGTGGTGCCTGAGGCGTTCTTCAAGGTGGTGCTCTGCACCGAGGGAAAGCCCAAGGCCATCGGCTTCATCTACAAGAACCAGCCCGGCAACCGCCCCAAAGGCGACTACGTTAACAGCGTGGATGAGGTGGAACGCATAACGGGCATCGACTTCTTCCCCGCCCTGCCCGACGACGTGGAGGACAAAGTGGAGGCCGAGGCCGACATCAACAACTGGCTCTGAAAAAACTTTCAAGTCGCAAAATACACGTTTTTCGGAAAGCAAACCGCGCCGCTTGGACTTGCCAAACAGCGCGGTTTGCTTTCTGCCAAAGGCTTTGCAACGAAATGTTTCGGCCTCAAAGCCTTTCCTTAAGTATCCTTTCCACCTCCTCTGCCGTAGGGTCAATGGCCAGTATCGTGCCGTCGCGGTCAACGAGGAACTTGTTTCCGCCACCGCGTATGCCGTAAAGGTTCCACAGCTTGGCGCGGTCTTTAAGTTCAATGAGGTTGAGCCAGGGGTACTTGTCGCGGTCTATGGCCTTGCGCATGGCCTTTGGGTCGCGCTCGCGGGCCACGCCAACGACGGTGAAGCCGCGACTCTTGTACTTCTCGTACACCGGGATGATGCTGCGCGAAAGCCTTCGGCACGGCCCGCACCAGCTTGCCCAGAAATCAATGAGCGCCACTTTGCCCTCTATCTCAACCGACAGTGTGTGGTCGGTGCCATTGAGGTCAGGTGCGGTGAAGTCGATGTAATGCGTTCCTTCCTTTATTCCGCGTGAGGCACGCCACATTTTCATGTATTCAGCAAGGTGGAAGTCGGGATAACGTCCGGCATATACCTCATCGTAGATGGCCATGAGTTCGCGCGTGGCCACGCTGTCTTCATAAAGCCGCTCAGCCCTGTCGAACAGCAAGAAGAGGCCCACCGACCCCGGATTGTTGCGTATATAGCCGAGCTTGAATGCCTTTACCAGCCCGTTGACCGAATCTTTCAGGGCGTCGCACTCCCTGCGCTCGATCTCGGTAAGGCTCTCGTAGTGGGCAAAGCGGGCATACCGCGCCTCATAGGAGTGGTAGATGCTGTCGGCCACCACGTCCACTCGCTGCAGCTCTTTGTTTAGCGGCGAGGGCGAGCTCCACACTGGCGAGGCACCGGGAACAAACTTTATGCGCACCGTGTCGCCGTCGGCAAAGAAGCTAACGGTATGCCCCGTCCAATCCTTTTCAATTGAATATATCGTGTAAACAGCCGTTTTAGGCGTGTGGATGTCGTAAGAAAAATGCCCATTGGCAAAGGGAATGGTGTCCGTGAAAAGGTAACCGTTATTCTGGTCTACCCTGTTCACGTGTATCACCCGCACCGCCGTGTCGGCCACTACGCCCTCCACGTGGGTGCAAATGCCGCCACTCTGGGCGGCGACAACAGCTGCCATCGACAGTGCACAGGCAGCCGCCACAAACCGCATTGCATTCATTTGCTTCGTTTTATGTTACAGTTCTTTCTCCAAAAAGGCCTCCACCTGCGCGGCATCGGGGTTGATGGCCAGTATCCGCCCGTCGCGGCCAACGAGGAAGCGCGCGCCTCCGGCATTGCCAACGCCGTATTTTGTCCAGATGCCGAGGCGGTCGTCAAGTTCCAGCAGGTTGAGCCACGGGTAGCCGTCGCGCTCTATCGCCTTCTTCATGGCGCGGGAATCGTGGAACTCGCGGGCCACGCCCACTATGGTGAAGCCGCGATCCCTGTACTTATTATATACTGGGATGAGAGCCTTTGAGTGCCATCGGCACGACCCGCACCAGCTGCCCCAAAGGTCTATGAGCGCCACTTTGCCCTTGATTTCCGCCGAAAGCGTGTGGTCTGTGCCGCTGAGGTCGGGCGCGGTGAAGTCGAAGTAGCGGCCTCCCACCCCCGTGTTGCACCCCGCGAGCCAGCCCTGCAGCCACCTCGTGGCGTAGGCCGCAGGGTACTTCTTAACGTAAACCTCCTCTACGGCGCGGCGCACCAGGGCAGTGTCGGCCAGCTCGCTCGCAGCCGCCTCTTGCAGGAAATAAAGCCCAACGGGGCCGGGATGCTCCACGGCATAGCGGCAGCGGGCCTCGAACTGCCGCCGGAAAGCCTCGCCGATGGCTTTTTCTGCCGCCTCATACTCAGGGGTATAAACCCTACCCTCATCGAACATTCGCCTCATCTCGGCCTCTATCGCTTTGATGGAGTCGCGGTCGTTGATGCTCTTGCGCAGCTCAAAGAGCCGCCGCGCAGGCTCAGTGAGGTCGCGCCCGGCAGCCTCAATGGCCTCCCTTCTGGCGAATGCGTTGCCAGTTATGGTATCGGTAGCGGTCTCCACGCGCCTTTTCTCCGTGTTGAGCGGCGTGGATGTAATGACATCGGCCACGCTATCGGGATGGAACTTAATATGCACAGCCCCTTCCTCGGCAAAGAAATGCACAAACAATCCCCTGCCGTCTTTTGATGCTGTGAGGTCGTATATGGTGCTTCCATCGGCCTCCAGCTCATAGCTGAAGCGCCCGTCACGAATCGGTATGGTATCGCTGTAAAAGCGATGATCCTCTCCATAGCGAACTATGTTTACAAGAGAGGCGGGAAATCCATTCAGTTCGCCCGTCACCACGCACACTTTCCGTCCGCCTTGCTGCGCCATGCCGGGCAGCAAAGCCGCCACCATCATTGCGGCGGAAGCCAAAATCCTGAGTCTGTTCATAAGCCTCTGTTATGTTTGTTCATTATATCCGTCACCTTAGTTACCATGACATCGCCGCGCAGCCCACGCTCAACGATGCGCCCGTCGGGGCCGAAGAGTATTATCATCGGCACTCCGTCGAGCCCGTAAGACGCCAAAGCCTTGTCCTCCGGGGCATACATCTGGGGCCAGACCGCGCCAAGTTCCTTGGCCATCTTGCCCATACGCTCCTCGTCATCCCAAGTGAACAGCCCGAGAACCGTCAGCCCTTTGTCCTTGAACTCGCGGTGCAGGCGGGCCAGATAGGGAATCTCCCTGCGGCAGGGGCCGCACCACGATGCCCAGAAGTCAACGAGGACGTAGCCGCCACGGCCAACATAGTCGCTAAGCTTCACCGGGTTTCCGTCGGCATCGCGTCCGGCTACATCTACAAACACCTGCCCTGCCGAAGTGCGAAGCTCGGCTTTGAGCCTCTTTGCAAAGCCCTTGTAGAGCTTTTGCGACTTGACCCAAGGGCCGAACGAGGCCAAGAGGCGCCCGCGCTCGACCGGGGAGTAGCAGGCCAGCACGCCCGAAGTGAGCAGATGTGTAGTTATGGCATCGTCGGGATGGAGCGCAAAGAGCACGTTGTACTCCCTTCGTAAAGCAGCCTGAACACTGTCGTAGACAGCCATCATAGCCCTGGCGCAGGCCGTGCTGTCTGGGTGCCTGGCTTCCACAACCTTCTTCTCTGCCTTAAACATTGCCTCAAGACTGTCCATGATGCCTTCGATGCGGCGCATCTCGTCGTTGAGCGGAGTGCCCGACGGCTTGTTGTACGCTTTACCGACGCTGGCCCTAACGTGCCCTCCCTCCAGTATGATGTTGGCGTGCTCCCGGTCTGTGGCCTGTATGCGGCAGAAGCGCGGCCTGTCTATTGTGCCTCGGAACACGAACTTGCCACCCTCGATGCGGGTGCTGTCTATGTACCTGTTGTCATCGTAACGCTCGATGTAAATCATCCTGCCCTCGGCGGTGGAGTCGTTCACCTCGCCCGTCACTGTGTAGGCGGCCTTTTGCTGGGCTGCCGCCGTCGTTGCGGCAAACATGGCAGCGGCTACAATGATGAAAGTTTTGCCAAATAACTGTTTCATAATTTATAGTCTTAAGTTCTTATTCCGTGCAAGTTGCCATGCCCGCCGATGCACATGGCGTTGCCGCCGGCAAGCGCACGGCCATACTTTATACGCGCAAGGCAGGCCGATGTTAAGCGCAGCATGGGTGGAAAAAGCCGATGCACAGATTTTGGCACCAAACGCCATGAGACTTGCACCTGCCTGCTGCCGACACAGGCAGCACACCATTGGCCACCACCGCGACAATGCCAATGCGGTAAAATGGCGAGAATGAGCGGCATTCAACCTGTAGATGAAGCCCAAATGCAACCTGCGTGACCGTAAAATTAATAATTCTGCCGCAAACAAGGTAACCTCTCAACTTTTATTTAACTGTTTTTTAGTTATTAACTTATCTATTCGAGGTTGCCATCGCGCAGTTTTGGCTGTAAAAAACTTTCATAACGGCGATGACACTCCCGCCGCATCTGTAACCACCTGACAGCCAACACCTTGGCCAATGCAGCCGCCCTGCCATGCAATACAGGCTGGGCGGCAGGCCAAAACGGCACATATCACAATGCAAAACGCGCCGCTTTGCAAATCAAAACGGCGCGCCTTGCAGGCTCTACGCATTACTGTAAAGAACACATCACGCCCCGTCATTCGCCACGGAGCTTGCCTTCGACGAAGCGCACCATGCGTTCGCCGCGCAGGTCGCGTGCGGCTATCTTGCCGTCGGGGCCGATGAGCATTATCTGAGGTATGCCGGTTATGCCGTATTTCTTGCGGGCAGCCTCCTCGGTGTCAACGATCTGGGGCCACTTTATGCCCTCCTCGCGCATGGCACCGCGCAGGTTTTCCTCCTTGTCCCACACGAACACTCCCACCACGGTCAGCCCCTTGTCCTTGTACTTCTTGTAAAGGCGGGCCAGATAGGGAATCTCGCGCTTGCAAGGGCCGCACCACGATGCCCAGAAATCAACGAGCACATACCCGCCGCGGCCCACATAGTCGCTCAGCTTCACGGGATTGCCGTCGGCATCGCGCCCGTAGATGTCGCGGTATTGCGCCCCGCGCATGGTCGACCGCTTGGCCTTTATGCGGTCCCATAGTGCGCGCACCTTTGTGCGCGAGCGCAGCCACGGGCCAAACGTGCCAATCTTCTTCATTTGGTCGATGTCGCGGCGCGCCTGCATATAGTCGGTACCCATGAGGTATTCGCCCAGCGCATCGTTGCCGTGGCGGGCGAACAGCTCGTCGCCCCGGGTGCGGAAGTATTGCTGAGTGTTGGCAGTGAACTCGCCGGCCTGCCTGTTAAGCTCTCCTGCATCGAGCCCGCGTGAACGCAGGCCGGCTATGGTCTTGCGGAGCTTGGCGTTGAGTGCCGCCGCCTCGGCGTCGATGCCGGCCATCTCGGCGTTCATCGGCGTACCTGAGGGGCGGCACTTCCCCTCGTCGGAGGTGTTCACCTTAATGTCGCCCGGCTCAAGGATGAAATAGCCTACCGCGCGACTGCCGGACGCTATGCAACAGAAAACGGCCGTGTCAACGCGCCCCACGAAGCTGAAAGCCTTGCCGTCCAGGCGCACGCTGTCGAGCCGCTTGCCGTCGTCGTAGCGCACGAGATAAGCCACATCGCCAAAACCGCGGGTGTCTGCAATGGTGCCGCTAACGGTGTAATTGCCACCCTGCTGGGCCATGGCCTGCACGAAACCAAACGCAGCCACGACCGCTGTCAATGTCTTTTTCATATCATATATGTTTATATGCAACTACATTATGCCGTGAGCCCATGCCCGTGAAGCCCTCGCTCACGGCCTGCAAATATATGTATTTCTGGCCATCCAAGGCAACCGTTGACGCAAAAAAGAGTTAAAAAGAATGCGCTCAATGCACGCGAAACGATAAAAATCAGTACCTTTGCAGCCTGGATACATATTATATTTAAGCTGTAAAAGCGTGAAGATAAAGGAAGTGATGAGCGCCCTTGAACGATTCGCGCCTCTGCCCTTGCAGGAAGACTGGGACAACGCCGGCCTGCAAGTAGGACTGACAGAGACGGAAGCATCAGGGGCTTTATTGTGCCTTGACGTCAACGAGCGCATCGTGGACGAGGCCATCGCCAAGGGCTGCAACCTCATAGTGAGCCACCATCCGCTGCTGTTCCGCGGGCTGAAGCAGATTTCAGACGCCGACTATGTGCAGCGCACGGTCATGAAGGCCATCCGCGCGGGCGTGGCCGTGGTGTCGATGCACACCAACATGGACAACGCGCGCGGCGGCGTCAACTTCAAGATGGCCGAGAAGATGGGCCTTGAGGGCGTGGAGTTCTTCGCCCCGAAGGGTGGCGGACAGGATGCCGGCAGCGGCGTGATAGGCTCGCTGCCCGAGGCCATGGCCGCCGACGACTTTGTGCTGATGCTAAAGCGCGAGTTCTGCGTGGAGTGCGCACAGTGCAACGAGCTGCTCAGGCGGCCCATCAGGCGCGTGGCCATCTGCGGCGGCGCGGGCGACTTCCTGCTGGGCGAGGCCATCAAGGCCGGGGCCGACGCCTTTGTAACGGGCGAGATGCACTACCACGTTTACGCCGGCCACGAGCAGCAGGTGCAGATATGCGTCATCGGCCACTACCAGAGCGAACAGTTCACAAGCGAAATATTCAAATCAATAATCGGCGAGGCGTGTCCGCAACTGCCGCTCTTCATCGCGGAGACGAACACGAATCCCATAATATACCTATAACAATGGCAAAGAAAGATCCTACAGACCTGTCAGTGGAAGAGAAACTGAAGACCCTCTACCAGCTGCAAACCACGCTCTCGGCTATCGACGAGAAAAAGGCGTTGAGGGGCGAGCTGCCCCTGGAAGTGCAAGACCTCGAGGACGAAATAGAGGGATTGACCATCCGAGTGGAGAAAATAAGGCGCGAGATAGACGAGTTCCAAAAGGCCGTGAGCCAGAAGAAAGCCGAGATAAACGAGGCGCAGGCCAGCGTGGAACGCTACAAGCTGCAGCTCAACGACGTGAAGAACAACCGCGAATACGACACGCTGAGCAAGGAAATCGAATTCCAGTCGCTTGAGATAGAGCTGTGCAACAAGAAGATACGCGAGGCCCAGGCGCGCATAGAAGAGAAGACCGCCGAGCTGAACGAAAACGAAGAGGCCATAAAGGACCGCCAGAACGACCTCGACGTGAAGAAGGGCGAACTGGACGAGATAATGGAGGAGACCCGCGCCGAGGAAGAGAAGCTGAAGGAAAAGGTGGCCGAACTTGAGGCGAAGATAGAGCCGAGGCTGCTCTCGTCGTTCATGCGCATACGCAAGAACGCCCGCAACGGACTGGGCATCGTCTACGTGCAGCGCGACGCCTGCGGCGGATGCTTCAACAAGATACCGCCACAGAAGCAGCTGGACATAAAGATGCACAAGAAAATCATCGTTTGCGAGTACTGCGGCCGAATACTCATCGACCCCGAACTGGCAGGAGTAAAGGCCGACAAGGCTCCCGCCGACGACAAGAAGAAGGCAACAACGCGCAAGCGCGCCATACGCAAGACCGTGAAGAAGGCCGACGACGACATCGTGCCTGAGGCCATGGAGTAAGCTCCGCAGGCAAGCATCATCGGGCCGGAAGCACTGCGCTCCCGGCCCGATGCCGTAAATGTACCATACAAAAACAAGCCGCTTCGTTGCAAAGTAGGGAAAAAAAGAGTAACTTTGCGCCGTAAACAGCAATGACACAAGGTAAAGAGATGGATGCCACAGCCACAACAACAGGCAAATGGCGACTGCCCGCTGAATGGGAACCGCAAGAGTTCGTGCAGCTTACATGGCCGCACAAGGACACAGATTGGCTGCCCCTCATCGACGAGATAACAGCCACCTACGTGCAGATGGCCACCGAGATAGCCCGCCGCGAGCGGCTGCTGATAGTGGCCCCGCAGCCCGAGGAGGCTCTCGCCGCCATCAGCCGGGCAGCGGGCGACGGCATATTGAGCAACATAGCCACACTTGCCTGCCCAACGGACGACACGTGGGCGCGCGACCACGCGTTCATATCGCTCACCAACGGATACGGCAGGCGGCTGCTCGACTTCCGCTTCAATGGTTGGGGCGAGAAGTTCGGGGCCGAGAAAGACAACGCCATCAACCGCCATCTGTACGAAAGCGGCCTCGTTGGAGGCGAATATGCCAACCACAACGGCTTCGTGCTGGAGGGAGGGGCGATAGAGAGCGACGGCACGGGAACGGTGTTCACCACCACGGGATGCCTGCTCGCACCGCACCGCAACCAGCCCATGACGCGGCAAGACATTGACGCTTACCTCAAAAGAACGCTCTGCGCCGAGCGCATAGTGTGGATTGACCATGGGCAGCTGACTGGCGACGACACCGACGGACACATAGACACGCTGGTGAGAATAGCCCCTAACGACACCTTATTATATATGGGCTGCAACGACAAAGCCGACGAGCAATATGCCGAGCTACACGCCATGGAAGAGCAACTGCACTCGCTCACCACTGCCGACGGACGCCCATACCGACTGCTAAAGCTGCCCATGCCGCGCCCCATCGTGCGTGGCGGCGAACGGCTCCCGGCCACTTACGCCAACTTCCTCGTTGTAAACGGGGCAGTGCTCTACCCCACATACGGCCAGCCCGAACTCGATGCCGAGGCTGCCGAAGCCATCAGACAGGCTTTCCCCGGCAGGGAAATAGTGGGAATCGACTGCCGCAGCGTTATCGTACAGCACGGCTCGCTGCACTGCTGCACCATGCAATACCCCCAAACCACGCCGGCCAAATGACCTAATTTGGCCAATTAGACTTATCAGACCTATTTTCCACAAGACAAAAAAAGATGAAAGAACTCAAGATAGGATTCCTGCAACTGCATAACACCGCCGACACGCGCAGCAACATCGTGCGGCTTGCCGAAGGCGTGGCCGACCTGGCGCAGCGCGGCGCACAGCTCGTGGTGCTGCAGGAACTGCACAACTCGCTTTACTTCTGCCAGACGGAAGACGTCAACAACTTCAACCTCGCCGAGCCGATACCCGGTCCCTCGACCGAAATGTTCGGCGAACTGGCCCGCCAGTACGGTGTGGTCATCGTCACGTCGCTCTTCGAAAGGCGCGCGCCGGGCCTCTACCACAACACCGCAGTGGTGATAGAGCGCGACGGAACCATCGCCGGGCGATACCGCAAGATGCATATCCCCGACGACCCTGCGTACTACGAGAAGTTCTATTTCGCGCCCGGCGACCTCGGTTTCCGGCCCATCGACACGTCAGTAGGCCGCCTCGGGGTGATGGTTTGCTGGGATCAGTGGTATCCGGAAGCCGCCCGACTGATGGCCTTGCGGGGCGCCGAACTGCTCATCTACCCCACTGCCATAGGCTACGCGCTGAGCGACACGCCCGACGAACAGCAGCGGCAGCGGCGCGCATGGCAGACCGTGCAGCGCGGACACGCCGTGGCCAACGGCCTGCCGTTGGTGGCAGTGAACCGCGTTGGCTTCGAGCCGGATCCCTCGGAACAAACCGAAGGCATACAGTTCTGGGGTACATCGTTCGTCGCAGGGCCGCAGGGCGAACTGCTCTACGAGGCATCCGAAACCGACGAGGAGAGCATAATCGTCAACATCGACCTTGAGCACAGCGAGCAGGTGCGCCGCTGGTGGCCTTTCCTGCGCGACCGCCGCATAGACCATTACGGCGACATAACGAAGAGATTCATCGACTGACAGCCGGCAACGCTCCAACAACCGCCAAGCAACAACAAACAAGCAACCTAACAAAGTAACAAAATATGTCTGCAAACTTAAGATTTCAGGTCGTCGAAGAGGCTTTCAAGAAGAAAGCCGTCGATGTCGTTCCGCCAAAGGAAAGGCCATCGGAATACTTCGGAAAGTACGTGTTCAACCGCGAGAAAATGTACAAGTACCTGCCTGCCGACGTCTTTGCAAAACTGACAGACGTCATTGACAACGGCACAAGACTCGACCGCTCGATAGCCGACGCCGTGGCCGCCGGGATGAAGAAGTGGGCAATGGAGATGGGCGTGACGCACTACACGCACTGGTTCCAGCCACTGACGGAAGGCACGGCAGAGAAGCACGACGCCTTCGTGGAGCACGACGGCAAGGGCGGCATGGTGGAGAACTTCTCGGGAAAGCTGCTCGTACAGCAAGAGCCGGATGCAAGTTCGTTCCCCAACGGCGGCATACGCAACACGTTCGAGGCACGGGGCTACTCGGCCTGGGATCCCACATCGCCGGTCTTCATCATCGACGACACACTCTGCATACCCACCATCTTCATCTCTTACACGGGCGAAGCGCTCGACTACAAGGCCCCGCTGCTGCGCGCGCTCCACGCCGTCGACCGCGCCGCCACCGACGTTTGCAAGTACTTTTACCCCGAGGTGACGCGGGTGAAGTGCAATCTCGGATGGGAGCAGGAGTACTTCCTCGTTGACGAGGGGCTTTACTCCGCCCGCCCCGACCTCATGCTCACGGGCCGAACGCTGATGGGTCACGAGAGCGCAAAGAACCAACAGATGGACGACCACTACTTCGGCACCATCCCAGACCGCGTGCAGGCCTTCATGAAAGACCTCGAAATACAGGCACTGGAGCTGGCCATACCGTGCAAGACGCGCCACAACGAGGTGGCACCGAACCAGTTTGAGCTTGCACCGATATACGAAGAGTGCAACCTCGCGGTAGACCACAACATGCTGCTCATGTCGCTCATGAAGAAAGTGGCGCGCAAGCACGGCTTCCGCGTGCTGCTCCACGAAAAGCCGTTCGCAGGCATCAACGGCTCCGGCAAGCACAACAACTGGAGCCTCTGCGCCGACAACGGGGTGCTGCTCCACGCGCCGGGCAAGACGCCCGAGGAGAACCTGCGCTTCGTGACGTTCATAGTGGAGACGCTGATGGCCGTCTACAAGCACAACGGACTGCTCAAGGCGAGCATCATGAGCGCAAGCAACTCCCACCGCCTGGGCGGCAACGAGGCACCGCCTGCCATCATCTCGTCGTTCCTCGGCACACAGCTGGGTGAGCTGCTCGACCACATCGAGAACTCCGACAAGGACGAGCTGTTCAACCTCAAGGCCAAGCAGGGCATGGAGCTTGACATCCCGCAGATACCCGAACTCATCATCGACAACACCGACCGCAACCGCACAAGCCCCTTCGCCTTTACCGGCAACCGCTTCGAGTTCCGCGCGATAGGCTCCGAAGCCAACTGCGCCAGCGCGATGATTGCGCTCAACGCCGCCGTGGCCGAGGCCCTTACGAGCTTCAAGGCGCGCGTAGACGCCCTCATCGCCAAGGGCGAAGGCAAGATAAGCGCCATCCTCGACGTGCTGCGCGAGGACATAAAGACGTGCAAGCCCATACGCTTCGACGGCAACGGATACTCCGAAGAATGGGTGGAGGAAGCCAAACGGCGCGGCCTCGACACCGAGAGCAGCTGCCCGATAGTGTTCGAGCGCTACCTCGACGAGGCCAGCATAAGTATGTTCGAGAGCACTAAGGTGATGAAGCGCAAGGAGCTTGAGGCGCGCAACGAGGTGAAATGGGAAACCTACGTGAAGCGTGTGCAGATAGAGGCGCGCGTAATCGGCGACATATCGATGAACCACATAATCCCCGTTTCCACGCACTATCAGAGCCAGCTCATACGCAACGTGCAGAGCATGAAGGCCGTGTTCCCCGCCGACAAGGCCGAACGCCTTAGCGTGCGCAACATGAAATTGATAGAGGAAATAGCCGTATGCACCGAGTCGATAGAGACTCTTGTAGACGAGCTGATAGAGTCGCGCCGCGTGGCCAACCGTATAGAGAGCATCCATGAGCGCGCCATAGCCTACCACGACACCGTGGAGCCTAAGATGGAAGCCATCCGCAAGGAGATAGACAGCCTCGAAATGATTGTCGAGGACGGCCTATGGACACTGCCCAAGTATCGCGAACTGCTGTTCATAAGGTAAATTTTAAGGAGCTTATCTTTAGGAGTTCAGGAGCTTATCTTTAGGAGTTCAGGAGTTAGAAGTAGTAAAGGAGTTAAGACAATAGCTTTTGCGGGTGCCATAAAATGCCGCCAACAAAGCATACGTCTTAACTCCTTTACTACCTCTAACTCCTTAACTCCTTACCCAAATCCCTTAACTCCTTACTCATTATCCCTTAACTCCTTACCCAAACCCCTTAACTTATTATCCTCACCACACCAAGAACCACACCACAGGAACGGCAAGGGCAGGCAGGAGGTTGAGCGTCTTGCAGTCCTTGATGCCCAAGAGCGAGAGGCCGCTGGCAGTGATCATCAGTCCGCCCACAATGAGCAGCTCTGCCATGAGCGCATCGCTCACTGCCTGACTCGACAGCCTTGCAACGAGCCAGAAAAGCCCCTGCCAGCAAAAGAGCACCGGGGCGGCGAGCACCATGCCCAGTCCGTAGGTAGAGGCGAAAACCGTTGACGACACAAAATCGAGCGTAGCGTTGGTAAAGAGGAAAGTGTTGTCGCCATTGAGCGCACTGATCACGGGGCCGAGCATCGACAGGGGGCCAATGCAGTAAAGCAGTATGGCAGCCGAAAGCCCATCGGCCAGGTTTCGCCCGCCGCCACGCCGCGACCTCCGCTCCACCAGCCGGCGGAAGCGTCCGTCAATGTCGAGCGCCGTGCCTGCCACACTGCCAACGGCCAATGCCGCTATGAAGAGCACTGGATAGCGGCTCTTGGGCATATTGGCTATGGCCGCGTTGAGCCCTATCATGAGGCTGGCCAGCCCCAGCGCATTGTACAAGGCCGACTTATACTTCTCCTTTATCCCCCTGCCGAGCACCGTGCCAACCAGTGTGCCAACGATTATGGCGCAGGTGTTTACTATCGTTCCAATCATGACTGCGTAAGTATTTGCGCCGCAAATTTAGCCAATATTTTCCTATTCCGCCGTTTTTAACGCCGCCATTGCAACCGCTTTGGCAAAAAAGCTGTACTTTTGCCGGCTGAAAAGAAAACTACATACAATATGGACATTACGCAGGTGGCCACCCAGATGGCAGTGCTCTTCGCCCTGGTGCTGGCCGGGTTCATCTCCCGCAAGTGCGGCCTCGTGGGCGGCGAGTTCGACAAGCGGCTCTCCAACTTCATAATACAAGTTACCTGCCCCTGCCTCATCGTCTCCTCAACCATGGGCGACACCATGCCCGACCGCAGCCACATACCGGCCCTGCTCGGCGTGGGGCTGCTCACGTATGCCCTGCTCATAGTCCTGGCCTACGTGCTGCCGCGCCTCATGCCCATAAGGCGCAGCGAGCGGGGCATGTACAGCTTCATGCTCACCTTTGCCAACGTGGGCTTCATCGGCTACCCCATCGTGGCCTCCATCTTCGGCCAGAGTGCAGTGTTCTACGCCTGCGTGCTCAACGCCCCCAACACGCTCACCGTCTTCATCTGGGGCATCATGTTCGTAACGGGGCAGCGTCTGGGCGGCTTCCGCTGGCAGCTGCTCTGCTCGCCGGCCATGATAGCCACCTACCTATCCATCTTGATAGTGGCTGCCGGGTGGCGCGCGCCCGAGGTGGTGGCGCGCCCGCTGAGCCTGTTGGGCGGCATGACGGTGCCCGGCGCACTGCTCGTCATAGGGTCGAGCATGGCCGCCATACCCGCCAGGCGCATGGTTGGCAACGCCGGAACGTACACGATGTGCCTCTTCCGCCTGCTCCTGCTGCCACTGGCCGTTTACTACCTCATGACAGCCATCGGCGCCGACCACCTCGTGGCCGCCATCAACGCCACGCTCATAGGCATGCCGGTGGCCTCGTTCGGCACCATGTTCTGCATGAAATACGGGCGCGACGAAACCGTGATGACGCAAGGCACCTTTGTCTCCACACTGCTCTCCGTGGCCAGCATACCGCTGCTTGCCATGCTCATCGGCTGACGCTTTTCCTTACAAAAGCGCGCACTGCCCCTCACCCTTACCCGTTTCGCAATGCCAAACGGCACGTTTTGCGCCGCAATACAGGCCGTTTGGCACTGCAAAACAGGCCGTATTGCATTGACAAACGGCACATACACCCAAACTGCTGGATATCAGCTACTTGCCTATACGCACCAAGCTGCCGGACTGGCAGTAACATTTTATTACAAAATTTCATCCCCGGCCCTGCCCTGCCCACTTGTTTTTGCGCCAAAAACTTTGCTGTCTGCGCCTTTATGCTTATCTTTGCAGGGCAACAAAAAAGACAAGACCATGAACAGGATATGCGAACTTTTCGGAATCCGCCATCCGATAGTGCAAGGCGGAATGGTATGGTGCAGCGGCTGGCGACTGGCTTCTGCCGTGAGCAATGCGGGCGGCCTTGGACTGCTCGGGGCAGGGTCGATGCACCCTGAAACGCTCACCGAGCACATAGGGAAGATGAAAGAGGCCACAGCCAAGCCCTGGGGCGTCAACGTGCCGCTGATGTATCCCGAGATTGACCGGCTCATGCAGATAATCATCGACGAGGGCGTGAAGATAGTGTTCACCTCGGCCGGTAGCCCCAAGAAGTTCACCCCCATGCTCCACGAGGCAGGCATAAAGGTGGCCCACGTGGTGTCGAGCAGCAAGTTTGCCCGCAAGTGCGAGGAGGCCGGCGTAGACGCCGTAGTGGCAGAGGGCTTCGAGGCCGGCGGACACAATGGCCGCGAGGAAACCACCACCATGGCCCTGATACCCGAAGTGCGCCGCGCCACGCGGTTGCCCCTGCTCGCCGCCGGCGGCATAGGCTGCGGCGAGGCCATGCTGGCGGCCATGGCACTGGGCGCCGAGGGCGTGCAGGTAGGCACGCTCTTCGCCCTGGCGGCAGAAAGCTCGGCCTCAGAGGCTTTCAAGCAGCGGTGCGTGGCCATGGGCGAGGGCGACACCATGCTCTGCCTGAAGAAGATATCGCCCAGCCGACTGGTGAAAAACGCGCTCTACGACCGCATTGCCGAAGCCGAAAGCCGGGGTGCTGAGGCCGACGAGCTGCGCTCCATCCTCGGCGCGGCGGCATCAAAGCGAGGCATCTTTGAAGGCGACACAGACAACGGAGAACTGGAAATAGGGCAAGTGGCCGCCTCTGTAAGGGAGATAAAGACGGCCAAGGAAATAGTAGACGAGCTTGTGGCCGACTGCACCAAGGCAAGGGAGAGCCTGGCCGCCGCCACGTTCTGAAGCAAAAGCCTACATCACCTACCCCACCTACATCACCTACCCCACCTACAAAAAAACCAAACAAGACAATGAAGACAATAGCCATTGCCGGATGCGGCAAGTTGGGCAGCAGAGTGGCAAAGGCGGCGGCAAGCGGCCTGCTGCCTGGTTACAAAGTTACAGGAGTATTCTCGCGCACAGCGGCAAAGGCCGAGGCCGTGGCCAATGAACTGCGGGCAGCCGGGCAGGATTGCCGCGTGGCGCAGTCGATAGAAGAGCTGCTGGCGCTCAATCCCGATTTCCTCGTCGAGGCGGCATCACCCGCCGCTCTGCGCGAGTGGGCCTTGCCCGCGCTCGCCCAAGGCACATCGGTGGTGTGCCTCTCCATCGGTGCCTTTGCCGACGAGGCGTTCTACGCCGATGCACAGCGCACTGCGGCTCAAGGCGGCAGCCGCATCTACATAGTGTCGGGAGCCACAGGAGGCTTCGACGTATTGCAGACGGCCACCTTGATGGGCGGCGCCGAGGCGGAGTTCTTCAACGAGAAAGGCCCCGACGCGCTGCGCGGCACTCCCGTCTACGACGATGCCCTACAGGCAGAACAGCGCACGGTGTTCTGCGGCACGGCGGCAGAGGCCATAAAGCTTTTCCCCACCAAGGTAAACGTTACGGTGGCAGCCGCCCGCGCCTCGGTAGGCCCGGGAAAGCTGAACGTGAAGATGCAGTCAACGCCGGGCTTCAAGGGCGACACCCAGCGCGTTGAGATACGCAACAGCCAAGTGCGCGCTGTCATCGATGTCTACAGTGCCACGGCCGAGATAGCGGCCTGGTCGGTAGTGAGCACCCTGCGCAACATCGCCTCGCCAGTGGTGTTTGTGTAGGAGACCAACAATACTTCAAAGGGAGTTAGAGGGAGTTAGAGGGAGTTATAAGGAGTTAGAGGACGTATGTTGCGTGGCAGAATATCCCTTAAACAGCCACGACGGATATGTCCTCTAACTCCTTATAACTCCCTCTAACTCCTTATAACTCCTTAAAGACGCTTTAGAGTTTCTTCCACATTTGCCAGTACCTTCTCGCTTAGGCGGCGCGAAGCCTGGCGTGTGCGGCCGGTGGATACGCGGGCGCAGCGCACGTGCGGATGGTCGAGGAATCGCTCGCCGCCCAGCGCGCCCACGGTGTCGCAGTAGCAAACGTTGTCGCCCTCTATCCAGCGGGCAAAGGCTTCCTCCTGCCATGCGGGCGAAAGGCCGGTGTTGAAGAGCAGCTTGTGACTGCCAAGGCGGGCAAACTCACCGTCGCCAAGCAGCACTGTGTTCTTGTTGAGGCAGCAGAACACCACGTCGCTCCACTCCAGCAGGTCGCCAAGCGGCATGAAGCGGTAGCCCTTTTCCGTGGCAGCAGCCTTCTCGCTGCGGGCATAGTAGCCTATCTCAGCACCGAAGAAGCGCATGGCATCGGCTATCATGCCGCCCGACTTTCCAAGGCCCACGACGCCCACCTTCAGGCCCGTTATCTCGCTCGGCTCGCCAAACCATGGCTCCATGCCGAAGCCGTGCAGGCGGCGCACAAGCGCGCTCACCACATATTCCACCACGCCCTCGTCGCCATAGTCGCGTATGCCGGTGACGGTTATGCCGTGAGCCTCGGCGTAGCGTATGTCCACATTGGCGCTCTCTGGCGAGTAGAGCGAGCAGCACATGCCCACATAGCGCACCTGCGGGCAGCGCGCCAGCACGTTGGCGGTAATGGTCGATGTGTAGCTCAGCAGCACCGCGTCGGCATCGCCTATGCGCCTCACTATCTCGTCGGCGTCTTGCGGTATGTCCGTATGCATAATTGTCTCTCCCGCCAAGGAGCGCAACCGCTCCTCGGCCCAGGCTTCAAGTCCTACAGGCTCGATGGCCACAAGTTTCCTGAACTTATTCATAAGTTATCTGTATGTATACTTTAATGTTCTGCAAAGATAATGCAAGCGAGCGGAAAGGAAGCTTGCTTCCAATTTCCCGAGCGCAGCTTATTTTCTGCAAAGATACAAATTATACCCGGCTCTTTACGCAAACATTATTTGTATCTTACAGCATTATTTCGTAACTTTGTGGCAAATTAACTAAGATTACACACATGACAATCAAGACCGACTGCTTCCTTGCATGCCGGTGCGCCGCCGAGGCCGCCCCGCTCGTGGCACGGCTCTGCGACTGCCCGGCCGTGGGGAAGATAACGCTTTTGCTGCCCGATGAGGCCGACGAAAGCGAAACACTGCCCGAAGGATGCGGGGCTGTGGCCGTGGGCACCGTCACCGGAAGCGACGCCATAGGGGCCGTGGCCGGCATGGCCGAGGCCGACTATGCCCTGCTCTGCACCAAAGGAGGCGCGGTGAGCATGGGCGCGGGTGCCGTGGAGCGCATGGCCATGGTGGCCGAGGACTCCGGCGCGGCCATGGTCTACGCCGACCATACGGTGGCCGACGGCAACAAGACCACGCCCCACCCCGCCATCGACTATCAGGAGGGCAGCATACGCGATGACTTCGACTTCGGCCCTGTGATGCTCTTCCGCGCCGACCTGCTGCGCAAGTATGCATCGCTGAGAGCCGCCGGGCCACATTATATATATGCAGGCCTCTACGACCTGAGGCTCTTCCTCAGCCGCGAGGGCAGCATCTTCCACCTTGGCGAGTGCCTTTACACCGAGGGCGAGGCCGACACGAGGGCAAGCGGGGTTAAGCAGTTTGACTACGTGAACCCCGCCAACCGCGACGTGCAAGTGGAGATGGAGCAGGTAGTCACGGCCCACCTTGCCGACATCGGCGCACTGGCCGACACGGCAAGCTACCTCGAACCCAACTTCGACGAGCAGGCATTCACCGTGGAAGCCTCAGTGATAATACCCGTAAAGAACCGTGAACGCACCATAATGGATGCCGTAAAGAGCGCGCTGGGGCAGCAAACCGGCTTCAGCTACAACGTGATAGTGGTGGACAACCACTCCACCGACGGCACCACACGGCTGCTCCAGGCCATCCATGACCCACGGCTCATCCACATAGTGCCTCAGCGCACCGACCTCGGCATAGGCGGATGCTGGAACATGGCCGTGCAAGACTGCCGCTGCGGCCGCTTCGCAGTGCAGCTCGACAGCGACGACCTTTACAGTTCGCCGGCCACGCTGCAGCGCATGGTCGATGCTTTCCGCGAGCAACGGGCAGCCATGGTGATAGGCTCTTACCGTATGTGCGACTTCAACCTCAGCACACTGCCGCCCGGACTGATAGCCCACACGGAGTGGACTGACGACAACGGGGCCAACAACGCGCTGCGAATCAACGGACTCGGCGCGCCAAGGGCTTTCTTCACGCCGCTGCTCAGGCAGACGCCAATGCCCAACACGAGCTATGGCGAGGACTACGCCATGGGCCTGCGCTTCTCGCGCCACTACCGCATAGGCCGCATCTTCGATGAACTGTACCTCTGCCGACGCTGGGAGGGCAACAGCGACTCGGCACTGCCGATAGAGAAGGTGAACGCCAACAACCTGTACAAAGACCGTCTGCGCACCATCGAAATACAGGCGCGGAGGCAAATCAACGCCGGAAAGGCCGACCGCACCGAAACCGACAGCCTGCAAAGGTTCTTCGACCGCCAGCTCGCCACGTGGCCCGACGCCCGCCGACACTACCGCCAACTGGCAGAGGCCGAAACCCGCGAGCTGCCCTGCTACACCATGACGCTCGTGGCACAGCACAACCCGGCCCGCATAACCTCCACAGGGGCGAAAATCGACAAGGCGTCGGTAAACTCCCGCCCGTGCTTCCTCTGCGCGCACAACAGGCCGAAAGAGCAAGCATCGGCACCCGCCGCCGATGGCCACGAGCTGCTCGTAAACCCCTACCCAATAATGCCCATGCACTTCACCATACCCTCGCTGCGCCACGAGCCGCAAGCCATCATGGAACGCTACGGCCAGATGCTAAGCCTGCTTGAGGCTCACCGGGGGCTTACGGTGTTCTACAACGGGCCTCTTTGCGGAGCCTCCGCGCCTGACCACGCACACTTCCAGGCCGTGGCAGGCGCCCAACTGCCACTGCAGGCCGCATGGCCGAGGCTCAGCCGGAATCTCACGCCGGTGCTGCCCGAAGCCGACGGCACGGGCATCTGGCTCATGGCCGACTATCCCTGCGCCGCCTTCCTCATTCGCTCGCATGGCAGCGACGACGGCCGACGGCTCTTCGCCACGCTCTACGAAGCTCTTCCGCAGCGGCAGGGCGAAAGCGAACCTATGGTGAACATCGTGTGCTGGCAAGGCGGCGGCGACATCCTCGCCGTGGTGTTCCCGCGCCGCAAGCACCGCCCCGACTGCTACTACGCTTCCGGCGAGGAGCAACTGCTCGCCAGCCCGGGCGCGCTCGACATGAGCGGACTGATAATAACGCCGCGCCAAGAGGATTTCGACAGGCTCACGCCCGAAACCGCCGCAGGGATATTGCGCGAGGTTTCATGCACCGACAGCGAGGTGGCGGCCATCATCGAGGGCGTAAAGGCAGCGGCGCCAGCCCGCCATGCCGCATCCACGAGCATCGAGGAGCCCAACGTCTCGGTGGGGATAATGAGCCGCAAGTGCATCGAGTTCACCCTCAACGGCCCCCACTCGGCCAAGGGCGAGACCATTGAAGGGCGGCAGCGCGTGGAGTTCTCCGAAGGCGGGATAGTATGGCGGGGCAACCAGTGGCGCGAACTTACGTTCACGCCGCTATCGGCCGAAGCGTCGTTCTCGCTCCACGACGTAACCATCGGCGTGGGCTTCCACTGGGAACGCAAGGAGACGCAGACGTTCAAAGGCTCGCTGCAGCTCGTGGTAGAAGCCGACAACATAACCGCCATCAACCACCTGCCGGTGGAAGAGTACCTTACAAGCGTCATTTCGAGCGAGATGCGCGCCACCTCATCAGCCGAACTGCTAAAGGCCCACGCCGTGATTTCGCGCAGCTGGCTGCTCGCGCAGATGGACAAACGGCGCAGGCAACCGGGCGGCACGGGCGGTTTCTTCTCGTTTGCCAAGCACGATGGCGAGCTGATAAAGTGGCACGACCGCGAAGACCACACCATTTTCGACGTTTGCGCCGATGACCATTGCCAGCGATACCAAGGCATAACGCGTGCCGGCAGACCCGCCGTGGCCGATGCCATCAGGGCCACCAGGGGCCAGGTGCTGGCCTACGGCGGCGAGATATGCGACGCCCGCTTCAGCAAGTGCTGCGGCGGAGTGACCGAGGAGTTCCAATACTGCTGGGAAGACTCGCCCAAGCCATACCTCGTGGCGGTGCGCGACGGCGGCCCGGCGCCGCTGCCCGACCTCACCTGCGAGGCCGAGGCCGAACGCTGGATACGCTCCGCCCCGCCATCGTTCTGCAACACCAGCGACCGCAGCGTGCTCTCGCAAGTGCTCAACGACTACGACCAGGAAACGCCCGACTTCTACCGCTGGCGCGTTGAATACACCCAGGCAGAGCTGGCCGAACTGCTGGCCGAACGCCTCGGCAGCGACTTCGGCGCGATAACCCACCTCATCCCCGTGGCCAGGGGCAAGAGCGGACGCATCTGGAAGCTGAAGATTGTCGGCACGAAAGGGCAGCTCACCATAGGCAAGGAACTGGAGATACGCCGCGCCCTGAGCCACAGCCACCTGTACAGCAGCGCGTTCGTGGTAGACAAGGAACTCGCTCCCGACGGCATCCCGAGCCGTTTCACCCTTACCGGCGCAGGTTGGGGCCACGGCGTGGGCCTCTGCCAGATAGGCGCCGCCATGATGGGCGAGCGCGGATATGCCTACGACAGCATCCTGCTCCACTACTACCGGGGGGCCGAGATAAAGAAGATTTACTAAACAGAAGCCCCGCAAAAATAACACCATACAAATGAAAACAACTGCAAAATCGCCTGCAAGGCGCAATCCCTGGGCATGGGTTCCGTCGCTCTACTTTGCCGAAGGAATACCCTACGTGGCCGTGATGACCATCTCGCTCATAATGTACAAGCGGCTGGGGCTGTCGAACACGGAGATCACCCTCTACACATCGTGGCTCTACCTTCCGTGGGTCATAAAGCCGTTCTGGAGCCCGTTCGTAGACATAATCAAGACCAAGCGGTGGTGGATACTGGCCATGCAGCTCCTGGTGGGCGCAGCCTTAGGTGGCGTGGCGTTCACCATCCCGGCCTCGTGGTGGCTGCAAGGCACGCTGTTCTTCTTCTGGCTGATGGCCTTTTCGAGCGCAACGCACGACATAGCCGCCGACGGTTTCTACATGCTCGGGCTCGACCAGCACCACCAGGCGTGGTTCGTGGGCATACGCTCCACGTTCTACCGCATAGCCACCATCTTCGGCCAGGGTGTGCTCGTGATGATTGCGGGCAACCTTGAGGTGCTAACCCGCAGCGTGAGGTACTCCTGGAGCCTGATGTTCTACTTCATGGCGGGCCTGTTCATTGCCCTCTGGCTATACCACAGCCGGGCGCTGCCACGGCCGGCCGAGGACGGCGAGCGCCACGCTGGCGGGGCCACCGCCCTGGCACGCGAGCTGGGGCTTACGGTTAAGACATTCTTCATGAAGCCGCAGGTGGTAGCGGGCATCTGCTTCATGCTTTTCTACCGCATGCCCGAGGGCCTGCTGGCCAAGGTGTCGGCCCTGTTCCTCATCGATGCCGGACACAACGGCGGGCTGGGCCTCTCGCCCGCCGAGTACGGCCTCGTGCAGGGCACTGTGGGCGTGATAGGGCTCACATTGGGCGGCATACTGGGCGGCATGGCCGCCGGGCGCGACGGCCTCAAGCGGTGGCTGTGGCCCATGGTGTGCGCCATAACGCTGCCCGACGCCGTGTACGTTTACATGAGCTACGCCATGCCCGAGAGCCTGCTCGTAATCAGCGCCTGCGTGTTCATAGAGCAGTTTGGCTACGGCTTCGGCTTCTCAGCCTATATGCTCTACCTTATCTATTACAGCCGGGGCGAGCACAAAACCGCCCACTACGCCCTCTGCACGGCTTTCATGGCCCTCTCGATGATGATTCCGGGCCTCTTCGCCGGGGCGTTGCAGGAGGCCGTGGGCTACCGCACGTTCTTCATCATCGTCATGGCCGCGTGCACGATGACGTTCGCCGTGGCGGCATTCCTGAAGATAGACCCCGACTTCGGCAAGCCTGCCGCCGGGGGCGACGAGCCGGAAAAATGCACCCACGATAGGGAATCCCCTAACGACAAATAGGCATTTCGCCATAGGCAAGCCGGATTTTTTAATTAACTTTGCAAGCAAACAACAACCTACTACCGCTTATGAACAAGACAACCCACTACCTAAGGCTGGCACTCATGGCCATAGTTGCCGCCGTGGCGATGGCCTCATGCACCGACGACGACACACAGCAAGCCTACGACCTCAACGGATACTGGCAGGGAAGCATAGAGGGCGACTACTACTCCGACCGCTACGGAGGCTACGACAGCTGGGACACCGAGATATGGTTCGTGCAAGACGGCGACTTCGCCTCCGGCGGATACGGACGCGAGATAGACTACAACCGGCGCACGGGCCATGCCTACGACGTGGAGTTCGACTGGGAAGTGCAGGGCGGGCGCATACTGCTCGACTATTACGACGGTTACCGCGTAATCATTCGCGACTACGAACTGTACCACGTGGGCAGCGGACAGCGTTTCCGCGGCTACTTCGACGACTATGACACGGGGCGCACCCTCGCCGCGTTCGACCTCGTGAAGATAGGCGGATGGAGCGACTGGGCCACGCGCGCCGCCGCCAATGGCGACAGCATAAAGACGGGGCAAGCCAAGGAGCCAGCCACCCTTGCTGCGCCTGCCGCGAGATAACGCCGCGCCTGCACAAACAAAGCCGGCCCGGACTGACCCAATAGGTCAATCCGGGCCGGCTCTTGTTTTGCCGCCTGAAGCGGCCAAGGCCGCCACCCGCAGGCGCGGCGCGGTTAGCGGCCCAGGCTTCCGCCGCGCGCCTCTATCACGCAGTTGGCGGGTTGGCGTATGTTCTCGTCGAGGGTGACGGAGCCTATCTCGTCGGCCACGATGCGCCCCGACGTGGGGTTCTTAATGTTTGTGATGGCGCCGCGTATGTCGGCCTGCACGGTGGAGTACTCAAAGGCGCGGTCGCAGTCGGGGCCGAAGGTGCAGTTCTCCAGCACCAGGTCGTGGGCGTAGCAGAGCGGCTGCTCGCCCGTTATGTGGCAGTTTACGAGGCGCAGGTTGCGCGAGTGCCAGCCAATGTACTCGCCGTTGAGCTCGGAATCGTAAACGGTGACGTTCTCCACCTCCCAGAAAGCGTCCTTGGTGGTTATCTTGGCATGGCGCAGCTCCACGTCCTTGGCGTACTGGAACACATACTTGCTGTCGCTCTCAAGCCCGTCGATGCGTATGCCGCTGCTGAACATGAAGGGGTAAGTGCCGCCGTGCAGCTTGAGGTTCTTGGCCCTTATGCCCTTGCACCGCCAGAACACCTCGTCGGCATCGGTCATCTCAACGTTCTCCAGGTCCATCTCCTCCATCTCGCGGAACATCTTCGGCGCGTCTATCTTCGTGTCGCGCATCGTCAGGTGGTCGGAGTACCACAGGGCGGAGCGGCCCCCAACGTCGAAGTAGCAGCGGTCGATGGTGAAGCCGTGTACGTGCCAGAAGGGGTAGTTGCCCTCAAAGCGGCAGTTTGTGGCCACTATGTTGCTGCACTCCTTTATGGCCGACTCGCCCTCGCGTATGGTCACGTTGTCGAGGTGCAGGTCGTGCGAGGCGAACAGCGGGCGCTCGCCTCCAAACTCAGTGTTGCTGATTGTCTTCATTGTCGGTATCGTTTTCATGTTTTTTCCTGTTTGCTATCCCTTGGCCGCTCCCGCCCGTGTTTTGCGCATCTTGCCTGCTTTTTGCCTTACAAACGCAAGCGGCTTACGGCTGCGGCCATTTTCACGCTGCAAAATTACAACATTCCCGCGACTTTCGGCATAAACAAATTACCGATGTTGCGCCCCCGATTACTTGTTTGGGATTGTTTTTGCCCGAATTGCATTGAAGTTCAAAACGATTTCATCCTATTGTCGTGCAGGCTGGCTGGAGCCTTTGCCGAACGTGAGAAATATCTGCAAGGCAATGTGCTGGCAAGATGCCAGCAAGAGGATGGAAGCGTTCGGAAAGCCGACAACAGACACATATAGAGATTCATCGCGTCTGTGTCAGGCGGCCTAATGATTCTGTGGTTTCTATCATATACACTATTCTTTACACTTCTTCACCAAGCTATTTATCCACGCTGCAAAGCGGGAGCATTTCTCTAAAATGGCATTAATACCTATCTCCAAAACAATCAAATTACCTTCCAAAACCTTGTTGTAATCTGGCTTTATTGACAATAAGCGTTTGGAAGGCGCACCGTTAGGGGAAGAATTGATGTCTTCAGGATTGTCAAAACAGGCAATGACAGTTGCAGTCTTTTCCGAAAACTCTGCCGGATAATAATACTCAAAACCTTTATTGCTCGAAAACAAAAGTGCTTCAAATTCATGTTTCTGTATGTACGAAAAGAATCTCCTGTCATTCATAGACTCATCAATGGCCTTCTCCATAGCACGGATTTGTTGCTCCTTGTCCGCTATTTGGACACATTCTTCGTACTTCGGAATATTGGTAGGTATCCTAAAGAAATCAATAAAAGTTGTTACGACAAAATCTGCCTGAGAAGATTTCAGCAACATTTGCACCGTATTGTACAAGTGCAGATAATTAGCCATTCCACCACGTCCAGTTCTGCTTGTGCGAATCAACACTGGAGTTACGCTATATATGCCAAAACCTTGAAGATAGGGGGCTATCATGCTGTTGACAAACTCTTGTTCAGTCTGTCCTTCTACCACTATATAAACCCGTTTCATAATTGTCCTCCTATCATGTTCTTCTCCCACAAATCACTGATGGACAAGTTGTAATCGTCCATCCATTTTTCCAACTCTGCGCCGGATAAATGCCGGAAAACAGATTGGCCTTCCGCCCTGTCTACCACAATAACATCTTCCACATCAAAACAGTTCAGCAGATTTGTAGATTGAGTGGACAGAATGATTTGGCTTTTATGCGAGGCTCTTTTGGCAAGTTCCGCCAATTTGTTGATGGCCGCCGGATGCAGCCCCAACTCTGGCTCATCAATAATGATCATTTCAGGAGGATTGGATTGCAAAAGCAAAGTGGCCAATGCAATAAAACGCAATGTGCCGTCTGAAAAGCTGTATCCGTTGAAATACATATCGGTGTCTTTTTCTTCCCATTCCAACCGAATGCATTCTTTATTATTCACGTCTGAGCGCAATATGAAACCTTTGAAATAAGGGGCGATAGATCTTACAACCCCCTCTATCAAGCGGAATGTCTTTTCATCATTTTGCATCAATGCATAGAGATAGGCCGCTAAGTTGGCCCCGTTATCACGCAAATAAGCATTGTCGTTAATATTACAATCCCCGCGCATGAGAGAGCTGGCACTTGTATCATGAAAATGATATACCGTAAAACTGTTTAGATACTTTTTCAGGTATGCGGCTCGCCATTGCGGTCTCTGAATCAATGAAGACTCTTCTACTGCATTGTCCCATAATGTCCTGTTCCACAGAGTGTAATCCTTCCCGTTGAGATGTTGATTGTTGAAATAATCTCCGGTTTTCTCAATGTACCCTTTATTGGATTGCGCGGGTCTTATTTTGTTGAAAAATAATAGGATAAAACGCAGAATAGAGCGAATTTGAGCATTCTCACTGACGGTCAGAGAGTTTGGCTTCGGGTGGCACAGAATGGCATAATGGTGTAAAAACGGATTTAGGCGGATTGCAGCAACAGATGCACTTCCAAACCATTACCCGACCCCGAATGCACATTTAACACTAACGGTCTCTATTTCTGCGTTCTGCGTAGGTTTACATTCTGCCTTTACAACTCCCGT
>CALUGA010000013.1 GCA_944320105.1 uncultured Prevotella sp. | reverse complement strand
TCAGCACTATAAAGATACGACAATTTTCGCTAATCACCAAATTTTCAAGTACTTACAATTCGTCGAACTCACGTTAATTATAGCTCGCGTTCATCCTGGCAACAACATCTTTTGCTGTAACTTTGTCCAAAGAATCTGTGTATTCGGATAGCAGCGACACGTATTTAGACACACTCGCCATATCCCCATGGTGTGAATAATACAGCAAAATCAATCGGCAGGCGTTCTGTTTAGACAATATCGTCCCTTCACTCAACATCTCCGCACAATACAAATAGCCTTCCTCATAACGCCCTGTGTTCATGCAAACAACCGCCATCATGCCGTAAATAGGAATCTTATCGACGACATTAACATGCGAGACGTATGGCGCGAGACAGCTGTCCACCTTACGGTAATCCTTGACTGAAATATAATAAGAAGCAAGCGATGCCACGAAGCCGTTCACGAGCACGCTGTCGCGCAATGATTTGGCGCACCGGATGGCACGGTCGAAATAGCAAAGCGCGCTGTCGCCCCCTCCGCGGTAGTGCGCCAGGACGTCAAAAGCCTCGGCGCTGTCGGCCGCGGAGAACGCGTCGTAAACCTTGCCGCGCACTTTCAGCCGCAGCAGCCTGTAATACCAACGGGCGTCGTCGTCAAAGGCCTCCAGCCCTTGCCCAACGCGCCCGAGCACCGCCTTGGCGCTGTCGGGGCGCACCTCGCTGAGGCTGTCGACAGACAGGAGTTCTGTCGGGTAGTCGGGCCGTCCGCAGGAGAACAAGGCCGCCGCAAATGCCATAAGAATAATATAGAGATGTCTCATCCGTTCCAATAGGTCAGGTAGCCGGCCATGCGCCTCCCCCACGGAGGAGGCAGTGGGCCGATGGCGGTCGCCAACGGTCGCCCCTGGGCAGCTTGCTCCATGCAATGGTAATAAAAACAATGTGGATAACGGGCAGGACGGCGGACAAAAATCCCCCTGCCGCTTAAAAAAAAGATTCCCTGCGGCTGCGGCAAGCCGGCGGCACTGCTAATCCGCAGTGGCACAGCGGACTGGCGGAGCAAGCCGTTCTGCGGCGCGGAAAGGGCCGTTTCAGAATGCCGCGGGGGCCGTTTGGCGGTGCCAAACGGCCCCCGCGGGGACGCAATACGCCAGAGGCTGGTGCAGATGTAAGCATTTTTCAGCACACGCACATGCACGCGCCTGCCAAAGGTCAGCCGCCGAGCGCGGCACGCAGCCGCCGCAGGTAGACGTCGAAACCGGGCTGCCCGGCGCGCTCCCACACGTCGCCGAGGAGCGCGGCGCCGCCGAAGCCCCAGTCGCGCAGCCGCGGGATGAACTGCAGGCTGACGCCGCCGAGCGCCACGACGCGGCTGTCGATCAGGCCGGAGGCCGCTGCCCGCTCCAGCTCCGAGGCGGTATAAGCCGAGCGGTAGCCCTGCTTCGATATGCTGTCGAACACGGGACTGAGCGTGACGTAGCTCAGCCCGGCCTTGCGCCGGGCCACCTCGGCCAGCGAGTGGCACGAGGCCGACACCGAGCGCGGGGCGAACGACGACGGCGGCGACGGGTGGCGGCTGTTCAGGTGGACCCCCATCAGGCCGTAGTCGCGGCACAGCCCGAAGTGGTCGTGCACCACGATGCGCCCCAGCCACTGCCCCGGCACGGCGTCGAGGAGCCGCGCGCAGTCTCCAGCCGAGGCCCCGGGCTTGCGCAGGTGAAGCACGTCGAGCCCCGCCTCGAACATCTGCCTTACATAAAAAGCCTCCCCGGGGATGAAATCCGGGGAGGTGAACACGATGAATTTCATTTGAAGCATGCCAAAGATACGGCGCGGGCCAGCCGCCAAGGTTGTCAGCCGGGCCGCGCCGGAGGTTACTGGTCGCAGTCTTTCAGCGAGTGGCTTATGCGGGCGGCGCAGAAGTTCGGGCCGCACATGGTGCAGTAGCGGCCCTCCACATCGTTTGAGGTCTTGTAGTATTCAAGCGCGCGCTCGGGGTCGAGGGCGAGGTTGAACTGGTCCTTCCAGCGGAATTCGTAGCGCGCTTTGCTAAGCGCATTGTCGCGGATGGTGGCCCCGGGATGGCCCTTTGCTATGTCGGCTGCGTGGGCGGCAATCTTGTATGTCACCACGCCCGTGCGCACATCGTCCTTCTCAGGCAGCGCAAGGTGCTCCTTGGGAGTGACGTAGCAGAGCATGGCGGTGCCGTACCAGCCGATCATCGAGGCGCCTATGGCACTGGTGATGTGGTCGTAGCCGGGGGCGATGTCGGTGACGAGCGGGCCCAGGGTGTAGAAAGGCGCGCCGTGGCACTTGTCAATCTGCCGGTCCATGTTGGCCCGGATTTTCTGCATAGGCACGTGGCCGGGGCCCTCGATGAAGGCCTGCACGTTCTTGGCCCATGCCCTCTCTACAAGCTCACCCATGGTGTCAAGCTCGGCAAACTGCGCCGCGTCGTTGGCGTCGTGTATGCTTCCGGGGCGCAGCCCGTCGCCCAGCGATATGGCAACGTCGTACTTCGCGCAGATGTCGCAGATGTCGTCGAAGTGCGAATAGAGGAAACTCTCCTGCTGGTGAACCATGCACCACTTGGAGATGATGCTGCCGCCGCGGCTCACCATGCCCGTAAGGCGGCCCTGCGAGAGCGGAACGTTCTTCAGGCGGATGCCGCAGTGGATGGTGAAATAGTCCACGCCCTGCTCGCACTGCTCCAAGAGAGTGTCGCGGAATATCTCCCACGTGAGGTCTTCGGCCTTGCCGTTTACCTTCTCAAAGGCTTGGTACATAGGCACGGTGCCTACCGGCACGGGGCAGTTGCGCAGTATCCACTCGCGCGTCTCGTGTATGTTGTCGCCCGTGGAGAGGTCCATCAACGTGTCGCCGCCCCACTTGCAGCTCCAGACGGCCTTCTCCACCTCTTCCTCTATGCCCGAGGTTGTGGCCGAATTGCCTATGTTTGTGTTTATCTTCACGAGGAAGTTGGTGCCTATCACCATAGGTTCGGCCTCCGGGTGGTTGATGTTGGCCGGTATGACGGCGCGGCCGGCGGCCACCTCCTGGCGCACGAACTCAGGCGTGATGTGCGTCTGTATGCCCAGCTCGGCGCAGTTCATGTTCTCGCGTATGGCCACGTACTCCATCTCCTCGGTTATCACCCCACGCTTTGCCAGGGCCATCTGGGTGTCGCCCGGCTTGCGCTTGGCTATCCATGGGGCGCGGAGCTTGGGCAGGCCGCGCCTAAGGTCGATCTCCACGTTGGGGTCGCTATAAGGCCCGCTGGTGTCGTACACGTAGACGGGAGCGTTCTCCGTCATCACTTTCTTGCCGTCAACTATGTCGACGGTAGGGGTCAGCCGCACCTTGCGCATGCCCACTCTGAGTTCCGGGTAGAGCTTTCCGCTCATGTAAACCTTTTCCGAACTCGGGTAAGTAATCTTGATGTTGTTGTCCATATTTTATTCTTTTTGTTGTTATTATAGGACTATTCTCCCACCATCCGGCGCATTTCGGCCACGGGGTCGGGAGCGCCGAGCACCGCGCCGGAGACGGCTATGCCGCGCACCCCGGTGCGCATGAGGTCGGGAATGTCTTCAAAGCGTATGCCGCCGATGGCCACAACGGGCAGCATGATGCCCGCCGCGCGCATACGGTTGACAAGGGTGAAGTAGCCTTCAAGGCCGAGCACGGGGGCCAGGTTCTGCTTGGTGGTGGTAAAGCGGAACGGCCCGCAGCCAATGTAGTCGGCCCCTTCGCGGTACAGCCGCTCTATGTCGTCGTAGGTGTTTGCTGTTCCACCGATGATGAAGTCCTCGCCGAGCACGCGCCTCGCCTCACTCACGGGCATGTCGTTCTTGCCGAGGTGAACGCCGTCGGCCTTCAGTTCCTTGGCCAAGGCCACACGGTCGTCTATCACGAACACGGCCTCCTGCTCCTTGCAGAGCGGCTGGATGGCCTTTGCCGCAGCCCTCACCTCATCGTCGGTGGCACCCTTCATGCGCAGCTGAATCCACTTGCAGCCGCCTTGCAGGGCCATGCGCGCGCCGTCTACATAGCCGAAGCGCTCATTTTGGTGGGTTATAAACTGTACTGGTATCATACTTTCAGCATCTTTACGGGGTTGAAAAAGTGGTTCACCGGGCCGTGGCCATGCCCCACGGACACGCCGGCGCCGGCCTTGAGAGCCTCGGTGACGTAAGCCTTGGCCTGCCTTACGGCCTCGGCGAGGGCAAGCCCCCGGGCGAGGAAACAGGCTATGGCAGACGACAGGGTGCAGCCCGTGCCGTGGGTGTTGGGCGTTTCCACCGCCTCTGCGGCGTAGGTCTCGGCCAGCCGCCCGTCGGTATCGAAGAGGCGGTCTACTTTGTCCTGCCCTCCAACGTGCCCGCCCTTGATGAGCACGGGGCAGTGAGCGTCGCGCGCAATCACCAGTCCGGCGGCGTGGCAAGAAGCCTCATCGCTGATGGCAAGGCCCGAAAGCACCTCAGCCTCCGGCACGTTGGGCGTGAGCAAGGTGGCCAGCGGCATCAGTTCGCGGCGGAAAGCGTCAATTGCCTCGGGCGGCATGAGCACATGGCCGCTGGTGGACACCATGACGGGGTCAACCACTACGGCCTGAGGGCTGTACGCCCGCAGTGCCGAAGCAATGGCCCGCATCGTGGCGGCATCGCCCGCCATGCCTATCTTTACAGCCACGGGACGTATGTCGTCCATAACCGCCCGTATTTGGGCGGCCACGGTTTCGGGCTTCACCGGCTCCACTGCCGCCACGCCCACGGTGTTCTGCACGGTGACGGCAGTGATGGCCGAAGCGGCGTAACAGCCCAGGGCCGACATCGTTTTTATGTCTGCCTGGATGCCGGCGCCGCCGCTGCAGTCGCTGCCGGCTATCGTTAGGACGGGAAGGTAATGCATATCTTTTATTATTTAAGGAGTAAGAAGGAGTTATAGGGAGTTATCGCTACGCTGCGTTCCGCTGAGGAGTCAGAGGACAAATGCCTTGTATCCAGGCAAGGCGCCAATGCAACCTGCCTGCAAAGCATACGTCATCTAACTCCCTCTAACTTCATCTAACTCCCTCTAACTTCATCTAACTCCATTTAACTCCTTCTATAACTCCATTTAACTCCTTCTATAGCTCCATTTTAACTCCTTTTCTCCACTCCTAATTCAACATTGAGATGCGGTCGAAACTTGCGTCCCAGTTCTTCCACACAGGCTCCATGCCGATGGCACGGAGGTCGCGGTCCACCTCTGCGGCGGTGCGCTCGTCGCTCACATGGAACTGTTCCAGGGCGTTGGGGTAGCAGGCGTAGCCTCCCGGGTCGGTGTGGCTCTCGGCGCTCATGGTGGTTACGCCGAGCGTGGCCATGTGGTTGCGCACGTCAGGATTCTCGCGTGTGGAGTACGATATGTCTACGTCGTGGTCGAAGATACGCATGGCGAACGTTACCTGGGCAAGCTCGCGGTCGGTCATCTCCACGTTTGGCTGGAAGCCGCCGTTCTCCGCGCGGCGCATACGCGGGAAGTTTACGCTGTACTGCGTGCGCCAATAGGTCTTTTCAAGGTAGCGCAGGTGGTAGGCCATCATGGTCACCTCGGTGCGCCAGTCCTCAAGGCCGATGAGCGCGCCCATGCCGATCTTGTGTACGCCGGCCTGCCCCATGCGGTCGTATCCGTTGAGCCTCCACTCGTAGTTCGACTTCGGGCCGCGCGGGTGGTAAACCTTGTAGCGGGCCTCGTTATAGGTTTCCTGGAAGCAGATTACGCCGTTCAGCCCGTGGTGGCGCAGCTCGGCATAGTCCTCCGAGCGCAGTGGCATCACCTCAATCTGCAGGTTGTTGAAGTAGGGCTTGGCCAGGTCGAGGGCGCGGGCTATGTATTTCACGCCGGCCACGGCGGGGTTCTCGCCAGTGAGCACGAGCAAGTTGTCGAACGGGCCGAGCTTCTTTATGGCCTCATACTCGCGCACTATCTCCTCCTCGGTGAGCACCGTGCGCGGCATCTTGTTCTGCACGTGGAAGCCGCAGTAAACGCACGAGTTGGAGCAAGAGTTGGTGATGTAAATCGGGATGAACATATTGATGGTCTTGCCGAAACGCTCGCGCGTGTACATACGGCTGAGGCGGGCCATCTGCTCAAGGTACTTGTCGGCGGCGGGCGACACGAGCGCCATGAAGTCGTCTACCGAAAGGTGGCGCTTGGAGAGCGCGCGGCGCACGTCGGCGTCGGTCTTCGACATGATTTTCTGGGTTGTCTCGTCCCAGCTTATCTTCTTTATTTCGTCGTAAAACATGGCTTTATCCTCCACAAAAAGCTTTAAGTATAACTATGTCGTCGCCCTCTTGCACGGTGTGGGTGGCCCACTCCGTGCGCGGCACCATGGCGTTGTTCACGGCCACGGCCACTCCCTTGTCGGGCAACTGGAGCATCGTTGCTATCGAAGCCAGCTTCATGCCGTCGGACACAATGGCCGGCTCGTTGTTTATCTTGATGTTCATTGCTGATGGTTATTGTCTGTTTATATGTAAAAATAGTTTACCATTGCGCCATCATCCCGCACTCCTTGCGTAACCCATTGTGCCTCAGCGCGTTGCAAAAGCACCGATATTGCGCCATGAAACAGGCCGTTCGGTACGCTGAAACAGGCCGTTTTGCACTGCCAAACAGGCCGTTCGGCAACCCCGGAAAGGCGGTACGGCTATGCAAGGGAGCCGGATGTAAGATTTTTTCGCATCAGTTGAGGAACGCGGTCAGCGGCGAGCTGGCCTCGGCAGTCATGTCCATCGACCGGTTGCCAAGCCCTGCCTCGAACGCCTCGCGCCCGGCCTCGACCGCCGTCTTGAACGCGCGCGCCATGGCCACAGGGTCGCCTGCCACTGAGATGGCCGTGTTTACGAGCACTGCGTCGGCCCCTATCTCCATGGCCTTTGCAGCATCGCTCGGTGCGCCTATGCCCGCATCAACGACGACAGGCACCGAAGCCTCTTCTATTATGATGTTAAGGAAGTCGAGGGTGCGCAGCCCCATGTTTGTGCCTATGGGGGCGGCGAGCGGCATAACAGTGGCGGCGCCGACCTCAGCCAGCCGCTTGCAGATCACGGGGTCGGCCTGGCAGTAGGGCAGCACCACGAAGCCCTCCTTCACGAGCAGCTCGGTTGCCCGCAGCGTCTCCACGGGGTCGGGCAGCAGGTAGCGCGGGTCGGGGTGGATTTCAAGCTTGAGCCAGTTGGTGCCGAAAGCCTCGCGGGCCATCTTGGCGGCAAAAACGGCCTCCTCGGCGTTGCGCGTGCCGGAGGTGTTGGGCAGCAACTGTATGCCGGGGCGGGCGATGTGGGCGAGCATGTCGTCGCCCTTGTCGGCCAGGTCGATGCGCTTCATGGCCATGGTCACCATCTCCGTGCCGGAGGCTTCGATGGCCTGGGCCATCACTTCGTTGGAACTGAACTTGCCGGTTCCCAGAAACAGGCGCGAGGAAAACTCCTTGCCTGCAATCACTAACTTTTCCATTTTTCTCCTTATTTATATATATGGCGCAAATAAGGGGCTTGCCTGCGATATAGGCCGTGTGCCTTTCGGACTTGCAAAAAGCAACATTGGCATTGTCGGTTCCCTCCGTCGGCATTATCCGAATCAGGTCTTACGGGTATGATCTCAGCCCGGGCAACAGCCCGAGCACCCCTGCCGGCCCGCCGGGCCGGACTGTGCGCACTTTTGTTTTGCAGCTGCAAACTTAGCAAAAAAATACGTAACCCGATGCACTTTTCACAATAAAAAAGCGTGGCATATTACAGAACAATGCGATTTCTTACATTTTATGTCTGCTGGCGAATGCAATTTGGACTTTTTTCCCTATCTTTGTGGCGTGGACAACAACCCACGAATATTATGGGGCAGTTAGCTATCATAAAGATGTTCCTTTTGGTATCAATACCTACGGACATTTACGACAATCGCCGCCACATCCACGTATTCCGCAAAGGCGGTCGCCGCTTGCGCTCTGTGGCTAAGATATGGATAGAAAGGAATGGCGAAAAGTGCATCGAGATAGTAGAATCTGACTTGTCACCAAAAGACAATCAGATGATAGTGGACGCCATAGACAGGCATTGGGAGTTCATCAACGAACAAATTACCCTGACTTTCAAAGGCCAAAAGACCAAAGTGAAGAACATTGAGAAATAGGAGGTTGGCATGTGCAAGATTAAGAATACGAATGTAGGAATCAAGAACTTGGATTTCACTTCCCACCATGGCAAAATAGCAGCATATCTTACTGATGGCCGTGAAGTGATTGTGCCGGTGTCCTTTTTCCCGGACATAAAGCAACTTTCACTGAAAAAGCGCGCTGAATGGATGATACTGGACGACCAGTTTTTCACGTTCAAGGACTTAAGCAAAGTATATTCCATTGAGGATTTGATGCGATTGTCATAAATGCACCGTCTAAGATTACAAGGCGGCAAATGTCAAGCAACGCTTTCAAACGCCAGCTGTGGCTCCTCAACACACTGCTTAGATACAAGCGGCTCACATTCGAGGAGATAAGCAGGATGTGGGATTCTGCCTCCATCAACGATGAGCGCAAGTCTCTTAGCCTGCGGACATTCCACAACCACAAGGACGCATTGTGCTCCATGTTCGGCATTTCCATTGCGTGTTCTGCCGCAGACGGCTACAAATATAGCATCAGCAATGAGGCTCCGTTGGACAATGCCCCATACCTGCAATGGCTTGTGAACACATTCAACACTGTGGAGACTATACGCCAAAGCGCAGACCTGCACGAAAGAATCATCCTGGAAGAAATGTCGGACGGGGCGCAATTCCTGCAAACGGTGATTCGCGCCATGAGAGAATGCAGGGTGCTGAATGTGAAATACCAGTCGTATTACAAGACCGAGCCACGCGAACTGCATTTCAGACCGTACTGCATCAAGGTGCTTAGGCAGCGGTGGTATGTTGTCGGCATGGTAGAAGAAGACCGCGACATCAGGACAATCTCGCTCGACCGGGCATGGAACATGGAAGCCACCGACAAGCACTTTGAATATCCGAAAGACTTCAGCCCGAAAGAATATTTCCGCAACAGCGTCGGCATCTACGTCAACGAAGGACTCAAACCGGAGAACATCGTTGTCAGGGTTCATGGCGTAATGGCCGCACATTTGCGCTCCGTGCCTCTCCACGAGTCGCAAGAAGAAGTGCAAAGCACACCAAACTACACAGACTTCAGATATAGACTTGCACCCAGTCACGAACTTGTGCTTAGGCTCCTCGGCATGGGACGGTCTGCCGAAGTGATAGAGCCAGAAATCCTCAAAGACATGGTGAGAGACGAACTTTGCAATATGCTGGAAGCATACAAGCATGAATCTACCAGCGAAAAAAGCGACGACTAACGACAATATACATAAATTTCCACTCGCCTATGAAAGTTTTTTGCACACCGCCAGACTATCTTTGCCCTCGAAACCAAACCACGCCAAAGCAATGAAAGCAACCAGAGACAAACGAAGAAAGGCTGAACTCAAAAGAAGGCAAGAGGAAGAGTCGTTCAGATTTCAAGTCATGCATGGCCTGAAAAGCCGTCCGGCCTGCGGCATCCCTGCCGACAACATAGTGCTGGACGGCGAGCTTGAATCAATATTCCACCACGGACTGACGAAAGGAATGCTGCAATTGCGCGACATGATAAACGCGGTCAAAGACGGATTAGGCATCAGCCCCATTGACGAAATGTGCTCGCTCAACGGCAACGCCACTCCTTATCTGTTGGGAATAACAAGCGTAAACCCGCTGGAATATGCCGACATCAACCTCGACAGAGTGTGCCGCCTGGCGGACAAACGGCTGACGGAGGTGCCTCTGAAAGTGGAAATATATTACAACGATGACGCGCGCAACAAAGTGTTCTACTGGCTTACGGAACACGGCTACCGCACTGCCGTGATGTATTACCAAACAATCGTAAGGCTGGAAAATGTCTTCGTGACAATCAAAAGGACAACAAACAACGTACAACCCCATAAAACACAAAGCACATGAACATCAGATACGAGAAAGAAGGAATGGCCATAGACAGCCTCGAAGCATGGAAAAAACTTGGCAAGACAAAAAAGGATGACCAATGGAAAGAAGGCCGCAGCGCACGGCTGATGGCCGAGCTGGCTATTGAGAGAAAGCCAGAGTTCGCAAAACGGGTATCAGACCTGCTGGCCGAATGCGGCATTGCAGAGCAGGATTTCGTCTGCGAGCCGGAAGCGGCAGCCGGTCTTGGCGAAGAAATGTACCCGAGAGGACCACGCAACCACGACCTGCTCATGCGCGGGAATGACTGCGTCATCGGCATAGAAGCCAAGGTTTCGGAACTTTTTGACGAAGAAATCGGGAAACGCCTGGAATGCAAAGAAGGCAACAGAAGCAAAAGAGCGGAAAAACTAATCGAGTTCTTGATGCCTGGCAAAGCCCAAGAAGATGTGAAAAAAATAGGCTACCAGCTCTTCACGGCGACCAGAGGCACAATGTGCGCAGCCTTAGAACACGGTGTGGAGAAAAGCATAATGCTCGTCATCACGTTCAAAGGCAATGTGGAAAAAGAAGATGATTACGATACACTTTGCGCAAAAAACGCGGAAGACTTTGACGACTTCCTAAAAGCGACAGGAGCGGACGGCAACGGACGGATTGCCAGAGAAATCGGCAACAAGGCCGTTTCTTGTTGGATAAAGCATATCGACGTGATTGTATAATCCGCCGAAATGAGGATACTGCACATATCAGACACGCACGGAAAGCACCGGGAGCTAAGCCTGCCGGAAGCCGATGTGCTGGTGCATTCGGGCGACTTCACCTTTGCCGGGGCCGAGAGTGAGGCTTACGAATTCATGGAATGGCTCATCGGCCTGCCTTATAATAACAAGGTATTTATCGCCGGCAACCACGATGATTGTATGTTCGGGGCAGACTCCATAAGCGGTCTGCCCGCCAATGTGCATTATCTTTGCAACTCGGCAGCAGAGATTAACGGCGTTAGCTTCTACGGCGTTCCACTGCTCATGGGCTGCATTCTTGATGGAACATACGATGACATGATTGCCAAGATACCCAACAAAACAGACGTGCTGATTACACACCAGCCGCCGTTCGGCATCCTCGACAGTTGCGAGAGCGATGGCACAAGGCGGCATTTCGGCGACCGACTGCTGCTCGAAAGGGTGAACGCAGTGCGCCCCAAGCTCCATCTTTTCGGCCACAACCACAACTGCCACGGCACAATTTCCGCCGGCGGCACCATTTTCTCCAACGCCGCCGTGCTCGACAACGGCTACAACATGAAGCCTGTCCGCCCCACCCTGCTCGACGTCTGACAGCCGCACAGGATCGCCTACCGCACCATAGTTCCCAAAGAAAAATGTAAGATTCGGCCAAAAGTTCGCCGAGAAAAGTGTGGTGCTTGCGCTGAAGTTCGCAAAGAAAAGTGCAAAACCGCGATGCAATGTCGCAGAAAAAGCGTATTTTTGCGAACGTTCAACAACAGCAAGCCGAGCCAGACAGCAAGCCCACAGCAGCATGGCAACAGCTTGAAAACCATATAGTAAACACCCCGAAGCATGAAGATACTGATAGTGGAAGACAACGCCGACCTGCGCGAAGTCATCGCACGGTCGCTCGAAAAGGAACGCTACGTGGCCGAGACGGCTGCCAACTACTCGGAGGCGCGCACCAAGGCGTTCGTCTACGAGTACGACTGCATACTGCTGGACATCATGCTGCCCGACGGCAACGGACTCGAACTGCTGCGCGAACTGCAAAAGGCGGGGCGGCGGGTGAACGTTATCATACTGTCGGCCAAGGACTCGATAGAGGACAAGGTGAACGGACTGGAACTGGGAGCCGACGACTACCTGCCCAAGCCTTTCCACCTGGCGGAACTCCACGCGAGGATAAAGAGCGTGCTCAGGAGGCAGATGCGCGGCGGCGAACAGACGGTAAGGATAGCCAACGTGGAGATTCACCCCGACACGTTCCGCGTTGACGTGGACGGCACACCCTTGGAGCTGAACCGCAAGGAGTACGACATACTGCTCTACCTCGTGGCCCGCCGGGGCCGGCTGGTAGAGAAGCAGACGCTGGCAGAGGCCGTGTGGGGCGACGACATCGACCAGGCCGACAACTTCGACTTCATATACGCGCAGATGAAAAACCTGCGCAAGCGGCTCAAGGCGGCGGGCGCCGGCATTGAGATAAAGACGGTTTACGGCTTCGGATACAAACTCGTGGAGACATGAAACTGATAAACCTGCTCACGCTGCGCCTATCCATCATAGGCGCGCTGGTGTTCGCCTTTTGGGCCACGCTGTTCTTCTTCGCCATCATCGACGAGATAAACGACGAGGTGGACGACTCGCTCGAAGACCACGCCGAGATGATAATACGGCGCTCGCTGGCCGGGGAGGCCCTGCCGAGCGAGCCGAGCGCAAGCAACAACCAGTACTACCTGCACGAGGTGTCGGCCAGTTACGCCGCCCGCCACAGCCACATCCGCTACGAGGACAGCGAGGTCTACATAAAGGCGAAGAACGAGTTTGAGCCTGCACGCACCATCTCCTACATCTATAACGACGACCGCGGCAGGTTCTTCGAGGTGGTGGTGTTCACCCCTACGATAGACAAGGCCGACCTGAAGGCCGCCGTGGCCTACTGGATGGCTGCCCTCTACGCCGCCATCGTGGCCTGCATAGTGGCAGTGAACAGGCGCACCCTGAGCCGCGCCATGCGCCCGCTGCAGGCCATACTGGGCTGGCTCGACGCTTACCGGCTGGGCGAGCGCAACAGGGTAATGGCCCTGGCCACCAACGTGACGGAGTTCAGCCGGCTGGGCCAAGCCATCAGCCGCATGACCAAGCGCAACGAATCGCTGTACGAGGAGCAGAAACGCTTCGTAGCCAACGCCTCGCACGAGATGCAAACGCCACTGGCCGTGATACAAAGCCGCCTGGAGATGCTGCTCGACGACGGCCAGCTAACCGAACAGCAGATGGGCGAAGTGGTGAAGGCGCTGCACACGCTGAAAGCCCTGACGCGCACCAACCGCTCGCTGCTACTGCTCTGCAAGATAGAGGGCGGGCAGTTCAAGGCTGCCGGGCGCGTAAGCATGGGCGAGGCTGTGGGCCGCCTGCTGCCCGACATGGAGATGGTTTACGCCCACAAGGGCCTGGCGGTGGAGACGCGCACCGACGGCGACATGAGGCCAGAGATGGACGAGTCGCTGGCCACAACGCTCGTGGCCAACCTGCTGAAGAACGCCTTCACACACGCAAACCGGGGAGGCCGCATAGCAGTGAGCATAACGCCGCAGGCCATGACCGTGGCCAACACGGGGCAGGACACGCCGCTCGACGGGCAGCGCATATTCGAACGCTTCTACCACTCGACCGACAAACCGGCGTCAACAGGTCTCGGTCTGTCGATCGTCGAAGCCATCTGCCGCCTCTACGGCATGGCCGTGGCCTACCGCTTCGAGGACGGCATGCACGTGTTCGAGGTGAAAGCGCGAACATGAAAGCAACGCACGGCACCGCTTTTCTGGATGGTTCGGCATTGCATTATGTAAAGATAAAATGCCAGAAAAAGCCCCGACGAAAAACGGCGAAATAGATTCTGCAAGACCGCCTGAAGCCCCCGCCAAGGCCGAAAAAACGCCGCCGAGGCGCAAAACGACCCGTTCCGCACTGCAAAACGATAGGTATTGCAAGGCGAAACGGGCTGTTTTGCACTGCAAAAACGGCCGTTTTGCAAGCCCACAAAGCCGCTTTCATGCCCCCAAAACCTCCTTTCCAGCCCCGTCATCGGTCGCCGGAACTGCAAGTTTTGTCCGTCGTCAGCATCTAAATCCCTAACACTCAACCATTTCCATTATCTTTAGCGAGAATCGCGCATTTGCGGCCAAGCGGGCGCCCAACGGCAAACAGCGCATTCTCACGAGGCTCTTTGTTGGCATTTTTCATACCAGCAAGCCTCCGCCTTGCGCCCGGCGAAAAGCCAAAGAAAGTTAAATGCGCGAAAAAGCCGACGGGTTTCAGATTCTTTTCAGAATGGGTTGGCATCTTTGCAGTACAAAAAGCAACTGAGTATTAACATCTAAAAAAAAGGAGACCAGAATTATGAAGACCATCATCAAGAAGACCCTCATGGCACTCGTTTGCCTCGTTACGTTCCAGACTGCGGCAATGGCCGACAACGACAAGCCCGTAAACGTAAACCAGCTCCCGGCCACAGCCCAGCAAGTGATAAAGGGAAGCTTCGCCGGAAAGAAAGTGGCCCTGGCCAAAGTGGAAAGCGGACTGATTGACAAGAGCTACGACGTAATCTTCACCACGGGCGAGAAGATAGAGTTCGACCGCAGCGGCAACTGGACAGAAATAGACTGCAAGCGCTCGGAAGTGCCCGCCAAGCTCGTGCCGACGCAGATTAAGAACTACGTGAACACCAACTACTCGGGCAACAAAATCCTTAAGATCGAGAAGGACAGGAACGAGTATGAAATCAACCTCTCCAACGGTGTGGAGGTGAAGTTCAACAAGAACTTCATGGTGATCGACATCGACTGAAACGCCACCCCAACACCCGGCCAACGCCAACAAGGCAAGGCGGGAATGCGGAACAAAACAGAAAGGCGGAGCGCATGGCGCGAGGCAAAACTCGCAGGCCATCGCTCCGCCTTTAGCATGCATTGCCCATGCTACCTTTAGCCACAAACAAGCAGGAACGCAAGCCTTTTTCAGCCACAAGCCCACAGCTTTTCGGATTTATTTAGTACCTTTGCAAAAAGCTACGGAAGCCATGGCCGCCATACCAAACGCTTTTTGGCGCACAACCATCCCAAAAGCAGAAAGCTGCCACAAGCCACATAAAGAAAACCACCATGACAGAAGAACAGAAACAAAACATCATAAACAGCGGTAAGGAATATTTCCGCAACATCATCATACCAAGCCACCTAAACAACCTGAAAAAGCTCAAACTGGCTGATTTCAGCGTCAACCCATTCCTCGCAAACTACCTCGCAGAAACGACATCGCCTACGAAATAAAGAAGAATGGAGACCTATGATGGCAAAGTTCATTTCGATAGGCAACGTGGCCGACATATTAGGCGTGTCGGTGGCCACTGCCCGGAATTGGGGAGAAAGCGGCACTTACCCACTGCACAAGGACGACCGTGGCCGCAGCGGCTTCTACATGGAAGAGCTGAAAAGCCTCGACCCCATACGGCAGATGCTGGAAAGCAACTGGGAAAGCGAAGAAACCGTGACCCCGCAGCGCGACTTCACCTCGGTGGAACTGTTTGCCGGCGCCGGCGGGCTAGCCTTGGGGATGGAGAAAGCGGGCTTCCGCCATGTGCTGCTCAACGAGTTCGACCCCATGGCCTGCCGCACACTGCGCCGCAACAGGCCAGATTGGAATGTGCTCGAAGGAGACGTACACAACGTGGACTTCAGCCCACTGCACGGCCTAGTGGACTTTCTTTCCGGCGGATTCCCATGCCAGGCCTTCTCGTATGCAGGCAAGAAAGGCGGCCTCAACGACACGAGGGGTACGCTGTTCTTTGAGCTTGCACGCGCCGTGAAGCAGATACAGCCAAAGGTTTTCCTGTGCGAAAACGTAAAGGGGCTGCTCTCGCACGACGGCGGACGCACCATAGGCGTGATAAGGAACGCCATTGCCGAGCTTGGCTACACCCTCGTGGAGCCTCGGGTGCTAAAGGCCGTGATGTTTAAGGTGCCTCAGAAGCGCGAACGTCTGTTCCTCGTTGCCATAAGGAACGACCTTGCCAACATAGCCACATTCAAATGGCCATCGCCATACAGCCGCGTGATGACCCTGCGCGACGCCTTCTTCAAGGGCGAGCTTTACGGCGCAGACGTACCCGCCTCGCCCGGACAGGCGTACCCGGAAAAGAAAGCCCGTGTGCTGGCCATGGTGCCCGAAGGCGGCGATTGGCGCGACCTGCCCGTGGAAGTACAAAAAGATTACATGGGCGGCAGCTTCCTGCTCGGTGGCGGCAAGACGGGCATGGCCAGACGGCTCGCCATGGACGAGCCGTCGCTTACGCTCACGTGCTCGCCCGCACAGAAACAAACGGAACGCTGCCATCCCACTGAGACACGCCCGCTCACCATCAGGGAATACGCCCGCATACAGACATTCCCCGACGAGTGGCTGTTTGAAGGCACCATGTCTGCCCAATACAAACAAATCGGGAATGCCGTTCCCGTGAACCTTGCGTGGGCAATGGGGCGGTCGCTGATACGCTTGATGAACGAAATAAACACTGTACAGCAAGAAAAAAGCCATGCAAATGAAGCCTTGGCAGCAGCCAGAAACATGCTGCCTGCCACAGAACAGCGTCTTGACCTATAACCCGCAGATTGCATATTCACCACACATGATAAAGCAAGACCGGGCTGATTAAACAATGGCAATACATCCACACAACTCAAAATAAGCGGAGACGAAAGTATATTTCCTGCATTTCTTTTTGCCCATATCTGGGAAAAAGATAACTTTGCAAGCATAAAGAGCAATAGTAAAGCCAATGAACAAAATAACAGACATCATCAGCCAAAGGAAGAAGAAGCAAGGTCTCAAGGACATGTTCTTCCTGTTTGTGGGCATACTAAGCTACTCTGTCGGCTACACGGCGTTCGTGCTGCCCGAGCAAGTCGTCATGGGCGGTGTGTCGGGAATATCCGCACTGCTGTTCTACGCCTTCGGTTTCCCACCCGGAGTGTCCATCTGGGTGCTCAACATAACGCTGCTACTGATAGCCATCCGCGCCCTGTCGAGGCAGTTCACCGTGCGCACCATCATAGGCGTTACGCTACTGTCGGCCATGGTGGGGGCGCTGCAGCCGGTGTTTCAGCAGTTCCCCATCATCACGCCGGGCGAGGACAAGTTCATGCACGTGCTCATAGGAGGTGCCCTCGGGGGCGCAGGCCTGGGCCTGGTGTTCTCGCACAACGGCTCAACGGGCGGCACCGACATCATCATCGCCCTGCTCAACAAGCACTTCAGCATGAGCTTCGGCCGCGCCATGCAGTTCATCGACATCACCATCATCAGCTCTTCCTACCTGCTCTTCCACAGCATGGAGACCATCGTCTACGGCGTGGCGTTCACCCTGGCCGCCAGTTTCGTGTGCGACTACGTAATCAACGGCACCCGACAGACGGTGCAGTTCATCATCATCTCCAAGGAATATGAGAAGATAGCCGACATGGTGAACACGCGCGTACACCGCGGGGTGACGCTCATCGAGGGCAAGGGCTGGTACTCAAAGCGCGAGGTTGACATACTCATCGTGATGTGCCGCAAATACGAGTCGCAGGGCTTGATGAACCTGATCAAGAGCATCGACCCCCACGCGCTGGTGTCGCAGACTTTCTGCCACGGTGTCTTCGGCGAGGGATTCGACAAGATGAAATAGCCACGCCGTGGCTTCAAAGCAAGCCGCGCGACAGCCATCGGCAGGTATTTTAACGCATGAGGGTCAAAAAAACGATGTTTTTCTTGCTCATGCCACATTTATTTATTACTTTTGCAACGCAAAAACAAGGAGGGGCGTAGCCCAGTTGGTTTAGAGCGCCGCAGTCACATTGCGGAGGTCATCGGTTCGAGCCCGATCGTCCCTACTTCCTCACTAAAGCCTTGAAGGAGCATCGCAGAATGGCGGCAAGGCTTTACCACAATATCCACAAGCACTCTTTCTAACGACAAGTTCCAATCAAGGTGTGGCGCGCTTTGGCCGTTTGCGGTATGCCATTTTGGCATATCACGGCACAAGGCACACTATTTGTCTCATCCATAAGCGGATAACAACCGCAAAAAACAAAAGAAAGGAGACAAGATATGACATTCGACAAATTCACAATCAAGGCGCAGGAAGCCATCCAGGAGGCCGTAAACGCAGCCTCCTCGGGCGGACAACAGGTCATAGAGCCTGTCCACCTGCTCAAGGGAGTGATGGCCAAGGCCAAGGACGTAACCAACTTTATCTTCCAGAAACTTGGCGTAAACGCCCAGCAAATAAGCCTGCTCGCCGAACAGGAGACAAAGCACCTGCCACGCGTTCAGGGCGGAGAGCCTTACCTCAGCAACGACTCCAACCGCGTTCTGCGGCAAGCCGCCGACTATTCCGGCAAGATGGGCGACGAGTTCGTGAGCGTTGAGCCTATCCTCCTCGCCCTGCTCACCGTAAGCTCCACGGCAAGCCGCATACTCAAGGATGCCGGATGCACCGAAAAGGATATGCGCGCCGCCATTAACGAGCTGCGCCAAGGGCAGAGCGTAAGGTCGCAGTCGGCCGACGACAATTACCAAAGCCTGGAGAAGTACGCCAAGAACCTCGTGGCGGAGGCCCGCCAAGGCAAGCTCGACCCAGTGATAGGGCGCGACGACGAGATACGCCGCGTGCTGCAAATCCTCTCTCGCCGCACCAAGAACAACCCCATACTGATAGGCGAGCCGGGTACAGGCAAGACGGCAATAGTGGAAGGCCTGGCCCAAAGGATAGTAAGGGGAGACGTTCCCGAGAACCTTAAGGACAAGCAGCTCTATTCGCTCGACATGGGCGCTCTGGTTGCCGGAGCCAAGTACAAGGGCGAGTTTGAGGAGCGACTGAAGAGCGTCATCAACGAAGTGACGAAGAGCGAGGGCCGCATAATACTCTTCATCGACGAGATTCACACGCTCGTTGGAGCCGGAGGAGGCGAAGGCGCAATGGACGCGGCCAACATACTGAAGCCCGCACTGGCCCGAGGCGAACTGCGGAGCATAGGAGCCACAACGCTCAACGAGTACCAGAAGTACTTCGAGAAGGACAAGGCACTGGAGCGACGCTTCCAAACCGTGATGGTGGACGAGCCCGACGAGCTGAGTGCCATCAGCATACTGAGAGGACTGAAAGAACGCTACGAGAACCACCACAAGGTGCGAATACAAGATGATGCCTGCATCGCGGCGGTGAAACTCTCAGAGCGTTACATCTCCGACCGCTTCCTGCCAGACAAGGCCATCGACCTCATGGACGAGGCTGCCGCCAAGCTCCGCATGGAGCGCGACTCCGTTCCGGAGGAACTCGACGAGATTACGCGCCGCCTTAAACAGCTCGAAATTGAGCGCGAAGCCATCAAGCGGGAGAACGACCAACCCAAGATTGAGCAGCTTGACAAGGACATCGTCGAGCTGCGCGACCAGGAAAAGCAGTTCAGGGCAAAGTGGGAAGGCGAGCGGACGCTCGTGAACAAGATACAGGAAGACAAGCAGCAGATGGAGAACCTGCGCTTGGAGGCCGAGCGCGCCGAGCGCGAGGGCAACTACGGGCGCGTGGCCGAGATACGTTACGGGCGGATGAAGGCCCTTGAGAACGACATCGCCACCATACAGAAGCAGCTGCACAACGCGCAGGGAGGCGACGCAATGGTGCGCGAGGAGGTAACAGCCGACGACATAGCCGAGGTGGTGAGCCGCTGGACAGGCATCCCCGTCACCCGCATGATGCAGAGCGAGCGCGACAAGCTGCTCCATCTTGAGGAGGAACTGCACAAGCGCGTCATAGGCCAAGACGAGGCAATAACCGCCGTGAGCGACGCCGTGCGCCGCAGCCGCGCTGGCTTGCAGGACCCGAAGAGGCCAATAGCATCGTTCATCTTCCTTGGAACTACAGGCGTGGGCAAGACCGAACTGGCCAAGGCACTGGCCGAATATCTGTTCAACGACGACTCGATGATGACCCGCATCGACATGAGCGAATACCAGGAAAAGTTCAGCGTGAGCCGCCTAATAGGCGCGCCTCCGGGATACGTGGGCTACGACGAGGGCGGACAGCTTACCGAGGCTGTGCGCCGCAAGCCCTACTCCGTGGTGCTGTTCGACGAGATCGAGAAGGCACACCCCGACGTATTCAACATCCTCTTGCAGGTGCTCGACGACGGAAGGCTTACCGACAACAAGGGCCGGACGGTGAACTTCAAAAACACCATCATCATCATGACGTCGAACCTCGGCAGCCAATACATACAGCAACAGTTCGAGCGCATAGACGCTACCAACCGCTGCGCGGTGGTAGAGGAGACGAAAGGCCAGGTGATGGAGATGCTTAAGAAGACCATCCGCCCGGAGTTCCTCAACCGCATCGACGAGATAATCATGTTCCAGCCGCTCACCAAGGCCGAGATAGCCAACGTGGTGCGACTGCAAATGAACGCCGTGGCCAAGATGCTGGAGCCGCAGGGCTTCACGCTGCGCACCACCGATGCCGCCATCAACTGGCTGGCCGATGCCGGCTACGACCCGGAGTTTGGCGCGCGCCCCGTGAAACGAGCCATACAGCGCTACGTCCTCAACGACATGTCGAAGAAGATTCTGGCCGAAGAAGTGAGCCGCGAGAAGCCCATCATCATCGATGCCAACGGCGCAGGCCTGCAATTCAGAAACTGAAAACACATATATTGATTGATGGTAAAGCCTCCGCGACGATGCCGAATGGCATTGTTGCGGAGGCTTTTTGCGTGCATTCGCATAAGAATAATGGCGCTTTTGCACTGGCGGGCGTGGCCACCAGCACCACAATAGGCCAACGGGCAGACATCAAGACTAAGGCAAGACGATGCCATCCCCCGCTCCACCGGGCAACCAAAAACGGCAACCAAGAGCCTCTGCCTCGGGCGCAAACGCACCGGCAGAAGCCTCGCCGCAGGCCGTGAAGTGCATAGGCACAAAGAGGCGCGGGGTCATGCGGGCAACAAACTGGCGCGCCCCGCGAATATAATCCCCACCTATGCGCGCATCAATGGGAAACATCGCCACATCTACAGCATCTACAACCTTACGCAAGTCCTTAAGTTCGCCAAGAAACATGGCCTCAGCCCGCATTGCCGCAGTATCATCGGCAGATTGAGGCGGTTGCCAGTTGTTAAGGTCGCCGGCATGGAAAAACAGCCTGCCGCCAAGCTCCACAAGCAGCGACACTCCTGAGTCCGTTGAACCGAATGCCCTTACGGAAACATTTCCATCTGCATATTCGCACCCTTTTGTGAGCCATACAGCAGCATCGCGAGGCGCGCGGCGACGGCGCATGATGTCTTTCGAGAGCACATAAGTTACGCCTTTCCTTGCGTCGCCCCAGCCAAGCACCATCGGGTTGAAGTGGTCTTCATGGAAGTGCGAGGCCAATACATAAAGAGGCTTTGGGCCACGGAGCAATGGCTCCACGACGCCTGCGGGGTCTTGCCAACAGTCGATGACCACAGCGCAACGCTCCGTCTCCAACGCAAAACCACTGTGGTAGATGTAAGTAATGCTTGTTTCCATAATTGACTACCCTCATGTAAACCTATCCTAAGCACAGTGACAGAATACACACAGCCCCTGCACCACTGCGCTCCACAAGCAGGCCGGAAAATGAACAAAAACCCTTCGCCATCTCCCGCCTGCAGCGAGCAGAATGCGGACACCCACCTTCCGAAACGCCATTACAGCCATACTCTTTTTATTACAAAACGCATCCGGGCAAGGCTGCCAGCTGTCTTGCATCGCCAAACAGGCTGTTTCGCACTTCAAAACAGGCCGTTTCAGACTGCCAAACAGCCCGTTTGGGAACGCCATTTCGCCCGTTTCGCAACTTATTGTCAGACAGGGCGTTATGCGAAATGCAAAGAATTGCGAAATTATTTTACACAGCCCCCTCTTGCATATACCCTGCACCAAGCTTGCAGATACCGCCCCACTACGTTGCAAAGATACTCAAAATAAAGCCAAGTGCGCAGGCCAGAAGCATGAAAGTAAGCCCAACGATGCATCAAAATGGAGATTGGCAAGGCCGCAAGGGCGGTTTCTCGGCATTTTTTATTAAGTTTGCAGTCGGTTGGCACAGGCGATGCAGCCGAAAGGGTAAAACTTATCCTGCCTTTCGGTGCGCCGCTCCAACGTTCCACTAAATACCAAAGACCTGATTATGAAGACAGCAATCATAGGCGCGGGGGCAGCAGGATGCTTCGCCGCGATAGAACTGAAGCGTCGCTGCCCCGAGGCCGAAGTGACCGTATACGAAGCTGCACGCAAGCCGCTGGCCAAGGTGGCCATAACCGGCGGTGGCCGCTGCAACCTTACAAACACGTTTGCCAGCGTGCGCAGCCTTGCCGCAGCCTACCCCCGTGGCGAGCGGCTCATGAAGCGCCTGCTCAAGGAGTTCGGCCACGAAGAAGCGTGGCAGTGGTTTGAGCGCGAGGGCGTAAGGCTCACGGCGCAAGCCGATGGCTGCGTGTTCCCGGCCTCGCAGGACGCCATGGAGATAGTAGGCACGCTGCTCCGCCTTATGCGCAGCCACGGCGTAAGGCTGCTCACGGGCCGGCGCGCCTCGCTCATAGAGCGCGCCGGAGCCGATGGCAGGGGGCAACTGCGCATCAGCTTCGCCGACGAATCGCTGCAACCGCAGACTGCCGACACCGTATTGCTGGCCATCGGCGGCAGCCCCAAGCCACAGGGGCTGGCACTGCTCGCACCGCTTGGCGTTGCCACGGTTAGCCCGGCGCCGTCGCTCTTCAGCCTGTGCCTGCCGGGCGACCCAGTAACCGAGCTTACAGGCACAGTGGTGGAGCACGCCACAGCAAGCCTTACAGGCACTAAGTTCCGCGCCGAGGGGCCACTGCTGATAACCCACTGGGGCATGAGCGGCCCGGCCATACTAAAGCTCTCGGCCTACGCCGCGCGCCACCTGCACGGCAACGACTACCACGCCACGCTCGCCATAAACTGGATGGGCGGGCAAAACGAACAAGATGTGATGGAAACAATAGGCTCGCTGGCTGCGGCGAACCCGAAAAAGCAATTGGCATCGGCCTATCCCACGCAACTGAACGCCCGCCTCTGGCAGCACCTGCTGGCCAAGAGCGGCCTGAAAGCCGACGCGCGCTGGGGCGAAATGGGGCGCAAGGGCATGAACAGACTGGCCACCACGCTCACCAACGACCACTACACGGCCAACGGCAAGTGCCGATTCAAGGAAGAGTTCGTGACGTGCGGCGGCATAGACCTGGCCGGGGTGAACCCCTCAACGCTCGAAAGCCGCGCCTGCCCGGGCCTTTTCTTCGCCGGCGAGGCGCTCGACGTGGACGGCATCACGGGCGGCTTCAACCTACAGGCGGCATGGACTACGGGCATCGTGGCGGCACGGGCAATGGCCCGACAGTGCCGCCACAATGCCCCGGAGGTCAGTCGGCAGACTCCTTTGCCTGCTCCTTGACGCGCGTGACGAGCAGCTTGTCGATGCGCGCGCCGTCCATGTCGATCACCTCAAACTTGAACGTGGCCCACACGAATGTCTCGCCGCAGCCCGGCACATGGTCGAGCTGGTAGAGGCATAGCCCCCCAACGGTGTTGTAGTCCTCGTCGTCGAGCAAGTCCTCCTCGCCGAAGTAGCTCAGGAAGTCGTACATCGGGCATTGGCCGTCAACAAACCATTCTTCGCCCTCCTTGCGCGGGATGATGTAAGGTTCCTCCTCTACAGGCTCAGGCACGGTGCCAACTATGCTCTCAAGGATGTCCTTGAGGGTTATTATGCCTATGCACGAGCCATATTCGTCGCACACAAGCCCGGTGCTGATGTGGTCGGCCTTCATGTCCTCCAGCACCTTGTACACATCGGTGTTCTCATAGAAATAAGTAGGCTTGCGCATGATGTTGCGCAGGTTGAAGTCCTTGTCGCCAAGCGCGAGGAAGAGGTCTTTTATCGTAACCACGCCCTTCACGTGGTCAAGGTCGCCCTCGGCCACCGGGTAAACGGCATACATGTTCTCCTTGATTATGTCCTTCACCTGCTCCGCCGTCATGTCGCAGTCGAGCCAAGTCAGCTCGCTGCGGTGTGTCATGATGGCGTCCACCTCAAGGTCTCCCACCAAGAACACGCGCCGCATGATGTCCTGTTCCACCGGCTGCACCTCGCCGTCCTCTGTTCCTTCGCGTATTATCGACTTGATTTCTTCCTCGGTCACCTTGCTCTCCTTGTCCTTGAGGCCGGTCAGGTTGAATATGAACGCGGTGCTCTTGGAGAGGAACCAAACGAAAGGATAGGCCGCTATCGACAGCGCATACATGGGCATGGCCACGCCCTTGGCAGCCTTCTCGGCCACGGTGAGGCCGATGCGCTTCGGCACAAGCTCGCCGAAGATGAGCGTAAGGTACGTTACCACGATGACGATGATTGCCTGCGAGAGCATGGAGGCGTACTGCGAGGCCATGCCCAAGCCTGCCATCCACTCCGAGAAGAGCGCAGCCACCTTGTTGCCAGAATAGATACCGGTGAGGATTCCGATGAGAGTGATGCCAATTTGCACGGTAGAGAGAAAGCGGTCGGGCTCGTTGGCAAGTTTCAAGGCGTATCGCGCTGAACGCAACCCGCCCTCCGCATCGGCCGTGAGGCTCGACTTGCGCGCGGAAATCAGTGCGATCTCCGACATTGCAAACACGCCGTTGAGTATTATAAGGCCGATGATGATGAAAATTTCTTCCATTAATGATTCAGTGATAGTATGTTTCTTTCGGGTCAGCGGAGCAGGTGCGGAGGCCATGCCCCCGCGCTGCCCCTCAGTTCTTCGTTACTTTTATTGTTGTTCCGTTGTATGATTTCACTATGTAAAGCCCTGTAGGCAGGCTGCCATCGAGTCCCGAATATGAGCCGGTGCGCCCCACTACACGCCCTGCGGCATCGTATATCGTGGCGGGGTTGCCCAGCACGCCGCCCTCTGTTCCGGCTCCCGCGGCCTCTATTCCGCTGGCCGCCGAGCCTCCCATGAAGTCGAAGCCCACAGTGCCGGCATCCTCGTCGTGCGTGATGTGGGTGATAGGCTTGCCCATGAAGTATGTGCCGCGCACGTTGAGGTTATATACCGACGCAGCCGGACGCGAGTTGTCGGTAAGCGAGTCGCGCCTGTTGTATGGCCATGCCACGCGGTTCGAGTTGACGTTGCTTGCCCCGCCGGAGGGTATGAGGGCCACTCCGTAGTGGCTCTCGTCGGCGTTCACCGTGTTGGCAGCCCACGAGGCAGGGTCGTAGTCCACGTGTGTAATCACCAGCCCGGCGTCAGGCAGGTAAGCGTCCCAGCCCGTTTGCTGACGGTTTTCGAGCAAGTAATACTCGTCGGCAGTGCCTTCGCAGTCGTTGCGCACCTTGTAGGCAAGTCCTCCCTGCGCCATGGGCAGCAGGCCAGATACCGTGGCAGGCCCGCCAAGCTCCACGGCCTGCGCCCATCCGCAAAGCTCCTTCTCGTGGCTGTTGTAGTTGGGCGGACACCAGCCTTCGGCGTTGTAGCACCCGTTGGCGAGCAAATCCCAGTTGCCGAGCATATCGTCGCCGTTGGCAGTGTTGTAGAAATCTGGCAGCCCCAGGCAGTGGGAGAATTCGTGGCAGAACGTGCCGAGGCCGCTGAGCCGGCCTTGCGTGTACTGCTCAAGCCCCTGAAGCTCGCAGCCACAGGCGTAGGTATCTACCTTTACCCCATCCACAACGTAGCCGTTGGGCCAGTTGGCGTATGCCGAGACACGGTATTCGTGGGGCCAGATGAAGCTCGAAGGGTTGCCGGTGGCGGCCTGGCCGGCGCCTGCATAGAGCACGAACACCTGGTCTACCACGCCGTCTCCATCCCAGTCGTAGTCGCTGAAGTCAACTCCTGCTGCCTTTGCGGCATCGCAAGCCTCAACCACGAGGTCGGCCACATGAACGTCGAGCAGGCCGAGCGAGTCGGCTCCGTAATAGTCGCGCTCGCGCTTTGCCATTACCGGCCCTACGATATCAAACTTCAGGTTGAAGCGCCCAGCGCTTTGGTCGCGGAAGTAATCGCTCACGCTACCGTTAGCGCCGTACTCGGCATAGCCATCCTGGTTGAGTATGGCGCTCCACCTGTCGAACGAGTCGGCTGTATAGAACTGCCTGTCGGAGAACTCCATCATCACCACAAGGCCACGGCGCTCGGCCCCGTCGGCCAGCGAGCGCGTGGCGGCAAGGCGCGCGGCGCGCCTGCGCCCCACTGAAGCGGCGCGGGCGACACTGGGCCTCAGGGCCTCGATACTTGCCAGCGACGACACGTGCCGGCGCTCAGACACAGAGCGGGCTGCCTGCTCGTGTGCCACAATGCCCGACGACTTGGGCGCGAACCCGTATGTATCGGCATAGCAGAAGTCGCCATTCGCGGCGCGCAGGAGAGGCACGCCGTCTTCCGTTACATAATAGTTGAGGTTCTCGTCGCCGCAGAGGCGCACCTTTATCGACGTGCCGTCAGACTGCACGAACGTGCGCCACTCCGACTTGGCAGGCACTGCCCCAACGCTTGCAGGCAAGGCCAGCAAGGCCAGCGAGAACAATACAGGAATGAGTTTTCTCATATCTTAAGTTTAAAGAAAATAGTCCCCGCCCCGGGATAGGGTGAGGACTATCATCCGTTGTTTACTTGTTGCACGTGGGATTCCACGGTTTAAGCTGTTTGAAGAAGTCGTTGCCCTTGTCGTCAACGAGTATGAACGCGGGGAAGTCAACAACGTTTATCTTCCAGATGGCCTCCATGCCAAGCTCCGGGTACTCCACGCATTCTATGCTCTTGATGCTGTTCATGGAGAGCACCGCAGCCGGGCCGCCTATGCTTCCGAGGTAGAAGCCGCCGTGCTTCTTGCAGGCATCGGTCACCACCTGCGTGCGGTTGCCCTTGGCTATCATCACCATCGAGCCGCCATGATCCTGGAACTCATCAACGTAGGGGTCCATGCGGTTGGCCGTGGTGGGGCCCATGGAGCCGCAGGGCATTCCCTCCGGCGTCTTGGCCGGACCGGCATAGAGCACGGGGTGGTCCTTGAAGTACTGCGGCAGGTCTTCGCCAGCGTCGAGGCGAGCCTTGAGCTTGGCGTGGGCGATGTCGCGCGCCACGATTATCGTGCCATTGAGGCTCACCCGAGTGGCCACGGGATACTTGGAAAGGATGCTGCATATCTCGCTCATAGGCTGGTTGAGGTCGATGCGCACGGCGTCGCCCTCACCTGCGTTGCGCAGCTCTGCGGGTATAAGCTCGCCGGGGTTGTCGTCCAGCTTCTCTATCCAGATGCCGTCCTTGTTTATCTTCGCCTTGATGTTGCGGTCGGCCGAGCAGCTAACGCCCAAGCCAATGGGGCAGCTGGCACCGTGGCGCGGCAGGCGGATTACGCGTATGTCGTGTGCAAAGTACTTGCCTCCGAACTGCGCCCCGAGGCCAATCTTGTGAGCCTCGTCGAGCAGCTGCTTCTCAAGCTCCACGTCGCGGAAGGCGCGGCCTGTCTCGTCGCCCGTTGTTGGCAGGTTGTCGTAATAGTGCGTCGAGGCGAGCTTCACTGTGAGGAGGTTCTTCTCTGCCGACGTGCCACCTATGACAAAGGCGATGTGATAGGGCGGGCAGGCTGCCGTGCCGAGGGTCTTCATCTTCTCAACGAGGAACGGCACAAGCGTTCCCGGATTCTGTATGCGGGCCTTGGTTTCCTGATAGAAGTAGGTCTTGTTGGCCGAGCCGCCGCCCTTAACCACGCAGAGGAAGCGGTACTCCATGCCCTCGGTGGCCTCAAGGTCGATCTGCGCGGGCAGGTTGCAGCGCGTGTTCACCTCCTCATACATGGAGAGCGGTGCGTTCTGCGAGTAGCGCAGGTTCTCCTCGGTGTACGTCTTGTAGACTCCGCGCGACAGGGCTTCCTCGTCGCAGAAGCCCGTCCACACCTGCTGTCCTTTCTCTCCGTGGATGATGGCGGTGCCGGTGTCCTGGCAGAAAGGCAGCTTGCCCTTGCAAGCCACCTCGGCATTGCGCAGGAAAGTGAGTGCCACGTACTTGTCGTTGTCGCTGGCCTCTGGGTCGGTGAGTATCTTGGCCACCTGCTCGTTGTGCGAGCGGCGCAGCAGGAAGTTTACGTCGCGGAAGGCCTGGTTGGCCAGCATGGTGAGCGCTTCGGGCGCAACCTTGAGGATGGGCTTGCCTTCAAACTCGCCCATCGATACGCCGTCCTTGCTCAGGAGATAGTATTCGGTGTCGTCCTTGCCCGTCTGAAACATCGGGGCATACTTGAATTCGGGTGTACTTGCCATAATAGATATTTGTTCGTTTAATGTCCGTAGCCTTGCGCCGGCGGGCGCGCCTCATTGGGGGCTGCGCCGACCGGCGAGTGCGCACAATGCACACTCCGACTGCAAAGTTATAATATTTTTTCGTATTCCGCCCCTTTTCGGCACTTTATTTAACTCATCTTCAACAATGTACGCAGGCACCCCGGCCTCCCCACCCTGCCCTGCCTCCGAGTCATGCCGCGCCCCCGGCAAGGCCGCCGAGCAATGAATTTTCGTTACAAAAGTGTGTATTGGAATCTGCCCATGGCCGTTTGGCCCCGCAAAACAGGTCGTTCGGCCATGCAAAAGAGGCCGTTTGGCGATGCGAAAGAGGCCGTTTGGCATTGCCAAACGGTACATAGAGCCAACCCACTGAGAATCAACGGATTGGCCATCACGGCGTAGAGAACGGGAAATACGGTAATGAAAGTTTACAAAACGAGGCGGCAAGCAATGGTCAGAGCCTGCCTACGAGACGCCTGCAACGCCGCAAGTCGCCATCGGCAAGGCCAGGGTGGGCCTTAGTTCCGCCCTTCTGCACAGTGCCTACGATGCGGAAACCGCCCGCGCGCAATATGGAGCGGAGGGCGCGCACGGTGCCGCGCGACTGCCAGAGGAGGCGGTTGAACGGCCACGGAGTGGTGCAGGCCGTAACCACGGCGGCTCGCTTGCCGCGATGGAGCGGCTGAGGCAGCAGCCCCTTGCCATCGGCCATGAAGGCATATACCATGCGGTCGAAGAGCACCTTGAGCTGCCCGGGAATGTTGGCCCAGTAGCAGGGCGCGCCTACAATGAGGGCATCGGCGCGGCGAAGCAGGTCGGCAGCGCGCATTGCGCCGTCGGCGGGCAACACGCACTCGCCGCGCGAACGGCACTCCATGCACCCCCGGCACGGAGCCACGCTCAACTCGCTGGCACGCAGCTCCACCACCTGCCAGCCACGCCGCGTGGCCTCCTGCCCCATGGCGGCGAGCATGGCGTCAACGTGACCGCCCCGCCTGGGACTGCCGTTTATCATCAGCAAGAGCATGAAGTTGAATTATTTGAGTTTCAAAGGAGTTAAGAAGTTAAGGAGTAAAGGAGTTAAGACGTATGCTAAGGAGTGCAGGAGTACAGTAGTTACAAGAGTGCAGACGTATGTAAAGAGTGCAGGAGTATAGTGGTTACAGTAGTTAAGACGCATGCTGAAGCACGACCAAAAGTACGCATCTCTGTGGTTCTAAAGCTCCAGGGCGGTTGCCTCAACCATCTTATCCTAATTCTCCTGAGCCACCAAGCATACGTCTTAACTCCTTTACTCCTTAACTTCTTAACTCCTTTTTCACCACCTCAATGACCTGCTTTCCGAGCGCATCGGCCTCCTGCATGGTGCCGGCCTCGCTGTAAATGCGGATGATTGGCTCGGTATTCGACTTGCGCAGGTGGACCCACTTGTCGGGGAAATCGATCTTCACGCCGTCGATGTCGTTCACCTCAGCATCCTTGTAAAGCTCCTTTACGCGCTGCAATATGGCATCAACATCGGTGTCGGGCGTGAGGTCGAGGCGGTTCTTGGCAATCGAGTAGTCGGGCAGCGTGGCGCGAAGCTGGCTGGCCGTACACCTCTTGTGGGCCAGGGCGGAGAGGAACAGTGCTATGCCCACAAGGGCATCGCGCCCGTAGTGGCACTCGGGATAAATCACCCCGCCGTTGCCCTCGCCGCCTATCACGGCTCCGGTTTCCTTCATCTTGGCCACCACGTTCACCTCGCCGACCGCCGCTGCGGCATACTTGCCACCATGGCGGAGCGTAACGTCGCGGAGGGCGCGGGTGGAACTGAGATTGCTCACGGTGTTGCCGGGAGTGTGGCTGAGCACGTAGTCGGCCACGCTCACGAGCGTATATTCCTCGCCGAACATCCGTCCGTCCTCGCAGATGAATGCAAGGCGGTCTACGTCGGGGTCTACTACGATGCCCAGGTCGTAGCCGCCGGAGCGCATCTCGGCCATGATACCACCGAGGTTCTTTTCGAGCGGCTCCGGGTTGTGGGCGAAATCGCCCGTAGGCTCGCCGTTGAGCAGTCGGCACTCCACGCCAAGGCAGGCGAGCAGGCGCGGCAGCACTATGCCACCAACGCTGTTGATGGTGTCTACACACACCTTGAACCCGGCCTTGCGCACGGCCTCAACATCAACCAGCGGCAGGGCCAGCACAGCGTCGATGTGGCGGTCGGCAAAGCTGAGGTCTTGCGTGTAATGGCCCACGTGGTCAACATCGGCATAACAGAAGTCCTCTGCCTCGGCCATGGCGAGCACGGCATTGCCGTCTTCCTTGGTAAGGAACTCGCCCTCGCCGTTGAGCAGCTTGAGGGCGTTCCACTGCCTGGGGTTGTGGCTGGCGGTGATGATGATGCCGCCGTCGGCCCCGCTCATGCGCACGGCCAGCTCGGTGGTGGGCGTAGTGGCCAGCCCTATGTCGAGCACGTCGAAGCCCATGCCCAGCAGCGTTCCGCAGACCACGCTGCGCACCATCTCGCCCGAGATGCGTGCATCGCGGCCCACCACTACCTTTGGAGCCGCCCCGCCGCAGCTGCGGCGGATGAACATGGCGTATGCCGTGGTGAACTTAACTATGTCGAGCGGATTGAGAGTGTCGCCCGTGCGGCCGCCGATGGTGCCGCGTATGCCTGAAATCGACTTGATGAGTGTCATTTATCTTTCTCTCTGGTAGGTTATCACATAATAGCACGGATACACGTTTGACGAGGCGTAGACCTGGCCCTGCGAGTGCGGCACGATGAGCTTAACCTTCGCTATCTCCTCTCCGGGTGCGTCCTGGCGGCCTATGTTTACGTAAGCGAAAGGCACCAGCCAACCCGTAGGCACCGATGTGCCATACGTGCTGTACATCACGCCGCTAACGAACGACGCGGTGTAGGTTGCGCCGTTGCGCACCACAGTCATCTTGTCATACGTGCGCGGCTCGTAGTCGTTGCGCGTCTGCATGGCGCGGTCGAGTATGTTGTACTCCGTGTAGCGGCAGAGCACGTTTACCTGCTTGTCTTCCTCAAGCTCTGAGCCGCAGCCGCGGCGCACTATCTGCATATACACGCCGCTGTTGTCGAGGTAAACGAACTCGTTTTTCTCCACGCTGGTGGAGTCGCCCTGGGCATGGAACTGCCCCTCGCTTATCACCCTTATCCCCTCTTCGGAGATGAAGGCGTTGATTGCATCCTGCTCTTTCTCTTTCTTTTCGCCGTAAGTCTCGGTGTCGTCGCATGAGGCGAAAGCCAGCGCGGCCACCATGGCCAGCACGGCATAGACGGTTTTTCTCATCGTTGCTGTTCCCGTTTTTGCGGGCGGAGCCTCAGCCTCCGCGCCCCATGGGCCACGGCGTTGGCTGCTCCGCCACTATGTTAAGGTGGAAATATCACGCGCAAAGATAATAAAATCTTTGCAACCAGTATCGTTGTTAGGCTACTTTAACACGCTCTCGAAGTGGGCTATGGCCCGCCTGGCCGTCTCCACGGCCTCGTCGATGGTGCAGTTGAGGCGTCCGCCCGAAGCGTTGAGGTGCCCGCCGCCGTTGAAGAACATCTCGGCCATCTTGTTGCACGGGAAGTCGTCAACGGAGCGCAGGCTCACCCACACGAGGCGGTCGCGGTCGCGGTCTTCGCGCAGCGAGATGGACAGTTTCATACCCTTGATTTGCAGCGGAATGTTGACAAGCCCCTCGGCGTCGCCCTTTATGAAGTGGAAGTCGAGCAGGTCGCGCCGCGTGATGGTGAAGAATGCGGCGTGGCGCTCCCTGTCCACCACGAGCTTGCGGTAGAGCACGTAGCCCACGAGCCTCATCCGGTTCTCGCTGTAGTTGTTGTACACGTTGCGGTAAATCTTGTCCTTGTCGATGCCCTTGGTAAGGAGCTGGCTTATTATGAAGTAAACCTCGGGGCGGGTGCTGTTGTACGTGAAGCCGCCAGTGTCGGTCATCATGCCGCAGTACACCGGGGCGGCGAAGCCGCGGCCCAGTTGCTCGAAGCCGCCGAGCTGCCACACCACGCGGAACACAATCTCGCACGTGGAGCACATCTCGGTGTGCGACACCACGAGGTCGCAGCCCGGCATCATGGGGTCGAGGTGGTGGTCGAACATCACCTTGCGCGCGGGCGAGCCTACGAGGGCATCGGCCATGGCGTCGGTGCGCGAAGGCTGGTTGAAGTCGAGGCAGAACACGAGGTCGGCCTTGGCAAGCAGGACGTCGGCCTCGGCCTTGCGCTTGTCGTAGCGCACTATCTTCTCCGTACCTGGCATCCACTGTAGGAAGTCGGGATACTGGTCAGGCACTACGACGGCAGGCTCCTTGCCCAGCGAGCGCAGGTAGTCGGCCCAGCCGAGCGACGCGCCTATGGCATCGCCGTCGGGGTTGACGTGGCAACATATCACTATCTTTTGCGCCCCATCGATGAGGGAACGCAGCGCGCTGCATTCGGCAGGCGATAACAAGTCTTTAAGCATAGCGGCTGCAAAGGTAACACATTATTGCCGAAAAACGCCATGCGCCGACGTTAATTATGATGCGGAGCCACCACGGTGGTACGACGCCTGGGCAGTGGTGTCTGCTGCGAAAAATGCCGACAAAAGCCTTTCGGGAATGCCACCGTGGCAGGATTGCCTCGCAAAAGCGGCCGTTCGGACTTGCGGAACAGCCCGTTTCGCAAGGTCAAACAGCCCGTTTTGCAAGCCCGAACGGCACAAACCGCAACCCACTGGCAGCCAGACGGTTGCACAACACAGCATCAAAAAGGAAACATTTTTACAAAAGCCACGCCCGGAAAGCATGGCCACAATGCAAAAAAACGCCCGCCGCAAATCCTCAACTGGTACTTGCGGCGGGCGCAATCATGCATATACTGCAAGGCCGTCCTTACAGCGGCATGTTGCCATGCTTCTTGGGCGGGTTGCTCTGGTTCTTGTTGCGGCACATCTCCAAGGCGCGTATCAGCTTGCGGCGGGTGTCGCGAGGCATTATCACCTCGTCGATAAGCCCGCGCTCAGCCGTGCGGTAGGGATTGGAGAACTCCTCCTCGTAAGCCTTGGCGGCAGCCTCCTTCTCGTCGGCCGAAGCCTTGCGGTAAAGGATGTTGACCGCTCCAGAGGCTCCCATCACCGCAATCTCGGCCTGCGGCCATGCCATGCAGACATCGGCGCCGGTGTTCTTGCTCGACATCACGATGTAAGCACCGCCGTAAGCCTTGCGCGTGATGAGCGTAAGCTTAGGCACGGTGGCCTCGGCGTAAGCATACACAATCTTAGCCCCGTGGCGTATTATGCCGCCGTGCTCCTGCACCGTTCCGGGCAGGAAGCCAGGCACATCCTCTATCGTAAGGAGCGGTATGTTGAAGCAATCGCAGAAGCGTATGAAGCGCGCGGCCTTGTCGGAAGAGTCGATGTCGAGCACTCCGGCAAGGAAAGCCGGCTGGTTGGCCACGATGCCCACGGTCTGCCCGCCCAGCCGGGCAAAGCCCACGACGATGTTCTTAGCGAAATGAGGCATCACCTCGAAGAAGTAGTTGTCGTCCACCACCGGCTCTATCACGTCCTTAATGTCGTAAGGCTGGTTGGGGTCTTCAGGCACAACGGTCTGCAAGCACTCCACGGCGCGGTTCACGTCGTCGCTGCACGGCAAGACGGGAGCGTCCTCCATGTTGTTGGCGGGCAGGAAACTGAGCAGCTCGCGCATCTGCATGAGCGTCTCTTCTTCCGTTGGATAAACGAAGTGGGCCACCCCGCTCTTGCCGCTGTGGGTGCGGGCGCCGCCCAGGGTTTCCTTGTCTACCTCCTCGTTAGTCACGGCCTTAACCACGTCGGGGCCGGTTATGAACATGTGGCTCTTGTCTTCAACCATGAAGATGAAGTCGGTAAGCGCAGGCGAATAGCAGGCACCGCCGGCACAGGGGCCGAGGATGGCCGTGAGCTGGGGAATCACCCCCGAGGCCATGGTGTTCTGGTAGAATATCGATGCGAAGCCCGCAAGGCTGCTTACGCCCTCCTGTATGCGCGCACCGCCGGAGTCGTTGAGCCCTATTATGGGGGCGCCGGTCTTCAGCGCAAGCTGCTGCACCTTTACTATCTTAGCCGCGTTGGTCTCGCTGAGCGACCCTCCGTGTACGGTGAAGTCGTAAGCGTAGACGAACACCTGGCGGCCGTCAATCTTTCCGTAGCCGCAAACCACGCCGTCGCCCGGTATCTGCTTCTTGTCCATGCCGAAGCGCGTGCAGCGGTGGTTCACCAGCTTGTCTATCTCGCAGAACGTTCCCTTGTCGAGCAAAGTGTCTATGCGCTCACGCGCCGTCATTCGCCCTGCGGCGTGTTGCTTCTCTATTTTGTCAAGCCCACCGCCGAGGTTGGCCTGCTTGTCCAGTTCCTCAAACCGGGCATATACTTCTTCTCTGTTCATTCTTCGTTGCTTAAGTCCAATTCAATCAATGCCTGGTTGTCCTGCACTGCGTCGCCCTCGGCCACGAGTATGGCCTTGACGGTGCAGTCGGAGCTTACCTTGTAGTTGCTCTGCATCTTCATAGCTTCCAACACTATGGCTATGTCGCCTGCCTTGAGGCGGTCGCCCACGCTGACGGGGATGGCCACCACCTTGCCCGGCATGGGCGCCACGATCTTGTCGGCCTGGCGCTCCTGCGAGTCCTTGCGCAGGTGGAGGTACTTGGCCTGGGTGTCAACCACGTCTACATGATACGAGCGGTAGAACATGTTAACGTCGTAGCTCTTGCCCCCCTCGCCGCGTATAAGCTCGGCGTTGTATGAGTTTCCGTCGTGGAGAATGGAGCAACTGCCGTTCTCCGCCATCACCACGTCTACCTCAATGGGCTTCCCATCGATGGAGAGCACCACCTTATTGCCGTCCTTGCTGACCAGCGTCACATCGGCGACACGGTCGCCTATATGTATTTCCATGTCTTAATTGAGTTTCGTTATCCATTAAATGCGCAGCACACCTTTCTGCAACCCGAACTCGCGCCAGCGGCTTATGGGCCGTTGGTCGACGGTGCGCACGGGCTTGTTCTCATCGAGATTGAACAAATAATCCACGTAGGCGGCAATCATGGCCATGTTTTCCATCTCCTCGTTGTCGCCGTTCTGCCGCTGGAGCGAGCGCGAGTACTTGGAGAGGAACGACGTGTCGTACTCTCCCCTGACAAAAGCCGGGGCGTACATGATACGCCTCAGATAGCCGATGTTGGTCTTGAGGCCCGTTATCTTGAACTCGTAGAGCACTCGCCTCATGCGCTCTATGGCATACTGACGGGTGACTGCCCACACTATTAGCTTGCCTATCATAGGGTCGTAGTAAAGCGGTATCTCGTAGCCCTCGTATACATAGCTGTCTATCCTGACGCCAATGCCGTTTGGCTCGATGAGCTGGCGGATGACGCCGGGGCAGGGCATGAAGCCGTTTTCGGTGTCCTCGGCGCAGATGCGGCACTCTATGGCATGGCCGCGCTGGAAGAGTTCATCCTGCCGGAAGCGCAGTTTCTCGCCGGAGGCCACGCGTATCTGCTCCTTCACGAGGTCCACTCCCATCACCTCTTCGGTGATTGGGTGCTCCACTTGCAGGCGTGTGTTCATCTCAAGGAAGTAGAAGTGGCGGTACTTGTCCACAAGGAACTCTATCGTGCCGGCTCCCCTGTAGCCCACGGCCTTGGCTGCCGCCACGGCCTTCTCGCCCATCTCGCGGCGCAGCTCGGGCGTGAGGAACGGCGACGGGTTCTCTTCCACAATCTTCTGGTTGCGCCTCTGCACTGAGCACTCGCGGTCGAAGAGATGGACAACGTTGCCAAACGAGTCGCCAAGTATCTGGAACTCGATGTGGTGGGGTTCCTCAACGAACTTCTCAAGATACACCGTGTCGTCGCCGAACGACGAGAGCGACTCTGAGCGGGCGGCATCGTAAGCCTCGCGCACCTCCTCGTCGCTGTGTATGAGGCGCATTCCCTTGCCGCCACCGCCCATGGATGCCTTGAGCATCACGGGGTAGCCGATTTCCCGGCAGACGCGCAGAGCCTCCTCGGCGCTGCCCAGCGGCTCGGCGGTTCCCGGCACCACGGGCACGCCGGCGGCCATCATGCGCTTTCGCGCGGCGATTTTGTCGCCCATTTCCTCCATGGTCTCTGGCGTGGGGCCTATGAAGATGATGCCCTCGGCGGCGCAGCGGCGCGCGAAGTCGGCGTTTTCCGACAGGAAGCCATAGCCTGGGTGTATGGCATCGGCATTGCTGCGGCGTGCCACGGCTATGATTTTGTCGATGTTAAGATAACTCTCATGCGACTCCGCCGGCCCTATGCAATAAGCCTCGTCGGCATACATGACGTGGCGCGAGGCGCGGTCGGCCTCGGAGAACACGGCCACCGTGCGCAATCCCATCTCGCGGCACGAGCGCATAACCCGCACCGCTATCTCGCCACGATTGGCTACTAAAACCTTTTTTATCATCCTTTATACATTATGTATATACGCGCTGCGCCATCCCACGGGCGGCAACTGTAACGACTGACTGGCAGGTATTCTGACTGACTCCTGTTTCTGATGCCTTCCCGACCTTTGCACATGAAAAGGCCAGTGACCCCCATCGGGACTCAGAACATAAGCGGAGCTTCACAGCAGCGGGACTGTCCGGGAGTTCCACCCGATTCCCTTTTAATCTGCGGCAGGTTCGTTCTGCCGCAGAACCAAATCGGGCGCAAAGGTAATACTTTTTCCCTTTACAGCCCAAAAATATTGCTAATTATTTTTAATTGTATGCACACTTGTATGTCTTTGTGCAGGTTTTGCAATGGCAAAAGCCATACAAAGTCAAATGAAAAGCGCACCCCAACAGCGGCCTACAAACGTGACGACCACCGGGAGTGCGCTGTATGAAGATTATCAACGATTGCCTCAGAAGAGCCGGGCCGGATAAACGCCCTCGTCCACGAGGCCCTTTATCCTGTCGACCACGCCCTGGCGGTCGGCGGCATACGTCACGCCGAACCACTTGCTCGTGGTGTCGAGCACCTTGACCGTGGCCGTGCGCTCGCCTATGAGCTTGTTGACCATGAGCGGGATGAAGAACTCGGCCTTGGGGTTGGCCATGTTCTTCGGGTCGGAGAGGAACTCGCGGAAGTATGCCTCGCTGTGCTCGAAGTAGTCGGGCGTAAAGCCCCACATATTCATCGACACCGGAGTGTTGTCGTCTACAGGCACCCAGGCTCCCTCTTCGTCCTTGTAGCACACGGGGCCGTTAACGCGCATGATCTCGGTGCGCTCCACAACGGTGGTGAGGTTGCCGCCCTCGTCGGTTGAGCAGATGCCGCGGGCCACTGTGCCGTTCTCCGAAAGGGTATTGCCAACGCGGAATCCCACCATGGCATAAGCATCCTTGCTGCCCTCGGGCAGGTCGGCGAGGAACTTGCCTATCACCATGAACGCATCGCGGTTATAGAAGTCGTCGCAGTTGATTACGCAGAAAGGCTCCTTTATCACGTCCTTGGCCATGAGCACGGCGTGGTTGGTTCCCCACGGCTTTACGCGGCCTTCGGGGCAGCTGAAGCCCTCGGGCAGGGCATCGAGACCCTGGAAGCACAGCTCCACCGGCACGTGGCCCTCGTACTTTGAGAGTATTTTCTCGCGGAAATCCTGCTCAAAGTCCTTGCGTATTACGAACACTATCTTGCCGAAGCCCGCCTTTATGGCGTCGTAGATAGAATAGTCCATGATTGTCTCGCCGTTGGGCCCAAGGCCGTCGAGCTGCTTCAGCCCGCCGTAGCGGCTGCCCATTCCGGCAGCCAGTAGCAACAATGTTGGTTTCATAATATGGTATGTTTACGGTTGTTTAAAGTCGTTGGCACTTTCAGTTTCATAGATGCAAAAATAGCAAATATCGCCGAAAGCAAGGCAAGACAGTCGGGGCGTTAACATTATTTAGCCGTGGATAATGCCGATGGCTGCTGCACGGCCAAGCGGAAACCGCCACGCCGATGCCGCAGAGGTGCGAACAATCTTTACAATGAGCCTCGTGAGAATCGTTTATACGCCGCCAGGCGAGCAACGGCGCGCAAATTCGCGATTCTCAGCCTCCTAAGCGCAACTACCTGACAGAAAGTCACTTGCCGGCATAGAGCAAGGACAACGCCATGCGACCACAATGCCGCAAGCAACGCCCAAAGGCCGTTCGCACAGGAAGAAGGACAAATCCGCCTCGCCAAGAGAGGCCGTTTGGCATCATAAAACAGCCTGTTTTGGCTCTCAATACGGCCTGTTCGGCAGTGCGAAACGGCCTGTTCGGCGTTTCGGCAGGCCGCCAGCCGCCTCGCCGAGGCATATGTGCAATCGTGCAATATCTACATTGCGGCAATCAGCCGGGGCTGTTTTTGGTAAACTAAGTTTACACCGAAGCCGTGCAAAGTCAGAAGGGGTAGCCGATGGCGAAGTGCAGGCCAAGGCCGTCGGAGAACTTGGGTATGTTGTAATATCCGCTCTTCGACGTGTCGTAAGGCACGTGCAGGGCCACGCCGAGGTCGAGCCTCAGCACGAAGAAGTCGAGGTCGTAGCGCAGGCCGAGGCCGGTGCCGGTGGCCAGCTGCTTCCAGAACGTATCGAAGCGGAACTCAGCGTCGGGGCGGTTCTCGTCTTTCTCCATCAGCCAGATGTTGCCGGCGTCGAGGAAGAGCGCGCCGTAGAGACTGCCAAAGAGGTTGAAGCGCCACTCCAAGTTCATCTCAAGCTTGATGTCGCCGGTTTGGTCGAGGTAAGAGTAAGTGGACGAAGGGGCCACATACTTGCCCGGCCCTATGCTGCGGATGGTAAAGGCCCTGATGCTGTTTGCCCCGCCCACGTAGAACTGCTCGCCGTAAGGGCCGCGCGAAGAGTTGCCGTAAGCCCACAGCACCCCGGCCGCCACGTGGCCCACGAGCTGCGACTTCTGCCCAAGGCTCCACGTCTTGCGCAGCGAGGTGTTAACCTTGAGGAACTGCGCGAAGGGGTTGCCGAAGAGGTCTTTCTCCTTGGCGTTGAACTTCTTCCCTGCCGCCATGTAGCCCAGTGCCACCACATTGCCCGCCTCGGTGAGGCTCAGCTCCCATGCCACGGGGTTGCGGTAGCCGGCGGGGCTGGTGTAAGTGTAGGTGTATTTTATCTTCGGCACAAACTGGTTGCGCATCGACACGTAGATGGCGGGGTTGGCATCCATTATCGAGTCGAACGCCGCCGTGGTGCGGTTGAGCATGGTGTAGTCGAGCAGGAATGGGCTAAGCTCGTGCATCGAGTTGGCCGATGTCTGGAACTTGTACGTCACCGCGCCTGTCACGGTGAGCATCTTGAAGTAGTCGGCGCGGTTGAGCACGTTGCCGGAGAGCGAGAAGAGCGTTGAGGGCGTGGCGGCAAAGCGGTGGCGGCGGAACAGTTTGAAGGGCGTCTCCAGCCTCGGGTATTCTATCGACACGTCGGCTCCGTACTCGTATGAGTTTATCTTGGAGCTGTTTCCGTCAACTTTCTTGCCCGTCTGCCATTCGTATGAGCCTCTTAGGTTAACCTCCAGCTTCTCCGCCCCGCGGAAGGCGTTGCGCTTGGTAAGGCCGAACACCAGCCCGGGCCCGGTGCGGTCGTTGCTCTTCAGGGTGTAATTGGCCTCTATGGAGCCGTCGTAAGGCTTGTCGAGCACGCAGTTGAGGGTCATGTCGAGCGTGTCGCAGGTGGCCGAGGTGTCGCGCGGGGCAAACGAGAAGTCGGCAAGGCTGAACATGCCGAGGCTGTTCACGTTGTTCGACGACTCAAGGTATGCCTCCTGACTAAAGGGCTGGCGCGGCCTCAGCTTGACGTCGCGCAGCACCGCGCCGGGCCTTATGGGTATCTTCTTGCCCACGCTGCGCCCGGCAAAGTAGATGGAGAGATAGCGGTGGACGAACGAGTCGGTGAGCTGCTCGCCCATCGTTCGCCTTAGGTTTACGCGCAGCTTGCCAAGGTACCACTTGCGCCTGGCGGCGTCGGGTATGCCCTCGGCGGGCTGCACCCGCACCTCCACCTTGCCCGGGTTCGACACCGAGTCGGCCAGGAACACCGAGTAGCCCGAGCTGTAGAAGTAGTAACCGTTGTTGCGGAAGAGCGTGGTCAGCCTCGCGCGCTCGGCGTCGAGGGCCGCCGTTGTAAACGGGCCGCCGGGCTTTAGGCCGCTCTCGGCCACCGTGGCGCGTATCAGGCTGTCGGCAAAGGCGGGATAGCCCACGTATTTCACGGTGTCGATGGTGTACAGCTTGCCCGGTGTAACTATGTAGCTGAGCTTTGCTTTCAGCGGGTTTTTCTGTGGAATGATGCCGTAAGCCACCTCGGCATTGAAGTATCCGTTGGCCCGGAGCAGGTTCTTGGCTACCAGCGCGCGCGTCTCGGGGGCCACTTGGCTGAGCAGCACGGGCGGTGTGCCGAACTTGCGGCGCATCCACCGCCCGAACTTCTTCTCCGACTTGGCGTACTTGTTGTACACAGCCAGCTTCAGCTGCAGCGGCGAACGGTAGTAAGGACTGCCCAGAAGGGCGCCGTTTGGCTTGCAGGCCAAGGCCGCCTCCACCTCCTCCTTCACGCCGTCGAAGTAGGCATCGGAGTCCGCCACGGCGTACTCGGTCTTCTTCATGCCCGTATAGAGCATCTCGCCCTCGGGCAGGTTGCTCGTGGTGGAGCACGCGGCCAGAGCCACTATGGCCGCCAGCAGCAGCGCTATGTCAATCGTCTTTCTCATCTGTCTTTATTGAATCGTTGGCCGCCTTGTCGCGCTGCTTGCGCTTCTTCGTGCGGAAGTCGAACAGCTCGCGCAGGCTCGCCATCTTCTTCCGCCACACGAAACCGGCTCCATATTCGGTTATCTCGCCCTCAAGCAGGTCGTCGGCGTTCTTGTTGTAGAACAGCCTAACGTAGCGCTGGGCCGTCTGGTCGAGCCTGTACTCAAGCGACACGTTGTCGATGAAGGCTTCGTTCTGTGTGCCGGTGGTGGTGTTGTCGTTGCCCGACGACACCTTGCCGCCGATGATGAAGTTGAAGCGGTTGTTCCAAAAGCGCTTCGCGAACTTGAAGGAGTAGTCGGTGCTGGTGTTTCCGGCGGCGTCGGAGTTCTGGTCTATGCCCACGCTCATGTCGATGGACTTCATCGCGCTGTTGGTGATGTTGTTTATCTCGCTTTGCAGGAAGGAGTTCAGCGCGTTGTTCATCGAGAAGCCTCCCGTGTTGCCATCGGCCAGGTACATACCCGTGGTGAGCATGGTCACGGCTATCTTTCCGCGCTGCTCCACGCTCATGGCGGCCAGCTCGTTCTTCAGCGTCATGTCTTCGGGTGCATCAACAGTGAACTCCAGGCCCATGTCCTCAAGCGTCTTGGTCACCTTCACGCCGCAGTCGAAGAGCACGGTGCGGCTGCTGCCCGACTCAGAGCCTACGTTGGCCTTCACCTGTTCGGTGGCGGTGATGTTCAGCCTCGGGTTCATCACGTTGCCGTTGAACTCGATGTAGCTGCCCAGCTGTATGTGGAAGGTCTTCAGCGGGATGATTGGCAGGGCATACTTCATCTCTCCCTCGTTGAGCGTATAGCGCCCGTAGAGTTGGAAGTTGTCCATGTCGTTGTACACGAGGCGCAGCTCCCCGCCCCCCTCAAGGTTGATGTAGTTCGACTGGTCGGCGTTAAGCGCGCAGAGTATGCGCGCGCCCTGCTCAATGTTGAGCATCAGCTCCATGTCGAGCCCACCCATTTGCGCGGCGCTGCTCTTCACCACCTTGGCCGTGTCGCGGAAGTCGGTGAAGGTCACTATCTCCCCCAACCGGTCGTCGGAGCTTAGCGGCGAGTCCTTCAGCACGTATGTAAGGTCGGTCTTGCCGAGCACGTCGAGCTGCCCGCGCATGCTCAGCCGGTCGAGCGCGCCGCCCAGCCGGCCGTTGAAATTGACGAAAGCCTTGCCGTAAGCCACCGAGCGCGGCGTCTTCTTAGCGTTGATGAGCTGGTAGTCGCGCGCCCTCATCTGCAAGTCGAGCGACATCTGCGATGGGTCGGAAAAGTCCACCTTGCCCTGCATCAGGAGCGGACTGTCGTTATGGGAATAAAGCGTGAAGTTCTCGAAAAGGAGATTGCTGCCCACGATGCGCACCGGGTCGTTGTCCATGCGCAGGCGGAGACCGTAGGGAACGCTGGTTACGTAGCACGAGTCGAGGTATATCTCGCCGTCCACCAGCGGTGCCGACGTAGGCCCCCTCACCGCGAGCTTGCCGTCGGCATAGCCCGAGAGAGCCATAAGCCTGTCGGGTATGAAGCCGTTCACGAGCGCCAGCGGCAGGCGGTTCATGTTGAGCGTGGCGTCGAGCCGCCCCCCGTCCTCGTCGGCATACTTGCCCCGCAGTATGCCCACCTCGGTGTCGTTGTGGCTTAGGCGCGCCCCCACGAAGTGCTCACCCGAGTCGCGCATGAGGTAGGCGAACTCGCTGCTGATGTTGCCTATATAGGTTTGGTCGAACGCAAAGTCGTTGACCGAGAGGTAAGACATGGCGGTAAGGTGCTCGTTTTTGTCTTGAATGACGTGGAAGTCGCCGAAGAGCAGCCCCCCTATGCGCGGCATGAACGGCATGACGGCGGTAATCTTGTCGAGGTCGAACTTGTTGAGGCTCACCGTTATGTCCTGCAGCACGTCCTTGTTCTCGTCGGCCGAGTAGATCTTCACGCCGGTATAGTCGTCCGCCACAAGGTCTACGCGGGCGCTTACCCGCTTGTCGCGGCCCATGAATATATAGTTGTCCTTGTTCAGGTTGAACGCCTTGTAGCCCAGGATGGGCCTGTCGGGCATGAGGCTCACGTTGATACCGCTGTCGCGCATCTCGGCCTTTGCCCCGAGATGCACCCCGAGACTGTCGGCAGCATCGTAGAACCTCACGTCAATGCCGGCCTGCGTTTCATAGTAAAAACCATTGAAGAGCGTAGTGAAGGCCAGCTGCGGGTTGTCCTTTCGGTTGGCCACCTTGCCCACGAAGCGCAGGCGCGACACGGTGTCCTGCACCATGAAGAAGCGCACCGTGTCGATCATTGTACTGTCGGCCACGAGCGAATAGAGGCGCATGCTGCCGTTGAGGCCACGCTCTGGCGACGAGTTGAGGCTGAGGAAGAGGTCGTCGAAAAGCACGCCCTTGGTCTTCAGGAAATTGGCGAAAGGGTTGCCGTCGCCGCTGGAAAGGCGCAGGCGCAGGTGGGGGAGCAGGTGGCTGAGGCGGCTTTGGTCGATGATGCGCTCCTCGCGCTGCCTTGTGACCTCGGCCATGAGCCTGTCTACCTGCGCCAGCATGGCCTCGTAGCCGCCGCGCGCTGCCAGCTTGAGGTCGAAGCTGCCGCTGCCCACCATTGCCCAGGTGGTGTCGGGGCTGGTGGAAAGGTCCATGCTGATGTCCGTTGGGTGGAATGAGAGCTTTCCGCTCTCTATGCGTATGTCGGCCACCGAGCCTTTGAGCGAGTGCGAGCTGGCGAGGTTGGAGGCAATGTCGAAGTGGGCGCAGAGGCCGGTAGAGAGCGGTTGGTCGGTAAGGTGCAGCCGGTGGAGGTTGGCATTACGCACGTCGGCCACCACGGTGGCAGCCACGCGGCGCGGGCTGAGCAGCCCCTGAACGTCGAGGTTTCCCTCAAACAGCTCGCCGGTGCCGCCGAGGCTCACATGGGCCTTGCCCCCTGCTATGTTGGCCGAGGCCTCCATACGGCCTATGCCGATGGCTCCGTAGGCAAGCGTATCCACCGTGGCCGAGGCGCGCAGGCGGCACGACGGGGAGAGGAAATCGAAGCCCCTACCCTCGGCCTCGGCCCGGCACGAGATGCTGAACACTGAATCGCCGGGCAGGAATCGGGTCACGTCGAGTCCTGCCACGTCGAGCTTGGCACTGTAAGCCTCTGACGATGGGTTGAAGCTGCCGCCGAGCTTGACGCTGCCCCGGCCCTCGGTGAGGGTAAGGTCGGCAGAGTAATTGCCGCCGTCGGCCTCCACCCTGCCGCTGAGCGTCATGCCCGCCGGGATGCTGAACGACGGCTGCGGGCCTGCCAAGACAGCCACGAAGCCAAGGTTCTCGGTGCGCCCGCCCAGGCGGATGTCGGCCTTAAGGCGTTGTGGCGTGGCCACGTTTTGGGCCGTTCCCGAGGCGGCAAGGCGGAAGGCTGTGGGCAGATTGAGGTCGATGCCGGTTATGTTGAGCCGGCTCACCGTGCCGGTGAGCGTGGCGCGCAAGTTGAGCGGCCGGTTTGGATAGGCGCGCACGAATTGCTCGGGCAGCCCCCCGGCAAAGCGCATCACGTCCTGCTTGCCCACACTGGCAAGCAAGCGCAACTCTATGTTGCCGGGGTTGCGCTCGTCCATGACGCTGAAGTCCATGGCGGCCTCGGCGCGAAGCTCGGAGTCGGGGGTGCGCAGCGTGAGCGCGGGCAGGCTCAGCCGCACAGAGTCCATGCTCACCTGTCCACCCAAGTGGGTGAGCCTGAGGCCGCTCTTCTCCTGCATACGGCAGTGCTTTATGTCGAGGCGGGTCAGCGCGCCGTCGTAGAGCACGGAGTCGATGCCTATGTCTATGCCGCTGAGGGCTATGTGGTTGGGGTCAAGCCCATCGGCCCTGGGGGCGAAGTTGTTGTCGTATGCGGCGCTGCCCCCGGCCCACTCAAGCGCGGCCACGGTGTAGCGGCCTTGCTCCAGGTCGACCACGGCGCGGCGTGCCGTAAGCCTGTCGAAGGCGGCGGCCACGCCAATGGTGTCGCCCGGGGTGCTCAGGGCCACCTTGGTGCGCACTATGTCGAGCCTGTCTACATATATCTTCCAAGGCGTGGGGGCCGAAGCCGTGTCCGGCGGGGTTACGGTGTCGCGCAGCTCAATCGTCACCTGCGCGTCGCTGAGGCTCGCGCCGTTCACCCGGGCCACGCCCTGCGCGAGGTCTATGCCCCGGCTGCCGAGGCGCAGCCGGCCTATGCTGCCGCGTATGCGGGCGGTGGCAATAAGGCCGGCGGTGTTGAGCCGCGCGCCGTCAAGCTCCAGCGCGCCCACCGTGAGGCGGCCTTGCAGTAGCTGGCCAAGGCCCACGTCGACCACGAGGCGGTCTACGTCGGCTATGGTGTCTCGCCGCCCGGGCAGCGAGTCGTTGGGCTGCGTCATGCAGAAGCCGTATATCCCGAGGTCGAGCGGGAACACGAGCGACACACGGCCCACGCTGATGCCCATACCCGTCTGTTCTGATACGGCCCCGGCCACCTGCCTCACCGCCCAGTTCTGCACCGGCGGCACATAGAGCAGTGCCGCCAGGACTACGAACAAGGCGACGGGAACCAACAGTATGCGGAACACCCACAACAAGACTTTCTTCATCGTACCAATTGCTTATTTATGGTGGCGTTGGCCGCCGCGGCCCGCGCCCGCGACCCTGAGGTGGGGCATAAGGGCAATGCATGGGTCGCAGTAGGCTTTATGCAAAGGCAATGCAAACGAGAGGGAATGGTAGAGACGATGCGCGCATCGTATCTACTACTGCGGTTTCCCGAGTGCAGCTTGCCTAATGCAAAGATAGGGAAAAAGATTGAAAACGTGACTGCTTGGCGCAAAAAAATTGACGGCCAAACGGCCTTTACTGGGCTTATCATGCTCTGAATGATGCATGACCGCACGCGAACAGGGGCAAAAGGCTGCATGGAGAATGCCGCAAAATTGTAGTGATATTTCCTATAAAAAGCCTTCTTCCGCACCTTGCGAAATAGCTGCGGAGGCGGCTCTAAAACGCCATGTCGGCCGCAGCCAAAGCCCAAACAGGCCGTTTGGCAGGGCGAAACAGGCCGTTCGGCGGGGCCAAACGGCACATATTGCAAGCCCAAACAGGCTTTCCTGCAATCCTTAAAAACTTAGATTTACTGTGCGAATGGCAGCCGTGCAACCCACAGGTGCAAGCAATCGCACTACACGAGACGCCCTGCGGCCACGTAACTCATTGCATCGCAAACAGTTACGGAAACGCCAATGAGAATCGCGCATTTGCCTTCGGCCAAACAGCCAGCTGCAAATGCGCGATTCTCAGAGCGGTCTCTGTAACGATATTTCAGCAGCCGCGCAGGCTATGGCCTCCCTCGCCAGCAGCCGAGGCAAGCTCGCGCCACAGGCGGTCGGCCGGCAGCGGAGCCTCAACGGCCACGCGCTCACGGCTCACGGGGTGGACAAACTCCACGCGGCGGGCCAGCAGCGAGATGCTGCCGTCGGGATTGCTGCGCGGCGCGCCATACTTCAGGTCGCCCTTTATGGGGCAACCCATGGCGGCAAGTTGGCTGCGTATCTGGTGGTGACGGCCTGTGAGGAGCGTCACCTCCAGCAGGCGGTAGTTGTCGCCGCGCCCTATCACGCGGTAGCGCAGCACGGCCCGCTTGCTCTCAGGCACCTCACGCGGGTAGGCGTAGCTCTTGTTCTGACGCTCGTTGCGCACGAGCCAGTGCTCAAGCGTGGCCTCGGGCGCAGGCGGCTCGGAGCGCACTATGGCCCAGTAGGTCTTGTGAACCTCGCCCTTGCGGAACATCTCGTTGAGCCGCGCCAGGGCCTTCGACGTGCGCGCCAGCACCACCACGCCCGCCACGGGGCGGTCGAGCCTGTGGGCCACGCCAAGGAACACGTTGCCGGGCTTGGCATAGCGTTCCTTGATGTATGCCTTAACGTCGTCGGCCAGCGTGCGGTCGCACGTCTTGTCGCCCTGCACTATCTCGCCCGGCGCCTTGTTAACTATTATTATGTGGTTGTCTTCGTAAAGTACTTGCACTGTCGTTGATTTTTGGTTTCGGTCTTTTTGCACTTGCAATAATCGGGAGTTCACTTTATAACAAAAAGGACATCGGCCAGGCTTCTGTACTTGGCCTTGTTGTAAACAAAAGCAATCTCTTTGAGCGTATCGCGGTCGAATCTGTCAATATAGCCGTTTACACATGGCTCAATGAGCGAGAACGCACGCTTCATTTTCCACGACAGGCTCATGTCCGAATAGTCTATGAGTATAAGAAAAAGCCTGTTTTCCGCTCCAAAACGCATTTCTCCCTGCTTGGAGTACAGCCACTCCATCAAGTCGGCACTGTCGCGGCGTGCCTCGTCCACCACCTTACGACGGCAGGCATCCAGCTCGGCCAGGATGTCTGTATGCCCGCGCTCGCTTAGTTTCTCGACAATGACATGCAACTGTTGTGCATCCGGCATAGTGCGGTCTGCCGTTATCCCCCTTGCCCGAGCCTGCCGTCGGAGCCACGTAAGCTCAGTATTGCCCAGCATTTGCTTCAACTTATCCGCCATGTACCCGGCCGGGAAGTAAGTCACTTTCAAGTCGATGGGAACATCATCGATAAAGAAATCCACTCCCTTTATCTCACCTACGGCGGAGACAACACGCGGATGCCGTTTGAACAAAGACTCTATCAGATATGAAGTCCAGTTGTTATACCAGCTGTTTTGCACATAGTTCCATGTGTTCTCGAACATTTCGGCTCTGAGATCGACCAACTTGTCATAGTCGCTGACCTTTTTTACATACCTGCTCACAAGATGCTTGTCCAGCGAATTGCGTCTGTCGCCGCCCCAATCGTAATATCGCACCTTGTATAAATCCTCTTTCAGCTTATCCTCATCTATCCCCATGGTCTCATACCACTCGTTGCTCCTTACACGCATAAAGCCATCGAGCATATCCATAGCCCCTGGCATACCCTCCAGCAAGTGAAACAATTCCACATTACGCTCACCGAGTTTTTGGGAGCGCAGCCTCAGATTGAATTCAGAAAGAAACCGCGCCAACTGCTCACTACGGCACACGGAACGCACCTTAAGCCACAAAATGCCGTTGGCATTGCCATTGAACGCATACAAATTATTGCTACGGAACTCGCTGTCCCACTTCTCGAATGTCGTCATAACAAGATGATTTCATTTGGGTGTACATACTAAGAGAATTTCACAACTGCCCGCCACGCTGCCTTTTCCACCACGGCTGTTGCCGTATGGCTTGCGTTCCACAATGACATTCCTGTAAGGTTCTATCAGTCCAACCATAGTGTCTATATCAGGATAGCTGCGGTCGTTATAGCTGACGAGCCAAACAGGGATATGACAGGCGCGCTCAAACAAGAGCTTTAGGTTGCCCACCGCCTCGCAGTTTTTGTCAAAACCACTGTAACGCTTGGGTTCATATCGTTTTGTGCCATTGACAAAACGCTTGTCTTTCCAATACTCGACAAAGGTCTCCAGCAGGTGGTAGAAAGACTGATAGTCGGCATGGCTGTTGCAATAAGGAGGGTCAAAATATGCCAGGTCAACTCCGCTCAACCGCGGCAACAGGTCGAGTATATTCTCATTATAGCTGACATTGTCGCGCCCATTGTCAAAGACGGCGGCATTGTAACCGGGCAGAAGTTCTAAAAACAAATCCCGCAACGGCCGCACCAGACTACGATTCCGCTTCACGCGGGCTGGGTCTGCCGCATAGACAAGTGCCTGAGTATGGGCAAAATGCCCCATGGTAACCTTGCGTGTCATAGCCCTGCACATAACCGTCAGGGCCAACGACTGCTTATACGGATTGCTTAGCTTACGCACATTGCTGCGGAAGCTGTCTGCAAAAGCTGCCTCTTGTGGAAGGAAAAAGAGGTTGGAAAAAAGCGTCTCCATAAGGTTGAACGCCTCAGGGTCGCTGTTGCCGGAAAGCAGTATGTCAACATCAGCCTCGTCGAGACATTCATGTTTGTTTTCTATCAGAGCCTTGCCTATCCGGTTGTTAAAGTCTAAAAAGTCGTTCGTAATAACTTTTTTGCCTAACTGCTTAAACACAAACGCTATTGATTGCGACCCGGCAAAGGCATCCAAGACAACGGACACATCGTCAGGCACGTATTGGGCTATCCATCCCCTATGGATATATTTAGCTCCTAAATATTGCGGTTCGGGAAATTTATAGCCAAGAAATTTCGTTTCATTAAAAAGCATTGCAAGGTTCTTTTTCATGCAAAATTACGTATTTCCCATGAGAAACACGCCGCAGTCTTTATTTATTTGAGGTATGTGCTGCAAAAACGATAGGCCAGATTGTGCATTGCGGATTGGGATGGCTTTCTTCGAACAAATAAAAAACAGACAATTCATAACCCACAGTTGCCCGTAGCGGCATCTGACACGCCGCATGGCAATTACGGATTATGAATTGTCAAGCACGAATTAGATTACATATTCATTCCACCATCAACCTGTATTACCTGGCCGGAGATGTAGCTCGACATATCGGAAGCCAGGAAGGTGGCGCAGTTGGCGATGTCGTCAACGGTGCCGCCACGGCGCAGCGGAATCTTGCTTATCCACTCCTTGCGGATGTCGTCGGGCAGGGCCTGCGTCATGGCAGTGTCGATGAAGCCCGGGGCAATGGCGTTGGCGCGTATGCCCTTGGGGCCCATCTCCTGGCCGATGCTCTTGGCAAGGGCTATGAGTCCGGCCTTGGAGGCAGCGTAGTTGGCCTGCCCGGCGTTGCCATGCACGCCCACCACCGACGCCATGTTGATGATTGAGCCCTTGCGCTGGCGCATCATCACCGGCACGCAAGCGTGGATGAAGTTGAACGCGCTCTTGAGGTTGACTGCTATCACGGCATCCCACTGGGCCTCGGTCATGCGGAGCATGAGGCCGTCCTTGGTTATTCCGGCGTTGTTCACGAGTATGTCGATGGAGCCGAACTCCTCCTTCACCTGCTTCACCACCTCTTCCGTCTGTGCAAAGTCGGCGGCGTTGCTGGCGTAACCCTTCACCTTGACGCCCTTTGCGGCAATCTCGGCCTCGGTGGCCTTGCCGTTCTCGTCGATAACGAGGTCAGTAAAAGCGATGTTTGCGCCTTCTTCGGCGAACTTGAGCGCGATGGCCTTGCCAATGCCGCGCGCGGCCCCGGTGACCAGGGCCGTCTTACCTGTGAGTAATCCCATGTTGTCTGTAATTAAATATTGTAATGCTTGTATTGCTTCTTGCTACCGGGCGCGCGCCAAGCGTCACTTTACGAGCCGCTTGCCAAGCGCGCCGTAAACCACCTTGGCCACCAGCGGGCGGCTCATCTCCTCGGTCATGCCGTGGCCAAGGCGCCCGTAGATGTATGGCACCTCAAGCCCCTTGATGCAGTAGTGGGTGATGTCGGCCACGAGGTCGATGTTGTCTATGTCGAACTCCCCGTCGGCCTTGCCGTCTGCGTAGACCTTGCGGAACAGCTCAATCTCGTCCTCATCGAACTTCTTGCGCACCTTCTCAACCATCCAGATGTTGCGGAAGAACTCGGCGCGCAGGTTGCCGTTGCGCACCACAGTCTCCTTTATCATGCTCAGATGGGTGTAAATAAGCTCTATGATTTTGTCCTGTGGGCTTATCTTCTTGGCCGCCACTTCGTCGAGCTTGTCCGAAAGCCGCTCAAGCTCCGACTCTATCACGGCGTAGTACACGTCTTCCTTGCTCTTGAAGTACGTGTACAACGTGCGGCGCCCCTTGCCCGAAGCCACCGCGATATCGTTCATGGTGGTGCCTTCGATGCCTTTCTTTGCAAATAGCTGGCGGGCAATGTCCACAAGTTTCTGCCTTGTCTTCTGTATCGACATATGCTTTGTTCCTCCTTGGTGTGCGCCAGATGGCTTGCACATCGGGTTTGACGTGTGCAAAAGTATAAATTAAATTTCAGTTGAGCAAATAATTCACCGGGAAAAAAGCGCGCCACACACGCAGTCTACGGGCTGCCTGCCCGATGGCCATGGAGATGACCGCACACGGGCGGCGCGCAATATATAAATAGGTATATATGCCCATGCAATGGTGCCGCAAGCCTTCAACGCCATCCTGCTATGCAAATAAATGCTAAATATCAAGGCAAATGCTTGCACAAGAAAAGAAAAGTTTGTACCTTTGCACTCGCAAAAACGAAATGACATCGCGGAGTGGAGCAGTTGGTAGCTCGCCAGGCTCATAACCTGGAGGTCGCATGTTCGAATCCTGCCTCCGCAACCAATGCCGGACATTTTGCTGGTCTACAGCATGATGCCCGGCTTATTTTTTACCACTCAAAACGGCCAAAGGCCAACCTTACAACAAACAACCACGATGGAGAACAGGCTCGCAATGACACTCCTTGAGCTTAACGGCTTGGTGCGCTCCGCCATAGAGGGCGTGCTGAGCGACGAGTACTGGGTGGAAGCCGAGGTGTCGGAAGCCCGCGAGTCGCGCGGACACTGCTACATGGAACTCATAGAGAAAGATGCCCGCAGCAACACTCCCGTGGCCCGGGCGTCGGCCAAGTGCTGGCGACAGACGTGGACTTTGCTGCGCCCTTACTTCGAGAAGGCCACCGGGCAGGCTCTCCATGCCGGCATGAAGGTGATGCTGCGGGTATACGCGCAGTTCCACGAGGCTTACGGATTCTCATGGATTGTCACCGACATTGACCCCACTTACACCCTCGGCGACATGGCCCGCAAGCGGTTGGAAATAATCAACCGCCTGAAGGAAGAGGGAGTGTTCAACCTCAACAAGGAGCTGGAGCTGCCGCTATTCACGCAGCGCATAGCAGTCATATCGAGCGAGACGGCAGCCGGCTACGGCGACTTCTGCAACCAGCTGGCCGACAACGGCCACGGCTTCAGCTTCGTAACGCGCCTCTTCCCGGCCGTGATGCAGGGCGAACAGGTGGAGCAGAGCGTCATAGCCGCGCTAAACCGAATCAACGCCGAGGCCGACTCCTTCGACTGCGTGGTCATCATCCGCGGCGGCGGAGCCACGAGCGACATGTCCGGGTTCGACACCCTTGCCCTCGCGGAGAACGTGGCCAACTTCCCGCTGCCAGTGATTACGGGCATCGGCCACGACCGCGACGAGTCGGTGCTCGACATGATTTCGCACACAAGGGTGAAGACACCAACGGCAGCTGCGGCACTGCTCGTGAGCCGCCTCGTGGCAGTTGAGGAGCGCATAGACAACTGCCGGGAGCGCATAACGCGCACCGTAACCGCCACGATAGGCCGCGAAAGCCAGCGCATCGATGCCCTATCGGGGCGCATACCCGCCCTTTTCTCCGTTGTGAAGACCCGCCACAGCGCCACCATCAGCCTCCTTGCGGAACGCATGAAGGCCGCCGCAGGCCGCCTCATAGCGCAGCAAGGCCACCACACCGACATCATTGCGCAGAGCATCCTGCCCATGGCGCAACGCCGCCTGGAGGCCGCCCGCCACCGCGTGGAACTGATGGAGGAACGCGCCAAGGCCCTCGACCCCACCCTGCTGCTGCGCCGCGGCTACAGCATAACGCTCCGCCAAGGGCGCGCCGTGCGCGATGCAGCATCGCTCCGCAGCGGCGATGAGATAGAGACAAGGCTTGAAAAAGGAACAATAAAATCGATAGTAAGATGACAGACAGCATGAAATACGAAGAGGCCATGCACGAACTGGAGCGCATCGTGGCCCGCATGGAGAACGACGAGCTTGACATAGACTCGCTGGCAGAACAGCTGCGGCGCGCCCAGCAGCTGATAAAGATATGCAAGGCCAAGCTAACCAAGGCCGACGAGGAGATAAAGGAGATACTCAGCGGCGGCGAGGCAAAGGACTGAACGCCACCGGCAACTCTACACCCCGGCCGCCCCTTGCGGCGCAAGCGCGCCAAAGCGGGTGGCAGACTGCCTCTTACCACACACCAACCCACGACAAAAGGATGCTCAAAAGGCACCCTTTTGTCGTTTCACGGCAGCAACATGAAGCCCGAAAGGGCAAAAAAATTACAATCCAAACGATTTTTGTCACCTTTTAGTTGCTGCCGTTCGATATTTTGCTTACCTTTGCCTCTGCTTTACGGCAAGGCTCTCCCACGGCGCAGGCCGCGCCCGGCGGCAGCTGCGGGAGGAGCGCGCCGAGGAAAATAACGTATCACAAAAACAAGTCACTATATGAAGAACATCGACTGGGCCAACCTGTCTTTCGGCTATATGCCGACCGACTACAACGTCCGCTGCTACTACCGCGACGGGCAATGGGGCGAGATTGAAATCTGTTCCGACGAGTACATAAAGATGCACATGGCCGCCACCTGCCTGCACTACGGGCAAGAAGCCTTCGAAGGACTGAAGGCATACCGCTGCCCCGATGGCAAAGTGCGCGTGTTCCGCATGGACGAAAACGCCGCAAGGCTGCAGTCGACGTGCCGCGGGATAATGATGCCCGAGGTGCCGACGGAGCTGTTCGAGGAGATGGTAAAGAAGGTGGTGCGCCTCAACCAGGAGTACATACCAACCTACGAGAGCGGCGCCACGCTCTACATACGCCCGCTCTTGGTTGGCATGTCGGCACAGGTGGGGGTCCACCCGGCCACAGAGTACCTCTTCATGATATTCGTAACGCCAGTAGGCCCGTACTTCAAGGGCGGCTTCTCCACCAACCCCTACGTCATCATACGCGACTACGACCGCGCCGCCCCGCTCGGAACGGGATGCTACAAGGTGGGCGGCAACTA
>CALUGA010000012.1 GCA_944320105.1 uncultured Prevotella sp. | reverse complement strand
ACTTAACTCCTTGAAAACATCCTTATGGCATACGTCCTCTAACTCCTTGTAACTCCCCTTAACTCCTTCTGACTCCTTAAGAAATGGCTTAATTCTCCACCTCCGGCACGCACCGCGTTATCTTGATGGGGATGGACTCGTGGATGACGGAGTCAGCCGTGACGGTGATGCGGGCCACGAGTGCGCGGCTGTTGAGCGGGCGGTCGAGGTCGAAGATGAAGTTGCCGAGACTGTAGAAGATGGGGCGGCCCCGGTACAGCTCCACGTCTTGCGCCGTGTGCGAGTGGTGGCCGATGATGGCGTCGGCCCCGGCGTCGATGAGTCGGCGGGCATCGTGGCGTTGCTCCGTGGTGGGGTGGAGGGTGTGCTCCACGCCCCAGTGCAGGCACACCATGATGCAGGCGCGCGGCTCGCGGCGGCGCAGTGCGCTGATGGAGTCGCACAGGCGGCTTATGGAAGCCTCGCATACAGAAGGGCGGTCGGGCATATACACATAGTTTTCCGACATCACCCTGAGCGATGCGAGCACGTATACCGGGCGCGGCTCGTTGGCCAGGAGCAGCGGGCGGCAAGCCTCGGCGTCGGTGGCCCCGTAGCCTATGGGCGTCATGCCCGCCTTTATTATATTATGGTAAGTGTCGGCAAGGCCCTCGCGGCCCTGGTCGATGCTGTGGTTGTTGGCAAGGTTGAGGTGGGTTATGCCGTGGCGTCGCAGCGCGGGCAGCACCGCCGGGTCGGCCCTGAACACGAACCGCTTGCTCAGCGGGGCATCGATGGCGGTGGCGGGGCATTCGAGGTTGGCCACCACCATCTGCGCCGTGGCAAACAGCGAGTCGACCGAAGGCGAGAACAGCCTGTCGGCCCCGGCATAGCGGATTACCCGCCCCACGCCCCGCGAGAGCAGCACGTCGCCGGTGAAGAGGAGCCCCACCCCAGCCCTCCCCGGTGGGGAGGGAAGCCCCACCCCGGCCCTCCCCGGTGGGGAGGGGGTACTGGGAGTTATGGAAGAGCTGGGAGGGCTGGGGGCATTGCCCGCCGCGCCGAGCAGCGCGGCAGCCACCACCATTGTCATCACCACAATGCCCCCTCGCATATTCTTTTAATTTTTAACTTTTAATTTTTAACTTTTAACTTTTAATTTTTAATTCTTCATTTCCTTAGCATCCCGAGCTGTAGAACATGAGTTCGTTGTCGGCAGGCACGGGCGAGGTGAGGATAATCTCGTCCATCCACGAGGGGATGCCCCGTATGGGGTCTTCGTCAAGCCTCCGCTGCCACTCCTCGTCGGTGAGGCGCACGCCCAGCGGCTCGGCAAACTCGCGGTAGGAGAACACCGCGCCCCGCGTGAGGTGCAGCAGTCCGTTGATTTCCACCACCACGAAGATGTCGTCCACGAAGCCCGTGGCGGCGTGGAGCACACCCTTGTTGGGATTGTTGGAGGCGTTGGCCGTGTATACGTCGGCCACCACGGCCACCGAGCGGTCGGGGCCCTGCACGTCTTCCCACACCATGCCGTCGTTGGTGGCCTTGTCCTTCATTATGTCGAGCGTGAGCCACTCGTATGTGCTGCCTATCTTCTCTATGCTCTTGAACTCCTCGTCGGTGAGCCTCCGGCCCCTCAGCTCCTTCTCCGATATGCGCAAGAGGAAGGCCGTCTGCTCCTCCACCTGCGCCGTGAGGTTCTTTATGCGCGGCGAGAGGAAGCCGTAGAAGTCGAGTTTCTGCCTCGTGAGCCTTATCAGTTCGAGCGCGCGGCTCCAGTAGGCCACGTTAGGCTCCACGTAGCCCACCACCACGGGGTCGGGTATTGCCCCGCCGCACTCAGCCGCCGTGGGCTGCTTGGCGTAGAGGGCTATGTCGTGGCGCGTCTCGGCCCATGCGGCCAGGGCAGTGTTGAGGCTCTTCTTGGCCCACTGCGGCGTGCGCATGAAGTAAGGCAGCCGCTCCGAGTTGCACTGCGTAAGGGCAGCCAGGGCCTGCAGGCGCAGGCTCACCGCCGACGAGTCGGCCAGGGCCATGCCCGCCACCTGCCTCACGCGGGCCAGCCGCGCGGCGTGCTCGGGCCACTGCCGCTGCACCTCCAGCTCGTTTATGAGTATGCTCTCGGCCGCGCCGGAGCCGAGGGCGGCCATCACGTCGAGCCCGGTGGGGTAAGGGCGCAGGGTTACAGGCTTGGTCTCGGCATCGGCCATCTCCTGCAGCACCTCGCTGTCGAACACATAGCGTTGCGGCATGAAGCATATCTTCTCGGCGCACGATAGCTGCTCTTTGGGCCTTATGCGCGCCGCGCTGCGGCTCTTCTTGAGCAGGCCCTGCTGCAGGCGGGCCAGCAGGGCGTCGTCGCGCATCAGCCTGCCCGCGTTGTACTTGCCCCGCCTAAGCTCGTTGGCCAGGTCGAGGATGGACAGCCCGTCGGGGCGGCCCGTCATGAACGAGAGCGCGCCGTCGGTGAACATGAGGCTGCCGCGTATGCCTGTGTTGCGGTTAACGGCGTCGGCCAGGCGCACGGCGCGGCGCAGCTGCACCTTGTCTTCGATGCAGAAGGGCGTGGCCTGCAGCCACATCATGGCGCGGAAGTAGCGCTCAAGGAGCCGCGAGCGCGTGTAGTAGCCGCGCGGGCGGAACAAGCTGTACATAAACTCCACGTCGCCCGTGCCGAGGAAAGCCGACACGTCGTCCTGGGCGGCCATGGCGCGGGCCACCTCGCGCTCCACGTCGGCCTCGTAGCGGGCAGGCACGGCCAACTTCTGCATGCCAAAGAGGCGGTCGGCCACGGCCAGCCACGCCAGGCACCACTCCGCCGTCGCGCGCCCGTTCTCGCTCGTCGATTCGCCCAGGGCCTCGGTTATCTCCCCGTGCAGCTGCCACACGGTGGAGCCGATGCGCGTTATCAGCTGCGAGCGTTCCATCTCCTGCTGAATGTTGGAGAAGTAGATGTGCAGGAGCTGCAGGTGCAGGTCGGTGGTGACGAAGTTGGGGAAGTCGTGGTAGTCGTTGTTCTCGTAGCAGTGGAACAGCTGTATGTTCTGCCTCGGCACTATGGCGAAGCCGTCGCGCGCCAGCCTGTCCATGAGCGGTGCCGACACCTCTTCCAGCTGGAAGGCGTTTACAATGTTCTTCACGTTCACCCTCCGGCCCTGGCCCGCCTTGAAGTTCTGCGCCCGCAGCTCGGCCTCGCGCGCCTTTATCCGCTCCACGAACTGTTGTTCGGCCTTGGTGTACGTTATGGGCTTGCTGTCGAGCTGACCGTCCACTCGCATGAAGAGCAGGCTGTCGTACCACGACGTTTGCCCGAACACGGCGCGCATGGCGTAGTCCTTGAAGCAATAACCCTGGCGGGCGACGATGGAGTTGCGCAGTATGCGCAGGTCTTGCAGGCTCAGTGCCGATATGTCCATGCCGGTGTCGATGCGGCTGCCCAAGGCTTCCACGTCTATCTTGCTGCCCACCGGCACCACTGCCCCCTGCCCTTGCGCGGCGCATGGCAAGGCTAAGGCTGCGGCTGCGGCGAGGCTTAATATGTGCTTCCTAATCATGATGCAAAGGTTTTTAGTTGGTTCAAGAAGCAAAGATAATGATTATTGTTGGGCTGGCAATGGATTTTTTTTGAAAAAGAGTTGTTTTCAAGGAGTTAAGGAGTTACATGGAGTTAAGGAGTTTTCAAGGAGTTAAGGAGTTACATGGAGTTAAGGAGTTAAGACAAATGCGGGGAGGCAGAGATGGGAGACAGTAGACAGGAGGCAGACAAATGCATTTTTTCTTAATTCTTAATTCTTAATTTCAAAATTGCCTCGTGTTTGGTAAGCTCGCGTCCGAGGTAGCGCACGAAGTCCATGCCGAAGGCGCGCCAGCGGTAGTCGGCCACGAGGTATCGTCCGCTGCGCTCGCGCTCCACGGCGCGCAATACGCCCTCGGCAGGGATGAAGCGGAAGTCTACCACGGGCTGGCCCAGTCGCGAGCCGAGCCATAGCGGTCGCACGTGGCCACGGTAATCCTTGAAGATGAACACGCGGCGTCGCACCACGGAGTCGTAGCGCGTGGCCTTCACCACACCCACTATGGCGTCGGTGGAGCCATTGCCGTCCACGTCGCCCGTGCAGAAGCGGTAAACGGGGTAGGGCAGCCGCCACTCGCTCTGCCCCAGGCGCAGCACGTGGAGCGTGTCGTTCACGCGGTGGAGGCTGAAGCCGCTGCCGAATGAAGGCAGACTAAAGGTAAAAAGGCATTTAAAGGTAAAAAAGTAAAAAAGTAAAAAGGTAAAAGGGGCTGCGCCATTGCGGCGTGGGTGCCGTGGCAGTGCTTTATTCGGTTTGTTTGTAGTTGTTACTTTGTTCATGGTTTCTTGGAGAATAATTGGGAGCAATGGGAGTACTGGGAGCAATGGGAGTACTGGGAGTACTGGGAGCAATGGGAGCAATGGGAGTACTGGGAATATGCGAGCCACGCCCTGCAACGATGCATATTTTTTTAGCTTTTAATTTTTAACTTTTAATTTCCCACGCATATTTTCTTAATTCTTAATTCTTAATTCTTAATTTTCAAAGTGTTGGTAGTCCTTTACGCTGCGCCAGGCCCCGCCCCATCGGAAGCCGGCGGCGGTGAAGAGGCGGTAGGCCAGGTCTCGGCGGTCTATCTTGCAGGGGATGTCGGTGCGGCGGTCTCGGCGGAAGGCATATTTGCGCCCCGTGGCAGGCTCCACGTGGTACGTGCCGTCGCGTCGGCGTCGCACGTAGGGGTTGTAGAGCGGGTTGATGTCGATGGCCAGGCCCAGGGCGTGCTTCGACACCCGCGAGCGCGAGCCGGTCTGCATCCGGTAGTTGAAGCACGTGGTGTTGTTGGCTCGCATCGACCGCTCGTCGTCGGCCTCGTATTCATCGATGAGCACCATGCGCTCTATGCGGTAGCCCTCCTCGTAGAGGCGTCGGAAGATGCTCACCACGCTGGCCGCTATCTCCGCGCTCACCACCATCTCGCCCATCTGCGGTCGCCCCTCGGCGTTGCGGTGGAGCAGTCGCAGGTAGCGCAGTTGGCTGCGCTTGAGCGGGCAGCCCTCGGGCCAGGAGCGGCCCCTCATGCGGCTGAACGTGGCGTCGCTTATCTCCTCGGCGGCGAAGCAGGCGGCAAGCCCGGCCAGCCTCACGGCCTCCTCGCTCACCTCGCGCCCCGCCTGCCACTCCTTGGGAAAGCCCCCGCCGCCCCCGGCGCGGCCCGCTATGCAGAGCGCGAGCAGGGCTACGATTGCCATCAGCCTTGCGTGGCCCACTATGTTCATCGCCCATATATGGTTCATCATCAAAAGTCCGTAATTCCTCATCGTCAATCCTTAATTCTTAACTCTTAATTCTTAACTCTTAATTCCCCGCCCAGTTTCCGGCGCAGCCTAATTCTTAATTCTTAATTCTTAACTCTTAATTCTTAACTCCCCGCTGTTGCCACGGCGATGGTCTTCAGGCGCACGTAGTCCTCGGCTAAGTACATCAGCCCGCCGTAGGGGTTGTTGGTTCCCCACGAGTTCTTCATGATGAAGAAGCGGCGCCCGCGGGCATCGCGCGCCAGGCCCACCACGGCCATGCAGTGGTCGTCGGTGGTAAGGAATTGCTCGAAAGCCCTCTGGCGGTCGGCCTGCGTGGTGGGCGTGCCGTCGGGCAGTGTGGCCACGCCCCGGCTGAATTTGAAGCCCGGTTCGCTCACGTCGCCCTCCCAGCATACGCCCCGGCCTGCCCTCACGGCCTGCTCCATGCGGGCCATGAGCGTGTCGATAGGCACGTTGCGGAACAGGTTGCGCTCCCGGTTGTCGGGCACTTCGAGCGCAAAGTCGGTGTAGAACGGGTGGTGGGTGAAGCTCGTCAGGGCCACCCACTCGCCCGGGGCGCACACGCTGTGGGCAAACTCCACGGGCGTGTACTGCGCCCCCAGCATGTAGACATTGCGCGGCTCAGGCCCCAGCGACTCGTTGAGCAGCCGCCTCAAGGGCCGGCGGCACCGCTCCAGGCCCACGCGCTTGCGCACCGCCGCCGAGGCCAGCCGCTCCACCTTGCGGGCCACCACCGCCGACGCCTCTCCGCCACGGCCGTGGCAGGCGTCGTAAGGCACCAGCCCCCGGCTCATGGCCACCGAGACGAGCGTTAGCATGGTGCCGCGCGTGCTCACCTGCTCGCGCCCCCCGCTGAGGTAGCGGCGGCGGAAGCCTTCCTGCAGCGCGCCTCGCACGGCGTATGCGGGCGACAGGTGTACGGAGTCGCCCCTCATTATGTGTTCCGTCTCTATGGCGGCGAGCATGGCGTAGGCCCAGCAGGCGTCGCTGCCCTTCTGGTCCTTCACGGGGGTGAAGCCGTTCATCACCTCCACGCTGAAGTTCCCTTGCCCCGTATGCCCGCCCTTGCCTGTGCAGGCCGCCGCGAGCAGCATGGTGGCCGCGAGCGTGGCTGCCGCGGCCAAGTGTGGTTTTAAGTGCATTGCTTTGTTTGTTGTTGCCAGTGGCGCAAAGTTACTGATAAAAATCCGGCCGGCCGCGCCGCCGCAGCCTTTTTTGCGCCCCGTGGCGTGGCCGATAGCGTAATTTTGGTTGCACTATCAGTGATAGTGATAGTCTCTTTGCCGTTTTTTATCCTTAATTTTGCAGCGTGGACACAAATGTTTGACATGAAATACAAGCAACCATACATGAAAGCAACAAGGATGATGGCGGCGGCCATGCTCGCCGCTGCCGCCTGCCCGGCCATGGCCGGGGCGGGCGATGCCGGGGCCGCCGACAGCGTGGGCCTGGGCGAGGTGGTGGTGACAGGCACGCGCGGCGGGGCCGACGTGCGCCACCTGCCGCTCACCGTCACCGTGGTGGGCAGGCAGAAGCTCACCGAAAACTTCCGCCCGCAACTCCTGCCCACCATAGGTGAGCAGGTGCCGGGCCTCTTCGTAACGTCGCGCGGGGTGCTGGGCTACGGCGTCTCCACAGGCTCGGCCGGCAGCATAAAGGTGCGCGGCGTGGGCAGCGGGGCCTCGATGCTGGTGCTCGTCGATGGCGTGCCGCAGTATGCCGGACTGATGGGCCACCCCATACCCGATGCCTACCAGACGATGCTGGCCGACCGTGTTGAGGTGGTGCGCGGCCCGGCCTCGCTGCTCTACGGCAGCAACGCCATGGGCGGGGTGATGAACATAGTGACGCGCCGCATGGCCGCCGACGGCTCGAAGACCACCGCAACGCTGCAGGGAGGCTCCTACGGCACCATCGACGGCGGCATCACCAACACCACGCGCAAGGGCAGCCTGGAGAGCGTGCTCGGCTTCAACTACAGCCACACCGACGGCCACCGGCCCGACTCCCGCTTCAGCCAGTACTCCGGCTTCGCCAAGCTGGCCTACGGCTTCAGCCCACACTGGCGCGCCTCGGGCGACATAAGCCTCACGCACTTCGAGGCCGAGAACCCCGGCGAGGTGTACAGCCCGCTCATCGACAACGACTCGCGCATCACCCGCGGCATGGCCTCGGTGGCGCTGGGCAACAAGTACGCCAGGACGGAGGGTGCCGTGCGCGCCTTCTACAACTGGGGCCACCACGAGATAAACGACGGCTACAGCCCCGGCGGACAGCCGCAGGAGGCGCTCTATATGCACGACGACCTCATGGGAGGCGTCACGGTGTACCAGAGCGCAACGCTCTTTAAGGGCAACCGCCTCACGCTGGGCTTCGACTGGCAGCACTTCGGCGGGCGTGCCTGGAACGAGCAGATGCAGACAAAGGCCGAGAGCGTGCTCGGCGACAAGGAGCAGGACGTGCTGGCGGGGTATGCCGAGCTGAGGCAAGACCTCTGGGGCTGGCTCACCATCGACGCCGGACTGCGCCTTGACCACCACTCGCAGGCCGGCACGGAGCTGGTGCCGCAGGGCGGACTCACCTTCCGCCTCTCGCCCATGGCCGAGCTTAAGGCCATGGTGAGCAAGGGTTTCCGCAACCCAACGATACGCGAGATGTATATGTTCCCGCCGGCCAACGACCAGCTACAGCCCGAGCGGCTCATGAACTATGAGCTGGCCTACACCCACCGCCTGCTGCAGAACCGCCTGCGCCTTGGGGCCAACGTGTTCTACATGAAGGTGGACAACCTCATCGAGACCGTGCGCACCGGCGGACGGCCGCGCAACGTGAACACGGGCCGCATGGAGAACTGGGGCCTTGAGCTTGAGGCCGCCTACGACGTGACGAGCACCCTGAGGCTCAACGCCAACTACAGCTTCCTGAGCATGAACCACCCCGTAATAGCCGCGCCCGAGCACAAGCTCTACCTCGGGGCCAACTACGCCGTGGGCCGCTTCGCACTGGCCACGGGCCTGCAGTACATCGACGGACTCTACACCGTAACCGAGGCCACTGGCGGCGAGGACTGCACGGAGAACTTCTGGCTCTGGAACCTCACGGCCTCCTACCGCGTGGCGCGCGGCCTGCGCCTCTTCGCCCGCGGCGAGAACCTGCTCGCCCAGAGCTATGAGGTGAACCACGGCTACCCCATGCCCCGCGCCACCGTCATGGCAGGGGCGAGCGTGGAGTTTTGAAGCCCCCACCAAACCTCCCCCCGTTTCGGACAGATGAAGCCCCCACCAAACCTCCCCCCGTGGGGGAGGCTTACGGCTGCGCCATGCTTTTGGATGATTGCGCACGGTATTGTTTTGGTTTTTATAAAAGAAAAAGCCTCGCCATGATTTGCTTTGGCGAGGCTTTTTTGTCTTATCAATGTATTTTTTTGTCTTATCAATGTATTTTTTTGTTTTGTCAATGTATTTTTTTTGTCTTGTCAATGCCTTCGGCTTGTCGCGCTAACGTAAGCCTCCCCCACGGTGGGGGCTTTGGCGTGGGCTTTTGTAGGGACTTCCCAGCGCCACGAACAGCACCAGGGCCGAGGCCCAGCCGGCCAGCACGTCGATGGCGTAGTGGGCGTAGATGTAAACAGTAGAGAGGCACAGCAGCGCGTAGAAGGGCAGCAGGAAGAGCAGCAGGCGGCGCGCCTTGGCCCGCCACAGCAGCAGCAGCAGTATGGTGCTTATGCCCACATGGCTGCTTGGGAAGGCCGCCGTGGGCCGCTCGCCCGCCTCGTGGGCATCGGCCACCATCTGGTAGAACAGGCCCTGCTTCCATCCCGGGCTTTCGAGTGCCTCGCTGTTGTTGGCGAAGTAGTCGCCCACATCGGCAAACTCGCCCCGCTCCACGGCCTCCATGCCTATGGCCTTGTAGTAGTACTGCGGGCCGGCCACGGGCAGCGCGATGTATATTACGTAGTAGATGAAGAACGAGGCGGTGATGATGAACGCCGCGCGGTTGAACTCCTTGTACCGCCAGAGGAAGAAGAACACCGTGACGATGAGGATCATGGGGAAGTAGGCGGCATAGCCCAGGTCCATAAGCTCGCTGAACACGGGGCCGGGCAACGCCTTGCAGAAGAGCATGGCCGGCTGGCAGCCGAAGAGCTGCTGCTCCCAGCCGGCGAAGATGTGGTCCAGGTTGGGGAACATACGGTTGAACTCATACGTGTCGGGATACCACCACGAGAGCAGCGCCATCTGCACCGCCACGCGGGCGAAGCGCATCAGGCGGCAGGGCCACAGGCGGTAGACGGCCCACAGGGCCAGCGTTATGACGGCTATGCGCAGCCTTCCCCAGAGCATCGACTCGGGGTTGTGCAGCTTGGTGTAGGTGAAGAATATGAGCAGCAGCGTGAGCGCCATGTAGGCCACCATGGCCCACTCGGCTGCCAGCAGCCCCCGCTTGGGTTTCTTGTCGAGGGCAAATATCTTGCTAATTTCGCATTTCATTTTTTCGAGGGGGCTTATAGGGCTTATAGGCCAGATAGGCCAAATAGGAGCCATGTAAGCATATTTTTTTAATTCTTAATTTTTAATTTTTAATTCTTCAGATCCATCCGTTGTCCTTGTACCACTTCATGGTTTCGGCCACGCCGCGCTCCAGCTGCCATTGCGGGTCGTAGCCCAGTTCGGCGCGCGCCTGCGAGATGTCGCACCGCCAGTTGCGCTGGCGCATTATGCGGTACTTGTCGTTGTTGAGGGCTATGGGGCGGCCCGTAAGGCGGCCTATGTGCTCGCCGCAGAAGGTGATGGCCCTCAGCAGCCACAGCGGGGCCTTGATGCGCACCACGCGGGGGTGGCCCAGCTCCCGGATGATGAGGTCGCTGAAGGTGCGCGAGGAGTAAACGCTGCCGTCGCTGAGGAAGTACTTGGCGCCCGTGCGCCCCTTTTCGAGGGCGAGGAACACAGCCTGCACCACGTCCTTTACATATACGAACGTTAGCGACTGCGGGCGCAGCCCTGCGGCGAAGTCGGTGTGGCGCTTTATGCTCTGCGCCATGAGGAAGTAGTCGCGCTCGCGCGGGCCGTACACCCCCGTGGGCCTGAGCGTCACCACGGGCAGTCCCGGCAGGCTGTCAAGGTAGCGTTCGGCGTCGAGCTTGCTGAGGCCGTAGGCCGTGTCGGGTCGCGGTGCGTCGGCGGGCGATATGTCGGTGTGCGGCTCCCGCTCGCGCACGGGCCCCATCACGCTGAGGCTGCTCACGAAGACGAAGCGTCGCAGCGGCATGCCCGAGTCTAAGAGGGCGTTGGCCAGGTGGCGCGTGCCAAGGGTGTTGGTGCGGCGGAAATCGTCCTTGCAGATGCACTTGGTGGCCCCGGCGGCGTGAACCACGTAGTCGAACGAGTGGCCCTGCAGCTGCTCGGCGAGCCTGTCGGGGTTGTCGAGGTCGAGCTGCAGGAAATGGATTCGCGGGTCGGCCAGGTACTTGCGGCTGCTCGTGGGGCGCACTGCCGCCCACACGTCCATGCCCCGCCTCAGGGCCTCCTCAACTATGAAGCTGCCTATGAAGCCCGAGGCTCCGGTTATGAGTATGTTCATCACAATGTTTGCTTGCTGTATGTGTATTGGCGTTGCCGCGCGTGGCGGCGTGCCGGTTTTTGTAAAAAAGTTTCGCTGCCGGTGGCCTGCGGCGCAAGCCCCTGGCAGCCAGCGCGTTGGCTCGGCTGCCGTTTTGCCCGGCCAAAGGGGCTGTTTGGGGCTGCCAAACGGCCTGCATGGCGCTGCCGGACGGCCCGTTTGGCCCTGCGTCTTGCCCGGTGGGCGTTGCCGTTGCCGCCGCTGTAAGCATTTTTCAGCCTGCGGCGTTGCCGTCGGGTTGCCCCTGTGCGGGCTTCAGCGGCTCCATGTGCAGGCTTATGAGCGTGTGGGGGCCGAACTCCATGCGCAGCCTCCGCTCTATGGCCGTGGCGTGGGCGTGGGCCTCGGCCAGCGGCGTGCGCCCGTCCATGCGCAGGTGCATCTCCATGGCCACGGAGCTGCCTATGCGGCGTGTGCGCAGGTGGTGAACGTCGCTCACGCCCGGCTCTTCGAGCGCCAGGCGGCGTATGCGGCCCTCGGCATCGTCGGGCAGGCTCTTCTCCAGCAGCTCGTCGCCGGCCTGGCGCACCTGCCTCACTGCCTGCCAGATGATGAGCAGGCTAACGATGACGGCGGCTATGGGGTCGAGCACCGTCCATCGGCAGCCCAGGGCTATGGCCCCGCCTATGCCCATGGCCGTGCCTACGGAGGAGAGGGCGTCGCTGCGGTGGTGCCACGCGTTGGCCACCACGGCGGGCGAGCCGAGCCTGCGGCCCGCGCGGGCGGTGAACCTGTAGGCCCACTCCTTGAGGGCTATGCTCGCCAGGGCCGCCACGAGGGCTATGGCCCCCGGCTGGGCCAGGCTGCCCCCGGCCGCCACCGAGGCTATGCGGGCCAGCCCGTCGAAGCACAGGGCGGCCCCCACCACGAGCAGCACCATGCCTATGATGGCCGAGGCCATGGTTTCGTACTTGCCGTGGCCGTAGTCGTGGTCGGCGTCCTCGGGCTTCTCGCTGATGTGGACGAACACCAGCACCACGGCGTCGGTGAGCAGGTCGGAGAGCGAGTGTACGGCGTCGGCCACCATGGCGGCCGAGCAGCCCACCACGCCCGCTGCCAGCTTGAAGGCCACGAGCGCCACGTTGACCGCGCTGCCGGCCAGCGTCACCCGGCGTATGGCCCTTTCCCTGTGGTTTGCACTCATCTTTGTTACATTTTGGCTGCAAAGTTACTACTTTTAAATAAATAATAACGCGCAAAATGAGGAAATGCCGATTCTTTTTGCTTACTTTGCACTTGGGAGGCCACGCCGCGCAGCAGCCTGCCGCGCAGCCGCGCCGCCCACGCAACAACAACGAAAAAGCAGACGACTATGAAGAAGAAAAAAGCCGGAAAGCGAATGTCGAAGAAGCAGGTGGCCGAGATGCTGCAGGGCCTCTTCTCGGCCCACCCGGACGACACTTTCACCCTAAAGTACATATTCAGGCACCTCGGGCTTGACACCCACCCGCTGAAGATGCTCGCCGTGGACACCCTGGAGGAGATGGCTTGGGACGACTACCTAACCAAGCCCGACGACAGCTCCTACCGCCTTAACAACAAGACGCAGGTGCAGCAGGGCCGCTTCCGCCGCAAGGCCAACGGCAAGAACAGCTTCGTGCCCGACGACGGCTCGCAGCCCGTGTTCGTGGCCGAGCGCAACTCCATGTACGCCCTCGACGGCGACCGCGTGCAGGTTACGTTCCTCGCCCGCCGGCAGCGCCACATGAAGGAGGCCGTGGTGACGGCAATACTGGAGCGCGCTCGCGACTCATTCGTGGGCAAGCTCCGCGTGGACAAGGACGCGGCCTTCCTCGTTACGCCCGAGGCCATCTTCCCCACCGACATCCTCATACCCAAGCGCCGCCTCAAGGGGGGCAAGACGGGGCAGAAGGCAGTGGTGAAGATAACCCAGTGGCCCGACGCGGAGCACAAGTACCCCGTGGGCGAGGTGGTAGACGTGCTCGGCGAACAGGGCGACAACGACGTGGAGATGAACGCCATACTCGCGCAGTACGGACTGCCATACAAGTACCCCAAGGCCGTGGAGGAGGCCGCCGACAAGATTTCCGACCGGATATCACCCGAGGACATGGAGGGCCGCGAGGACTTCCGCGGAGTGTTCACCTGCACCATCGACCCGCACGACGCCAAGGACTTTGACGACGCGCTCTCCATACGCCGACTCGACGGCGGCCTCTGGGAGGTGGGCGTACACATCGCCGACGTGTCGCACTACGTCACCGAAGGCTCCATAATCGACAAGGAGGCATTCAAGCGAGCCACCAGCGTGTACCTCGTAGACCGCACCATACCCATGCTCCCCGAGCGGCTGTGCAACTACATCTGCTCGCTCCGACCCGACGAGGACAAGCTGGCCTACAGCGTGATATTCCAGATGGACGACGAGGCCTGCGTGAAAAGCTCGCGCATAGTGCACACAGCCATACGCAGCTGCCGCCGCTACGCCTACGAGGAGGTGCAGCAGCTGCTCGAAGAGAACGGCGTAAGCGACGGCACCGGGCAGCCAGCGCCGCCCCCAGGCCCCGACGGATACAAGGGCGAGCACGCCGAGGAGCTGATAAAGCTCGACGCACTGGCCAAGAAGCTGCGCCAGGCAAGGTTCAAGAACGGAGCGGTGAAGTTCGACCGCGAGGAGCTGCACTTCGACGTTGACGACAAGGGCCGCCCCACGCGATGCTACTTCAAGACGTCGAAGGACGCCAACAAGCTCATAGAGGAGTTCATGCTACTGGCCAACCGCACCGTGGCCGAGAGCATAGGCCGCGTGAAGAAGGGCCAGAGGGCCAAGACGCTGCCCTACCGCGTGCACGACCAGCCCGACCCCACCAAGCTCGAAACGCTGCGCGCCTTCGTGGTGAAGTTTGGCTACAAGCTCAAGACAGCAGGCACGCGCGGCGCCATCTCAAAGAGCCTCAATGCGCTCATGGACGGATGCCACGGACGCAAGGAGCAGAAACTGATAGAGGCCGTGGCCCTCAGGGCCATGATGAAGGCCAAGTACAGCGTACACAACATTGGACACTACGGGCTGGCCTTCGACTACTACACGCATTTTACCTCGCCCATACGCCGCTACCCCGACACCATGGTGCACCGGCTGCTCACCCGCTACCAGCAGGGAGGGCGCTCCGCCAACAAGGACCACTACGAGGAACTGTGCGACCACTGCAACGACATGGAGCTGGTGGCGCAGAACGCCGAGCGCGACTCGATAAAGTACAAGATGGTGGAGTTCATGGCCGACAAGCTCGGCAATGAGTACGACGCCCACATCAGCGGCATCACCTCTTACGGCATCTACTGCGAGATAGACGAGAACCACTGCGAGGGAATGGTGCCTATGCGCGACCTCGGCGACGACTACTACGACTTCGACGAGCGCAACTACTGCCTCATTGGCCGACGCAGCCACCATAAGTACCAGCTGGGCGACCCCATCCGCATCCGCGTGGCCCGCGCCAACCTTGAGAAGCGGCAGCTCGACTTCGCGATAGTTTAATTATAGGAGACAGAATGTAGAATACAGGAGACAGGAGACGGGAGACAGACGAATGCTTTGTTGGTTGCAAATGTGCAAACCTGCATTTGTCTGTCTCCCGTCTCCTGTCTCCCGACTACCAAGAAAACATTCGTCTGTCTCCTGTCTCCCGTCTCCTGTCTCCCAAGAAAGCATTCGTCTGTCTCCCGTCTCCTGTCTCCTGTCTCCTGTCTCCCGTCTCCTGTCTCCCGTCTCCTGTCTCCTGATAATCAAAATGCCTCATTGATGTTGAACATGAAGCTGCTTTGGCCATGCTTGCCGAAGCCATAGTCAAGGCGCACGTTTACGTTCTTCTTGAACTCCCAGCGGTAGCCCAGCCCGTAGTTGGGCAGCACGTGGGCCAGGCGCATCTGGCTGAACTTGCTGAACACCGTGCCGGCGCCCACCCACGCCACCACGCCGTGGCGCCGCCACACGCGCTGGCGCACCTCCACCTGCGCCTCAATCTTGTGCTTGTCGCGGTAGCGGCCCTCGTAGTAGCCGCGCATGGAGTAGGGGCCGCCCAGCTTGGCCATCATCGCCCACGAGGGGTTGCCGAAGTTGAGCGATGAGCGCACGTCGGCGGCAATGGTTGCGCCGCGCCAGGCGGGCGTGTAGGCGTCGGCGCGCAGCTCGGTGGTGCTGAAGCAGTAGTCGTTGCCAAGGAACCTGGGGCGGAAGCACTGCTCTATGTTGAGGTAGAAGCCCCGGTGGGGGTTGGTGGCCACGTCGCGCGAGTCGTACATGAGCGTGAGGCCGAGTCCGAAGTTGTTTGTCCGCGTGTCCATGCCCTCTATCAGCTCTGGCCGCTCGAAGTCGTAGCCGCGCACGAAGTCGTAGGCCGCCATGGGGCCGAAGTATAGGTTTGGGGCCACGCGCCAGAGGAAGCTGGCCTTGGCCTGCGCCTGGAAGCGGTCCATGTCCGACTCGTTGTCGTCGTCGTTGCCCATGTCGTAGCCCATTCCCCAGAACTTAGAGGGGAAGGAGTAGAAGTAGAGCGTGTAGTCAATGCGGTAGCGGTCGCGTGGCGCCATGTGCAGCCCCCTTACGCCGAGCATGTAGAAGCCCACGGTGGAGACGTTGCCGAAGAGCGACACGTTGGAGGGCATGAGCGTGGTGTCGGCGCGGTCGGAGCTGTACAGTCCGGCGGCCACGAGGCCCAGCCCGAGCTGCGTGTTGGTGTTGTAGTGCGGCCCGCCGAGTATGCTGAAGTCGAACTTCTTGTCGGGGTGGGGCTTGTTGGCGTTGCGGAAATAGTCGGCTATGCGCCTGCCGAGGCTCCGGCGGTGCTGTGCGGTGTCGGCCTTGGCGGCCAGCGTGGTGTCGGCGGGTGGTTTGGCGGTGCCGGCCTTCGTGGCGGCATCGGCGCCGGTGGCCATGAGCAAGGCCGTCAGGGCCGCGGGCAGGAGCTTTTTCATAGGCAGTGAAGCCCCTCTCCGGCTCTCCCCCGTGGGGAGAGAGGAGTGGCAGGGGTGTTGATGTGGGAGTGAAGCCCCTCTCCGGCTCTCCCCCGTGGGGAGAGGGAAGTGGCAGGGGTGTTGATGTGGCAGTGAAGCCCCTCTCCGGCTCTCCCCCGTGGGGAGAGGGAAGTGGCAGGGGTGTTGATGTGGGAGTGGTGGTGCTGTGGCATGGCGCAGCCCTTTTTACCTTTTTACTTTTTTACCTTTTTACTTTTATCAGTACACCAGCTCCACGTTGTCTATCCAGAGCGTGTTGCCCACGGTGCCTACGTATGCCCCGCCGTGGCTCGACGAGAACTGGAGCACCATGTGCGTGGGCTGTTCGGAGGCCGAGGCCCAGCCCGTTTCGCGTACAGGCACGCTCTCGCCGTGGCTGTTGCGGGCGTAGTCGGTGGTTCGCAGGCCCATGGTGGCGGCGTTGTACTTGGGGTTGTGGCGTATGTCGCCGTAGAGTATCTCGTAAGTGGCGTTGTTTATCCACCCGCCGGTCGACTTGCCGTAGCGCACCACCATGGTGCCCACGCGCTTGGCGGTGATGTTGCCCTTGGAGTCTTCGGTTCGCTTCTGCAGCAGGAACACGGTGGTGGCGTAGTCCTGCCCGGCCACGGTCTGCTTGCGGCTGAAGCCGTTCTGGCGTATGCGGTTCTTCGTTCCCGGCACCTGCACGCGGTAGTCGTAGCGCAGGGCGCGCGGCTTCCCGGTGAACGGCACGCCGAAGTTGAGCCACTTCTGCGCGTCCTTGGTGCCAGTGATGGGTTCCTTCATGTCGCCGAGGAAGATGGAGCCGGCGGCCAGCACCTTGATGTTCATCAGCCCGAGCACCTTCACGCTCTCAATGTGGGTGGTCATCTTGGCGCAGTAGCCCGAGCCTCGCTTCTCGCGGTAAACGCTGTTGTTGGTCTTCACCACGCCCATCACCTTGGCCATCACGTTCGACGTTCCCCATGGCGAGCCGCCCAGGTTCTTGTAGGCCGTGTTGCCGTTGATGGTGCGGTTGGGGCCTATCTCGTAGAGGGTCTTGGTGTTTCCGCCTATGATGCCCGACTCCTTGATGTGGCGCACCACCCACTGGTCCATGTTGCCGTACTTTATCGGCACCACCTTCTCGCCGCCGTCGGCGGCCGTCGGGGCGGCCATGGCTGCGGCCAGGAGCAGCGCAGCAGCCTTTAGTTTAATGTTAACCATACCGTTGTAGAGTTATAATCAAGGTGCAAAATTACAACTTTATCCGCAATGGGCGGGGTTGCAAATGTCGGCAAAGGCGTTCTTTTCTCCTTTATTAACCTAATTTACACATTGCCGCCCGTAGCCTCGGGAGTGCGGCCCCCGCACGGCTCCGCTGCCGCGCGGGCTCTACTTGGCCTTCTGCGCGGGCTTGCCCTCAAGTGCGGCGATGCGGCCCAGCAGGTACTGCCTCACGTCGGCCCAGCGGTAGTAGGGTCCCTTGGCTGCCTTCAGGGGCAGGGTGGCCTCGTTTTCGTTGAGCAGCACCTTCACGAGGGGGTCGGCGTCGGAGGCCGACTTGCGGTAGAACACCATCTGCACGTTGCCCGCCATGGGAAACACGCGGTAGTCGGCCCAGCCCCGGCGGTCGAGCTTGGCTATGTCGTCGGTGGCAAGGCCGTAGCCGTTGATGCCCATGAGGCACACCAGCGGCAGGAGCACCGTTTCGTGGCCGAAGCGGAGCGACGCCGAGGGGTGGGGCAGGCCGATGCAGCTGTCGGCCTCGGCCACGATGCGGCGCAGCAGCGTGGCCTGCGAAAGCGGCTGCCTGCCGCCGCCCATGGGGCAGCATCCGTAGCCTATGTACCATGCGGCGTTGGCCGCGAGCCAGTTGGCGTAAACGTCGCGGTCGTCGAAGAGGTCGTAGAGCGTAACCTTGTAGCGCGCCAGGCTGTTCTGCGTGGCCGAGGCCAGGCGGAAGAGGCAGTCGTTGAGGCGGCGCATAGGCACGTTTTGGCGCACGTAGTCCATGTTGCTGAAGAGGCGCCGCATCACCTTCACCGTGTCCACCTCCTTGTCGTAGAGCCGCTGCCAGGCCCGGCGGGCGGCGGGCGTCCACGCCGAGGGCGATGGCGCGCGGTTGGCGTGGTTCATGAAGTCCATGTCGGCCTGGCTCGCGTCGTGGCTCACGCTGAGGGCGGGGCTGAGGCGCAGCAGCTCGTGCAGCTCCTCCTCCATGGAGAGTATGCAGCGAATGACTACGGTGCTGCGGGCGTCTACGTGCGAGCCTTCGCCGAACACCTCGGGGAAACGCTCGTACATCCTGCGGGCTATGCCCCGGTGCTGCCGGAAGCCCACCTCGGTAAGCTCGCCCAGCCGTCCGCGCGCCTCGGCCTCCATCCAGCGTAGCCGGCGCAGCGCGTCGCGGCCCCGCAGGGTGAGCTGCCCCAGACTGTCGGCCCGCTGCAGGATGGCCAGCGGCCAGAGGTAGTCGGCCGGGCTTATGAGGAAGCGCGAACCGTGGCGCCCGTAGTGGCTTATGTAGAAAGGCCTGAGGCTGTCGGGCGGCGGCGTCAGCTTCTTCCTTGCGTCGGGTCCGGGGTAGGCAAGGAGGTTGCTGGCCGAGAGGCGAATGTCGGCCTTGAATGCCTGGCGCGGTGGTTGCGCCGTAACCTTGGCGGCCAGTGCCGCGGCCACCAAGGCGGTGGTGATAATGCGTACGGTATGCATCATTGTTTGTTGTTAGTGCGGTTAGGGTTGTGGCGCCCCGCGCAGGGGCAATGCAAATGTGAACGGGCTGGTGGGGACGATGCGCGCATCGTCTCTACTGCTGCGGTTTCCCGAGTGCAGCTTGCTTTATGCAAAGTTAGCAATAATTCCGCAGCTGGGCATTTGCCGCGCGATAATTTTGCCGTTTGGACGAAATTATCTATCTTTGCAAGAGGCAAGCTCCGCTTTGGGCTATGCGGCAGTGGCGATGCGCGCACCGCCCGCCTGCCCCCTGCCCGCCTGCTTGCCCTCACCTAAAACCTTGCCCTACATGACCAGACACACCAATTGGACCGATGAATGCTGGGTGCCGCTGCTGCGCCTCTACCTCAGCAAGCCGGCTGGGCCAAAGCCCGCCTACAGCCGCCCCGTGGTTGACCTCGCCCTCCGCCTCCACGTGCCGCCCGAGGAGCTGCACGCCAGGATGGGAGCCTTTTCCGAACTCGGGCAGCCGATGGTGGAGCGCATATGGCGCGACTATGCCTCGTCGCCCCGCCGCCTGGCCCGCGCCGCCGACATGGTGATGCGCATGACCGGCTTTGGCAACGCCGAGGAGTTTTACCGGGGCGTGGCCATCAACGAGACCTTTGAGCGCGACTTCCGCCCCATCGACGGCATGGAGGGAGTTGTCCCCGTGATGCTCATACTAACGCTCGACCTCTACTTCCGCCTCGTGCCGCCCACCATGGTGGCTCAGACGCCCGAGGTGGCAGCCTTGGCCCGCCAAATGCGCGCCGACGTGCAGCTCGTGGTCGATGCCCTGCAGGCCTTCCTCCACCTCGACCCCTGCTTCATGAGGCCCGCGCCGGCGGAAGGCCCGCTGCTCGATGCCTGCCGCGACGTGTGGCACCGCTACGGCAACGCCGACCCCACGCGCCTCGCCGCCTACGCCGAGCAGCTCAAGGACTATTTTGGCTGAAGTTTCCGCCGCCCGCAGCCAGATACGCAACGGCCGCCCCGGGCTCTCACGGAGAGTGCCCGGGGCGGCCGTTGTTTGGTTGGCGCCTTGCCGCGCGCTCAGCGCACGGTGATGAGCGTGTAGTTCTTCTTGCCTCGCTGCACGAGCAGGTACTTGCCGTCGATGAGGTCATCGGCGGTGATGGGGCGGTCGAACTCGGCCAGCTTCTCCTTGTTGATGGATACGCCGCCGCCCTGTACGAGCTTGCGCATCTCGCCCTTGCTGGCGAATACGGGAGCGGCCTGCGTGAGCAGCTCTATGGCGGGCTGGCCCAGCTGCGAGCGGTCGATGGTGTGCTGCGGCACTCCCTCGAAGATGTCGAGCAGCGTTTGCTCGTCGAGCTTCAGCAGGCTCTCCTTGGTCGACTTGCCGAAGAGTATGCCGCTGGCCTCTATGGCCGCGTCGAGAGCCTCGCGCGAGTGTACCATCACCGTCACCTCCTCGGCAAGGCGTCGCTGCAGTGTGCGTCGGCCCGGGTCTTGGCGGTGCTCCTCCACGAGGGCTTCGATGGTCTCGCGGTCGAGGCTGGTGAATATCTTTATGTATCGCTCAGCATCGTCGTCGCTCACGTTGAGCCAGAACTGGTAGAACTTGTATGGCGAGGTGCGCTGCGGGTCGAGCCAGATGTTGCCTGTCTCGGTCTTGCCGAACTTCTTGCCGTCGGCCTTGGTGATGAGCGGGCAGGTGAGGGCGAAGGTCTCCACCTCGTTGCCCAGCGTGCGGCGTATAAGCTCGGTGCCGGTGGTCATGTTGCCCCACTGGTCGTTGCCTCCGAGCTGCAGCTTGCAGCCCTTGTGCTGGTATAGGTAGAGGAAGTCGTAGCCCTGCAGGAGCTGGTAGGTGAACTCGGTGAACGAGAGTCCGTCGCGGGCGGTGCCGTTGAGCCGCTGCTGCACGCTGTCCTTGGCCATCATGTAGTTTACGGTGATGTGCTTGCCCACCTCGCGTGCGAAGTCGAGGAAGGTGAAGTCCTTCATCCAGTCGTAGTTGTTCACCAGCTCGGCGCGGTTTGGCGCGTCGGTGTCGAAGTCGAGGAACCGTGCCACCTGCGCCTTGATGCACTCTTGGTTGTGGTAGAGGGTTTCGTCGTCGAGCAGGTTGCGCTCCTGGCTCTTGCCCGAGGGGTCGCCAATCATGCCTGTTGCCCCGCCCACGAGTATTATGGGCTTGTGGCCGCAACGCTGCAGGTGGCGCAGCATCATGATGCCGCAGAGGTGGCCTATGTGCAGCGAGTCGGCGGTGGGGTCGGTGCCGAGGTATGCCGTGGTCATCTCTTTCTGCAGTTGCTCCTCGGTTCCCGGCATTATCTGCGCGAGCATCCCGCGCCACCGGAGTTCTTCTACAAAGTTCTTTTCCATTGTATGGTAGTGGTTTTTTGGTTTTCTTTTATTGGGCTTATTGGGCCTATAGGGCCTATAGGGCTTATAGGTCTTATAGGCCGGGTAGGCCAGATAGGGCGCCCAGGCCTTCTATGGCACCGGGTCGTAGCCGCTGCCTCCCCAGGGGTGGCAGCGCAGCAGGCGGCGCAGTGCGAGCCACGTGCCGCGCAGGGGGCCGTGCTTCGTTATGGCCTGCCTGGCGTATTCGGAGCACGTGGGCGTGAAGCGGCACGTGGGCGGGGTGAAGGGCGATATGCACCGCTGGTAGAACACTATGGGCAGGCACAGCAGCCTTGAGGCCATGCGCCCGATGCTCCGTGCCAGCCCTTTCATGGCTGCGCCACTATCTTTTCGGCCATGCGGCTCAGCAGCGAGGCCATGCTGTCGGCCACCTCGCGGCTGGCGTGGGGCTTGTCGGACTGCCAGAGGAAGGCCACCGCCAATTGCTTGCCGGGCTTGCCCTGCATGGCCTGCCATAGTTTGTGCTTGCCCAGGCGGTAGGCTTCGCGCACCTGGCGCTTGGCCCTGTTGCGCCTAACGGCGCGCTTGAAGTGGCGCTTCGACACGCTCACCATCACCTGCACAGGCGGTTCGCCCTCGGCCCTGTCCACCGTCATGAACACGGCTCGCAGCGGGAAGGCCGACATTGAGCGGCGGCCTCCGGCAAAGAGTCGCTCCATCAGCTTGCGGCTGGTCATGCGCTCTTGCTTGCTTAGCGTGTGGCGTGGCTGTTGTTGCATTGCGTTGTGGCTTGCGTAGTGTGTGCCTGCCGGGCGGCGTTGCGGCTCAGTCCTCGTGTTCGAGCAGGTAGTGCTGCAGGGCGCCGGTCATGGAGGGGTACTTGTCGGTGGGGGCTTCGAGGTCGAGGCGCAGCCCTGCCTCCTTCACTGCCTTGGCCGTGGCGGGGCCGAAGGTGGCTATGGCTATGTCGCCCTGGTTGAACTCGGGGAAGTTCTTTATGAGCGAGTCTACGCCCGAGGGGCTGAAGAACACGAGCATGTCGTAGTCGAACGAGGCCACCTCCTCCTTGGTGAAGTCGTTGCTCACGGTGCGGTACATCACGCACTCGCGGTGGTTGAGCTTCTTCGAGTCGAACAGCCGTGCCACGCTGTCGTTGTGAACGTCGCTCATCGGCACGAGGTATCGCTCGGCCTTGTGCTTGGCCATGGTGGGCAGCAGGTCGTCTATCTTGCCTGTGTTGCCGAAGAACACCTTGCGCTTGCGGTACTGCACGTACTTCTGTATGTAGAGGGCTATTGTCTCGGTTACGCAGAAGTACTTCATGTCCTCGGGTATTGTGACCCTCAGCTCCTTGGCCAGCTTGAAGAAGTTGTCAATGGCGTGGCGCGAGGTGAACACTATTGCTGTGTAGTCGAGTATGCTTATCTTTTGCTGGCGGAACTCCCGGGGCGTGATGCCCTCCACCTTGATGAACGGACGGAACACCAGTTCTACGCCGAAGCGCGAGGCTATGTCGAAGTAAGGCGACTTCTCGCTGCTTGGCTTTGGCTGCGATACCAGGATCTTCTTAATCATTGCTGACCTAAAAATTTGTTGTCAAATAATTTCCCATTTCCACCAGTGCGGCCCACAGGCCGGCCAGTGGTACCATTTCGAGGGTGCAAAAGTACAAAATTATTTGCAGAAAACCGTTTGGCCGCTTGAAAAAGATGGATTTGCACTTGTGCAGCGCAAGCATTTTAACGATAATCAAGACTATGGCCACCCACCATGCCGTGGCTGCGGGCCTGATGTCGAAGTAGGCCGTGAGCAGCACCACGGGGAAGAGCAGCACGCCCTCGGCTGCCGTGAGGAAGAGCTGCGACTTGAGCCACAGCCTGCTCTTGAGGCGGCCGAAGAAGGTGGTGTTGGCCACGGCGTAGAGCAGGGCCTTGAGGGCGAAGTAGGCCACGAAGGCCGCCATGAAGGCGCCCATGAGCAGGTAGCGCGCGCCTGGGGCGGCGGTGGTGCCTATGAAGGTGGTGGTGTATGAGTGCTGCAGCAGGGCGAGCAGCAGGCACGTTTGCAGCACGAGGAAGAGCTGGAAGCGCACCTCGGCCGAGGTTTCGGCCACGTCGGCGCGGTTGTCCCCGGGCGTGTGTAGCAGCCCCTTGGCCTGCCGCACTATGAAGCGGCTGGAGCGCGAGATGGCCGTCAGGGCTATGGCGAAGCAGGCCAGCAGGGCCAGGGTGACGGCGTCGTCGGAGCGCAGGCTCCTGGGCAGTGGGTGGCCGGCCACGCCGTATCCCCCGGCGGGTGTGGCCAGTGTGGCCGTGGTGTCGGCTGCGAAGAAGCCCTCGCGCCAGTATTGCGTCAGGCTCACTTGGCGCGGGCTTCGGCCTATGGGGTAGCCCGGCAGGTGGAGCGTGTCGGGGCGCTGGCTGTAGCGTATGGTGGGGGCGTGGGCGGCTGCGCTGTCGGTGGCTGCGGAGTCGGGTGCGGCCCCCTTGGCCGCAGCCCTGAGGTCGGCCTGCGGCTGGTGCGCGCCCTGCCCGGCGGTGGCCGTAAGTGCGGCTGCCCCGGGCAGGGCGGTTGTTGTTGTGGTGGTGTCGGGTAGGGGCATCGTCAGAGGCCGAAGGCCCGCTTGATGTCGTCAACGCGGTCGAGCTTCTCCCATGTGAACAGCTCCACCTCGATGTCCTTGTCCTCGTGGTAGTGGCTGGTGAAGTGCTTCACCTTCACCTCAGGCTTGCGGCCCATGTGTCCGTAGGCCGCCGTCTCGCTGTAGATGGGCAGGCGGAGCTTTAGCGTGCGCTCTATGGAGCGCGGGCGGAGGTCGAAGAGCTGGGCAATCTTGGCGGCTATCTCGCTGTCCTTCATGCCAACGCGGCTGCGGCCGTAGGTGTTCACGTAGATGTTCATAGGCTCGGCCATGCCTATGGCGTAGCTCACCTGCACGAGCATCTCGTCGGCCACGCCCGCCGCCACCATGTTCTTTGCTATGTGGCGCGCGGCGTAGGCAGCCGAGCGGTCCACCTTGCTTGAGTCCTTGCCGCTGAAGGCCCCGCCGCCGTGGGCGCCCTTGCCGCCGTAGGTGTCTACTATTATCTTGCGGCCGGTGAGCCCGGTGTCGCCGTGGGGCCCGCCGATTACGAACTTGCCCGTTGGGTTAACGTAGTACTTTATGTCGTCGCCGAAGAGGGCGAGCACCTTCTCCGAGCCTATCTGCGCCTTCACGCGTGGCATGAGCACCTCCATCACGTCGCGGCGTATGGTGTCGAGCATGCGGCGGTCGGCCTCGGCCTGCGCCTCGGGCGTGTCGCCGTCGGGGCTTACGAAGTCGTCGTGCTGGGTGGACACCACTATCGTGTCGATGCGCTCGGGCAGGCCCTCGTCGCTGTACTGCACCGTCACCTGGCTCTTGGCGTCGGGCCTGAGGTAGGTCATCTGTCGGCCTTCCTTGCGTATGTCGGCCAGGGTGCGCACTATGAGGTGTGCCAGGTCGAGCGACACGGGCATGTAGTTCTCCGTCTCGTTGGTGGCGTAGCCGAACATCATGCCTTGGTCGCCGGCTCCCTGCTCCTCCTCCTCGGGGCGGCTCACGCCTCGGTTGATGTCGCTGCTCTGCTCGTGTATGGCCGTCATTATGCCGCATGAGTTGCCGTCGAACTGGTAGTCGGCCTTGGTGTAGCCTATGCGGTTGATGGTGTTGCGGGCCACGGTCTGCAGGTCTATGTACTCGGAGCTGTGCACTTCGCCCATTATCACCACCTGGCCGGTGGTGACGAAGGTCTCGCAGGCCACGTGGGCCTTGGGGTCGTAGGCCAGGAACTGGTCGAGGATGGCGTCGGATATCTGGTCGGCCACCTTGTCGGGATGGCCCTCAGAAACTGATTCTGATGAGAAGAAGTATGACATTGCTTTTTATCTATGATGTTGGTTTGACCCGCAAAGATACTGAAACTTGGGCAAAGCGCAAAACCTTTTGCCACATTTCTTGCAGTGGGCGCGTCAGTCGCGGCGCGGCTTCTTCCACTTGTCGTCCATCTTCAGGGCCTGCAGCGCAAGGGCGTCGGGGCCAATGCCGATGAAGCGGAGCGTGGCCTTGTCGCCCGGTGCGAGGCGCATGGGCGTGTAGTAGTCTATCCTCTCGCGGGCCAGGCGCACGGTGCGCCACTTGCCGTGGGCGGGGCCGCCCACCTCCACTCGCACCTCGGGCTTGTCTTTCTCCACCGGCAGGAAGATGAACTTCTTCGGGTTGGCTATCTCCACTATCGTGGTGTCGCCGCTGGTGCGCACCATTATGGCCTGTTCCGACACCTCGGCGATCACCGTGTCGCCGCTGTGGTGAACGTTGTAGTCCTGCGCCATGGCGGCCTGGCCTGCCGTGGCCATGGCCGCTGCGGCCAGCATCTTGGTGATGGTTCTCTTTATCATAGCTGTATGTTTTTGTTTTTGAATATCCGCAAAGCTCCTATCCTAAGGAGTTAAAGGAGTTATAAGAAGTTATCGCTCCACTACATTCCGCCAAGGAGTTAGAGGACAAATGCTTGTCCGCTTCAATATTTCCATTTGCTTGGCTGATTGCGGACATTCTTATTTTGTTTTGTTGCGTAGGCGTGGCGGGCGTTGTTGCCTCAGCCCTCCTTGGCGCTGTAGGCCAGCGCGTAGGCGCGCATCTGCTTCACCATGGCCAGCAGGCCGTTGCTGCGCGTGGGGCTGAGGTGCTCCTTGAGGCCGATGCTGTCGATGAAGTAGAGGTCGGCCCCGAGTATCTCCTGCGGTGTATGCCCGCTGAGCACGCGGATGAGCAGCGCGATGATGCCCTTCACTATGAGCGCGTCGCTCTCGGCGTCGAAGTAAATGGCTCCGTCGCGGTAGGTGGCCTGCAGCCACACGCGGCTCTGGCATCCGTCGATGAGGTTGTCCTCGGTCTTGGCGCTCTGTTCGAGCGGCTGCTGCGCGTTGCCCATGTCGATGAGCAGCTGGTACTTGTCCATCCAGTCATCGAGGCAGCCAAACTCCTCTATCACTTCGTCTTGTGCTTCGTTTATGGTCATGTCTTGAGTTTTGAGTTACGAATTTTGAGTTTTTTATTGTCGCCTGCGGCGATGAAGAATTTTGAGTTACGAGTTTTGAGTTACGAATTGCCGCGCTGTGCGCGCTTGGGAATTGCGGGTTGGGAATTGCGAGCCACCGGGTTCGTGGCCTGCCGCATATTCTTTTAATTTTTAATTTTTAACTTCCAACGTCAATGCGGAAGAGCTTGTCGCTGGGCCTCACCTTCACCGGCACGGCGAAGGCCACGCGGGTGCCTTGGCGCGCCGTCTGCACGGCCCCGGCGTCGTCGTGAATCTCGTCGGGGGTTACGTAGACGGCCCCTGTGGTAGGCCCAGTGATGAGCATCTTGTCGCCCAAGGAGAACTCGGCGGCGTCAACGCTGAACTCGGCCACGCCCAGCCGCGAGAAATACTTCACCCCCCGGCCCACGTAAACCTTGCGCTCGGTGGCGCAGGAGCCGTAGTGGCTGTTCCACTCGCCCAGGCGCTGGCCCTGGTAGTAGCCGTCCCAGAAGCCGCGGTTGAACACCGTGGCCAGCCTGCGGTCCCACTCGTCCTTGCGCTCCTCGGTGAAGGTGCCGTCGAGCACGGCAGCTATGGCCTCCTTGTAGCACCTCACCACGTTGCTGACGTACTCCGGGCCGCGCGCCCTGCCCTCTATCTTGAACACCCTCACGCCCGCCTCCATCATGCGGTCGATGAAGCGCACGGTCTTCAAGTCCTTGGGGCTCATTATGTACTTGTTGTCTATCTCCAGCTGGTTGCCCGTCTCGGTGTCGGTCACGGTGTAGGAGCGGCGGCATATCTGCACGCACTCGCCCCTGTTGGCCGAGCGCCCAGCCTCGGCCAGGCTGAGGTAGCACTTGCCGCTGATGGCCATGCAGAGCGCGCCGTGGCAGAACATCTCTATCCTCACGGGCTGCCCCGAGGGGCCGCAGATGCCCTCTTCCACGATGCGCCGGTGTATCTCGGCCACCTGCTCCATGCGCAGCTCGCGCGCCAGCACGGCCACGTCGGCGTAGCGCGAGTAGAAGCGCAGGGCCTCGGTGTTGCTTATGTTGAGCTGCGTAGAGAGGTGAACCTCCATGCCCTGGCGGCGGCAGTACTCCATCACGGCCACGTCGCCGGCTATCACCGCCGTTATGCCGGCCTCCTGGGCGGCGTCCACGGTGCGGCGCATGGCGTCCATGTCCTCGTCGTATATTATGGTGTTTACGGTGAGGTAAGTCTTTATCCCCCGTGCGGCGCACTCCCGCGCTATCTCGGCGAGGTCGTCCTCGGTGAACGTGTTGGCCGAGCGCGCCCTCATGTTGAGGCGGCCTATGCCGAAGTAAACCGAGCCGGCCCCGGCCTGCATGGCGGCGGCCAGGCTCTCGCGCGAGCCTACGGGGGCCATTATCTCGAAGTCGCTTGGTGTGAGTGTTGTCCTGCTTGCGTGGTCCATTGGGCTTTGCGTGTTAAAAAAATGCCCACCGTCGGTCAACGATGGGCCATCATTTCATTGGCGATTCATTGGCGTTTCCCCTGTGCCCAGGGTTTGTAACCGCCTGCAAATATACACATTTTGCCCCTAACGGCAATAGCCGCCGCCCGTTTTTTTTGCCTCGGCGGCAAAAAACGGGCGGCTATTGCCCTTCCATGGGCCTATTTGCCTACGTATTTCTTGCCTTGGCCGATGTATATGCCTTGCGTGGGGCGGCTCACCTTGATGCCCTGCAGGGTGTAGGTGGGGGCGCCGGCCTCGGTGCTGTCGGGGCGCACCCGGCTTATGCCGGTGCTCACCTCGGTTTGCGGCAGCTCGTCGGCGAAGGCTATGTTCACCTGCCTCTGCATGGAGGTCTGGCTGGCCTCGTCGGCCACCGTCACGCTTACCGATATGAGGCCCTCGTCGGGCGATATGGCCGTTAGGGTGCCGCCGGCGGTTATGGTGGCCGCGCCGCTCTCGGAGGCGAGGCTGAACGTGCCTTCGGGGAAGCCTGCGAAGTAGGGCCTGAGGTCTATCTCGGCGGGGCTGCCCGCCTTTACTATGAAGTGGGGCTGCGCCATCCAGTTGGTGTATCGCTCAAGGTTGGTGTATGCAGGGTAGGCCTGGCTCATCTGGTTGTTGTCGGGCGTGGCCTTGTTGGTGCCTGCGAGCTGCTCGAACCAGTCGGGCACTCCGTCCCGGTCGGTGTCGAATCCCTCGGGCCTGGCGGTCTCCACGATGTTCAGGCCGCTGAATCCCTCGGCGTCGCTCTCCTTGTCGATTAGGCCCTTCTTGCCCGTGCGGCTGCCCACGGTCGACGTGGTGCCGCTGAGGGTCTCGCTCACCATGCGCTCGTCGTGGTTGTCGGGGGCGGGCTGGTTGCAGCCCACGTCGGAGAGCACGGTGCGCAGTGCCTGCCGGGCAGGCTCGATGCTTATGTGCGACTCGAAGAAAGGCTCTTGGCGGAACACCTCCCAGTCTACCACCTGCCCGCCCGATGTGGTGTAGCGGTAGGTGTCGCCGAGCTTGTCGGTGGTGAGGCTTCCGTCGGCGTTCTCGCGTATGTTGCCGCTCACGTAGTAGCTCTGCGAGCCTTTGCCGGTGCCTTCGAGGTCGGCCTTGAGCAGTGTGCGCTGCGTGGTGGCCGGCCCCATCTTGTAGTAGTTGTTCACGAACTGGCCCTCGTGTGTGCCGCCGTCGCAGGCCCGGCCTCCCCAGTTGTAGCACACGTTGTTCACCATGTCGTGGTGGCCGGCGTAGGCTCCGTCGCCGTCAAGGCCGCCTGCCATGCTCCAGTTGCGCCCCTCGCAGTGGGCCAGCAGGTTGTGGTGGTATGAGCCGCAGTCGCCTCCTATGGTTGCGGCGTAGCCGTGGTTGGTGTAGCTGTCGTAGTTCTTGTGTCCGGCCTGGTTCAGGGCCTCCGATATGAGCGTTCGCTGCAGGGTAACGTTCTTGGCGTTGCGTGAGCTGAAAGCCTCGTCGATGGTCCAGCTCACGGAGCAGTGGTCCATTATGGAGTGGTCGTTGCCGGCCATGCCGAGCCCGTCGCTGGTGTTGGGGTTGGGCGAGTGGCCGTCCCAGTCGTCGGCCCCGCCGAGGCGCATGCGCATGAACCGGGTAACGCCGTCGCTCTGCATGCCGAAGGGCTTGCCCTTGAGCATTATGCCGCGGCCCGGCGCCGTCTGCCCGGCTATGGTTACGTACTTGTCTGGCACGGTGAGCCTCTCCTTGAGGGTGATTACCCCGCCCACGTCGAACACGATGGTGCGCGGGCCGCTGAGCTGCGTGATGCCGTAGCGCAGCGTGCCGGGCTGCGGGTTGTCGGGGTCGTCGGCGAGCGAGGTTACGTGGTAAACGGCGCCGCCCCTGCCGCCTATGGCAAAGCGGCCGTAGCCCTCGGCCCCGGGGAAGGCCACGCGGCGCGGGCGGAACGACCACGTTTCGCCCCGGTAGGTGTTGCCCTCGGCGTCTTCCTCGTCAACTCGCCAGTAGTACGTGGTGAAGGGGTCGGCCCCCTGCATGGTGTGGGTTGGCTCGGTGGTGGTGGCCACCTCGGTGAGCGCGCCCGGCTCGGTGCCTATGTACACGTGGTGGCGCGTGGCCTGTGCGGCGGGCGTCCAGCCCAGCTCCACTGCCCCTGTCAGGCCCTCGGCCTCCTCTTCTGGCGTGGCCGTGGTGGCGGCGTGCTCGTCGCCGTTGGCCGGCGTTGGGTTGGCGGCTGTGGTCAGCGGGTTAGGCTCGTCTATCACTATGGCGTTGATGAAGAGCGTGGTGGCTGTCTGGCCCTGGGTGTAGTCAGTGCCTGCCTCGGGGGCTGTGCGGTATGTTATGGTTACGGGCTGGCCCTCGGTGGCGGTGAACGTGATGTACGACTGGCCGCTCTCCGAGGCCGTGGTGGCGCGGTTGGTCTGGCGTATGCCCGTGGCGGCCTGCCCGCCGCCCACGGTTACGTCGATGGGCGGCGTGTCGTAGCCGTCGGTGTTGTTGTGGTAGGCCAGCAGCGAGTGCTCGCCTGCGGCCAGGCCGCCCAGTGTTACGCTTATGGCCACGCTGCCCTCTTGTATCTGCGGGGTGTTGCCTTCGGCGTCGAGGGCGTAGACGGCGATGCCGTCGCCCACGAGCTTGGAGTGCGACTGCACGCCCTGTTTCCACCAGTTGCCCTTTATCACCTGCCCCGTGGTGCCTTCGGGCAGTGCCACGGTTATGGTTATGCCGTCGGCGGTGGTGGTGAACGACGTGCCTTGGCCTATGGCCCAGGGCGTGTAGCCCGTTTCGGTGAGCCTGTCCTCGGCCCACGAGGTGGTGTTGTTGAAGTCTATCTTCTGAGCCGTGGCCGCCATGGCTATGGCCAGCGCGGCGCAGATGGCCGATGTCCTTTTCATGCTTTTTATGCTTTAAGTTGTTGTTTCAGTCATTGGTGGGTATCGGTTGCAAAGTTACTTTTTTAATTTCAATAATGCAAGCCTTGGCGGATGATTGTTTGCCCCGAGGCGCGGCGTCAACTTGCAAATATGCAACCAAGAAGCGCCCTGCTGCGCTCACGTGCAGGGTGCGCGCCGGGCAGCAGGGCCGAACGGCCTGTTCCGGGCTGCGGCATGGCCTGCTTGGCAGGCCAAAACGGCACGTTTGCCAATGCGCTGTGCATCAGCGGGTTGGGCAAGGCCGTGCTTGCCATTTCCATTAATATAAAAATGTTAACCGCCCGGGGGCGGCTGCCGTAGGCAGGTGAGCGCAAGGGGCTGCCTGCGAATGCGTACACATATTATATATATAGCATAAAAGGGTGCGCGCGGCTCACGCCGGGCGCACCCTTGGGGTTAGGTTTATGATGGGTTGGGATTTCAGTTTCCTTTCACCACTACCACGTCGCCGGGCTGCGTGGCCACGTCGTAGACGGCGGCCTGGGCTGCCCGGGCGGGCGCGCTGCCGCCTTGGGCGGGGGTGTAGGAACCGTCGGGGCGCACCTGCTCCACCGGCATGGTCCACGTGGCGAAGAGCGGGTTGGGGTTGGGCTGCGCGCCGTCGGCGGGCTTCAGCGTGTGCGAGGCCGACGTTAGCGCGGCCTTTGAGCGCAGGCGCAGGTTGCCGCCTATGGTGCTGCGTATGCGGGCCTCGGCTATGCGCCCATTCTCCCACCGCAGCTGCTCTACTACGAAGCCGCCCACGGTGCGCAGGCCGCGCACCTCGCCGCTGGCCCACTCGGCCGGCAGGGCGGGCAGCAGTGCCACCGCGCCGTCGTGGCTCTGCACGAGCATCTCGGCTATGCCGGCCGTGCAGCCGAAGTTGCCGTCTATCTGGAATGGCGGGTGTGCGTCGAACATATTGGCGTATGTGCCGCCGCCCTGGCCCTTCTCAACGTGCGAAGGCACGAGCGACAGCTGGTCCTTGATGAGCTTCAGGGCGTGGTCGCCGTCGAGCAGGCGCGCCCAGAGGCACACCTTCCAGCCCATGGACCATCCGGTTGACTGGTCGCCGCGCTGCGTGAGCGACGTCCTGGCGGCTGCAAAGGCCCCGGGGCTGCGCAGCGGCGATATCTCGGTGCCGGGGTAGAGGCCCCAGAGGTGCGACACGTGGCGGTGGTGGTCACGGGGGTTGTCCCAGTCGTCGGCCCACTCCTGCAGCTGCCCGTGCTTGCCTATGCGCAGCGGTGTGAGCTGCGAGCGCATCTGGAGCAGCGTGTCGGCAAACGCCTTGTCGGTGCCGAGTATGGCGGCAGCGGCTGCCGTGTTGGTGAAGAGGTCGCCCACGAGCTGGTTGTCCATGGTTATGCCGGCGTAGACGTTGGCCTTGGGCTTGCGGTTGGGCTTGTTCTCGGGCGACACCGAGGGGCAAACCACGAGGCGGCCCGTGCGCGGGTCGCGCACCATGAAGTCGGCGAAGAACTCAGCCGCCCCCTTCATCAGCGGGTAGACGGAGCGCAGGTAGGCCCTGTCGCCGCTGTAAAGGTAGCGGTTCCACAGGTGCTGGCAGAACCACGCGCCTGCCGTTGGCCACACTCCGCTGTACACCTTGTCCACCGCGCCGGTCATGCGCCACAGGTCGGTGTTGTGGTGGCACACCCACCCTCGGCAGCCGTACATCTTCCGTGCCGTCTCGGCGCCGGCCTGGCTCAGCTCGCGCACCATCTGCACCAGCGGCTCGTGCAGCTCGCTGAGGTTGCACGGCTCGGCCGGCCAGTAGTTCATTTCGGTGTTTATGTTCACCGTGTAGCGGCACTTCCACGCCGGGTTGAGCTTGGCGTTCCACTTGCCCTGCAGGTTGGCGGGCTGGCATCCGGGCTGCGACGAGCTTATGAGCAGGTAGCGGCCAAACTGGAAGTAGAGCGCCACGAGGTGGCCGTCGGCCGTTTGCTTGAAGTCGCGTATGCGCTCGTCGGTGGTCTTCGAGGCATAGCGGTCGGGGCCGAGGTCGAGGCTCATGCGGCAGAACTGCTCGCGGTAGCGGGCCACGTGGGCTGCGCGGGCCTCGGCGTAGGGCCTTGTGGCGGCCTCCATGTAGGCGGCAATGCGCCGCTCGGGGTTGGCCGAAATGTCCTTGTAGTTCACGAAGTTGGTGGCCATGGCTATGCGTATGGTCACGGCGTCGGCCCCGCTCACGCTGATGCTGTCGCCCCGTGCGGCCAGCGCGCCGCCCTCGTTCTGCACGGCTGCGCTGACGATGAAGCGCACCTTGCCCGGCACCTTGGCCGCAGCCTTCTGCGTGGTGCCCTCAAGGGTGAGCCTATGGCCCTCGGCCCGCGTGGCCACGGTGCCTCCCTCGGGGTACGACAGCCTTGCGGCGAGGCTTATGCTGCCGGGCTTCGAGGCCGTGTAGCGCACGATGATGAGCTGGTCGGCGAGCGAGGCGAAGGCCTCCTCCTTATAATACGTGTCGCCCACGCGGTATGTAACCACCGAGAGCGCGCTGTCCACCTTAAGCTCGCGGCGGTAGTCGGAGTAGCCCTTGTGGCCGCTGAAGGTAACGTTGAGGCTGCCCGCCGTCTGGTAGGCGCCGCCGTTGCCAAGCTCGCGCGGGGCGAGCATCCGCTCGGCCAGCACCTGCGCCGAGTCGCTGCGGCCCATGAAGATGAGCTTGCGTATGTCGCCGATTATGGCCGGGGTCTCGGTGCTGTAGTTGTTGTATGGCGAGCCTTTTGATATGGTCTCCTCGTTGAGCTGCAGCTGCTCGGCCTCGGGGCCGCCGAAGACCATGGCGGCCAGCCTGCCGTTGCCTATGGGCAGGGCCTCGTTCCAGGAGCCGGCCGGCTCGTCGTACCACAGGCACAGCTCCTTAGGGTTGGCTTGCACCGACAGCGCGAGCGCTGCCGATGCAAGGGTCATGATTAAATGTCTCATTTTGTTAAGACTCAGAATAGTAAGGTAATATATATAGGTAAATAATTTGTTTCCCGTATGTTGGCAGCGCAAAGGTATGCAAAAGGCCGCCGCCGTGGGGCGAAAATCGTACCGCAGGGGTGCATTATCGTGTTCCGGGCTGGTTGTCCGCCACATTCGGTACTATTGTCCTAACGGCGTGCCGCCCCGCCCCTGCGCCCCGCCACGGGTGCCGCCCGCCCGCCGCCACGGGCAAATAAATGGGGCGGGGCGCGGGTTTTAGCGCATTTTTCACTACCTTTGCACAGAGTAACCCCCAAGCAGAGAACAATGATGAGACGAATGTTGGCACTTATGCTCGTGGCACTGTGCGCCGCCGCCGCCCTCGGCGACGGCGGGGGAGTGCGCGTGACGAGCTTCGACGAGAGCGACGGCTTCTCCGAAAGCCCCGTCACCTGCGTGGTGCAGGACAGCGTGGGCCTTATATGGCTGGCCTCGTGGGACGGCCTCTACCGCTACGACGGCTACCGCCTGCGCTGCTTCAAGGCGCGCCCGGGCGACAACTGCCCGCTCGACATCAACCGCATCGACTATATATGCGAGCTGCCCGGGGGCGACATCCTCTGCCGCGTGCGGGGCGAGTACTTCGCCTTCAGGCGCGCATCGCGCAAGTTCGAGCGTTACAAGGGGCCGAGGCACAACCTTGGCAGGGCCTACAGGCCCGATGCGCAGACGCGCTCCACCGTGGATGCCATGCCCCGGTACCAGGGCCTGCCCGTGCGCATACTGCTCAAGGACCGCCAGGGAGGCATCTGGGTGCAGACGATGAAGGGGCTCGACCGCATATCGTTCTCCGCGCGACCCATAGGCAACCGCAAGGCCGGAACGGGCGCCGAGGAGGAGGTGCGCGCCCTGCTTGAGGACCGCCGGGGCCGCCTCTGGGTGGCCGACAAGAACGGCTACGTGCGCATAGAGGACAGCAGGGGGCAGCTCGTGGGCTACGTTGGCTCCTCGGGGCGGATGGAGGGGCAGCCCGTGCGCTTTGGCCACAACGCCTACTGCCTGTGCCAGGACAGCCGGGGCTGGGTGTGGATGGGGGCCAAGGGCAGCGGCCTGTTCTGCTTCGTGCCTGCCCCCGGGGGCTTCAGGGTGAGCCGCTACACGGCAGCCGAAGGCTCCGCGCGGGGGCTTAGCCACAACGATGTTTACTCAATAGTGGAAGACCGATATGGCCGTATGTGGATAGGCACATACGGCGGGGGGCTCAACGTGGCCACCGTGGCGCCATCGGGGCGCGTGGCCTTCGTCAACGCCGGGGGCGGACTGCCGCCGCTCCACGAGGGCGAAGTGGAGATTCACCGCCTCGCCATAGCCCCGGGCGACGTGCTGATAGCCGGCACCAACACCGGCCTCTACACGGCGCGCATAGAGCGCAACGTGGCGGCCATGCGCTTCCACGCCAACCGCCGCGACCCCGCCTGCGCCTCGTCGCTGAGCAGCAACCGCGTCACCGACATACTCGTGGCGCGCTCAGGGGCCGTCTTCGCCGCCACCTACGGCGGTGGCCTCTGCCGAGTGCTCAGCCGCGACCTGCTCTCCGACACGCTCTCCTTCTGCCCGTACACCACCGAGCAGGGCCTGGCCAGCGACGTGGTAAAGTCGCTCGGCGAGGACGCCCAAGGGCGGCTGTGGCTCGTTTCGGGCGCGTCGCTCAGCTGTTTCGACCCCGCCACCGAGGTGAGCACCAACTTCAAGCGCAGCATGTTCAGCGGGGGCTTCGTCTTTTCCGAAGCCCGCCCCGTGTGTACGGCGGGCGGCCGCCTCGTGATAGGCACGTCGCAGGGTGTGCTTGAGTTCAATCCAGAAGAGGTTCGCAAGAGCGGCTACGTGCCGCCGATAGTCACCAACTGCCCCGACCGCCTTGAGCTGAAGCCCGAGGAGAGGGGCTTTGCCATAGAGATGGCTGCCCTCGACTACAACAAGAACGAGCAGATAGAGTATGCCTATATGCTTGAGGGGCTCGATACAGACTGGAACTTCACCACCGACAACCACATACGCTACGCCAACCTGCCCGCCGGCACTTACCGTCTGCGCATAAAGTCGACCAACGGCGACGGCATCTGGACCGACAACGAGCGGGTTATCACCATCCACCGCACGCCACGCTTCAACGAGCGCCCCGTGGCATGGATGCTCTACGGGGGCCTGCTGCTGCTGGCGGCATACGCCGTGGTGAGGCTCGTGAGGTATGTAAGGAGGCTGCAGCGCGAGCTTAGCGACATCAAGCTGACCATGGGCGAGCGCATGGAATACGCCTGGCTTAAGCATGGCGAGAAGCGGCCCGAGGCTCCGGCACCGCCGCCCGCCGATGCGCAGAGGGAGCGCGACGAGGCGTGGGCGGCCAAGGCCAGGGAATACATGGAGGCTAACATAAGCAATTCGGAGCTGTCGGTGGACAGCTTTGCGCAGGCCATGGGCATGAGCCGCTCGGTGTTCTACCTCAACATGAAGCGCGTGTTTGGCTCCACGCCAAACAATTTCATCCAGGAGGCGCGCATGGCTCGCGCCAAGGAACTGCTCCGCACCCGCTCGGGCAACGTGTCGGAGGTGGCCTACCGCTGCGGATTCTCCGACCCCAAGTACTTCAGCCGCTGCTTCAAGAAGGCCACGGGCGTGTCGCCGTCGGAATACAATTGAATTAAGAAGCCCCCTCCGGCTCCCCCAAGGGGGAGTGAAGAGTGAAAAGTGAAGAGTGAAAAGTGAAGAGTGAAAAGTGAAGAGTGAAGAATCAAAATGCCACAGGCCATCCCTTAAAGCATTTTGATTCTTCACTCTTCACTCCCCCTTTGGGGGAGCCGGAGGGGGCTTCTTCACTTTTATCTTTCCAGCTCCACTATCTGGTACTTCATGGAGCCGAGGCCAATCTGCTCGGCGTAGTCAACGATGTGGGTGCCGTGCTGGCGGTTGATGCGCTCTATGAGGGGCTTGTTGTCGTCGCCGGCCGTGGCCTTGTGGTTGAACACAATGTCGAGGCAAGCCTTGTCGAGGGCCACGGGGTCGGTGGATGCGAGTATGCCCACGTCCTTCATCTTGGGAGCGTCGGGGTCAGAGTCGCTGTCGCAGTCAACGCTGAGGTTGTTCATCACGTTGATGTAGAGCACCCGTCCGCCGAAGAACTCGTGTACGGCCTGCGCCGCTGCGGCCATCGATTCGAGGAAGTGGTCTTGCTCGGGCAGGTTGTTCCACAGCTCAGCAGGCTTGCTGGCCTTGCCCGCCGTGTGGATGTAAGCCTTGCCGTCGGCCGAGGCCACGCCTATGCTGGCGTTCTTGAGCACTCCGCCGAAGCCGCCCATGGCGTGGCCCTTGAAGTGGGCCAGGTTTATCATGAAGTCGTAGTATGGCAGGTGCGAGCCTACTATGTCGTACTTAATGTGCTTCTTGTCCTTCACGGGTATGCGCAGGTTGCCCTCCTCGTCCATTATGTCCACGGCGGCTATCGTGTCGAAGCCGTGGTCGTGTATGGTCTGCCAGTGGGCCTCGGTGCTGTTGCGCTTGCCGGCGTAGGCCGTGTTGCACTCCACGATGGTGCCTCCCACCTCGTCCACGAGGTCTTTTATGAGCGTGGGCTTGAGGTAGTTGTGGCCCCCGGCCTCGCCCGTGCTTATCTTCACGGCCACGCGCCCGGTGGCCTCCACGCCCAGTGCCTTGTATATCTTCACGAGGCTCTGCGGGGTTATCTCCTTGGTGAAATACACTTTCGACTGCGCCATTGCGCCTGCCGCTGCCACCATGGCCACGGCTAAAGAAATCAGTTTCTTCATATCAAAAACGTTTTTACGCCGCAAAGTTACGCATTTCCCGCATTACAGGCCATACCCATTTTACTGTTTTTCGCCCCCGTCAGCCACCGTAGCGCATGGAGTGCTCGGCGCAGTGGCTGCCCGGAGCCTCCATCTCCAGCGTGCTGTGGGCTATGCCCTCGGCCTTGAGCGCGGCCTTAAGCTCGGCCTTGGCCTGTTCCCAGGCGGCGGGGTCGTCGATGGTTACGTGGGCCGTGAGGGCGTTGGCGGTGGTGCTCATGGCCCAGATGTGAACGTGGTGCACTCCGCCCACGTGGGCCACCCTCTCCATGCTCTCCACCACGCGGTCGGCGTCGATGCCCTCGGGCGTGCCGTCGAGCGTGAGGCGCAGGCTCTCGGCCAGCAGCCGCCATGTGGAGACGAGTATCACGGCGGCTATGATGAGCGACACGATGGGGTCTACGAAGGTCCAGCCGGTGAGCGTTATCACCACGCCCGAGGCCACCACTCCCACGCTCACCAGCGTGTCGGCGGCCATGTGCAGGAAGGCCCCGCGCACGTTGATGTCGCCCTTCTGCCCGTGCATGAGCAGCAGTGCGGTGGCCCCGTTGACTATTATGCCTACGAAGGCCGTCCACGACACGGCCACGCCGTTCACCTGGGCAGGCTCAGCGAACTTGTGTATGCTCTCAAGGATGATGGCGCCCACGGCCACGAGCAGTATGATGGCGTTGAGCAGCGATATGAGCACGGTGCTCTTGCGCAGGCCGTAGGTGAAACGCTTCGACGTGTGTACGGCGGCCAGCTTGAAGCCCGCGAGCACGAGCAGCAGCGAGAACACGTCGCCCAGGTTGTGGCCGGCGTCGCTCAGCAGCGACAGCGACCCCTGCCAGAAGCCCACCGCGGCCTCCACGGCCACGAAGGCGGCGTTGAGCACTATCGACAGGATGAAGATGCCGTTGAGCGACTTCACCTCATGCACGTGGGCATGATGGTGGTGGTGATGGTTGTGAGTTTCTTCCATGACTTATCTTTTTTGTCCTTTAATTCGTGCCATGGTCGCAGCGGGGGTGGGCTTGCAGGCTCGCGGATGCCTCGGAGCGGCTTAAGGCCCCGCCATGTGCCAGCGCATCATGGCGCATGGCGGGGTTTACGGGTGCAAAGTTACGCCGGGCGCGCCGCAACCCGGTTGCAAAGTGGGCGGCCGCCTGCGCTGTAAAGTTTTTTGCCATTGTGGCGGCCTTTGTTCCCTTGTGGCCAACGCGCTGGCTGCCAGGGCGTTGCGCGCAGGTATCGTTTGGCGTTGCGATATGGGCTGTTTGGCGGTGCAAAACGGGCTGTTCGGCGGTGCCAAACGGCCTGTTTTGCTCAGCTGAACGCCCGCCGCCGCTCCCGGCATGGCCCTTTGTAATGTTTTTTTGCGCCGCTGCCGCCGCCTTTGGCAAAAAACAGCAGCATTTATTTTGCCCGCAGCCCTTTTTGCGCTAACTTTGCAGGAACTAACAACCTCGGGCGGAGCTGCCTTGGGCAGGGCCGCCTGGCCTAATACTTTGCTGAGATGACGATAGACAAGAAAGAACGGATGAGGCGCGCCGAGGAGCTGTTCATGCAGGGCTTCAACTGCTCGCAGGCCGTGGTGGCCGCCTTTGCCGATGTTTATGGCCTCACCCAGGAGGAGGCGCTCCGCGTGAGCGCGGGCCTCGGGGCGGGCATAGGGCGCATGAGGCTCACGTGCGGCGCCGTGTGCGGCATGGCCGTGCTGGCCGGGCTTGAGTGCGGCAGCACCACGGCGGGCGACCGCCAGGGCAAGTCGGAGTGCTACAAGCTGGTGCAGCAGCTGGCCGAGGAGTTCCGCCGCGAGCACGGCAGCATAACCTGCTCCGAGCTGCTAAAGCTCAAGAAGGGCGCCCCCCTTACCTACGAGGCATCCGAGCGCACCGCCGAGTACTACAAGACCCGCTCCTGCGTGAGGCAGATAATATCCGCCGCCCGCATCTACGCCGAGAAAATTAAGAGTTAAGAATTAAAAATTAAGAGTTAAGAATTAAAAATTAAGAGTTAAGAATTAAAAATTAAGAAAATGTGCGGCGGGGCAGGGCGTGGCTTTCCTATTAGCCCTATTAATCCTATAAGTCCTATGAGCCTTATAAGCCCTATAAGCCCCATAAGACCTATAGGCCATATAAGCCCTATAAGCCTTATAGGCCATATAGCCCCACCCAAGAAGAAAACCAATCATCAACCCAATGGAAAATAAAGAAAACGAAAGACTGCAGCTGCCCGAGAACGCTTTCCGGGAGCTGAAAGACGGCGAGAAGTACGAGCCGCTGATGAGCCCCGCAGGGCGTCCTGCGGAAGTTAACGCCTGGTCGGTGACGTGGGGCGTGCTCATGGCCATGCTCTTCTCGGCCGCAGCCGCCTACCTCGGACTTAAGGTGGGCCAGGTGTTCGAGGCCGCCATCCCCATCGCCATCATCGCCGTGGGCGTGTCGGCGGCGGCCAAGCGCCCCGGCGCGCTGGGCGAGAACGTCATCATACAGAGCATCGGTGCCTGCTCGGGCGCGGTGGTGTCGGGCGCCATCTTCACCCTGCCCGCCATCTACATCCTGCAGGCCAAGTATCCCGAGATGAGCGCGTCGTTCTTCAAGATATTCATAGCCTCGCTGCTGGGCGGCATCATCGGCATATTGTTCCTCATCCCCTTCCGCAAGTACTTCGTGAGCGACATGCACGGCAAGTACCCCTTCCCCGAGGCCACGGCCACCACGCAGGTGCTCGTGAGCGGGGCGGGCGGCGCCGGGCAGGCCAAGCCGCTGCTGCTGGCGGGCCTGGTGGGCGGCCTTTACGACTTCGTGGTGGCTACCTTCGGCCTGTGGAACGAGAACTTCACCACGCGCGTGCTGGCTGCCGGCGAGACGCTGGCCGAGAAGGCCAAGCTCGTGTTCAAGGTCAACACCGGAGCCGCAGTGCTCGGCCTGGGCTACATCGTGGGCTTTAAGTACGCCCTCATCATCTGCCTCGGCTCGCTCGCCGTGTGGTGGCTCATTGTGCCGGGCATGGCCCTGCTGTTTCCCGCCGACGTGCTCAACCAGTGGGATCCGTCGATAACCACGGCCGTGGGCGACATGAGCCCCGAGCAGATCTTCACCTCTTACGGCAAGAGCATCGGCATCGGCGGCATAGCCATGGCCGGCATCATAGGCATCATCAAGTCGTGGGGAATAATAAAGGGAGCAGTGTCCCTGGCCGCCCGCGAGATGAAGGGCGGCAAGCAGCAGGCCCGCGAGGTGCCGCGCACCGAGCGCGACCTGCCGTTCAAGGTAATAGCCATAGGCTCCGTGGTCACCATCGTGGCCATATTCGTGTTCTTCTGGGCCGGGGTGATGGACGGCAACCTGCTCTTCGCCCTCGTGGGAGTGGCGCTCGTGGCCGTCATAGCCTTCCTCTTCACCACCGTGGCGGCCAACGCCATAGCCATAGTGGGCAGCAACCCAGTGTCGGGCATGACGCTCATGACGCTCATCCTGGCCTCGGTGGTGATGGTGGCCGTGGGCCTCAAAGGCACGGCGGGCATGGTGGCAGCCCTCATCATGGGCGGCGTGGTGTGTACGGCACTGGCCATGTCGGGCTGCTTCGTCACCGACCTTAAGATTGGCTACTGGCTCGGGGCCACGCCCCGCAAGCAGGAGTCGTGGAAGTTCCTCGGCACGCTGGTGTCCGCCGCCACCGTGGGCGGAGTGATGATGCTGCTCAACGAAACCTACGGCTTCACCACCGGGCAGCTCGCCGCCCCGCAGGCCAACGCCATGGCCGCCGTCATCGACCCGCTCATGAGCGGCGTTGGGGCGCCCTGGCTGCTCTACGGCATAGGCGCGCTCATAGCCGTTGTGCTCACGCTCTGCGGCGTGCCGGCACTGGCCTTCGCCCTTGGTATGTTCATACCACTGGAGCTTAACGTGCCGCTGCTCGTGGGCGGCGCGCTCAACTGGTTTGTCACCACCCGCTCAAAGGACGCCAAGGCCAACGCTGAGCGCGGCGAGCGGGGCAACCTCATTGCCTCGGGCTTCATCGCCGGGGGCGCGCTCATGGGTGTGCTCAGCGCGCTGCTGCGCTTCTGCGGCGTTAGCTTCGACTACTCGGCGTGGTGGGCCAACCCCCTCTCGGAGGTGCTCGCGCTGGCTGCCTACGCCCTGCTCATAGTTTACTTCATACGCGCCACGAGGGTGAACCGCGCCTGACGCGCGACGCAACCCTCCGCGCCGCAAGCGCAAAACCATAAACCAGCAACAGCCATGAGACTGAAGTTTTTGGCCCTGCTCTGCTGCCTCGCCCTGCAACAGGCGGCAGCCAGGGACTACAACATAATCGACTACGGGGCCGCACCAGACACCACGCGCCTCTCCACGCAGGCCCTGCAGCGCGCCATCGACGACTGCTCGGCTGCCGGAGGGGGCCGCGTGGTGGTGCCGGCAGGCTCGTTCAAGACCGGCACCATAGTGCTCAAGAGCAACGTTAACCTGCACTTGGAGCACGGGGCAACCCTCTACGGCAGCCGCAACCTTGCCGACTACCGCCGGCTGAAGCCCAACTACCTCTCCCTGCGCACCCAGACCGAGACCATACAGCTCATCTATGCCGACGGGGCGGAGAACGTGGTAATCGACGGCTATGGCACCATCGACGGACGGGGCAGCGCCTTCAAGAAGCTGTCGTGGAACGATGAGGGCATTACCCGCCCCCACCTGCTGCGCTTCATAGCCTGCCGCGACGTTACCGTGAAGGACATCACGCTGCGCAACAGCGGCTGCTGGATGCAGCACTACCTGGCCTGCGACCGCCTCAGGATAAGCGGGATAAAGGTGTTCAACCGCAATAACTTCAACAACGACGCGCTCGACATCGACGGATGCCACGACGTGGTGGTAAGCGGCATGATTGCCGACAGCGACGACGACGGCATAACCCTCAAGAGCACCTCGCCCCGCCTCTGCGAAAACGTGGCCATAACGGGGTGCGTAATAAGCAGCCACTGCAACGCCATAAAGCTCGGCACGGAGACCAACGGAGGCTTCCGCAACATCAACATCAGCGGCATCGTGATAAAGCCATCGGCCGACCAGTCTACGCAGTTCTTCGGAAAGCCGCGCGGAATATCGGCCATCTCGGTGGAGATGGTTGACGGCGGAGTGCTCGAAAACGTGGCGATAACCAACGTGGTGGCCGAGGGAACGGAGTCGCCCATATTCGTGAGGCTGGCCAACCGCGCCCGGGGATACTACGAGGGGCAGCGCATCGACAGCGTGGGAAGCCTGCGCGGCGTCACCATAAGCAACGTGCGGGTGACGGGCGCCGGGCCAACGGGATGCTCAATAACCGGCCTTCCGGGCCACCCCGTGCGCGACGTGGTGCTGCGCGACATCATCATTGAGCACGCGGGCGGATGCCGCGAGGTGCCGCCTACGCCCGACGAGAAGCCTGCCGAATACCCCGAGGCCACCATGTGGGGCCTGCTGCCGGCCAAGGGCTTCTTCATACGCCACGCCCGGGGCGTGGAGCTTGATAACGTAACTGTGCGCACCGCCGCCCCCGATGCCCGCCCCAAGGTGGTGAGGGTGGACGCCCGCTGACAATGATGCCGCCCCCGGCAGGGAAACAAAAGGCCCTGCCGGGGGCGGCAATGTGTTTTTGCCTTGCCTGCCAAGGCAGCTTTCCCGCTAAATCAGGTAGATGTTCAAAGGACATCTGCAAACATTATGGTATCGATTAATTTTGAATAGCTACTTAAGTAACCAACGATGAAACAGCGTTTTGCATGGCTTATCAAGCTATATCTCTTGTTGCTGGCCATCTTCATGACGCAGAAGGTGGCCTTCATGTGGATCGACAAGCCCGAGGGGGCTGCCTACTCCGCGGCCCAGTGCCTCGGCGTGGTGGCCCACGGGCTGCTGCTCGACGTGCCTGTGGCGGGCTACCTCATAGCCCTGCCGCTGCTGGCCACGATGGCCCTGGCATGGGTGGGGCAGCCGGTGAGGCTGCGCCGCTGGGCCACGCCCTACTTTGCCGTGGTGGCACTGGCCGCCTCGCTCATGTTCGTGGCCGACCTCTCGCTCTATCCCTTCTGGCATTTCAAGCTCGACGCCACCATATTCTATTACACCGACTCGCCCAAGGACGCCCTTGCCAGCGTCTCGGCGGGCTATGTGGCACTGCGCCTGGCCCTCATCCTGGCCTACGCCGCGCTGCTGCTGTGGTGCCTCAGGGCCGTCACGCCGCGCCTGCTCAGCCCCGTGAGGGGGCAGCGCCGCAGGCTCGCCGCCACGCTGCTGATGCTCGCCGCCACCGCCCCGCTGGTAATCTCGATACGCGGCGGGCTGGGGGAGTCTACCGCCAACGTGGGCAAGGTGTACTTCTCGCCCGACGAGTACCTCAATCACTCGGCCATAAACCCGTGCTTCAGCATGCTGGCCTCGCTCGGCAAGGCCGACGACTACGCCTCGGAGTTCGACTATTTTCCCGAGGCTGAGCGCGCAAGGCTCTTCCGGGGGCTGTACGCCCCCACCGAGGCCGACACCGTGAGGCTGCTCCGCACGCGGCGGCCCAACGTGCTCGTGATACTCATGGAGGGCTTCGGCGGGCAGTTCGTTGAGGCCGTGAGCGGGCGCAAGGACATTGCGCCCAACTACAACAGGCTGGCGCGCGAGGGCATAATCTTCACCAACTGCTATTCGAACAGCTTCCGCACCGACCGCGGCACAGTCTCTACTCTGAGCGGCTACCCCAGCTTCCCCACGCAGTCGGTGATGAAGCTGCCCATGAAGAGCCGCACGCTGCCATGCCTGGCCGCCACGCTGGGCAAGCACGGCTACCGGAGCAGTTTCCTCTACGGCGGCGACATAAACTTCACCAACATGCAGAGCTACCTGCGCACGGGAGGCTATGCCACCATTGTGAGCGACGTTGACTTCAGCCACGAGGAGCTGGCGGGCAACCCCTGGGGCGCGGGCGACGACGTTACCTTTGCCCGCCTGGAGCGCATGATAGCCGAGCAGCCTGCCGCCCCGTGGCACATCTGCTACCTAACGCTCAGCAGCCACGAGCCGTGGGCGGTGCCTTACAGCCGCCTGTCCGACAAGGTGGCCAACGCCTTTGCCTTTACCGACCACTGCTTAGGGCAGTTCGTGGAGCGCATTAGGAAGACGCCTGCGTGGCAGGACCTGCTCATCGTGTGCCTGCCCGACCACGGCTACCAGTTCCCATCCGACATCACCCACGAGCAGCACAACCACAACTCCATGCTCTGGATAGGCGGCGCGGTGAGCGGCCACCGCGTGGTGACCACGCTGATGAACCAGAGCGACATGGCCGCCACGCTGCTGGGCCAGCTCGGCATCGGCCACGCCGACTACACCTTCAGCCGCGACGTGTTCAGCACCGGCTACAAGTATCCCTTTGCCTTCTTCACCTTCAAGGAGGGCTTCGGCTTTGCCGACAGCACCGGCCACACCGTCTACGACATCGTGGGCGACAAGATTTCGGAGGACTCCGCCCGCAGCAGCCGCCCCGACGCCGCCGCCACGGCGCGCCGCCTGGAGCTTGGCAAGGCCATACTGCAGTCGTTTTACGACGACCTGGGCCGCCGCTGAGCGGCCTATTAGGCCTATTAGGCTTATAAGACCTATCTGACCTATAAGCCAAATAAGCCAAATAGGCAAATAAGCCCAATAGCCAAAAAAGCCCGCACGGCATCACGCCGGGCGGGCTTCTCTCATGAAAAAAGAAATTTTTTGGGTTTGGGGTTTCTTGATTGTTATGCCTTTAGAGCTTCGGGCCTGCTGCAACGAGAGCCTTGCCGGCCTCGTTGTTCTCGTACTTGGCGAAGTTCTTTATGAAGCGTGCTGCCAAGTCCTTAGCCTTCTCCTCCCACTGTGCGGCGTCGGCGTAAGTGTCGCGCGGGTCGAGGATGTTGGGGTCAACGCCCTCAAGCTGCGTGGGCACCACGAAGTTGAAGTAAGGAATGGTCTTCGTGGGAGCCTGGTCGATGGAGTGGTTCAGGATGGCGTCGATGATGCCGCGTGTGTCGCGGATGGAGATGCGCTTGCCCGTTCCGTTCCAGCCGGTGTTCACCAGGTAAGCCTTTGCGCCGCTCTTCTCCATCTTCTTAACCAGCTCCTCGGCGTACTTTGTGGGGTGCAGCTCAAGGAAGGCCTGGCCGAAGCAAGCCGAGAATGTGGGAGTAGGCTCGGTGATGCCGCGCTCCGTTCCTGCGAGCTTGGCGGTGAAGCCGGAGAGGAAGTAGTACTTGGTCTGCTCCTTGTCGAGGATCGACACGGGGGGCAGCACTCCGAAGGCGTCGGCCGAGAGGAAGATCACCTGCTTTGCTGCGGGAGCGTGGCTGATGGGCTTCACGATGTTGTTGATGTGGTAGATGGGGTACGACACGCGGGTGTTCTCGGTCGTGCTCTTGTCGGTGAAGTCGATCTTGCCCTCAGCGTCAACGGTTACGTTCTCCAGCAGTGCGTCGCGCTTGATGGCGTTGTAGATGTCAGGCTCCGACTCCTTGTCGAGGTTGATCACCTTGGCGTAGCAGCCGCCCTCGAAGTTGAACACACCGTTGTCGTCCCAGCCGTGCTCGTCGTCGCCGATGAGCAGGCGCTTCGGGTCGGTGGAAAGGGTTGTCTTGCCCGTTCCGGAGAGACCGAAGAAGATGGCGGTGTTCTCGCCGTTCATGTCGCAGTTGGCCGAGCAGTGCATCGATGCTATGCCCTTGAGCGGGAGGAAGTAGTTCATCATGGAGAACATGCCCTTCTTCATCTCGCCGCCGTACCATGTGTTGATGATTACCTGCTCCTTGGAGGTAACGTTGAACACCACAGCGGTCTCAGAGTTGAGGCCAAGCTCCTTCCAGTTCTCCACCTTTGCCTTCGAAGCGTTGTACACCACGAAGTCAGGCTCGAAGCTCTCCAGCTCCTCCTCTGTGGGGCGGATGAACATGTTCTTCACGAAGTGAGCCTGCCATGCCACCTCCATGATGAAGCGCACAGCCATGCGTGTGTCCTTGTTGGCGCCGCAGTAGCCGTCGATTACGTACAGTTTCTTGCCCGAAAGCTCCTTCTGTGCAATCTCCTTCACGGCAGCCCAAGCCTCCTGCGATGCGGGCTTGTTGTCGTTCTTATATTCATCGGAAGTCCACCACACGGTGTCCTTGGAGTTCTCGTCCATCACGATGAACTTGTCCTTGGGCGAGCGTCCGGTGTAGATGCCGGTCATCACGTTCACGGCGCCAAGCTCAGTCACCTGGCCCTTGTCGTAGCCTGTGAGCCCGTCTTTGGTCTCCTCTTCAAACAATACTTCGTAGGAAGGGTTGTAGAGAACCTCGGTAGTTCCCGTGATTCCGTACTTTGTCAAAACTGACTTGTCAAACTTTGCCATTTTACTGAATGTATTTAGTTGTGAAATGTTCGTTTGGTTGCAGTGTTCCTGAATCGCCCGCAAAGTTAGCAAAAATCCGCCTCAGGGCAAAGCCCGCGCGCCCAAAAAAGGCCGAAGATAAATCTTTTTAGGTTAAAGTATTGAAAAATCGGCAGTTGGGAGCCGCTTTTGCAATTCCGAAATGGCAAAAACATACGGATATTATTTACCTTTGCAGGCGGATGGGTGCGCCCCGCCGGGCCGCCGAGCGGCAGGGCCGGGTCGGGCGCAGACCTTAACCTTGAGACACCAACAGCCAATGAAGATCATCAACCTGAGCGAGGCCGACTCCATAGTGGGCCTCTACCTGGCCGAGCTGCGCGATGCCCGGTACCAGCAAAACCGCCTCCTTTTCCGCAACAACATAGAGCGCGTGGGCATGATGGAGGCATACGAGATAAGCAAGACCATGGCCTACGAGGCCCGCGAGGTGCAGACGCCGCTGGCCAAGGCCGCCGTGCGCGTGCCTGCCGACGGCGTGGTGCTGGCCACCATCTTCCGCGCCGGGCTGCCCTTCCACCAAGGGTTCCTCAGCGTGTTCGACCACGCGGCCTGCGCCTTCGTCAGCGCCTACCGCGAGTACACCAACGAGGAGCACACCGAGGTGGGCATACACGTGGAGTACCTGGCCACGCCCAGCATAGAGGGAAAGACGCTCATAATAGCCGACCCCATGCTCGCCACCGGCCTGTCGATGGAGATGGCCTACAAGGCTTTCCTCACCCGCGGCGAGCCGAGGCACATCCACGTGGCCTGCGTGCTGGCCACGCCCGAGGGCATTGAGCACGTGCGCCGCACGCTGCCCGACGACAAGACCACCGTTTGGTGCGCCGCCATCGACCCGGTGCTCAACGAGCACAAGTACATCGTGCCGGGGCTGGGCGACGCCGGCGACCTGTGCTACGGCGACAAGGTGTAGCCCTGCGGAACCGTATTTGTAAAATAGTTTCGCAACTGCGGGTTGCCTGCGCAACCCACTGGCCGCCAAGGGGTTGCGATATGTGCCGTTTTGCATTGCGAAACGGTATGTTTGGGGATGCGAAACGGCCTGTTCCGGGCTATGGAACAGGCCGTCTTGCGTTTCAGCCTTGCCCGTAGGGCTTGGCGGCGGGCGTTTTGTAAGGATTTAACCCAAATCGGTCATTAGACTTCAGCCGGATTTCGTGCTGCTGGCAGACAGATTGATTTTCGGTTTTGTCGAAGATGTAGCGGGCTACATCGAGAAAAAGCGGAAAGCAAGGTGTCGGCAGCAGTGCGGAAGACGGCTGAAGAGCCAACAATCAAGTGAAAATGTTGGTTTGGCGGTCTAACGACCGATTTGGGTTTACTTAGGTGCTTGCATCATGTCGGGCTTTATGGGCTTCAGCTCGTGGAAGCTCAGCATGGGCGAGTTGAGCACCCGCCGCTTGAAGTCGGCTATGCGCTGCGGGGTGCATTCGTTGAGCCAAATGCCTACCCGGTTGTTGCCTATGTCGAGGCCCACCGACTCCCATCCGAGGCTTTCCCTCAGCTCGCCGTCGCCCTTGAACTTGGCAGACAGCCGCTTGTTTAGGGCTTCAAGCTCGTTGAACGAGTACTCGCACTGCTGCAAGCGGAAGTCGGCCGACTTGGCGCGCCGCTGCAAGTTGGCCTTCGTCCTGTTGCTTGTGTCGGTGGCGAGTATCACCAATCCCCCGTCGTCGTCCACGTAAGAGCCGCCGTAGTAGTCGGGGTATTCTTGCTCGCCTGCAACGCGTGGTCGGCCATCGAAAAACGAATTGTCGAGCTTCTGGTATATGCCCAACGCCTTTTCCTGCCCTTGCTTTTGTTTAGCCAAGGGCGTGTCGCCTGCGCCGTTTTTCCTTTTGGTGGGTTCGCCTGCGCACGAAAAAGCTGTTGCGACAATCAATAGTAGCGACAATAACTTTCCCATCGTCCGTCTTGTTTTGGCATCGCGCCTCACCGCCCTTGCTTGCGGTCGGCCTCGATGAGGGCGAGCAGCCGCTCCACGGCCTGCTCCTCGGGTATGTTCTTCTCCACGCACTCCTTGCGGCGGTATAGCGAAATCTTGCCCCGTGCGGCGCCCACGTAGCCGTAGTCGGCGTCGGCCATCTCGCCCGGGCCGTTCACTATGCAGCCCATGATGCCTATCTTGAGGCCCGCCAGGCCCGCCGTGGCCTCCTTTATGCGCTGCGTGGTGGCGCGCAGGTCGTAGAGCGTGCGGCCGCAGCCGGGGCAGCTTATGTATTCGGTCTTGGTCATCCTCAGGCGCGCGGCCTGCAGTATGGCGAAGGCCGTGGCCTCTATGTCGGCCTGTGGCAGGTCGCCGTCGTTCATGAGCCAGAGTCCGTCGCACAGGCCGTCCATCATGAGCGCGCCCATGTCGGCCGCCGCCTCAATCTGGAAGTCGCCCTTGCCGTCGGCCCCGTGGCGGTACATCTGGCAGAACACGATGGGGTTATGCACCCCGGCGGCCATCATCTCGTGGGCCAGCGCGCGCTGCGAGCCGAGGCGGTTGGCCACCACGGGCATGCACACCACCACCACCTCGGGGTGAGCATTGAGGCAGGCCAGGTACTCCTCGGCCGCCACGCCGTACTGGAGCACAAGGAACTTCACCTTGGCTTCCACCATGCCGACGAACGGCAGGGCCGAGTGGGGGAACACGGGGTACACCTCGGTATCGGGATGGGCGGCGCGCAGACGGTTGCAAACATCGAAGTCGGCCAGCAGTGCCTGCCCCTTGGGGCGGCTCCAGCAGGCCGGCGAAGTCCATGCCGAGCCGTCGCCAATGTACACGAAGTCGGCCTCCGACGGCTCGGGGCCGCCTATCTGGCTGCTCACCACCACCGGCGCGGCCTCGCCGCCCACGTTGGCCACGCGCGCGGTGGCCCTGCGCTCCGGCTCTGCCCAGCTCCAGCCGGGGGCTGCCTCGGCGGGTATTGGCGCTGCTGCGGCTCGCTGCGTTACGTAGCTTACGAGCTTGCGGGCCACCGGTATCTCGGCCTCAGGCTCCTCGGTGAGCGAAACGCGCACCGTGTCGCCCAGTCCGTCGGCCAGCAGCGCGCCTATGCCCACTGCGCTCTTTATGCGGCCGTCGTCGCCCTCGCCCGCCTCGGTGACGCCCAGGTGGAGCGGGTAGGCCATGCCCTCGCGCTCCATGGCCTCGGCGAGCAGTCGCACCGAGCGCACCATCACCACGGTGTTGCTGGCCTTTACTGACACGGCCACGTCGTCGAACCTTTCCCTCTGGCATATCCTGAGGAACTCCATGCAGCTCTCCACTATGCCTTGGGGCGTGTCGCCGTAGCGCGACATGATGCGGTCGGAGAGCGACCCGTGGTTAACCCCAATGCGCAGGGCAGTGTGGTGCTGCCTGCACAGGCGCAGCAGCGGCACGAACCGCTCCTCAATCTTGCGCAGCTCGGCGGCGTACTCAGCGTCGGTGTACTCTATCTTGCGGAAGGTGCGGGCCGGGTCGGCGTAGTTGCCGGGGTTGATGCGCACCTTCTCGGCATAGAGCGCGGCCACCTCGGCCACGCGGGGGTTGAAGTGTACGTCGGCCACGAGGGGCGTAAGGTAGCCGTCGGCGCGCATCTTGGCGTTGATGTCCTTCAGGCTCTCGGCCTCCCTCACGCCCTGCGTGGTTAGGCGCACGTACTCGCCCCCGGCGTCGGCAATGCGCTCGGCCTGCGCGGCTGATGCCTCCACGTCGGCCGTGGGCGTGGTGGTCATCGACTGCAGGCGTATGGGGTTGTCGCCTCCCATGGGCGTGTTGCCCACTTGCACTGCGGTGGTGTGTCGGCGGCGGTAGTTGAACAGGTCGTCCATTCAGTTCACCTTATATTGGTACTTCACCTCGGCCAGGTCGCGGTTGGCCTTCTCAATCTTCTCCTTCAGCCCCGTCTTGTAGGCTTCGAGGCGTGCGGCGAGGGCGTCGTCGGCCAGGGCGAGCATCTCCACGGCCAGTATGGCGGCGTTCTGCGCGCCGTTCACCCCGGTGGTGGCCACGGGTATTCCCGGCGGCATCTGCACTATGCTGAGCAGCGCGTCGAGTCCGTCGAGCATTCCTTTGATAGGCACCCCGATGACGGGCAGCGTGGTAGAGGCGGCTATCACGCCCGGCAGTGCGGCGGCCATGCCGGCCCCCGCTATTATCACCTTCACCCCGCGGGCCTTAGCCCCGCGCGCGAAGGCCTCCACGGCGTCGGGAGTGCGGTGGGCCGAGAGGGCGTTGACTTCAAACGGAACCTGCATATCGTCTAACAGCTTGCAGGCTTTCTCCATTACGGGCAGGTCGCTTGTGCTGCCCATGATTATGCTTACCAATGCGTCCATATATTTAGTTTTGAGTTACGAGTTACGAATTTTGAGTTGTCGCCTGCGGCGATTGTGGGGTTTGAATTGCGAGTTTTGAGTTACGAGTTACGAATTTTGAGTTGCGAGTTCGTGGCCTGTCGCATATTTTTTTAATTTTTAATTCTTAACTTTTAATTCCCCCGCATATTTTCTTAATTCTTAATTTTTAATTCTTAATTATATAAGTATTCCGGTTGCGGCGCAGGCGAAGCCCACCCAGAAGCCGGCCACCACCTGCGCGAGCGTGTGCTGGCGCAGTATCATGCGGCTTGTGCCGAGCAGCCCGGCGAGCAGGAACACGGCCGAGAGCCAGCCCACGGGGTTGAAGCCGAATATCTCGGCGAAGGCGCACAGCGCGCCGGCCACGCCTCCGATGGCCGCCGTGTGGGTGCTTATCTTCCACCATGCGTTGATGACGGCGCACGTTACCTGCACCAGCAGTGCGGCTATGAGTATGCCGCCCATGAAGCGCGGTATGTGGAGACGCTCCATGACGTAGACGCAGGCGAAGTAGCAGGCTATTGAGATGGCGTAAGGCACCATGCGGCGCTCCTTGCGCCCCAGCTCCAGGGGCGTCCAGCCGTGGTAGCGGCGGTAGGCGTGGATGAGCAGCGACGGGGCGAGCACGGTGAAGAGGTAGACTATGCCGATCACCGTGGCCTTGTATGCCAGTGGCAGCAGGCTTAGGTAGCTGAAGGCGAAGAGGGCGGCCAGGCCCACCACCGGCAGGTAGAAGGGCGTGAAGACGAGGCTCAGCACCCTTGCAGTGATGATGATGTTGCGGTGTTTCATCGGCGGAGTCGTGCTATGGGTATGCCCAGTTGCTCGCGGTACTTGGCCACGGTGCGCCGGGCTATGGGGAATCCTGCCCGGGCGAGGGCGTCCTTCAGGGCGTCGTCGCTTAAGGGTCGGCTCTTGTCTTCGGCCTCCACTATGTCGCGCAGGGCAGCCTTTATGCGTCGCGTGGGCAGCTCCTCGCCGCTTTGGGTTACGAGGCTGTCGCTGAAGAAGTGGCGCAGGGGGAATGTGCCCCAGCGCGTCTGGGCGTACTTGCTGCCCGTGACGCGCGACACGGTGGATATGTCGAGTCCCGTCTTCTCGGCTATGTCCTTGAGGATCATGGGGCGGAGCGACGCCTCGTCGCCGTCCTCGAAGAAGCGGTGCTGCCAGTTGATGATGGCCTGCATGGTAGTGGTGAGGGTGCGGCGGCGCACCTTTATGGCCTCTATGAAGCCCTGGGCGGCCTCCACCTTCTTCTTGGTGTAGAGCAGGGCCTCCTTCATCTGCCGGCTCATGGCGGCGCCGCTGTCGCGGTACTGGCGCATGGTGTCGGCGAACGACTGCGACACGCGCAGCTCAGGCACGTCGCCCGAGTTGAGCGTGAAGGTAACTGTGCCGTCGTCCTGCGTGTCAACGATGAAGTCGGGCGTTATCTGCTGCACGCTGCGGCCCACGGCCTCGCCCATGGCTGCGCCGGGCTTGGGGTTGAGGCGGCGCAGCTCGGCGAAGAGTGCCTCGGCCTGCGGGGCGGTGAGTGCGAGCGCGGTGCGTATCTTGTCCCAGTGCTTTTTGGTGAACTCGTCGAAGTGGCGGCTCACCACCTCGCGCATGAGCTGCGTGAGGCGCGAGTCGTCGCGCCGTGCTATCTGCAGCAGCAGGCACTCCTGCAGGCTGCGCGCGCCGATGCCGGGCGGGTCGAACTGGTGCAGCAGGGCTATCACGCCGTCCACCTCCTGCGGCGTGGCCTCGGTGTTGTGGTATATGGCCAGCTCGTCGGCTATGGTGTCGGCGCTCTTGCGCAGCAGGCCGTCGTCATCGAGCGAGCCTATCACGTACTCCATGATTGTGCGCTGCCGGGGCGTAAGCTCAATCTCGCCCATCTGCTCCTTGAGCTGGTCGTAGAACGACACGGTGTCGCCGTAGACCATCTCCTCGCGCCCCTCGGCGGCGTTCTGCCCGCCTTGGTACACGGGCAGCTCCTCGTCGTCGCGGCCTATTCCGGCCAGGGCTTCGTCGAGGGCCGACTGCCTTTCCTCCCTCTCGTGCTCGGCGTCGTAGTCATCGTCGTGCGCCTCGCCGTCGGGCCCGAAGTCGGCCTGCTCGCCGGTTTCGGCCAAAGGCTCGCCCTGCGGCTCGGCTTCGAGGGCCGGGTTGTCGTCCATCTCGGTGTTGATGCGCTCCAGCAGTTGGTTGATGGGCAGCTCCACGAGGTGCGACTGCAGCATCTGCTGCTGCGTTATGGCCTGCGTCTGCCTCAGAGCCTGCTCTTGTTTCTGTACCTGGACTTGACTTTGAGCCATGTATGTGATTATAGTGTTAGGTGAACTTGTACTATTGCAAAGGCGATGCAAACGAGCGGAAAGGAAGCTCGCTTCCGATTTCCCGAGTGCAGCTTGCTTTATGCAAAGGCGATGCAAACGCGGACGGTTGGTAGAGACGATGTGCACATCGTCTCTGCTGTTGATTCACGAGTGCAGCTTGCGTTTTGCAAAGTTAGTGCAAATCGCGTAAAGGGCAAAGGAAAATGGGATATTTATTTGCTCGGCGCGGTGCGGGCTGCCCGGTGGGTGCGGCGGCCTCGCCGGCGGAGGGGCGCGCGAAAAATGTTTACCCGCAGCCTTGCGCCGCCTGCCATTGGCCGTATGGCCGCGCAATACGTGCCGTTTCGCGCTGCCGAACGTGCTGTTTCGCGCCGCCGGACGGCCTGTTTTGCATTGCCAAACGGCCGCTGCCCGCAAGCCTCTGGCTGTCAGGAACTTGGCCGCGAAGTGCCTGCATCGGCGCGTTTTCAGAAATTTCTTTACTTTGCCGCTGCCCGCCCGCATGGCATCGCGGCTCGTCGTGATTGGTAACCGGCGCAGCTTTCTTCATTCTTCATTCTTCATTCTTAATTTCCTCGGCGCAGCTTTCTTCATTCTTAATTCTTAATTCTTCATTTCCTCGGCTCAGCCCTAACTTTTAACTTTTAATTTTTAACTTTTAATTCTCAAAGCGTTTGCATGTCGTTGAGTTTCTTGTAGTATCCGCCGATGGCGAGCAGCTCCTCGTGCGAGCCGTGTTCCACTATCTCGCCCTCGTGGATCACGTAAATCTCGTCGGCGCTCTTGATGGTCGACAGGCGGTGGGCAATGGCCACGGTAGTTCGCGTCTTCATGAGCTTTTCGAGCGCGTCCTGCACCAACCGCTCGCTTTCGGTGTCGAGCGCCGAGGTGGCCTCGTCGAGAATCAGTATGGGCGGGTTCTTCAGTATGGCGCGGGCTATGCTCACGCGCTGGCGTTGGCCGCCCGAGAGGCGGCTGCCGCGGTCGCCGATGTTGGTGTCGAAGCCGTGCTCCGACTCCGTTATGAAGTCGTAGGCGTTGGCTATTCGCGCCGCCTCGTCTATCTGCTCCTGCGTGGCCCCGTCCACCCCGAAGGTGATGTTGTTGCGGAAGGAGTCGTTGAAGAGTATTGCCTCCTGGTTCACGTTGCCAATGAGCTGTCGCAGGTCGTGTATGCCAAGGTCCTTTACGTTAACCCCGTCGATGAGCACCTCGCCCTCCTGCACGTCGTAGTAGCGCGGTATGAGGTCAACGAGCGTTGACTTTCCGCCTCCGCTCTGGCCCACGAGGGCTATCGTCTTGCCCTTCTCTATGGTGAGGTTGATGTGGCGCAGCACCCACTTCTGGTCGTACCGGAACGACACGTCGCGGAACTCTATCTTGTGCTTGAACTCCTTGATGCGCACCGGGTTGGGCTTCTCGCGTATGGGGTTTTCGGCCTTCAGTATCTTGTTTATGCGCTCCATGGAGGCCAGTCCCTTGGGTATGTTGTACCCGGCCTTTGAGAATTCCTTCAGCGGATTGATGATGCTGTAGAGTATAACGAGGTAATAGATGAACGTGGGGCCGGAGAGCGTCATGTTGTTGAGCACCAGGATGCCGCCGAACCACAGCACGATGACTATCATGACCGTGCCGAGGAACTCGCTCATGGGGTGGGCAAGCTGCTGCCGCCGGTTCACTTTCATCACGCTGGCGCGCTGCCGGTTGTTCACGTTGGCAAAGCGTTCGTTCATCTTGTCCTCGGCGCAGAAAGCCTTGATTATGCGCAGTCCGCCCAGCGTCTCCTCCACCTGGCTCATCGTGTCGCTCCAAAGGGCCTGCGCCTCCTTGGAGTTCTGCTTCAGCTTGCGGCCCACGTTGCCCATCACCCAGCCCATGAACGGCACTATGGCGATGGTGAAGAGCGTGAGCTGCCAGCTGATGAAGAGCAGCGTGGAGAAGTAGGCTATGATGAGGATGGGGTTCTTGAAGAGCATGTCGAGCGACGACATGATGGAGCTTTCCACCTCGTTCACGTCGCCGGTCATGCGGGCTATGATGTCGCCCTTGCGCTCGCCGGAGAAGAATCCGAGCGGCAGCGACGTTATCTTGCGGTAGAGCAGGTTGCGGATGTCGCGCACCACGCCGGTGCGCATGGGTATGATGGCGGCCGAGGAGAGGAAGTAGCAGCCCGTCTTTAGGAAGGTGGCGAAGGCCAGGAAGAGGCCGATGCAGAGCAGTGTGGTGCTCGGGCCGATGCTTTCGATGAGGCGGTTGACGTAGAAGTTCATGTTGTTCATCAGCACGTCCTTCACTCCCGCATCGCCCAAGGCCATGAGCTGCGTGGCGGCGGTGGCGTCGCCGGTCTTGAAGAGGATTTGGAGTATGGGTATGAGCGCCGCGAACGAGAAGATGTTGAGCACGGCGGAGAGGATGTTGAACACTATCGACTGCGCCAGGTACCGCTTGTATGGCGGTATGAAGCGGCGCATTATGATGAGGAATTCTTTCATTGTTATATATTGAAAGGATGCGGTAGACAGGCGACGGGAGGCAGACATATGCAAGCTGCCCCATTCCATGCGCAGTCTTTTTTACCTTTTTACTTTTTTACTTTTTTACCTTTTCTTCCTCGCCGAAGAGCGTTGCGCTGGTGCTGCCGGTGATCCTGAGGCGCACGGTGTCGCCTATGCGGTGGCTGCCCTTGTCGAACACCACCACCTTGTTCTGCTCCGTGCGGCCGAAGAGCTGCTCGCGCGAGCGCTTGCTGAAGCCCTCGGCCAGCACGAGGAACTCCTTGCCCACGTCGCGGCGGTTGGCTTCGGCCGAGAGTTCCGTCTGCAACTGTATCATCTCTTCGAGCCTCCGCACCTTCACTTCCTCCGGCACGTCGTCCTCGAAGTGCGTGGCGGCGTAGGTGCCGGGGCGCTCGCTGTACTTGAACATGAAGGCCGAGTCGTAGCCAACCTCGCGCATCAGCGACAGCGACTGCCGGTGGTCGTCCTCCGTCTCGCCGCAGTAGCCCACGAAGATGTCCGTAGACAGGCCGCAGTCGGGGACTATGCGGCGTATTGCCTCCACGCGCCCCAGGTACCACTCGCGGGTGTACTTGCGGTTCATGCGCTTGAGCACGGCGTCGCTTCCGCTCTGCACGGGCAGGTGGATGTGGCGGCACACGTTGGGCATCTCGGCTATGACGCGCAGCGTGTCGTCGCTCATGTCCTTGGGATGCGACGTGGTGAAGCGCACCCTCATCTGCGGGGCGGCCTCCGCCACCATGCGCAGCAGCTCGGGGAAGCCCACCGCCCGGGCGCCGCCTTGGGCCTGTCCGCCATGCCGCGCGTAGCTGTAGGAGTTTACGTTCTGGCCGAGCAGCGTCACCTCCTTGTAGCCGCGGTCGCTCAGGTCGCGCACCTCGCGCAGTATGCTCTCGGGGTCGCGGCTGCGCTCGCGGCCCCTGGTGTAAGGCACTATGCAGTAGTGGCAGAAGTTGTTGCAGCCGCGCATTATGCTCACGAAGCCGCCCACGCGGCCGGTGTGGAGCCTCTTGGGCACCACGTCGCGGTAGGTCTCGGTGGCCGACAGCTCGGTGTCGATGGCCTTGTGGCCCAGCTCGGCCTGCGCGATGAGGCCCGGCAGGGCGAGGTAGGCGTCGGGGCCGGCCACGAGGTCGGCGTGGTGGCTCTCTACCAGGTCGCCCTTCACTCGCTCGGCCATGCAGCCCAGCACGCCTATCACCATCCTGTGGCCCTTGCGCCGCTCGGCCTCCAGGGCCTCAAGGCGGTGCAGTATCTTCTGCTCGGCGTTGTCGCGCACGGAGCAAGTGTTGAGGAACACGGCGTCGGCCTCGGCCAACTGGTCGCACACCTCGTAGCCCGCCATCTGCATTATGGCGGCCACCACCTCCGAGTCGGCCACGTTCATCTGGCAGCCGTAGGTCTCTATGTACAGCTTTTTCATCGTCATTTTGGTCGTTGCGGGGGCAAAGTTACAGCAAAATGGCCATCCGTCAAAATAAAAACAGCACAAAACAGCCATTTAGGTTGCGCCATAGGTAAAAGCGGTACTTGCCGTTTGGCGGAAAATGCGTAACTTTGCAAGGGCAAAGCCGCGCGCCGGCAATAGGCTGCGGCGGGGCAGGTGTGCGCGCCGCCCCTGCGTTTCCGATTGCCGGCATCGGCTTGCAAGAACATCAAGACTGTATATTATATAATGTGGGAAAATATGACTGACTACAATTTCGACGAACTCGTAGACCGCCGCGGAACAAATTCCTACAAGTGGGATTCCGCCCCGGGCGCCGACGTGCTGCCCATGTGGGTGGCCGACATGGACTTCCGCACGGCCCCGCCCGTAATCGATGCCCTGCGCCGCCGCGTGGAGCACGGCGTGTTTGGCTACGTAAAGGTGCCTGAGGCTTACTACGACGCAGTGGCCGATTGGTTCTCGCGGCGCCACGGCTGGGCCGTAAGGCGCGAGTGGATCATGTACACCTCGGGCGTGGTGCCTGCCGTATCGGTGGTGGTAAAGGCCCTCTGCGGGCCGGGCGACCGCGTGATTTTGCAGACGCCGGTGTACAACTGCTTCTTCTCTTCCGTGCGCAACAACGGCTGCGAGGTGCTTGAGAACCCGCTGAAGAACGACGGCGGACGCTTCACCATCGACTACGCCGACCTCGAAGCCAAGGCCGCCGACCCCAGGGCCAAGCTGCTCGTGCTCTGCAACCCTCACAACCCCGTGGGCCGAGTGTGGACCGCCGACGAGCTGCTGCGGCTCAACGACATCTGCCTTAGGCACGGCGTGAGGGTGCTCTCCGACGAGATTCACTGCGAGCTTACGCGCCCCGGGCTGGCCTACCAGCCCTTTGCCGCCGTGTCTGCCGACTGCCTGCACAACGCCATCGTGGCCAACTCGCCGTCGAAGTCGTTCAACACCGCCGGCCTGCAGATAGCCAACATCATCTGCGACGACGCCGAGACGCGCGCCAAGATAGACCGCGCCATCAACATCAACGAGGTGTGCGACGTCAACCCCTTTGGCGTCGAGGGCCTCATGGCCGCCTACAACGAGGGCGAGCAGTGGCTCGACGCGCTGCGCCAGTACCTTTGGGACAACTACGGCGCCCTCTGCCGCTTCTTCGCCGAGCGGCTGCCCGCGCTCAGGGTGACGCCGCTCGAAGGCACCTACCTCGTGTGGGTGGACTGCCGCGCGCTCCATGCCACCTCCGACGAGCTTGCCGACCGCCTTGCCTCCGAGGCCCGCGTGATGGTGAACAGCGGCACCATGTACGGCCAGGCAGGCGAGGGTTTCATCCGCATCAACATCGCCTGCCCCCGCAGCCGCATGATGGAGGGCCTGGAGCGCATGGCCTCCGTGCTGGGCTGAACGCCCCGGCGGCAATGTAAAGCAATCTGCGCCATGGGCAAGGCAATCCACACTTGCAAGCCGAAGTGCGACGCCCCGGGCCGGGCGGTGCGCCTCGCCGCCGCGCTTGCGGTGGCGTGGCTTGTGCTGCTCGCACCGCAGGCAGCCGCCCGGGGCTACGGCTATTACTTCAAGCCCATTGACAGCAGCTTCGACAGCATAGCCCGGCGGCTGTGCGCCCTCGACTTTGCCAGCCGCCGCGAGAGCATCACCGACGAATCGCTAAGCCGCCTCGACAGCATAGCCCGCCTCAGCGGCAACCGCCAGTTGCAGGCCCGCGCCCTCTACTGGCGGGTGCGTGCCGGCCAGATGGACGCCCGCCCGGCTGAGTGCATGGCCCTGCTCGACAGCGCGCTCGCCCTCTGCTCGCCGGCTTACGCCTACGATGAGGCCTGCATAAAGTACCAGCTGGCGGGCAACTGCGAGCGCATGGGCCACTATATGCGCTCCTACCGCCTGGTCAACGAGGCCATAGCCACCTTTGGCGAGTCGGCCGACAGCTACTTCCTCGGCAACGCCTACCTGCTGCTGGCGCAGCTCTTTGTAGACATAGGCGACCCCGACAACGCCCGCCCGGCGCTCGGCAATGCCCGCAAGGCTTACGCCAAGGCCGGCTTCCCGCTCGGCAGGATATACTTCTTCGAGGCCCAGCTCGCGCCCAAGGGGCAGCAACTGGAGCTTTACAGGCAGGCCCTGGCCCACAACCGGGCCGAAGACTGGCCTTTGTCGCTGCAGGCTTTCACCAGCATGGCGCAGCTTTTCATCGACAATGGCCGCCTCGACAGCGCCCGCGCCGCCGCCGACAGTGCCTTCAGCCTGCTCCACCGCCGCGCGCCCGGCAACCGCCTGTTCCGCACCCTGGCCACCATCACCAAGGCGCGGGGGGCCCTTGCCGCCGCCAACTACCGTGAGGCCGCCGCCATCATGGCCGAAGCCGAGCGGTGGGCCATCCGAATGAGGGGCGAACGCTTCATGGCCGACATATACGAATGCCTCTACCTGGCCCACGAGGGCATGGGCGACGAGGCCGCGGCCTACAGATACCTCAAGCTGTTCACCGCCGAGTATGTGCGCAACGTGAACGACATAAGGCGGCAGAACGTCACCAAGGCGCGCGCCAGGGAGGCCATCGCGCGGAGCAACGACCGCATAAGGCTGCTCGAACAGGAGGCGCGCCACAAGCGCGACGTAGCTTACCTTACGCTGGCCGCCGCCGCAATACTGGTGCTGTTGGCCGTGGCCGTGGCGGTGTACCTGTGGCAGCGGTACCGCATACGCGAGGTGGAAAACCGCGAGCTGCGCAGCAACATCACCCGCGACGCCCTCATCTACAGCACCAACAGGAAGAACTTTGAGCGCGACATGAAGCAGAAGGAGTGCGAGATAAGCTCGTCTACCCTGCTGCTGGCCAACAAGAACGAGGTGCTGCAGCAGCTCAGCGCCATCACCAAGCGTTACTTTGACGAGGGCAAGGTGCCGCTGGAATATGTAAGGCAGGTAAACGCCATCATTGGCGAGAGCCTGCGCAACGACGACGAGTGGCAGCGGTTCAAGCTCCACTTCGACAGCGTACACCCCGACTTCTTCCGCAAGCTCAAGCTGCTATCGGCCGAACTCACCGAGAACGACCTGCGCCTCTGCGCCTACATACGCATCGGGCTTAGGGCCAAGCAGATAGCCGAGATGCTCTCCGTTAGCCCCGACAGCGTTAACAGCAACCGATACCGCCTGCGCAAGAAGCTCGGCCTGCAGCGCGGCGACAGCCTCGACGACTTCATACGCCGCATCTGACAGGCGACCCTCCGCGCGCCATCGCCGCAAGCTGAGGCGGCGGAAATATAGATAATATGAATGTCCGCAATCAGCCAAGCAAATGGAAATATTGAAGTGGACAAGCATTTGTGCTCTAACTCCTTAGCGGAACGCAGTGGAGCGATAACTTCTTATAACTCCTTTAACCCAAATCGGTCATTAGAATCCAAAACGATTCCATTCTATTGCCGTGCAGATTGGCTGTCGCCTTTGTCGATGGCGCTGTGGTAGAGACGCGGCGCGCCACGTCTCTACGTCGAGACAAAGCGGCAGACAAGATGTCGGCAAGAGGGTGGAAGCGTTTGGAAAGCCGACCACTGGCACAAAAACATATGGTTCATCCGACATTTCGAGTGATAGGATAGTAAGAAAGAAGAAAACCGCTGAACAATTTGTATATTTGAATAA
>CALUGA010000011.1 GCA_944320105.1 uncultured Prevotella sp. | reverse complement strand
TGATAATACGCATTTTACAGATATATATTTTCTCTTTTTATGATTTTCTTTTCTTTATATCACTTTCCGATGCAAAAGTGCGAAAAAATGGAATTTAGCACCTCGGTGGTGGTGACTTCGCCGAGGATGTCGGCAAGGTGGTGGAGGCATTCGCGCAGGTCTTGGGCTATGAGGTCGGAGGGCAGGCCGGTGGCGAGGCCGTCGATGACGCGGGTGATAGACTCTACGGCGTTGGTGAGGGCTTCGTAGTGGCGTATGTTGTTTACGATTGTGTCGGTTGGCTGAACGCCGTCTATGCCTGTGAGGCTTACGAGCATGGAGCGTAGGCTATCGATGTTGAGGCCGTACTTGGCAGAGATGGCTATGGTGTGGGGGTCGTCTGCGAGGTCGGCGGCAACGGCGGGCGGCAGCTGTGGCGCGGCGTGGTCGGCACCGGTGTCGCACTTGTTGAGCGCGGCTATGACCTGCTTGCCTTCAAGGTGTGGGCGCACGTCGGCATAGAATTGCGCGAACGATTCGTCGTTGCGCTTGGCGTCGATGAGCAATATTACGATTTGCGCCTTGTCGATGGCCTGGAAGCTGCGTTCTATGCCCATGCACTCGATGGCGTCGGCGGTGTGGCGTATGCCGGCGGTGTCGATGAAGCGGAACGTGATGCCGCCGATGGCGGTGGTGTCTTCGATAGTGTCGCGCGTGGTGCCGTCGATGTCGCTTACGATGGCCTTGTCTTCGCCGAGCAGTGCGTTGAGCAGGGTGGACTTGCCGGCGTTGGTCTGCCCGATGATGGCCACCGGCATGCCGTTTTTCAGCGCGTTGCCTGTTGAGAACGAGTCGGCCAGGCCCTGCATCTTTGCGCGCACCTCGCGGGCGAGGCTGTCAAGCTCCGAGCGGTCGGCAAACTCCAGTTCCTCGTGGTCGCTGAAGTCGAGTTCAAGCTCCAGCAGCGACGTGAGCCGCAGCAGGCGGTCGCGCAGTGCGGCCAGCTCGCGGCTGAAGCCGCCACGCATCTGGCTGATGGCCATGCGGTGGGCCGCCCTGTTGTCGGCTGCAATGAGGTCGGCCACGGCTTCGGCCTGGCTCAAGTCCATCTTGCCGTTCATAAACGCCCTGCGCGTAAATTCGCCCGGCCCGGCGGCGCGGCAACCGGCGGATATGAGCAGCTGCATGGTTTGCTGTAGGATGTAGCGCGAGCCGTGGCAGGATATTTCCACAGAGTCCTCGCCCGTGTAAGAGTGGGGGGCGCGGAAGATGCTAACGAGCACATCGTCGAGCACGCTGCCGTCGGAAGAGTGGATATGGCCGTATGCCACCGTGCCAGGCTTCCGTTGGGATAGGGCAGGGGCATTGTGGCCGGCGGGAGTGAATATCTTGTCGGCTGTGTTGATGGCCTCTGGCCCCGATATCCTTATGATGCCTATTGCCCCGCCCGGTGCGGTGGCGATGGCGCAGATGGTGTCATGGCTGCTGGTTTGCTTCATGGTTTGTAATGTTTTTGTCATGATCTTATGCTGCTCAAACGTGTTTGCGTAAGTGTTTGGTTTATAGATAGATATGGATGGCTGTCGTTTCGCGTCGCAATACAGGCCGTTTGGCTTTGCGAAACAGTGCGTTTTGGAGCGCGAAACGGCCTGTATTGCGGCGCAAAATGGGGCGTGGTGCCTGGTGGGTGGTTGCGTGTAAATAAATTGTCAAGCCTATGCGGTGGTCGCAGCGATGCCGCTCAGAGGTAGAAGTCGGCCGTAAGCATCTTGTGCCTTGCGTCGCCCAAAGTCAGCTCCTCGGTCTCGTGGATGGGCTGTGGGGCTTTGGCGTAGGCAAGCATTATGCGCTTGGGCTGTGCTCCCTGCTTTGTCCTGACGAGGCTTCGCCTAACCTCGAAGAAGCCGGCGATGGCCCTCGCTTCGTCCATCTGTGGCGTTTGGTCGGCGGGAATGATAACCGAGAACTCGCCGTCGGCCCTTAGCAGGCGGTAAGCATGGCTTGCCAGCTCAGCGTAGGTGAGCGAGGCTGTGTGGCGGCTGAGCGTGCGCTTGCGGTCGGGGCTTTGGAGTGAGCCGTCGAAGTAGGGCGGGTTGCACACTATGGCGGCAAACGGCCCGCCGCAGTACTGCTGCACCGGTGTGCAGATTACGCCGATGCGCCCTGCGAAAGGCGATGCGGCGGCGTTGTCGGCAGCTTGGGCGGCGGCGTCAGGGTCTATGTCGATGGCCGTCACCGATGCCTCGGCGAAGCGTTGCGCCATCATGAGCGCAATGATGCCCGTGCCCGTGCCTATGTCGAGTATGGCAGGCTTGTGGGTGCAGGCTGCCGGCACGCGCGCCCACGCCCCGAGGAGGGTGGCGTCGGTGCCAACCTTCATGGCGCACCGCTCTTGGCGCACCGCGAACTGCTTGAAGTCAAACCGGTCGGCCCCCATGCTTCTTATGCCATTCGGTTATCGGACTGTGCGAGGTAAGCCTCTGCCCGAGCGAGGTCTTCAGGCGTATCAATGCCAATGGTCTCAATGTCAGTAAGCGCCACCTTTACCTTGTAGCCGTTTTGCAGCCAGCGCAGTTGCTCCAGGCTCTCGGCCACTTCGAGCGGGCTTGGCGGCAGGTTGGTGATCTGCATGAGCACCTCGCGGCGGTAGCCGTATAGCCCGATGTGCTTAAGGAATGGGAATGCCCCGGGCCACTCCGTCGCCTCCTTGCCCCTTACGAATGGTATGACGCTGCGGCTGAAGTACATGGCATAGCCATTGACATCGACCACAATCTTGGGCGAATTGGGGTTGGTTATGGCCTTGGAGTCGGCTCCGAAAGGGATGCCGAGCGTGGCAATCTGCGTCGCGGGGTCGGCAAAGCAGGCGCAAAGGGCCTTTATCTGCTGCGGAGCTATAAACGGCTCGTCGCCCTGTATGTTTATTATAACGTCGCAGTCGGTGCCGGTAAGTTCTGCGGCCTCGCGTATGCGGTCGGTTCCGCTGCGGTGGTTGGTCGAGGTCATGATGGCGTTGCCGCCGAAGCCTTCGACAGCCTTGCGTATCCGTTCGTCGTCGGTGGCCACGCAAACACTGTCGAGCACCGATGCAGCCCGTTCGTAAACGCGCTGTATCACGGGTTTCCCCCCGAGCATGGCCAGGGGTTTGCCGGGAAAGCGCGACGAGGAATAGCGCGCTGGTATTATTCCGATGAATTTCATAAGCGATATAATAAGGTAAGAGGCGAGGGCCTGACGGAGTAGCCGTACACCCCTCGGCAGTGCAAAGGTATAAAATAATGGATTGACAATCAGTTAAAAAAGCTAATCTTTTTTGACACCTGCGGTTTTTTTATTACTTTTGGCAATAATTTTAAGCAGACACGTTTTGAGACATATTATATTATCTTTGCTCCTCGCCCTGCCGCTGATGGCCTGCGCCCAGAGGATAACGCTGGGAACGTGCCAGACCAAGGACGGGGGGCTGTACAGCGGCGAGATGGCCGGAGGCAAGCCCCATGGCAAGGGGAAAGCCGTATACAAGAACGGGAATTGGTATGAAGGCTCTTACGTAAAGGGCAAGCGCCAAGGCTACGGCGTTTACACTTTCTTCGACGGCGAGAAGTATGAGGGCCAGTGGTTCCAAGACCAGCAGCATGGCAAGGGTACGTATTATTTTGCCAACAACAACAAATATGTTGGGCTGTGGTTTCGTGATTACCAGCAAGGCCACGGCGTGATGTACTACTACAACGGCGACAAGTACGACGGCGACTGGCTCCAGGATCACAGGAACGGCCGCGGCACGTACACATTTGCCAGCGGGGCGTATTACAAGGGGGAGTGGCTCGGCGACAAGAAGAACGGGAAGGGCTTCTTCGACTGGGGCGACGGCTCCACCTACGACGGCGAATGGAAGGACAACCAACGCTCGGGCCGGGGTACGTTCAAGTATGCCGATGGCGACGTATATACCGGCGAATGGAAGGACGACATCCAGAACGGAAAGGGAATCTATAGGTTCAAGAATGGCGACGTCTACGAGGGCGACTACGTTAACGGCGAACGCACGGGCGTGGGCATATTCAAGTATGCCAACGGAGACAAGTACACAGGCCAGTTTTACGAGGGAGCCAAGCAAGGGCGGGGCACCCTTGTGTGGAAAAACGGCAACGTATACGTGGGCGAATGGAAAGCCGATACGCCCAACGGGGCCGGAAAACTTACCACAAAGGCCGGCGACGTGTTTGAAGGGCAGTTCAAGAACGGAAAGATTGACGGCGAGGGCATAGTGCACTATGCAGACGGCTGGAAGTTCAAGGGGTCTTTCAAGGATGGCAAGCGCAACGGCCCGGCCATAGAGGAGGACAAGGATGGCAATCGCTTTGAAGGCTCTTACCTCGACGATGTGCGCGACGGGCGATTCGTGGAAAAGGACCGCGACGGAAACATAACGGCGCAGGGAGTGTACATCCGTGGCCAGAAACGATTGGACTGACCGTGACCCGAAGAAATGGAACATGCACTAGTTTTACTTAAATATTATTAGTTATGGTTATAGACACACTTGACAAACTTGCTTTCTACAAAGGGCTCAACCCTTTGTTTGACGATGTTGTGGAATTCATAAAGGCCAACGACCTGGCCAAGCTCGAACCGGGTAAGCATCTGATAAAGGGCGACGACCTGTTCGTAAACATAACCACGGCCAAGGGCAAGACCCCCGACGAGGCCGTGCTCGAAACCCACAAGAAGATGATAGACATACAGATACCGCTCTCTTGCGCCGAAACATACGGCTACACTCCGCTGTGCAACTTGCCCGAAGGCGACTATGACGAGAAGAAGGACATCACGAAATTGCCCGGGCTTGCCGCAGACAGCTACGTGACCTGCCAGCCGGGAATGTTCGCCATCTTCTTCCCGCAGGACGGACACGCACCATGCATATCGGGAGAGGCAGAGATAAAGAAAGCTATTTTCAAGGTTTTGGCATAATTGGCTATGGCTGAAAAGAAGACTGTAGGGCGGAAAAGGAAAACTGCCGAGGCCGCCCCGGAAGCGAAAGCTCCTGCCCATATCGGGCTGGTAAGAAACGACCCATGGCTTGAGCCTTACGAGGAGGCCATACGTGGCAGGCACGACCATGCCCTGTGGAAGATGGGGCAGCTCACTGCCGGGGGCAAGCGCACCCTGTCAGACTTTGCCAGCGGCCATCTCTACTTCGGCCTTCATAAGCTCGCAAAGGGCTGGGTGTTCCGAGAGTGGGCGCCCAATGCCACCGAGATTTACCTCATAGGCGACTTCAACGACTGGAAGGAAACGCCGAGGTTCAAGCTCAAGCGCATCGAGGGAACGGGCAACTGGGAACTTAAGCTCAGCGAGAAAGCTATCAAGCACGGCGACCTTTACAAGATGAAGGTGAAGTGGAACGGCGGCGAGGGCGAACGGATCCCGGCCTGGTGCCAGCGCGTTGTGCAAGATGACAGCACGAAGATATTCTCCGCACAGGTGTGGAACCCGGAGAAGCCATACGTGTTCAAGCGCAAGAGATTCAAGGCCGACCGCTCTCCTTTGCTTATCTATGAGTGCCACGTGGGCATGGCTCAGGATGCGGAAAAGGTGGGAACGTACCGCGAGTTCCAGGAGAACGTGCTGCCGCGTGTCAAGGCCGACGGCTACAACTGCATACAAGTTATGGCAATTCAGGAGCATCCTTACTACGGATCGTTTGGCTATCATGTGAGTTCTTTCTTCGCCCCATCAAGCAGGTTCGGCACTCCCGAGGAGCTGAAGGAACTCATCGACACTGCCCATAGGAACGGCATAGCCGTCATAATGGACATCGTTCACTCTCACGCTGTGAAGAACGAGGTAGAGGGCTTGGGCAACCTTGCCGGCGACCCAAACCAGTTCTTCTATCCGGGCGATCGCCATGAGCACCCGGCATGGGACAGTCTGTGCTTTGATTACGGCAAGGACGAAGTGCTCCACTTCCTGCTTTCAAACTGCAAATACTGGTTGGAAGAGTATCACTTCGACGGTTTCCGCTTCGATGGGGTTACTTCCATGCTCTATTACAGTCACGGTCTGGGTGAGGCTTTCTGCAATTACGGCGACTATTTCAACGGCCATGAGGACGACAACGCCATCTGCTACCTTACTATGGCCAACAAGCTGATTCACGAAGTGAACCCCAATGCCATCACGATTGCCGAGGAAGTGAGCGGCATGCCGGGCTTGGCGGCCAAGTTTGAGGACGGTGGCTATGGCTTCGACTACCGAATGGCCATGAACATACCCGACTTCTGGATAAAGACAATCAAGGAGCTTAAGGATGAAGACTGGAAGCCCAGCTCGATATTCTGGGAGGTGAAGAACCGCCGCCCCGACGAGAAGACCATTAGTTACTGTGAGAGTCATGACCAGGCATTGGTAGGAGACAAGACCATAATCTTCCGCCTGATTGATGCGGATATGTACTGGCACTTCAAGATTGGCGACGAGAATGGAGCCGTAAACCGTGGCATTGCCTTGCACAAGATGATTCGCCTTGTGACGGCGGCGGCCATCAACGGCGGCTATCTCAACTTCATGGGCAATGAGTTCGGCCATCCTGAATGGATAGACTTCCCGCGTGAGGGGAACGGGTGGAGCTACAAGTACGCCCGCAGGCAGTGGAACCTCGTGGACAACAAGGAACTTGACTATCACTACCTTGGCGACTTTGACCGCGAGATGCTGAAGGTGATGAGCAGCGTCAAGAACTTCCAGGCCCTGCCATTGCAGGAAGTGTGGCACAACGATGGCGACCAGGTGCTGGCTTTCAGCCGTGGCGACTTGGTGTTTGTGTTCAACTTCAGCCCAACGCGCTCGTATACGGACTATGGCTTCCTTGTGCCTACGGGTGCCTACGAGGTGGTTCTCAATACAGATTCGAAGCAGTTTGGCGGCAATGGCTTTGCTGATGACAGCATGACTCACGTCACCAACTTCGACCCTCTGTATGTGGAAGACCACAAGGAGTGGCTCAAGCTGTACATACCGGCGCGCTCCGCAGTGGTGCTGCGCAAGATATGAGACAGGCCAGGGCTTGCCGACGAGGCTGGCCTGTGGCGTTGTTTTAGAGTTTCGTATGTAGAGAATAAGGATGAATTACAACGACTATAGCGACAAGAAGGGTAGCACATTGGTCCTCAGGACGGTATGTGCTATCCTTTTTTGTGGGTTCACTTTCGTTTACCTATACTTCTATCAAGCTGATATGCTGGCCGTGGCCCAGCACATACTGAGCGGCGGAGCCACGACATACAATGGCTTGATAGGGGCTGTGATAATAACTGCCGTGCTTCAGCTCCTGCAGTTCGGCGTGTCATCGATATGGCCTTTTGGTGGCAGTTTCCATGCTCTGACCTATTTCCCGTCGGCCCTGCTGCTCGCGCTTCTTTCGAGCATGGAGCCAGCCGACGATGGCACCGTCGGGCTTGGTTTGGCTTGGTGGGTGGCTGTGCTGCTCATGGCACTGTGGGCGGCGGCTTGCATAATGCTGCGACGCTTGCCAGGCGCGTTTGCCTCAGGCAGCTCCGGGCTGCTTGTCACGTCGGCCGTGGCGTGGCGCAACATCTTTGCCTTGGCTGCGATGTTCCTCTTTGTGGGATTCGCCGGCAATAATGACGCAGTGATGCATTACCGTATGAGGGCTGAGACGTGCCTCATTAGGGGCGACTATGCCGGTGCTGCAGCTGTGGGCCAGAAGTCGCAGGAGGCCGACGCAGGGCTTACCATGCTTCGCGCCTACGCCCTTGCCCGCCAAGGGCAGCTTGGCGAGAGGCTGTTCAAGTACCCCGTAAAGGGAACGTCGGCCGACCTTGTGCCTATGGAGCAAGGCGTGACCTGCCTCATATACTGCACCGACAGCGTTTATCGCTTCCTCGGTGCGAAGCCTGCGCGCCCCATGGCTGCCGGTATGTACCTCCACGCCTTGCTGCGCTCCGGCATGGCCTCGGACACCGCCAAGGACTACCTTCTGTGCGGCTATCTCATCGACCGCAACATCGATGCGTTTGCGGCGGCTTTGCCCAATTACTATGAGATAAACGACCAACTGCCGCTTCACTATCGCGAGGCGCTCATACTATACACCCATCTGCGCGCCAATCCAACCGTTGTCTACCGTAACGACGTGATGGACACCGACTACGAAGACTTGCAGCGGCTGGAGCGCCAGCACAGTTCGCGTGAGGCGCGCATGAATGCAGTGCGCCCGCAGTATGCCGGGACTTACTGGTGGTACTACGAATACGGTGTCTGAAAGGCCCAGGCCGGGCCTTTCAGCCGTTTTGTGATGATGGGGTGAGGGTTACAGTCTCAAGGTCGTTGGGAACTATTATCTCGCCCCTGAAACATTTCCCGGCCTCTTCAGAGTAATCTTTCTTGCGTGTGGCCAGGCTGCTGTCCTCCATGTGGTAAAGTAGCAGGTGGCCTGCGTTGAGCCTGCTTGCCGCCATGCCTGCCTCGAAGGCGGTGCTGTGGTGTTTCTCGTGGGGCTTAAAGATGCCCTTGTCGCGTTCGAGGCAGAAGGCTTCGCAAAGCAGCCAGTCGGCGTTTTCCACGAGTGCGCGGTTTCGTTCGTTGAAAGGCTCGTCGCCGAGGCAGGCCAGCCGCAGGCCTCCGGGCAGGCAGGCGCAGAAGCCATACTGTTTTTCTTTAGTGGAGCAAATGTCGAAAAAGGTAAAGCCGATGTCGCCGCACCTCAGCTGCTCGCCGTCGGTCACTTCGCGCAGCACAATCTGTTTGCCCCTAAGGTGGCTGTATGCGGCAGGCAGCGTTATGGTGCAGATGGTGTCGAGCACAGCAAGTGAGCGGTCATGACCGTATATGGTGAAAGCCCAGTCGCGCTTTCCTTCCGTGATGGAGTGCATAACCATCCTAACCACCCATACGGCTCCGAGGATGTGGTCTGTGTGTGCGTGGGTCACGAACATACAGTCGAGTTCGTCGAAGCCAAGCCCCGCTTTCTCCATCTGCGTCAATATGCCATTGCCGCCGCCAGCGTCTACGAGCATGGTGCAGCCCGGCGAGCGAAGGGCGAAGCACGTATTGTAGCATTTGGTGACTGTGGCCTCGCCCGTGCCGAGCATGGTTATGTGGCAAGGCTTTGCAGTGTTTGTCTTTTCTAATATGTTCACTTGTGTCATGACAGTGTTTGTTGTTGTGTGTATATTTGGCCATGTCTTATTCCATGGTGTGCCTGCAAAGATACGTTTCATTGCTTCGTCTGGCTGAAGCTTAATGCCCGTCTTGGATGGAACGCAGCGATAATTAATGTTTACATTGTACTTCCTCAGGTGCCATACCTGCCTTTTGGGCTTGCCGAACGGCCTGTTAGAGCTTGCAAAACGTACCGTTTGGCGGCCCGAAACGGTACGTTTTGCAATGCAATTTGTGCCTCGTTGGCAAGTGCTTCATTGTCAGACGGTTGCGTGTTCATTGCTGCAATAGATACTCTTTTGTGCAAATATTTACAAAATCAGTCTGCTGCGATGTCTCGCGCCGTGGCAAACCAAAAAAGCGGCGTGCCGTAGTGGCGCGCCGCTTTGGGCTGCGCGGTGCTGTCGTCAGAAAGCCGGGCCTTCATCGGGAGGCAGTGGGCCGCCGAAGGGGTCGTAGTCGTTTGGAAGGTTTGGCATTCCCCCCATGTCGCCGTTGATGCGTGAGCCAACTATCTCGCCGCCGGTCTGTGCCTGCGCTGCGCTAAGGCGCGAGTCCTCGGGATTCTCAAAGCGTGTATATTCGCCGCGGAAGGTGAGCAGCACGTCGCCCGTTGCGCCTTTACGGTGCTTGGCTATTATGATTTGCGCCATGCCGCGCAAGTCGCGCTTGTTTTCGTCTTCATAGATGTGGTAGTATTCCGGTCGGTGTACGAAGAGCACCATGTCGGCATCCTGCTCTATGGCTCCCGATTCGCGCAGGTCGCTCAGCTGTGGCCGCTTGCCATCCAGGCCCTCGCGCGACTCCACGCTGCGGTTGAGCTGCGAGAGCGCAAGAATCGGTACGTCAAGCTCCTTGGCGAGGCCCTTCAGCGAGCGCGAGATGGTTGACACTTCCTCCTGTCGGCTGCTGAAGCGCATTCCGTTGGCGTTCATCAGCTGCAGGTAGTCAATCATTATCAGTTTCACGCCGTGCTCGCGCACTAGCCGCCGCGCCTTGGTGCGCAGTTCGAAGACCGAGAGGCCCGGCGTGTCGTCTACGTAGAGGGGCGCGCCGAGCAGGTTGTTCATGCGCTTGTCCAGCCTTTCCCATTCATCGGGCTGCAGCTGTCCGTTCTGTATCTTCTTGCCCTGGATTTCGCAGCAGTTTGATATGAGGCGGTTTACGAGCTGCACGTTGCTCATTTCGAGCGAGAAGAAAGCCATTGGCACCTTGTAGTCGGCGGCTATGTTCTTGGCCATTGAGAGGGCGAACGAGGTCTTGCCCATGGCCGGTCGGCCTGCGATGATGACGAGGTCGCTGGCCTGCCATCCGCTGGTGATGTCGTCGAGCTTGTGGTAGCCTGTTGGCACGCCGGTGATGCCGTCCTTGTTTGCGGCGGCTTTCTGTATCACGTCCACGGCGTTCTTTATCACAGGGTCTATCTGCGTGTAGTCCTTCTTCATGTTGCGCTGCGACAGCTCGAATAGCGACCCTTCGGCCTCCTGCATGAGGTCGTCGATGTCGGTGGTGTCGTCGAAAGCCTTGGTCTCTATCATGCTGGCGTATGATATCAGCTGGCGCGCAAGGAACTTTTGCGCGATGATGCGCGCGTGGTACTCTATGTTGGCCGACGAGGCCACGCGCGAGCTTAGCTCGGCCACGTAGACCGGGCCGCCCACATCGTCGAGGTCGCCGTTCTTGGCCAACTGTTCGGTCACGGTGAGCACGTCGATGGGCCGTTCGGCCATGCCCAGGCTCTGCACTGCGGCGTACACTTTCTGGTTGCGTGGCTCGTAGAAGCTCTCGGCGCGCAGTATCTCGCACACCACTGCGTATGCATCCTTGTCTATCATGAGCGCGCCGAGCACGGCTTTCTCCACGTCGAGCGCCTGGGGCTGAAGATGGCCGTAGGCGTTGTCGACAGGCGCGGCCTTGCGTGGGCGGCGTGGTTTGGTGTTGTCTTGTTCTGCCATGGTGAAAATAAGTTTTGGGAGTGCAAAGGTACAAAAAAGAGCGGAATGCTCTTCTGTTTATATATGGAAAAAGCCCCGCAAGCAAAAATCAACCCGCCGGGCAGGCTGCATAGGCAGGCCGCTCGGCGGGTTGACAAAGGGGCGCAGGCTGCCCGGCGGATGCCCAATGCCTTATTCAGGCAGGCCAACTGGCATGCAGATGAGCGGTTTCAGCTCGGGCTTTATGCCGAGGAACTCCTGCATTGCCGTCACATCGTCGCCCGCATAGCAGCACACTGTGGCCAGCCCGTTGGCGGCGCAGTGCAGGTAAATGTTCTGCATTACGGCTCCGGCGTCTATACCGCAGATGGCCATGTTGCCATTCTGCAGTGCGGTGTCTGACGCAATTACCACCACTACGGGTGCTGCCTGTATGAAAGCGTTGCGCTTGGCGGCCTCGCGCCGCAGGTCGCTGCTGCCTATCTTGATGAGCTTGTGGGCCTTGGCATCATATCGGAATGTGCCGTCGGCCTTGCCCACGTATACCGTTATGTCCTGCTTGTTGCGGGCCGATGGCACGGTGAGGTGGCCGTCGGGGCGGTTAACGCCGCAGGCAGCCCACAGCAGGTTGGACAGTTGCTGGTCGGTGAGTGGCTTGTTTGCGAACTTGCGCACCGACTTGCGGTCTTGCAATGCCTTGAGCAGCGACCCTGCGTCGGCGCTCTTCTGTGGGGCGGGCAGGGCAGTTTCCTGTGCGCACGAAGTTCCGGTGAAAGCCGTAAGCCCCACGATGGTGGAGAAGATTACGGCAAAGATGTTGTTCTTTCTCATGTCATTGTATCTTTGATCGTCATGGCAAAGATACTTAAATGCCACGTAATATCAGAAAACGGGCAGGCTTTTTTGCTTTTGTTAGGCAATTTTTTGCATTGATGCGCATGACCGTCATTTCTACGAAAGCCTGATGCCCACCGACCGCCCGAGCCATGCTGTTGGGGAACATGGCGCCGGGCGGCCAGTGGGCTGGCTTGGGATTAAATGAAGAGGCGGCCTATTTGGTATACCAATGCCGACACCACCCAGGCCAGCACCGTTGTATATACTGCCGCGAAGGTGGCCCACCGCCACGAGCCGCTTTCGCCCTTTATGGCTGCGATGGTGGCCAGGCAGGGGAAGTAGAGCAGGACGAAGATGAGATAACTGAATGCTATGAGCGGCGTAATGCCGTCGGCAGCCATCTTTTCGTAAAGAGCTGCATATTTTGACGAGTTGTCCTCGGCAGTGTCGTCGGCCACGCTCTCGTCGCCGCTGTACAGTACGCCCATCGTTGAAGCCACTATTTCCTTGGCGCCAACGCCTGCCACGAGACCTACGTCGAGCTTCCAGTCGAAGCCTTGCGCGCGGAACACAGGCTCGATGGCCTTGCCTATGCTGCCTATGTAGCTCTGTTCCTGTTGCTGCTGTGGCGTGAGGCTGTCGTCGTGGGGGTAGTAGCCCAATGCCCATACTATGATGCTGGCAAAGAGGATTATGCCTCCCATCTTCTTGAGGTACTGCTTGCCTTTCTCCCAAGTGTGGCGGCCTATGGCCTTGGCCGTGGGGAAGCGGTAGGGCGGCAGCTCCATGACAAACGGCGTGTCCTCGCCGCGTATGAGCCAGCGGCTGAGCACCCGGCTCACGATGACGGCCATGAGGATGCCTATGGCGTAAAGCGATATCATGATGAGGCTCTGGTAGCGCACGGCGAAGAACGTGCCGGTGATCATTATGTAGATGGGAAGGCGCGCCGAGCAGCTCATCATCGGGAGTATCAGCATGGTGATGAGGCGTGAGCGGCGGCTCTCGATGGTGCGCGTGGCCATGACGGCCGGCACGTTGCAGCCGAAGCCCATGATGAGCGGTATGAACGACTTGCCGTGCAGGCCCATCTTGTGCATGAGCTTGTCCATGATGAAAGCGGCGCGCGCCATGTAGCCGGAGTCTTCCATGAACGATATGAAGGCGTAAAGGATGAGTATCTGCGGGAGGAACACTATCACCGCCCCAACGCCGCCTATCACGCCGTCGGCAAGCATTGCCTTGAGCGGGCCGTCGGGCAGGGTGGAGCTTACCCACTCGCCGAGCGCGCCAACGCCTGCCTCAATCCAGTCCATGGGGTATTGCCCGAGGGTGAAAGTAACCTCGAACATCACGTACAGCATGAGGAAGAAGATGGGGAAACCGGCGTACTTGTTGGTTATTATCCTGTCGATGAAGTGCGTCAGTTGGTATGTGTCTTGCTTGTTGCCTTCCTCAAATCCGGCCTCTTTCAGTGCACCGTGGATAAGGCCGTACTTGGCATCCATGATGGCTGTCTCAGAGTCTTCCTTGGTCTCTTCGAGTATCCTGTGGGCTTCGCGGTCGCGCACTTCGATTATTTCCTTGGCGTTGGGAAGCTTGGCCACGGTCTCCTCTGTGGCCTTGTCTGCCTCGAGGAGCTTTATGGCGAGATAGCGGGTGGAATACTTGTGGCGTATGTTCTCGTCTTTCTGCACCTCGCGCTTGATGGCCTCTATGCTTCCCTCAAGCAGCTTGCCGTGGTTGAGGTGGACGTGGCGGAACACGCTGTTGTTGGGTTTCGCACCGTGGGCGAAGTCCTCCGTGTGGCCAAGCTCGTGCTTTGTTTCGTAGTCTTTGTGCCAGTTCTGTATCTCGGCGGCAACTTCGGGGTTTATGTTGCCGTCCTTGTCGATGAAGTCTACACCTTCGTACAGATTGATGATTATGTGGAAGAGCAGGTCGACACCCTTGCCGGTCTTGAACACTGTCGGCACCATCGGAACTCCGAAAAGCTGCCCCAGCTTGTTGTAGTCGAGCTTGTCGCCGCGTTTTTCGAACTCGTCGAACATATTAAGGGCGCAAACCATTCGCAGGTTCATGTCAACGAGCTGCGTCGTGAGGTAGAGGTTGCGCTCCAGGTTGCTTGAGTCGATGACGTTAATCACCACGTCAGGCGTCTTGTCTATTATCTGGCGGCGCACGTAAAGTTCCTCCGGACTGTAGGCGGAGAGCGAGTATGTACCTGGCAGGTCAACGAGGTTGAAGGTGTAACCCTCAAATTCGGCGTGTCCTTCCTTGGCGTCTACGGTCACGCCGGAGTAATTGCCGACGCGCTCGTGGGCACCGGAGGCGAAGTTGAAGAGCGAAGTCTTGCCGCAGTTGGGGTTGCCAACGAGTGCCACGTTGATTGTCCTGCGCTTTTTCATGGCAGCGTCGTGCAATTGCTGGTCGGTCAGTTGGTGTGTGCATCCGTCGTTCTCGGTCGTGATTTCCGGGCGGTTGAAGTCGGTGTCGGCACCATCTTTCTCAAGCAGCTTGGCCTCTTCAGGCGATATGATCTCAATCATTTCGGCTTCGTTGTGGCGCAGCGAAACCTCGTACCCCATTATTTTGTACTTTACGGGATCTTGTAGCGGGGCGTTGAGCAGTACCTCAACCACCTTGCCCTTTATGAAGCCCATCTCCACGATGCGCTTGCGGAATCCGCCATGGCCGAGCACCTTGACGATGACCCCGTATTCTCCTGTCTTTAGTTCTGAAAGTCTCATGTTTCTGCAAATGTGATGCAAAATTACAAATAAGCCGCAAGAAACACGAAAAGTGCTGGCTCGTTTTTGGCAAAATACCTATAAATGGGCATTGGGGTCACTCCGCGCCAAAATATTTGTCAAGCTCTTGGGCTGCCGCTTCACCATTATTCGGTATGTCGCGGATTATCCTGCCACTTTCGAGCAAGATGATGCGGGTGCTTATGTCGATTGTGTGCGCAAGGTTGTGGCTGCTTATCAGTATTGTCGCGCCGTTTTCCTTGTTGTATTGCGTGAGCAGTTTCTTCAGGTGGTTTTGGCTTTGCGGGTCTAAGAAATTAAACGGCTCGTCGAGGATTACGACCGAAGGGCATCCTGCCAGGGCAGCCATTATGCCCACTTTCTGACGGTTTCCGGCTGAGAGGTCGCGTATGAGCTTGCCTTGCCCGAGCACTTCGCCATTGGCAAATGTGTCGAAGCGCGTGAGCCTCTGTGCCATTTCGCTGCTTTCAACACCTGAAATCTTGGCGAGGAAGTCAAAGTATTCCTCGGGCGTGAGGTAGTCGATGAGGAAACTTTCGTTGAGGTATGCCCCGGTGAACGGTTTCCAACTTTCGCTTTTTGCGACGTTGATGGGCGTGTGTAGCTGTGCAGTTGTTCCGGCGTTGCGTGGCGGCGTTGTGGTTATTTGCCCCGTATCGGCCTTTGCAAGGTCGAGCATCAGGCGGAACAGGGTGGTCTTCCCGGCTCCATTGTTGCCCACAAGGCCAACTATTTCGCCGTCGGGTATGGTTAGTGCCGGTATGTCGCAGGCGGTTGTCTCGCCGTATCTTTTTGTCAGGTTCTCAATGCTTATCATGCGATTTGCTTTCTTGTAGGCAATGCCATGCTTGCTGTCCTTGGAAGCAGGAGCCTGTTTGCAAGGTTTACAGGTGGGGATTGGGGTGAAAGAAAATGGCGTTTGGCCCCCTTGTTGGGCCAAACGCCATTACTCTTTTTGATTAAACGAGGCCGCGCCCGTGGCAGTTCTTAAACTTCTTGCCGCTGCCGCAAGGGCATGGGTCGTTGCGGCCCGGCAGCTTGTCCTTGACGATTGGGGTGTGCTGTTGGCGTTCCCTTGTGTCATGGGCGGCAGCTGCAGCCTGGTTGGGGTCGGTTAGCTGCTCCTCGTTGAGGTCGCGCTTCGATTCTGTGTATCGCGGTTTGGGTTGCTGTGCCTCCGGAGCTGCCTCCTGCACAGACTGCTGCATCTCAGGTATTGCGCCACGCATCAATATGCTGGTGATGCGGTTGTTCATGGTGTTCACCATGTTGTCGAAGAGCTTGACGCTTTCGAGCTTGAAGATGAGCAGCGGGTCTTTCTGCTCGTAGGATGCGTTCTGCACACTGTGCTTCAGCTCGTCAAGCTCGCGGAGGTTCTCCTTCCAGCAGTCGTCTATGATGTGGAGGAGTATCACTTTCTCAAATTGCTTCACCACACTCTTGCACTCCGACTCGTAGGCTTCCCTGAGGTCGCAAGGTATGTTGTATATCCTGCGTCCGTCGGTGATAGGCACCATGATGCGCTCGTACATCGTTCCTTGAGTCTCGTAGACCTGCTTGACTATAGGCCAGGCCACTGCCTGTATGCGTTCCGTCTTGCGCTTGAAGTCGGCCATGGCCACCTGGAATGCGCTTTCGGCAAGGTCCTCGTGTTTCTCGTTGGCGAACTGGCGGTCGCCGAAAGGCACCTCCATGGCCAGGACTTTAAGGAATTCTTCCTTGCATCCCTCGTAGTCGTTCTGCTCGATGATGCTTACCACGCGGTCCCAGATGATGTTCGAGATGTCCATGCCTATGCGTTCGCCCATCAATGCGTGGCGGCGCTTCTCGTAGACCACGGTGCGCTGCTTGTTCATCACGTCGTCGTATTCGAGCAGGCGCTTGCGTATGCCGAAGTTATTTTCCTCCACTTTCTTCTGCGCGCGCTCGATGCTGCGCGATATCATGGGGCTGTCTATCATGTCGCCCTCCTTGAATCCAGCCATGTCCATCACCTTGGCGATGATGCGTTCCGAGCCGAAGAGGCGCATGAGCTTGTCTTCGAGCGAGACGAAGAACACCGACGAGCCAGGGTCGCCTTGGCGGCCTGCGCGGCCTCGGAGCTGGCGGTCAACACGGCGGCTCTCGTGCCTCTCGGTACCTATGATGGCCAATCCGCCGGCGGCCTTCACCTCAGGTGAGAGCTTGATGTCGGTGCCTCGGCCGGCCATGTTGGTGGCTATGGTCACGGCACCGAGGCCGTTTGTGCTCTGTCCGGCCTGCGCCACGATGTCGGCTTCCTTTTGGTGGAGCTTGGCGTTGAGCACCTGATGGGGTATCTTGCGCATGTCGAGCATCTTAGAAAGCAGCTCCGATATCTCCACGGATGTGGTGCCCACGAGGCACGGGCGCCCGCTGTTGCGCATCTTCACGATCTCATCTATCACAGCATTGTACTTCTCTCGTGCGGTCTTGTACACGCGGTCGTCCATGTCCTTGCGGATAACGGGGCGGTTGGTAGGTATCTCCACCACGTCGAGCTTGTAGATGTCCCAGAACTCTCCCGACTCGGTTGAAGCCGTACCCGTCATTCCCGACAGCTTGTGGTACATGCGGAAGTAGTTCTGAAGCGTTATGGTGGCGAACGTCTGCGTGGCTGCCTCTACCTTGACGTGCTCCTTGGCCTCTATCGCCTGGTGCAGTCCGTCACTCCAGCGGCGGCCTTCCATGATGCGGCCCGTCTGCTCGTCTACAATCTTTACTTCTCCGTCGATTACCACATACTCATCGTCCTTGTTGAACATGGTGTATGCCTTGAGCAGCTGCTGCAGCGTATGCACGCGCTCGCTCTGCACTGCGTAGTGGTTGAGCAGCTCGTCTTTCTTGTCGAGCCTCTCCTGGTCGGTGAGGTAAGTCTCGGTCTCCAGTTCAGAGAGCTGCGATGTTATGTCGGGCAGCACGAACAGTGTGGCGTCGTTCACCTGGCCTGCCAGCCAGTCAGTACCCTTGTCGGTGAGGTCGCATGAGTTCAATTTCTCATCAACCACGAAGTATAGTGGCTCGACGGCCTCGGGCATACGGCGGTTGTTGTTCTCCATGTATATCTCCTCGGTCTTCAGCATTCCGGCCTTGATTCCTTCCTCCGAGAGATACTTTATGAGCGGTTTGTTCTTTGGCAGGGCCTTGTGCGAGCGGTAGAGCGATAGGAAACCCTCGTCAAGGAGCTTCTGGTCGTTCTTGGCGCGGCCCTCGCTTATCTTTTGCTTGGCATCGGCGAGATACTGGGTGGCAAGCTTGCGCTGCACGTCGACGATCCTTTCCACAAGCGGTTGGTACTCTTCGAACATCTGCACGTCGCCTTTAGGCACAGGGCCGGAGATGATGAGAGGCGTCCTGGCGTCGTCGATGAGCACTGAGTCCACCTCATCGACGATTGCATAGTTGTGCGCCCGCTGCACGAGGTCGGCAGGCGAGAGGGCCATGTTGTCGCGCAAGTAGTCGAAGCCGAACTCGTTGTTGGTTCCGAAGGTGATGTCGGCCTGGTATGCCTTGCGCCTTTCTGGCGAGTTGGGCTGATGCTTGTCTATGCAGTCTACCGACAGACCGTGGAACTCGTAGAGCGGCCCCATCCACTCGGAGTCGCGCTTTGCCAGGTAGTCGTTCACCGTAACCACGTGTACGCCGTTGCCCGTCAGGGCGTTGAGGAACACAGGGAGCGTTGCCACAAGCGTCTTTCCCTCGCCGGTGGCCATCTCTGCTATCTTGCCTTGGTGTAGCACAACGCCTCCGAAGAGCTGCACGTCGTAATGCACCATCTCCCACTTGAGGTCGTTGCCACCTGCCGTCCAGTGGTTGTGGTATACGGCTTGGTCGCCTTCGATGGTGATGAAGTCCTTGCGCGGGTCGGCGGCCAGCTCGCGGTCGAAGTCGGTTGCGGTCACTATGGTCTCCTCGTTTTGTGCGAAGCGGCGTGCCGTTTCCTTTACGATGGCAAACACCTCGGGCAGCACCTCGTTGAGTTTCTGCTCGTAGATGTCGAGTATCTCCTTTTCGAGCTTGTCTATCTTGTTGAAGATTTCCTCTCGCTCGTCTATCGGAGTGTCCTCGATTTTTGCCTTAAGCTCGGCAATCTGGTCTTTCTGGCTTTGGGCTGCGCCCTGCACTTCCTGCCTTATCTGCTGGGTGCGCGCACGCAGCGAGTCGTTGCTAAGCTTCTCCACCTCCGGGTATACAGCCTTGACTTTTTCCACGATTGGCTGGATCAGCTTCATGTCTCTGCTTGACTTGTCACCGAACAGCGACTTTAAAAATTTGTTGAAGTTCATTTTATGTTGTTTTTTTATTTTCAGTTTGTAATTTGGCGTCAATCGTCTGCAAATTTACATCTTTTTTCGTTAAATGCTTGCAGTGAGCCGTTTAAATTGTTTCTCGCATGGTTGTTTGCCTCATTTCAGGGCGTTTCTCTTTTTGCCGGAAACTTTCACAAGCAGCAATGCCATTTGCATGGGATTCTGTTTGTTGTAAAAGTTTTTCGTGTTGTGGAACATCTTTTCCTTTCCTTTGGGCTATCTCTGTAAGTCGTTGTGACTCAGCGGTTTTCCAATAGCGCCGTTTTTGCCTTGCAAGATAGGCCGTTTCGCATTGTCGAACGAGCCGTTTCGCCGCGCCAAATGGCCTGTTTTGCAAAGCCGTAAGGCCGCCATTGCGTAATGGCTTGCGCCGTTGTAAACAAAATTCAAGTCTATGGAAGTTGCCCGCCTATGGCTTGTGGCTGTGAGGCTTGTCCGTTGCCGTGTTTCCGGGCGACTCACATTGACGGCCACAATGCGCCATGATGTCAGAAAAGAGGCTCCGCCGAGCAGGCGTTCGGAGCGCGTATGCGTATGGCCTTCGATATCGTCGGGGCAATACGGTCGGTGGTTACGTGGTCTGGCAGTCGTTCGGCCTTAGTGCCGGCACCGTAGATTATTATAGGGAATTGTGTGAACGAAGCGCGTGACAGGTGGCTCTTAAGGTTGGTTTCGTTAAGCACCTGCCACCCCGGTGCCACCTCGATGAGGATGTCTCCGTTGCGTTCGGGGTTGTATCCGTTGCGTATCTTGTATATGTGCTGGTTGCCGCTCGACAGCAATTGCTGCGAGGTGTAGACGTTGCGCACGCCCGATATCTGCGTGAGGAACTCCTGGGCGCGCTCCGTGGCCTTTGAAACGTTGATGCGCTTCTGCTCCAGCTGCTTGTGGTCGAGGAATATCTGTGTGCCGAAGCACGTCTCCACATACTGCGCCGGACCCCACAACGCCCCGAAGTACATATTGAGCAGGTTGGCCGTGCGGTTCACGTAGTATGTGCCGGTGGGTATGTTGTACTTGGCGTAGTCGGCGTTTTCTTCGTCGTAATAGCCAGTGCTGGTGATAACGAAGAGCACGTGCTGCGCGCCGACCTTGCGCTCAAGCTCTTTCACGAGCCGGGCTATCTCCCTGTCGAGCCGCACGTATGTGTCTTGTATTTCCATCTGGCACTCGGTCACTGCCTTGTGGTCGAAGTTGCCGGCATAGTATGTTATGTTGAGCAGGTCGGTCACGTTGTCCGTTCCCATGGCGTTCGTGGCCACGCACTGAAGTGCCATGTCGGTGACGCTGGCGTTGACGAGGCCGCTCGCCTTGAACTCACGGTAACGCCTGTCGCTGTCGAACGTATGCTTGAACGGTTTCTGTGCGCCGCCTCCCATGAAATAGCTGAAGTTTCCCGAAAGCTGGTTTGCCGGTGTCCACTGGCTTTCCTCTATGTCGCCGGCGTGCAGGTTGTTGAATGCCTGTATCCACGACGGGTTGCTCTTGAAGTAATAGTTAGACGAGCACCAGTAGCCGTTGTCGTCGTCAATCCACAGCGCGCCGTCGGCGGCATGGCCGGCTGAGAGTACGGCTGCGTCGCGGAAAGGGGCTACAGCGTAGACTATGGCTGCGCCGCCGGTGGCCACTTTCAGCTCGTCGCCTATCGTTGAAGTCAGCAAGTTCTTGGGCGACGAGCAGTCTTGCGTGAGATATCCGCCATACTTGCTGTCGTCCACGCAGAACACCGGGCGCAGTGTCTCTTTGTCGAGCCATTGCGTCCCCACTATACTGTTGTAATAGGGAGTCGTTCCGGAGGCTATTGCGGCAATGGCCGAAGCCCGGTCGATGGGCGAGAAAGGGTAGGAAGCATTTTCATAAACCTTGCCTTTTGTCAGCAGGAGTCGGAAGCCTTCTGTGCCGTAGAGTGGGGCGAAGGCTTCGAGGTAGTCCGTCCGCAGCTGGTCGATGGCGATGTTCACCACCAACTTGGGAGCCGACTGTACGGCCTGCGGCACGTCGGCCTTTCCCCCTGTTGCGGAGAATGCCGCGAGCAGCGTCAGCGAAATGTACCTGTATTTCATGCTTTGTCTGTTCTTTGTTTGTGTTGTTTACATGCTGGCGCAAGGTTTGCTGCACACCTTATCAGCAAACATAGTGCCACAATCACCATCCCGTCGGCGTAGTCTTGGAACATTGCGCCTATGAGGAACAATGTTGCCAGAACGGCGAAGATGCGCCAAAATGTCGGTTTCCTCTTTGCGATCGATGGCAGGAAGAACAGTGGCAGGGGATTGAGCACAAGTGCCTGGAGGTTTGTGCTCGTTGTTGGGTGCTCGGAAAAAAGCAAGGCTGTGACCACTATGCCTGCCACGCTTGTACACGTGAACAGCGCAATGTCCCACGCCATGAAAGTCTTTCTCCGCCTTGCCTCTACCACGGCGATTGCCACCGACAACAATAATAATATGTACGCGCATTGGCGCGGGGTAAGCGGAAAACCTCCTTCGGTTGCCGGGAGCGATGCATCCACGGTGAGACGGGTTTCCTTTACGAGTGGCCGCTTGCCGTTGCCGTCGGTTATTGTAGCCTCGCTGAAAGCGCGCATGAGGTTTTCTGGCAGAAATTGTTGCTGCCTGTCGTCGGCCTCAATGTCGGCTTTTGCGCCAATGCAGAGGTCATCGCCGAACTCGGCCCACGGGTAGCCTTTGGTCTTCTCGTGTATCATCTGCCTGTAAGTAGGCTGGGGTGTGTCATCAGCTGCGGCATATTCAACGGTCCCGCCGATGCACATCTCTATCATGTCGCGCGCCCTCGTGGTGCAGTTATCGTAAAAATAATTGTACCTGTACGTCCTGTTTTCGGGTCGGTAGTTTTCGGCCAGCGCGTAATAGATCTTCGCTTTCTCCTCTGGGGTGAGGTTTATCACTTGTTCAACCACCCACCGGCCGTTCCTGCGGTACTCCTCGCGGAATGCCGCATAGGGCATGATGCCCAGCTCGTAGTCGGTAAGGCCGAATACGAAACGCAGCACGAAAAAAGGCCTGTTGAAGTTGAACACGCCGTAGTTGAACGTCCAGTCGCCGCCTGTGCGCAGGTCGTGGTAGCGCAGGGCAGTGTGTCCGTAAAGGCTGTATATTTCGTTGCCGGGGGCGCACGTCAGCAGGCTGACCTCCACGGAGTCCGCCGCGCGGCCTTGTGCCCGGCTCGCGAGCGGTGCCATAACGCCCAACATGATGGTCACGGCGATTGCCATGAGAGGTTTCAATATGTCTGCTGGCTGTTTCACGCTGCAAAATTACTCTCTTTTTTCCATTCGCCGTGCCATTATTCCGATTTTTTTCAATAATTTTGCAGGCGCATAGCGAAAAGACAGACAGATGTACCAATTGGCAAATATAGGCAACCCCAGCACGTTCCCTGTGCCTTACGGCAGCGCGGCCGCAGTCATGTCGGCCAATGCGAGTGGTCGTTGTGCGGGGGTGTCTGCTTTTTTCGGTGCGGCCGGTGAATCCTTGTGTTGTCGCGCTGTCAGCGTTGATGCACCTGATTGTGACTTTCGCGATGATATCTTAAAATCCGCATGGCTTTTTGTTTATTTAACGGGAAGAAAGCGTTACGATTTGCATATCCCGGAAAAAAAGTGCAACTTTGCAGGCGATATGATCATGCCTGAAGGCGTGAACCGCTTCTTTCTCCATAATGAAGATATAACTTTCGATGAAAAGAGCAATAGTATGTAGTCTTGCGTTGGGCCTGACAACCATGTCGGCAGTGGCGCAGAGTGGAACAAACTCCCCATACAGCCAGTATGGCTTGGGCATCCTTTCGGAGCAGGCACAGGGCTTCAACAGGGGTATGAACGGCTTGTCACTTGGCCTTCGGTACGGCAATCAGGTCAATGTGCTTAACCCAGCCTCTTATTCGGCCATCGACTCGCTGACCATGATATTTGATGCTGGTCTGTCGGGGCAGTTTACCAACTTCAAGGAGGGCGGCGTCAGCCGCAACGCCAAGAACGCCGACTTTGAGTATGCCGTGGCTGCTTTCCGTGTGTTGCCTAAGGTCGGACTAAGCGTCGGGCTTATCCCTTTCACTAATATAGGATATGCTTATTCGTCAAGTTCGCGCGTGGGAACATCAGAGACAACTACAGCCGAGGCTCATTCCGGGTCTGGCGGCATCCACCAGGCATTCGTCGGCGTGGGCTGGAATGTGTTTGCGGGCTTGTCGGTCGGTGCCAACATCTCTTACTTGTGGGGTTCTTACGACCGCCAGATATCCATTTCCAGCAGTGACAGCTACGTGAACACAATGCAGAGGACATACAGTGCAACGGTCAACAGCTATAAGGTTGACTTCGGTCTTCAGTGGGAACAGCCGCTTACCAAGCAGGACAGGCTTACCTTAGGGGCAACTGTGGGCATTGGCCACAAGCTCGGTGCCGATCCGGAAGTGACAACTACATCGTCAAACAGCCAGACGGGTGTGTCATCGTCAAGCACGCTCACTGTTGCCGACGGCCTTGCCATACCTATGTCTTACGGCGTTGGCCTGGCATGGCGGCACGCCAACCAGCTTACTGTGGGTCTCGACTATGCACTCCAGCAGTGGGGTGACGTAGACATACCAGAGACTGATGCCGCCACAGGCGACTACGTACTGAAAAGCGGCTTGCTCTCCGATCGCCACAAGGTGACTGTTGGTGGCGAATGGGTCACCGACGAGCTGAGCCAGAATTTCTTCCGCCGCATACGTTATCGCGTCGGTGCTTCGTATGCCACGCCTTACGTAAAGATACAAGGGCAGGACGGCCCCAAGGAATACAGCGTTAGTGCCGGCTTCGGCATTCCAATCGTCAATGGATACAACAACCGCTCTTTCCTTAACATAAGCGGGCAGTGGGTGCGCTCAGATTCGAAGAACTTCATCACCGAGAATACGTTCCGCATCAACATAGGCATCACCTTCAACGAACGCTGGTTCATGAAGTGGAAGGTTGAGTAAACATTTGCAGGAAAGTGTTGTCGTCAGGTAAAAGTGTTGCCATGAGGCTTTTTGCCGTGGGGCTGTCTCTTGTGTTGGCAGCGTCTGCGGTGGTTTCGTGCTCCGAGGAAAAGGAACACCCGGCTCCGGCCATCCACGACCGCGATTCTGTTTCGGTCATGGTGAGCTATGGGGTCAACACTTTGGTGTCTGATTCGGGCGTCATCAAGTATCGGATAGTCACCGAACGCTGGGACGTGAACCAAGTAAGGCAACCCTCGCGTTGGACGTTTATCAAGGGCATATTCCTCGAACAGTTCGACGAGAAGTTCCATGTTGAGGCTTACATACAGGCCGACACAGCGTGGTATTATGACAAGATGAAACTTTGGGAGCTTCGGGGGCGTGTCCGCGTGCGTAATGTCAAGGGCTTGATATTCCGCAGCGAGGAGTTGTTCTGGGATGGAATAACCCACGAGATGTATTCAAACAAGTTCTCGACTCTCATTACTCCGGAGCGCACTCTGGAGGGAACATACTTCCGCAGCGACGAACACATGACCCACTATACCGTTTCCAATTCTCAAGGTTCGTTTGTCAAGTCCGACATGGAGGGCGGGCAGTCCGCACCGGCCGATTCGTCTGCCGCAGCCGACAGTGCCGTTGCGCCACCGCCGTTGCGCCCGGCGGCCACGCCTCGTGCCGCCACTTCGCGCGCAAGATGATTTGCGAGGCCATGTGTACGCCACTTTTTGACGGGGCGTGTCCTGTGTGGAGGGTTAGGCGCAAGGTGTTCGAACAAGCTCTGCTTGCCGCAAACTGTGATGTATTTCTGTGGTAACTTTTGTTTACAATGGCGCGTATGGTATTGCCGTGCGCGCCATTTTGCGTTGCCATATGGCCTGTTTCGCATTCCCAAACGGCCTGTTTGAGGCTGTGGTTCGGCCTGTTTGGCAACGTGGTTTAGTTGCTTTTGTATCATGTTGTGCCTCAGGGTGTTATGCCTTGGTGCCAAAACCGTCGGTGAAATTGAATATTTCTTACAAACGAAGGGCATTAGGCGGGGTGCCTTATGTGCTGCGACCATTGCGTTGGGCATTATCCGTGGCCTTGTTTCGCTTTCCGTTCCATTTGTCAAAGTGAATATCCTGCGAGTGTTTTCCATTCCATGCAAGTGTTGGCCATTGTTCATTATAGGCGACTGCGGCATCTTGGCCAGTAGCTCTCAAAGTGGTCAATAAAAGGCGGTTGTGAGTATTTTTTCCACAAAATATGTTGTCAATTGGCATAAATTTAGTAATTTTGCCCACTAAAGTGGCGGCGGGCGGTCTGTCGGCCTGTTGCCGGTTAGGATAAAGAAAGAAACATAAAACAAAAAACAATAGTAAAAAAGTAATGGCAGCATTAGGAACAATCAGAAAAAGAGGCGTCATCTTGATCGTGATCATCGGTCTCGGCCTCTTTGCGTTTATCGCCGAAGAGATGTTCCGTTCGTGCGAGGCAACAAGCAATGAGCGGCGTCTTCAGGTAGGCGAGGTGTTAGGCAAGAAACTCTCTGTGCAGGATTTCCAGAACCTGATTGATGAGTACCAAGAGGTCATAAAGATGACCCAAGGACGCGACAATCTCACCGAAGATGAGCTGAACCAGGTGAAAGACCAGGTGTGGAACACTTACGTAAACAACACCATCGTTGAGGCTGAGGCCGACAAGTTGGGCCTCACGGTAACGAAGGAGGAGCTTCAGAACGTGCTCCGCGCCGGAACAAACCCCATTCTGTTGCAAACCCCGTTCGTAAACCAGCAGACCAGGCGCTTTGATGCTTCGATGCTGACCAAGTTCCTTGATGATTATAAGAAGGTGGAGAACGGGCAGGACGCCCAGATGGCCGAGCAGTACCGCACCATCTACAAGTATTGGCAGTTCATAGAGAAGTCGCTCCGCCAGCAGATTCTTGCCATGAAGTACCAGAACTTGTTGGCCGGTTGCCTCTTGTCAAACCCTGTCTCAGCCAAGATGGCTTTCGATGCGCAGGCTGAGGAAAGCGACATCCAGTTGGCTTCCATCGCTTATTCCACGGTGAACGATAACGACGTGAAAGTCAGCGATGCCGACATCAAGGCCAAGTACGACGAGCAGAAAGAGATGTACAAGCAGTACGTGGAGAGCCGCGACATAAAGTATGTTGAATTCCAGGTGCTTCCTTCTGCAGCCGACCGCAAGGCCATACAGGCTACGATGGCCGATGCCCAGAAGCAATTGCAGGAGGGAACCGACCCGGCTGTGGTGGTTCGCAAGGCTCAGTCGCAGGAGGCTTACCTCGGGATTCCCGTTACCCGCAACGCATTTTCACGCGACATAGCTACCAAGATAGACTCAATGGCTGTTGGCCAGACCACTGCACCCTTTGAGACGAAGGCTGACAACACGCTCAACGTGGTCAAGCTGATTTCCAAGACCCAGTTGCCCGACTCGGTTGAGTACCGCCAGATACAGATTGTAGGTGCCACAGTGGAGGCTGCCCGCAAGACTGCAGACAGCGTGTATGCAGCCCTTCAGGCCGGGGCGCCTTTCGACTCGATAGCCAAGAAGTACAGCCAGACGGGTCAGAAGCAGTGGCTCACATCGGCAATGTACGAAAATTCGCAGACCATCGATGCCGATTCAAAGCTCTACCTTGAAGCCCTCAACACGCTCGGTGTAAACGAAATGAAGAACATTGCGTTTACCCAAGGCAACGTCATCGTGCAGGTGACTGCACGCAACGCCATGGTAGACAAGTACGTGGCTGCCGTTGTGAAGCACACCATCGACTTCTCAAAGGCCACTTACTCTGCCGCTTACAACAAGTTCAGCCAGTTTGTCAGCGCAAACCAGACCGTGGAGGCTATGGAGAAGAACGCCGCCAAGTTTGGCTACAAGGTAAGTGAGCGCAAGGATCTGTTCAACTCGGAGCACAATGTTGCCGGAATACGCGCCACGGGCGAGGCCATGAAGTGGATCTTCGACGCTGAGGCAGGCGCCGTTTCGCCGCTTTATGAGTGCGGAAACAACGACCACCTGCTCGTTGTGGCCATGACAAAGGTTCACCCTGTGGGCTATCGCGACATGGAGGATGTAAAGGACGTGATTAAGCAGGAGGTGATGCGCGACAAGAAGTTCGATATGCTCAAAGGCAAGTTGGCAGGTGCAAACAACATTGGGTCGGCCAAGTCGAAAGGTGCGCGTGTTGACACCGTAAGGCAGATTACTTTCGGCGCTCCTGTGTTCGTGCAGGCCACGGGCGCAAGCGAGCCTGCCCTTAGCGGTGCGGTGGCCGCAACCAAGAAGGGCGCATTCTGCCCCCGTGTCATCAAGGGCAACGGTGGAGCATATATGTTGCAGGTTATCGACAAGAAGCAGCGTCAAGGAGCGAAGTATGACGAGAAGGTTATGGAGCAGCAGCTCAGGCAGCAGGCCATGCAGGCAGCAAGCCGCTTCCTGAACGAGCTTTACCTTAAGTCTGACGTGGTAGACAACCGCTATATGTTCTTCTGATGGCAGTTTGCTGATATGACAAAGCGGGGCGGCATCTTGGTGCCGCCCCGCTTTGTGTTTGCTGTGTGCTTTCTGCTGTGCTTGATGTGCCGTTCAAACTTGTTTATTTTTTGGTTAGTCTTGCTTGCCTTGGGCTTTTTCGGTGCCGATAGCGTTTTTTATCTTGTCAAGCCATTTCCTGAATGCTTTTATGTCCTTGAACTGCCGCAGGTCAATGTCGGTTGTTGCTATGCGGCCGTCGGGCGTCACAAGCTCGTTGTGCGGTATGCCGGTGAAGCCGAACAAGGCCATCAGCTGCCCGTAGTCGGCGTTGGTTATGCGTAGGCACTCTTCGCCTTGAAGGTGCTTGGTTGTGTAATCGTTGTATGCTTTCAGCGGCGACTCACGCTCATTGGTAATGAACACCAATTCAAAGCCTTCAGCCTTGGCCAGCGAGTCGCGCAGGGCGTGGCTTCGCTCAATGGATTGTCGGCATGGGCCGCAGCCCGTGCTCCAGAAGTCAACGAGCACGAATTTGCCACGGTGTTTGGCAATAAGAGCATTGAATATGTCGGTTGCGCTTCCTGCCGGCAGCTCGTAAGTGGCTGCCTTTGGCTTTTGCAGCAGGGCGGCTTGCTCTTCCAAGAGCTGCCTCAGGTAAGGCACGGTAATCAGCTTAGCCCGTCGTGCCATCTTTTCCAATGTCTTTTGCGGCTCTTCCTCGTAGTCTTCCATGTAAGAATGAATGTCTGTCCATGCCAATTGGAGGAAGAGCGAAGGCTTGTCTATGCCGAAGATGGCCCTGTCGGCAGCCATGGCCGCGCTGTCGGTGGCGTTTTTGTAGCTATCCTTTTTGCCAGGCGTAGCCATCCAGAATATAGGACCGCAGTATTTGTATCGGTTTACGAGGAAGTAAAGTCGCGATGGAACCATGAGGCAGCTGAGGTCGTATGGTTGCAGGCGGCGCATGAATGCATAGTCGGCAGTTGCCATGTTAAAGTTGGACTTCCTTATGTACTTGTAGTCGTAGCAGTCTGTGCAGTTGTCCACGAGCGTGAGTGTGCGCAGCAGTTTTGCTTCTTCCGTTGATAGCCTTTGGCTTGCCGCAATGATGTCGGCGGCTTCTGCAAGGCTGTCCACCTGCGTTGCAGCCCACGCGGCGAACTCCCCAAAGTCCGACTTCTGCGCCTTTGCTATCAGCTGTTTCTTGTTTATGCGCAGTTTAGGGGCGTTGTTCGTGAGCAGTTCGAGCAGGCGGCGGTGACGCGAGCTGTCGGAATATCGCGCGTGGCCGGTGCTGTCGATGGCCACATGGGTAGTGTCGCCCGGGCTGGCATAGAAGTAAATGGCGTTGTCGCCCACCATGATGTAGTCCAGGATGGGGTAGTCGAGGTTGAAAGTTATGGTAAACGTGCCGTCTGCATTCACGCTGTAGGCTTTCGGCCTGCTTTCGTGGGTCACGCCATTATATCCATAATAGATGATGCCATCGGGCTGCTCGCCTTCCACGCGCCCTTGCAGCACTCCGGTGCCGCTGCGGAATAAATCGCTTGTCACTGTCGTAGCGTCTGCCGTTGCATTGTTTGTGGTGCAACTGTTTGCTGTAAAGGCGTTGGCTTGGTCATGGCACATGGCGATTAGTGCCGCTGCAAGAAGTGCTGTTCTCATGTTTGGTTTCATGTCTGCTTTGTCAATATCTGTTACTCACAACCCAAATTCTGCCAATTTGTTGGCTGCCAGGCGATTTGCATTTCTGTTGCAAGTGCGTTCCATAACGGGCAGTTTGGCGGGTGCAAATGCCATGCTATGCCGTTTTGGCCTTGGTTTTTGCTTTATGCAAAAATAGGCATTTTAATCTGTTTGGCAAAGTCTAATGCAATGTTTTTGTGGAAGTTAGGTGGTGATGGTTTGTGTTGCTTGATGCCTCTGGGCTTATGCCACTATGCCGCAAGTAAGAATGTTAAGGGCTGAAATGCGTAATGCAAGGCGGAAAAATGTCACGAAAACGACTAAAAAAGTTACGGATTATTTGTTTGTTTGCTTCGTTTTGCTTAACTTTGCAACCAGAAACAAAGTACGGCAACATGGAATACAGAAGTCTTGCACAGCTGATAAACATTATTCTACTACCTCATGTCAAGGGAAGTGGAGAATCAGTCGTGTAGCCGTATGTAGCGAAATAGCGTCAGACCTTTCTCACTTCCACTTGTGGGAAAGGTCTTTTAGTTGAATAACAAACACAGAGATAAGACTATGAGTGACAGACTTTTCATTTTTGACACCACGCTGCGCGACGGCGAGCAGGTACCCGGCTGCCAGCTTAACACCGTAGAGAAAATACAGGTGGCCAAGATGCTGGAACAGCTTGGGGTAGACGTGATAGAGGCGGGGTTCCCCATCTCCAGCCCGGGCGACTTCAATTCGGTCATCGAGATATCCAAGGCCGTGACGTGGCCAACCATCTGCGCGCTTACAAGGGCTGTGGAAAAGGACATCGACGTGGCTGCCGAGTCGCTTAAGTTTGCCAAGCACAAGCGAATCCACACAGGCATAGGAACAAGCGACGAGCACATTAAATATAAGTTCAACAGCAACCGTGAGGAAATCATAGAGCGCGCCGTAGCCGCTGTGAAGTACGCACGTAGGTTTGTTGACGATGTGGAGTTCTACGCCGAGGACGCCGGGCGCACCGACAATGAGTATCTTGCCCGTGTCGTAGAGGCCGTAATCAAGGCCGGGGCCACGGTGGTGAACATCCCCGACACGACGGGGTACTGCCTTCCGTCGGAGTATGGCGCCAAGATAAAATATCTTGTTGACCATGTGGACGGCATCGACCGCGCCATCATCTCCACCCATTGCCACAACGACCTTGGCATGGCCACGGCCAACACTCTGAGCGGAGTGCTTAACGGCGCGCGCCAGGTGGAGGTGACGGTGAACGGCATCGGAGAGCGCGCAGGCAACACGTCGCTCGAAGAGATTGCCATGATACTGAAGTGCCACAAGGACATCGACATCGATACAAACATCAACACGCAGAAGATTTACCCCGCAAGCCGTATGGTTTCGAGCCTGATGAACATGCCTGTGCAGCCGAACAAGGCCGTGGTGGGGCGTAACGCCTTTGCCCATTCGAGCGGCATCCATCAGGACGGGGTGCTGAAGAACGTGCAGACTTACGAGATAATGAACCCGAAGGACGTGGGTCTGGACGACAACTCCATCGTGCTGACTGCCCGTTCGGGTCGCGCCGCCCTGAAATACAGGCTTGGCGTGCTCGGCGTGAGCATCGACAGCGAGGAGAAAGTGGACAAGATATACCAAAGTTTCCTTAAATTGGCCGACCAGAAAAAGGAAGTTAACGACGACGACATTCTTATGCTCGCGGGGGCAGACACAGCAGAGGCTCACGCGGTGAAGCTCGATTACCTGCAAGTAACAACAGGCATGGGAGTCAGGAGCGTGGCCAGCGTAGGGCTTGACATATCGGGTCAGAAGTTTGAGGAGTCGTCAACGGGCAACGGCCCGGTTGACGCTGCCATCAAGGCACTGAAGAGAATCATCCGCAAACAAATGACGCTGAAGGAGTTTACCATCCAGGCCATAAGCAAGGGTTCGGATGACGTGGGCAAGGTTCACATGCAGGTGGAATATAACGGCGACCTTTACTATGGTTTCGGGGCCAACACCGACATAGTGACGGCTTCCGTAGAGGCTTACATTGACTGTATCAATAAATTCAGAAAATAAGCACAGATGAACACACTTTTCGACAAGATATGGGACAGGCACGTCGTGCAGGTGATTGACGACGGGCCAACACAGCTTTACATAGACCGCCTCTATTGCCACGAGGTGACTTCTCCGCAGGCTTTCGATGGCCTGCGCAGCCGGGGGCTTAAGTGCTTCCGCCCAGGGCAGATATACTGTATGCCAGACCACAATACGCCAACCCACGACCAGGATAAGCCAATAGCCGACCCCGTTTCGCGCAGGCAGGTGGACACGCTTGCCGCCAACGCGGCTGAGTTCGGGCTTACGCATTACGGCATGATGTCGCCCGACAATGGTATAATCCACGTGGTGGGCCCAGAGAAAGGACTGTCGCTGCCGGGCATGACCATCGTATGCGGCGACTCGCACACGTCCACCCACGGGGCCGTCGGTGCCGTGGCTTTCGGCATTGGCACGAGCGAGGTGGAGATGGTTCTTGCCTCTCAGTGCATATTGCAGCAAAAGCCAAAGTCAATGCGCATAAGCATCGAGGGCAAGTTGGGGCATGGAGTAACGGCAAAGGACGTGGCTCTTTACCTTATGTCGAGGCTCACCACATCGGGGGCTACTGGATATTTTGTGGAATATGCAGGCTCCGTGGTGCGCGACATGAGCATGGAGGGCAGGCTTACGCTTTGCAACCTATCCATAGAAATGGGTGCCAGGGGCGGTTTCGTGGCTCCCGACGAAACTACGTTCGCCTACATCAAGGGGCGCGAATATGCCCCGAAAGGCGAAGAGTGGGACAAGGCCGTGGCCTACTGGCGCACATTGAAGAGCGGCGACGATGCCGTGTTCGACAAGGAACTCACGTTCGATGCGGCCGAAATAGAGCCTATGGTGACCTATGGAACTAATCCCGGCATGGGCATGGGCATCACGCAGGCCATTCCTTCCATTGATGACATTGCTGAGGTCGGCAGGGCATCGTTCTTGAAGTCGCTTGCATACATGGGCTTTGAGCCTGGGCAGAAGTTGCTTGGCCACAGGGTTGACTACGTGTTCCTTGGTGCTTGCACCAATGGACGCATAGAGGACTTCAGGGCGTTTGCCTCTATTGTGCGCGGAAGGAAGAAAGCCGAAGGCATCGTGGCATGGCTTGTGCCTGGTTCGTGGGCAGTGAGTCGCCAGATACGCGAGGAAGGATTGGACAAAGTTTTGGTTGATGCCGGTTTTGAGATACGCCAACCTGGTTGCTCGGCTTGCCTTGCCATGAACGATGACAAGGTGCCGGCGGGCAAGTATGCCGTGTCTACAAGCAACCGCAACTTTGAGGGAAGGCAGGGACCGGGGGCGCGCACCATTCTCGCTTCGCCGCTGGTGGCTGCCGCTGCGGCCGTCACAGGGTGCATCACCGACCCTCGGAGCTTGATGGATGAATAGTTGAATGAGGAATGGCAACGGCTGCCCAACGGTTTTGACTGGTATCGCTTGGCTATTGGCTGTGGTTGCCTTTCTTAATCCTTAACTTATAATTATGTAATCGTTAAGTATGAAACAGAAGTTTGACGTAATAACAAGCACTTGTGTTCCGCTCCCTCTTGAGAACGTGGACACAGACCAGATAATTCCGGCGCGCTTCCTCAAGGCCACCGACAAGGCCGGCTTTGGCGACAATCTGTTCCGGGATTGGCGTTACAACGCCGACGGAACGCCAAAGAAGGATTTTGTTTTGAACGACCCTAAGTATGGCGGCTGCATACTGGTGGCAGGCAAGAACTTTGGTTCGGGGTCGAGTAGGGAACACGCGGCGTGGGCAATTGCCGGCTATGGATTCCGCGTTGTGATAAGCAGTTTCTTCGCCGACATACATAAAAACAACGAGCTTAACAACTTCGTGCTGCCCGTCGTGGTGACCGAACCGTTCTTGCAGGAGCTTTTCAAGAGCATTGCAGCCAATCCGAAAACAGAAGTTGAGGTTGACCTGCCGCACCAGACAGTTACCAACAAGGCAACCGGAAAGAGCGAGAAGTTTGAGATAAACGCCTACAAAAAGCACTGCTTGATGAATGGTCTCGACGACATCGACTATCTGATACAGAACAAGGACAAGATAGAGGCATGGGAACGGCTCAACAAGTAAACGGCTCAAACAGTCGGATACAGCCTTTCGTGGAAATCATGGACAGCACACTCCGCGATGGAGAACAGACCAGCGGGGTGTCCTTTCTGCCTCATGAGAAACTCGTAATCGCGCGCAAGCTCCTGAAGGATGTAAACGTGGACCGCATAGAGGTGGCATCGGCGCGTGTGTCGGAAGGGGAGAAGGAGGCTGTGGCCATGATTTGCCGGTATGCCCGCCAGATAGGTATGTTGGAGCGGGTGGAGGTGCTTGGGTTTGTTGACGGGCATCTGTCGGTTGACTGGATAGACGGTTGCGGTGGCAAGGTGATTAACTTGCTGGCCAAAGGGTCGCTCAAGCACTGTGTCGGGCAGCTGCATAAGACACCGGCAGAGCATATCGGTGACATCTTGCGAACTGTTGACTATGCTTTCAGCAAAGGGTTTTCCGTGAACTTGTATCTTGAAGACTGGAGCAATGGGATGAAGGATTCGCCAGACTATGTGTATGCACTCATGGACGCGCTATGTGCAAGCGGCATCAGCAGGTTCATGCTTCCCGATACTCTCGGCATTATGAATCCGCTGCAGGTGATAGAGTATTTCCGCAAGATGCGCAAGAGATATCCCGGCACTCATTTCGATTTTCATGCCCACAACGACTACGACTTGGCTGTAAGCAACTCGCTTGCGGCTGTGCTTAGCGGCGCGAGGGGCATTCATGTTACGGTGAATGGACTTGGCGAACGGTGCGGAAATGCGCCGCTTTCGAGTGTGCAGGTCATCCTGAAAGATCAGTTCCACGCTAAGACGAGCATCAACGAGAGTGAACTTAACGCCATAAGCCGCCTTGTGGAGGGATATTCGGGCATAGCGGTGGCACCAAACCAGCCCATTGTAGGGGAGAATGTGTTCACCCAGGTGGCAGGAGTCCATGCTGACGGAGACAACAAGGCCGACCTTTATTGCAACGACCTTGTGCCGGAACGCTTCGGACGGAAGCGTGAGTATGCTCTTGGGAAGACCAGCGGTAAGGCGAACATAGCACGCAACTTGCATGAACTTGGGCTTGAACTCACGCCAGAACAGACCCAACGGGTTACGAGACGCATCACGGAGTTGGGCGACCGCAAGGAGATTGTCACCCCCGAGGACTTGCCGTTCATCGTCAGCGATGTGCTGAAGCATACAGCCCCGGAGGACAAGGTACGCCTCGTAAGCTACATGGTGTCCTCGGCCTATGGGCTGAAACCACTCGCGAGCATAAAGGTTTGCATCAATGGCAGCGAGTACGAGGGCTTTTCCACTGGTGACGGACAGTATGATGCGTTTGTCAAAGCTCTGCGCAGAATCTACCGCGACAGCCTTGGCCGCACGTTTCCCGCGCTTGAAAACTATGCCGTTACGATACCGCCCGGAGGCCGCACTGACGCTCTTGTGCAAACAGTCATAACTTGGCGGAACGGCGACAGGATGCTCCGAACACGCGGACTTGACGCCGACCAGACCGAGGCGGCCATAAAGGCGACATTCAAGATGCTTAATATAATAGAAGAAAATAACAAACAATAACATATAAGACGATGAAACTGAAAATCGCAGTATTGCCCGGTGACGGTATCGGGCCAGAGATTATGGAGCAGGGCGTGGCCGTGATGGACGCCATAGCAGCTAAGTTTGGCCATGAGATAGAGTATGAAGAGGCACTTTGCGGTGCTCATGCAATAGACGAGTTGGGCGACCCGTTTCCCGACGATACGTATAGAATCTGTAAGGAAGCCGATGCTGTTTTGTTTGCGGCAGTTGGCGACACAAGGTTCGACAACGACCCCACGGCGAAGGTAAGGCCGGAGCAAGGCTTGCTCGCAATGCGCAAGAAGCTCGGCCTGTATGCCAACATCAGGCCTGTGCAGACCTTCAAGTGCCTGCTGCATAAGTCTCCCTTGCGTCCGGAGTTGGTCGAAGGTGCTGACTTCATCTGCATCCGCGAACTTACGGGCGGAATGTATTTTGGTGAGAAATATCAGGATAACGATAAGGCATACGACACGAATTACTATACAAGGCCGGAGGTTGAGCGCATCTTGCGCGTAGGTTTTGAGTATGCCCGCAGACGCAATCGCCACCTGACTGTTGTTGACAAGGCCAATGTCTTGGCTTCAAGCCGCCTATGGAGGCAAATAGCCCAGGAGATGGAGCCGTCCTATCCAGATGTCAAGGTCGATTATATGTATGTTGACAATGCTGCCATGCGCATGATAACCGAGCCGACTTTCTTTGATGTGATGGTGACGGAAAACACCTTTGGAGACATCCTGACCGATGAGGGAAGCTGCATCTCAGGCTCCATGGGTCTGCTGCCATCGGCTTCCACGGGCGAGAGCACACCGGTGTTTGAGCCTGTTCATGGCTCGTGGCCACAGGCCAAGGGTCAGAACATCGCCAATCCGCTTGCCCAAATATTATCTGTCGCCATGCTGTTTGAGCATTTCGACCTGAAGGAAGAGGGTGCTCTGATTCGCCAAGCGGTAGACGCTTCGCTCGATGCCAACGTCCGCACGCCGGAGATTCAGGTGGAAGGTGGTGCCAAGTACGGCACCCGTGAGGTAGGGGCATGGATAGTTGACTATATTAACAACGCCGGAATTTGAAATCTATATATTCTATTGCCATGGTGGCGGGCTTGCTGCTGGGCGGTGGTGCTTATGCCCAAACCGCCCAGCAGTGGCGCGACTCCTTGTCAGTGTTGGGCAGGCAGATAGCTGCCTCGCCCCATTCTGTTGACTTGCGCTTGCGTAAGGTTGCAGTGAATTTGGAGCTTGCGCAGTGGGATTATGCCGTTGAGGAGTGCGGAACCGTGCTTGATAAGGATGCCCAGAACCTCGCGGCGCTGTTTTACCGGGCATACGCCAACACCCAATTGCGCCGTTATGAACTTGCCCGGAATGACTATGAAGAGTTTCTTAGGATAGCCCCGGTGAACTTGGAAGCACGTCTCGGACTTGCCCATACGTATTTGAAGCTTGACCAAAACAACCAAGCCATGGACGAGATGAACCGTGCGGTGGAACTGTTCCCCGACAGTGCCACCGCATACGCAGCACGGGCTGCACTTGAAAAAGAACTTGCTAACTATCACGCCGCCCTCTACGATTGGGAGAATGCCATACGCCTGGAGCCGACCAACGCAGACTTCAAGATTTCACGGGTTGATGTGCTGCTTGCCATGGGCAGGAAACGCGATGCCCGTGCCGCTCTCGACGGCATGGTGAAAGAGGGAACTCCGCGCGGTTTGCTCCGCGAGTGGTATGCCCGCTGCGGCAAGTGAAGCCCGCTAAACGATGCCGCTCAGTTGAAGAAATTCCACGAAAGGCCGAAGCGGATGATTGCCCCGTTCTGTGGATAATGCGGCGCAAGGAAGTACATGCTGTTGCCGTTGCCCGCCGTTGCGTGGCTGTACATGATGAAGAATCGGGTGCGCTTAAGGTGAAGGTTGGCGTAAACGTCAACGAACGGATAGCCACCCAACTTCACGCGGCTGGCACTGTTGGTCTGCACGGCAAACTGGTTGAGCTGCGGAACGAAGTCGGGTGCGAAATAATTCGTGAAGAAATAGCCATCAGCACCAAGTTCCACGGACAGCTGCTTCACGATCTTGAACTTTATGTACAGGTTCGTGAAGATGTTGAGAGCCGGCACTGGGAGCACTTCCTGATTGCTTGAGTGCTGGTAAGTGATGATGTTCTCCCAGTTTAGGATGCCGAGTCGGAAGTCCTGGCGTAGCTGCGCTGTAAATAAGTTAATGTTCCCACCATTTTGGTTGACGGCAGCCGAGAGATTTGTGCGCCCCTCGGTAGTGGCGTCGTAGGCCGTTGAAAAGTAAGTGTAGTTCTGTATTTCCTCGATGGCTACGCGCAGGCTGGTCTTTGTTTTCCTGTAAGTGAAAAGACCCTCTATGCGTGTCCGTGTTTCCTTGCTCATGTCGTCATTGTCCCACCAAATGTGCTTTGAGTGGTAGCGGCGTTGATACAATGTTGGGTTTAGGCGGTAGAAATAAGCCTTGGCGGCCAGCGTCACGGTGTCGCCGAAGAGCGGGAAGTTTACGTCGGCCCCGAAGTCAACCTTCAGCTGGCCAGCGTCCTCGCCCACGAGCCATGCCTCTGCCGTTGCGTTGTAGTGCAGGGTCTTGCCTTGTGCCTTCACTATCTGCCCGCCAACGCTTACAGAGTTCTCCGTCCAACTTGCCAGCCGCGTGAGCGTGTAGCCGTTTGACTGGAACGCTTCGGGCATGTCTACCCTGCGCAGCTCGTGGCTGGCAAACACTTTCAGGCCTGCCTTGGCATACTTGTTGAAGCCTTCGAGCAAAGCGATGGCCAGCGTGTTCTTTACCGACAGGAGCTTGGTACGGTCGTAGATTGAGTCACCGCCGTATGCCATGTTCTCGTCGTGGGTATAGTAAGTGTTGGCGTAGTAGTTTTCAGGTGAGTCGTATGCCTGGTAGATACGGTCATAGCGGTTGATGTCTACGGTGTGGATGAAGCTCGTTACGGGTACGAATACACGCTTCATGGTAGCGTCGATGGAGTCCTGGCGTTGCTTGGCGGCAAGCAGGCTGTCCATCTTTTCGGTCGACTCCACGTCGATGCGGGTTGTGTCAACGGCAAGATTGCCGCCTGCGGCAGGTTCATCGCCAGCGATAACCGCCCCCTCCGGGCGTCCTGCCGGAGCCTCTTCGGCCACGCGGGCATTGTCGGGTCGCCCCACCGCCGCCACTTCCTCATCGTCTTCCCCTTGCTTTTTCTCGTTGTCCTTGCGCGACTGCGCAGCAAAGCGGCGAGCCTCAAGCTCAGCCTCTGTTAGTTTCTCCATCCTGTAGAACCCCAGGCTATAGCGATGGGTAAGGAAGAAGTGAAGGCTGTTGTTGCGGTTCCAGTTCTGGCTGAGCACGGTTGGAATCTCGTCGTCGCTGAAGGCGTCGTCGAAGCTCTCGGGATGTGTTATGTAGTTGTCGTCGGTTATTCCGCCGTTCTCGGCCACCTTTTGGTGGTATGTCGAGAATATGGCGTGCATATTGTATCGGTCGCCGAGGTATGAAGCCCACAATGTGCCACCCAGGTGCGACGTGCTTTGATTGGCATAGTATCCGCGGGCATAGGCATAGTTTATGTCGAAGCCAAACCCGAGCCGTTTGCCCGCGTTGACGGCAAACTTGGCGTCTATGTGGTCTTCACCGTTGGTTTTGTTTCCGCAGTTGTCGTAAGATATGTTTGTGATAGGCGAGAGCGTGTTGGTGAAGTGCAGTTCGTCGGGCTGCTTGATGATGTAGCTGTAAGGCTGCGTGAACATGAACTGTGCCGGCAGCGGGCGGTCGATGACGATGCGGCTCTCGCGGGCAGTGTAGTTGTTGCCCGTGGTGTTGAACTCGCCATGCAGCCCGGTGTTGAATATTGAGTTCATGTAAAGGTGCTGGAGTGTGTCTACCACTGCCGGAGTGATGTCGCCGAACCTGCGGTCAACTGTCCATACGTATATGCCTTTTGGCACCTCCTTGTTTTTTGTGGTGTCGTTGCTGTGCTTGTTGAAGTTTCCGTTCCCGTTGGGGTCTCGCTGCGTTATTTGGCCTGTCTCGTCTATCTGGTTGTACACTTGGGCCTTGGCGGCTATGGCCGTGAGGCACAGCAGCGTTATGAGTATGCTCTTCATTTACCTTTTCAATATTCTGATGGCCACTTCAACGAGCTTGAATGGCATCGAGGCCAAAAACACATACGTTCCCACCAAAGGCTTGCCGCTGAGGTAAATGCCTACGCCGACCACGGCCACAGCCATGAATATGATGTTCAGCACGTTGCGTAATTGCTGCGTCCTGAACTTGTTTTCGTCGGGTCTGCGGTGCCTTTCGGCTTGCTGCCTCTGCACTATCTCGTCTATCTCGTCCATTGTCATTGTGGCTGTTTGAGGTGGTTGGAAGCCATGTCTCACCTCCGTGTGGAGGCAATTTGGCTCCGCTTACTTCAGCAGGTTGGCTATCTTGTTGAACAAGTAGTCCTTGCGGTCGATGGTCTTGCGGCGGAACTTGCCGCTTACGCGCGACAGCTTCTGCTTGTTTTTCTTCAGACCGTACTCATCGGTAATCCATTCTTCGGCCACAAACGTCTGTGGGTTGCGCTCTTCATCGTAGAGATAATATATGCGCCTCATCGTTATTTTGGCCTTGCCGTCCTGGCACTGTGCCACGAGGGTGTACATGAAGCGTGTGCGGTCGAGCACGAGCGGCTTGTTCTTGAACACGAGCCACTCTTGGTATGAGGCCGAAATCTGGTGGCCTATTGAGTCCTTGGCGTCGATGCGGCTTTGCTCCAGCTGGTTGTCTTCCTTGGTTAGCTGGGTGAAGTATTTTAGTATTATGTCGTAAATCTGTGCGGCCGACTTGCCCGGTGCGTTTATTTCGGTTGTAAACTGCACCTTGCCGTTTACCACAGGCACTGCCCCTGCAAGGTACTTCTGTTCTGGGTTGACCTGTTGTCCTTGTTCGTTTTCTGTTTCCCACGAGTTCTGTGCCATGCCCATAAGCGGCAGGCAAGCCATTATTGCAATGATAATCTTTTTCATGTCTGTTATGTGCTGTTATACTGTTCAATTTGCAAAATTACAAAATATATCACTATCTTCGGAACAGATTACACAGATTAACATAGTTTTTGTTGCCTGCTTGCCCGTTTGGTCGGCTTGCGGCATGGCGTTTGGCGCACCATGTTGCAATGTCGCGGCTAGGACTGAGGGCAGCTTGCCAAATGTGATAATATGTTGACAAAGTTGATATTCGCAGGCCCTATGGACGATATTAGCCCGCCAAACGGCCTCTTTTGCGTTGCGAAACAGCCCGTTTGGCAGGCTCAAACGGGCTGTTTCGCAACGTCATTTGGGTCGTTCTGTAAAACGTTGAGAGCCAGATGGTTGCGTAAAAAGTGTGAAAGAAAGAATTTATTTTACAATATTGCAGTGTTGCAATGCCTGTTGCTGCTGCTCGGCTCACTTCAGTTCAAGCTCCTTTTGCAGCCTTATTATCTCGTCGCGGTATTGGGCCGCCTGTATAAAGTCGAGCCGCTTGGCGGCCTCCTTCATCAGCTTTGTGGTGTTTGCGATGCTCTTTTCGAGCTGCGGGCGCGTCATTCGCTCCACTATCGGGTCGGCAGCGAAGGCTCCGCCCTCGGGTTCTACGTATACCATGCGGGCCTCCGGCTTTGCGGCCTCGGCCTCGCCACCGCCAATCTCGGCCCTCAGCACTCCCGTCTTCAGCGATTTCTTCACCTGCGTGGGTGTTATGCCGTTCATTTCGTTGTAGTGCATCTGCTTCATTCGGCGCCGTGCGGTCTCGTCGATGGTCTGTTGCATGCTTGCCGTTATGGTGTCGGCATACATTATTACCTTGCCGTTCACGTTGCGGGCGGCGCGCCCTGCGGTCTGTGTCAGGCTGCGGTGGCTGCGGAGGAAGCCCTCCTTGTCGGCATCTAGTATCGCCACGAGCGACACTTCGGGCAGGTCGAGCCCCTCGCGCAGCAGGTTCACGCCTACAAGCACGTCGTAGCGGCCTTCGCGCAGCTCCTCAAGTATCTTCATGCGTTCGAGTGTCGCCACGTCGCTGTGTATGTATGCCGTGCTCACACCATGGTTAAGCAGGTATTCAGTAAGCTCCTCGGCCATCCGTTTGGTAAGCGTTGTCACCAATACGCGTTCCTTCCGCTCCGTTCGCACCCTTATCTCTTCCAACAAGTCGTCTATCTGGTTCTCGCTGGGGCGCACCTCTATTTCGGGGTCAAGCAGTCCAGTGGGTCGTATCACCTGCTCTACCACAACGCCTTCTGCCTCGCGCAGCTCGTAGTCGGCAGGTGTGGCAGAGACGTAAATGACTTGGTTGATCATGTCGTGGAACTCATCAAACGTAAGTGGTCGGTTGTCGAAGGCGGCTGGCAGGCGGAAGCCAAACTCCACGAGGTTAGTCTTGCGGGCGCGGTCGCCGCCATACATGGCGTTTATCTGTGGCACACTGACGTGGCTCTCGTCGATGAACATCAGGTAGTCTTCGGGGAAGAAGTCGAGCAGGCAGTAAGGGCGCTCGCCTGGCTGGCGCCCGTCGAAGTACCGTGAGTAGTTTTCTATGCCAGAGCAGTGGCCAAGCTCCTTGATCATCTCCATGTCGTATTCCACGCGCTCCTTAATTCTCTGTGCCTTTATTGCGTCGCCCAGCTCGGTGAAGTAATCCACCTGCTTGACGAGGTCGTCCTGGATGTTGCGTATGGCGATGTTGGTTTGCTCTTGAGTCGTCATGAACAGGTTTGCCGGATAGAGCTTGTATTCATCGAATGAGGCCAGCCTGTCGAGCGTTACCGGGTCACGCTCCTCTATGGCGTCTATCTCGTCGTCCCAGAACGTTATGCGCAGCACGGTCTCATTGTAGGCCATGGCAATGTCGATGGTGTCGCCCTTGACGCGGAACGTGCCTCGCTGCAGGTCTATGTCATTGCGCACATATAGGGCCTGCACGAGCTTGCGCAGCAGCGCGTTGCGGTCTATCGTCTGGCCGCGCCGCAGCTCTATCACGTTCTCCGACAGTGCTACGGGGCTTCCCATTCCGTAGATGCAGCTCACCGACGAAACCACCACAACGTCTTTCCGCCCCGAGAGGAGCGACGAAACGGCACGGAGACGCAGCCGGTCAATCTCCTCGTTGATGGCCAAGTCTTTTTCAATGTATGTGTCGGTGCTCGGAATGTAAGCCTCGGGTTGGTAATAATCGTAATAGCTTACGTAGTATTCCACTGCGTTTTCGGGGAAAAAACCGCGCATTTCCTCGTAAAGCTGGGCTGCAAGGGTCTTGTTGTGGCTCAGTATGAGGGTTGGCCGTCCGGCATTGGCTATCACGTTTGCCATGGTGAACGTCTTCCCCGAGCCGGTAACTCCAAGCAGAACCTGGGCCTTGTCGCCGCGCTCCAGGCCTTCGGTCAGTTCCCTGATTGCTTCCGGCTGGTCGCCGGTGGGCTTGTATTGCGATGTTAGTTTAAAGCTGTTCATCGTCGGCAAAAGTACTCATTTTCATCGTAACAAACGTTATAAAGGAGGACATTTTGCAAAAAATCAAACCAAATGCTTTGATTATCTGCGGAAAATGACTAATTTTGCAATCCAAAACAGCAACGGATGAAGAGCAGGATTTTCATATTGTTTTGCTGCGCAGCCCTCTTTAGCGGTTGCGCGACGGAGTTCAACCGCGTATATAAGTCTGGCGATTACGCATATAAATATGAGTACGCAAAGGAGTGCTATGCCAATGGCAAGTATATGCACGCCGTGTCGCTTCTGCAGGAACTCGTAACAATCCTGAAGGGAACCGACAGCGGCGAGGAGAGCCTCTATATGTTGGCGATGGCAGAATACTGCGATAGGGATTACGAAAGCGCGTCGGCGACGTTCAAAAAATACTTCTCTTCCTATCCCAAGGGCATATATGCAGAGCAGGCCGCCTATTACATAGGGCAGTCGCTGTATGAAAGTACGCCAGAACCGCGTCTGGACCAGACGCCAACCGTAGGAGCCATAAACGCTTATCAGCAATTCCTTGACCTCTATCCCGACTCGAAGTTGCGTCCGTCGGCGCAGCAGAAGCTTTTCGCCTTGCAAGACAAATTGGTCATGAAAGAGTATCTTTCCGCCAAGCTTTATTATGACTTGGGCGACTATTTCCTCAACTGTATAGGCGGAGGGTCAAACTACGAGGCTTGCATCATTACCGCGCAGCAGGCTCTCAAGACTTATCCTTACAGCAGCTTGAGGGAGGATTTTGCTGTGCTTATAATGAAAAGCAAGTTCGAATTGGCAGAACAGAGTGTAGAGGCGAAGCGCCTTGAGCGTTACCGCGATGCCGAGGATGAGTGCTATGGCTTCCTCAATGAATATCCAGACAGCGAGGAGGCGGCAACAGCCAAGAAGTTCATCGAAAAGTGCAAGAAGTTTACGAAAGACTGAATGGCTGCCGCCTCGATGCCTGCGGCCACCGTTGTACATGGAATCTTGTTCTGCAATTGCGTGGTGGCAGGCCGGTCGTTGGAGGCAAGCTCAAAGTCAAGAATATAGAAACCAAACTCAGATTAGGAATATTTTAAAATGGATTACAAGAAATCAAAAGCTCCGGTAAACACCGTTACGCGAAACATCATGGACTTGTGTGATGAGACAGGCAACATTTACGAGAGTGTTGCAATCATCGCCAAGCGTGCCAACCAGATTTCAGTGCAGATAAAGGAAGACCTCAGCAAGAAACTGGCAGAATTCGCTTCTTATAACGACAGCCTTGAAGAGGTGTTTGAAAACCGCGAGCAAATAGAGATTTCCCGTTATTACGAGAAGTTGCCAAAGCCGTCGCTACTTGCCACGCAGGAGTTTGTTGAGGGCAAGGTATATTGGCGTGACCCGTCGAAGGATGCCCAGCAGGGTGAAGACAAGTAAAGAACAGGCTTCCTTTAGTCATGATACAGCGTATTCAGACGGTTTACTTGCTCGTGGCAGTTGTGCTGTGCGTGGTATGCCTATGTATGGAGATAGGTGTCTTTTCCGTAGAAGGTTTTGAGCTTGCGCATGAGTATAACTTGTGGCTTGTAAACTTCACTGGCACCCGCAACTTTGCCACGTGGCCTCTTTTTGTCGTTTTGCTATTGTCGGCTGCGGTGGATTTGTATGCCATCTTCAAGTATTCCAACCGGCGGTTGCAAGCTCGTTTCTGCCTGTTCAGCATAATGCTGCGGGTTGGTTGGTATGCCATATATGCGGCATACGCCTTGATGCTGATGCCCGGCACGGCCGACGTGAAGTTCACTCCATCGTGGGCGAGCGTATGCCCTATGGCAGCCTTGGTCTTTACATTCCTTGCCCAGCGTGCCATCAAGGCCGATGAGCGGCTTGTGAGGGCTGCAGACAGGATAAGGTAACGATTGATATCCAAGTATAAAGGCGGAAGCCTGGTGCTACAGCATCCGGGCTTCCGCCTTTTCGTGTGTATGGTGTCGGGGGCATCTGTGTGGCGGCTCAGAATCCGATTTTCTGCCTTTGGCCTTGCCGGGCTATCAGTTCTTCATCGCATAAGACTGTTAGCCGGCTGAAGCAAGTCTCGTTGCTGCCGTCGAGGATGTTTTCTATGGTGTGCTTGCGCGCGATGTTCTCTATCTGCCCTCCACTTAAGTCGTATCGCCTTGCCAGCTCTGTGGCGTCGTCATCGCTCATTTTTGGTATCATTGACTGCCATATAGCGCACTTGGCTTCAAGGGAAGGCTTGGTGAACTCGACCTTGTACAAGAAGCGCCTCTCAAATGCCTTGTCCATGTTTTGCGTTAGGTTTGTAGTGGCGATGAGGATTCCGTCGAGTGTCTCCATCTCTTGTAGGATTATGTTTTGTATGGTATTCTCCATCTTGTCCACAGCCCGTTCCGCGCCCTCGTGGCGTTTGCCGATTATTGCGTCGGCCTCGTTGAAGAGCAATATCGGAATTGTTTCAGAATCGGCACAGAGCGTGCGGTAGCGGTCGAAGAGAGCCTTTATGTTCTTTTCGCTTTCGCCCACCCAGCAGCTTTTTATATTGGAGAAGTCCACCTGCATGATGTCGCGTCCGGTGCGACGGGCCAGTTGCAGGGCTGTTTCGGTCTTGCCGGTGCCGGGCGCGCCGTAGAAGAGGCAAGCGAAACCGCTGCGCATGCCGGCCTCAATGAGTCGGCGGCGCACATTGCAGAACTTTTCGGCAGACAGCAGCGATGCCAATTGTTCTATTTGCCTGCCTTCACGCTGGTTGTAGAAGAGCCTTTTCGGGACGATATTGCCGCAGAGCGTAAGTTCTTTGGTGCGTGAAGCCATCCTTGAGGTTATGCCCATGCTGGATAGCAGTGCTTGCTTGGCCTTGTCGGTGAGGCAGTAAGAGTTGCGGTCGGCCATGCCCTCGTTGTTGTTGAAGTCAATGTAGCCGATGCGTTGCAGTACATTGTTGCCGGTCGACAGCTCGTTCTTTATTTTCTTGGCTACCATCTTGTGTATGAAAAGGTCTTCAAACTGCCCGGCGAAGATTTCCTCATCGTCGTTGTTAACGAGCTGGTGGCAGAGGAACAGCAGCAACAGCTTGTCGTTCTTGGAGCAATTTGCCTCTATGAGCTTGTCTGTAAGGAAGCTCTTTGCAAAGCCGTTTTGCTTGTTGCCCTCCAGGAGCAGGTCGATTTCTTCTGCCATGGCGTTGTACGTAAGCTCGTCGTTGCGTCGTTCAGTGAACAGCTTATCCAATTCAATGAAAAGCTCTTCATCTGTTATACCGGTGAGTGCTGGCGGCGTGTAAGCCTTGTTGTCCTTCAGGGCTTCCACCACCTGCATAGGCACCCGGTAGCTTACGGAGTCGCGTCGGCGGCTACAGCGTACGAGCTTTCGCCGTTCCAGTTCATTGAGGTCTTCTATATGCTTTATCATCCTTACGTTGCGGCAGTGCAAGTGTGATGAAATGTCGTCAAGCTCAATGTTGTTGTCATTGCATTTGTCTATCATGATTGAAAGCAGCACAGCCTGCACCTTCGTCACTTCGAACCGTCGGCATACGTAGCCTATTGGCTTGCTGGCTTTCTTGAAGAAATCGTCGCTAAGGTTGGAGCCGTCAGAGAGTTCCACTATCTGTTCAATGGCGTTGAGCAGATCCAGTCTGGTGGTTGTCGTGGTTGCCTTCTTGGCCTTGCCCGATGAGGCATTCTTGATTTCCTTTACCATCTTGTTGTTCCTTTCATCTCTTGTAGTTTCCATGTGCAAAAGTAGTGCCAGATTATGCCAAACCACAGCATAGCTGCCGAAAAGTGGTGTCTTGTGTGGTGATTTTTGCTATTTTTGCGCATTACGCCATTTCACCACAAGCACATTCCGCCTCAGTTGTTAAGGCATTAAATGATGGCTGCCGAGGTTGAATGTCCAGCCACTGCACACGTAATTTGCATGTGCGCAGTTTGCCTTTCTGCCGTTTTAAAATACTTTAAAACATCTTCTGCAAATTTGCTTTTCTTGATAATAAGAATTATCTTTGCATAAGATAGGCAGCTTGGGGCAGGGCAGTGTATGCCATGTGTCCGTTCAAGCATTGTCAATTGCAAATTTGGTAGGTATTGCGACATTACAGATTATACATAGTTATATATGTTTGAAAACTTAAGCGACAGACTTGAACGCTCATTCAAGATACTGAAGGGCGAAGGGAAAATAACCGAGATAAACGTTGCCGAGACGCTGAAGGATGTGCGCCGTGCGCTGCTCGATGCCGACGTAAACTACAAGGTGGCCAAGACATTCACTGACACTGTGAAGCAGAAAGCGTTGGGCATGAACGTGCTCACGGCCGTGAAGCCGGGTCAGCTCATGGTGAAGATAGTGCACGACGAGCTGGCGGAACTCATGGGAGGCACTGCTTCAGAGTTGCATCTTGAGGGCCGTCCGGCCATAATACTAATGTCTGGCTTGCAGGGCTCGGGAAAGACGACGTTCAGCGGCAAGCTGGCAAACATGCTTAAGGCAAAGAACCGCAAGAACCCTCTGCTCGTGGCTTGCGATGTTTACCGCCCGGCTGCCATCGAACAGCTTGGTGTGGTAGGGCAGACCGTGGGCGTGCCGGTATATTCGGAGCCGGGCAACAAGGACGTGGTGGCCATTGCCCAGAATGCCATACGCGAGGCTAAGGCCAAGGGTAACGACGTGGTTATAATAGATACTGCCGGCCGCCTTGCGGTAGACGAGCAGATGATGGACGAGATAGCCACGCTAAAGGAGGCCGTGAAACCGGACGAGACGCTGTTCGTGGTTGACTCCATGACTGGACAGGACGCTGTCAACACTGCCAAGGAATTCAACGACAGGCTCGACTTCGATGGCGTTGTGCTGACCAAGCTCGACGGCGACACTCGCGGCGGTGCAGCCCTGTCGATACGCACCGTGGTCACCAAGCCCATAAAATTCATAGGCACCGGCGAGAAGATGGAGGCCATCGACGTGTTCCATCCTGCCCGCATGGCCGACCGCATATTGGGCATGGGCGACATCGTGAGCCTCGTGGAGCGCGCCCAGGAGCAGTTTGACGAGAAGCAGGCCAAGGAACTTGAGAAGAAGATACGCAAGAACCAATTCGATTTCAACGACTTCCTCGCCCAGATACAGCAGATAAAGAAGATGGGCAACCTTAAGGACCTGGCTGCCATGATTCCGGGCATGGGCAAGGCGATAAAGGATATCGACATTGACGACAGCGTGCTGAAGAACATCGAAGCCATAATCTACAGCATGACGCCAAAGGAGAGGTCGAACCCCAAGATAATCAACCAAAGCCGCCGTATGCGCATAGCCAAGGGGTCGGGAACAACACTGCAGGACGTAAGCCGGCTCATGAAGCAGTTTGACCAGATGCGCTCGATGATGAAACTCGTAACCGGCGCGCCTAACAGCAAGATGATGCAGATGGCCAACGCCATGAGGCAGATGAAAGGAAGACTGAGATAAAACATTACGATATGCAACTTATAGATGGAAAGGCCACTGCGGCCAAGATAAAAGAAGAGATAGCACAGGAGGTGGCCGCCATTGTGGCTGCCGGAGGCAAGCGTCCTCACCTGGCTGCCGTGCTTGTGGGGCATGACGGCGGTTCGGAGACTTACGTTAAGAATAAGGTCATTGCCTGTGAGGCTTGTGGCTTCAAGTCGTCGCTCATCCGCTTTGAGGACTCTGTGACTGAAGACGAACTCCTGGCTTGCGTAGGCAGGCTGAATGCAGACCCTGATGTGGACGGTTTCATCGTGCAGCTGCCACTGCCAAAGCACATCGACGAGCAGAAAGTAATCGAAGCTATTGACTACCGCAAGGATGTGGATGGTTTTCACCCCGTAAATGTGGGACGAATGGCAATCGGCCTGCCGTGCTTCATTTCCGCCACACCGCTGGGCATACTTACGCTGCTGCGTCGTTATAACGTGGAGACGAGCGGCAAGAAGTGCGTAATTCTTGGCCGAAGCAATATAGTTGGCAAGCCCATGGCTCAACTGATGATGCAGAAGCAATATGGCGACGCCACGGTGACGGTATGCCACAGCCATTCGGCCACGCTCAAGGAAGAGTGTCGGCAGGCCGACATCATAATAGCCGCGATCGGCCGCCCCGACTTCGTGACGGCCGATATGGTAAAGCCCGGGGCAGTGATCATTGATGTTGGTACGACGCGGGTGCCTGACGCTTCGCGCAAGAGCGGCTTCCGCCTCAATGGCGACGTCAAGTTCGACGAGGTGGCTCCCAAGTGCTCGTTCATCACCCCCGTACCGGGTGGCGTAGGGCCGATGACAATCTGCTCGCTGATGAAGAATACCCTGGCCGCCGGGGAAAAAAAGTATTATCGGTAAGCAGGCTTCTGTCATGACTGCTGAGGAGTATTACAAGCAGGGCAACCGATACCGCCGCGAGGGCAACTGGCAGATGGCCATCAACAGCTACGTGGCTGCCATGGAGCTGGATCCAGACAGCCCTGCGGCGGAGGCAAAGGCGATGCTCGACGACATACTGAACTTTTACAACAAGGATGCCTACAATCCTTAGTGATATAGCTTAACTGAGATTAGAGAAAGGAGAATACTTTATGGGTAAAATCAGAGGCGCCATCGTCGTGAATACTGACAGGTGCAAGGGTTGCTCGCTCTGCGTGGAGGCCTGCCCGCAGGATGTCATTGCCTTGGGCAAGAGGGTCAACGTCCATGGTTATCCCTACGTGGAGCCGGTAAGGGGCGAAGCCTGCGTAGGATGTGCAGCGTGTGCCGTTGTGTGCCCCGACGGATGCATAACTGTATATAGGAAAAAAATGGAGGAATGAGGCTATGGCTGACCAGGAAGTGACACTTATGAAAGGCAACGAGGCTATAGCCCGTGCCGCGATTCGTTGCGGGGTGGACGGATACTTTGGCTATCCCATCACGCCGCAGAGTGAGGTTATTGAGACGCTTGCGCTCGAAAAGCCGTGGGAGACCACAGGCATGGTGGTCGTGCAGGCCGAGAGCGAGGTGGCTTCTATAAACATGGTATATGGAGCTGCTGCTGCCGGCAAGAGGGCTATGACGTCGTCGTCGAGTCCAGGCGTGGCCTTGATGCAGGAGGGTATTGCATATATGGCCGGTGCGGAGCTGCCCGGCGTAATCGTCAACGTGCAGCGCGGCGGCCCCGGGCTTGGCACTATCCAGCCATCGCAGAGCGACTATTTCCAGGCTACACGCGGCGGCGGCAACGGCGATTACTATATAATAGTGCTTGCGCCAAACTCGGTGCAGGAGATGGCCGACTTTGTAGACTTAGCCTTCAACCTCGCATTCAAGTACCGCATACCGGCCATGATACTCAGCGATGGGGTCATTGGGCAGATGATGGAGAAAGTGGTGCTGCCGCCATACAAGCCGCGGCGCACCGAGGAAGAGATAATGCGCGAATGTCCTTGGGCAACGTTCGGACGCATAGGAGGTCGGAAGCCCAACATCATAACCTCATTGGAACTACAGCCGGAGGTGATGGAGCAGCGCAACATCCACTTGCAGGAGAAGTACGACGAGATTAGGAAGGCGGAAGTTAGGTACGAAACGCAGCAGTGCGATGATGCCGACTACCTTATAGTTGCTTTCGGAAGCGCGGCTCGCATAGCGCAGAAGGCTATCGAGATAGCCCGTGCCGAGGGAATAAAGGTGGGGCTTTTCCGGCCGATAACTCTGTGGCCGTTCCCCATGGAGCAGCTTGCCGGAGCCGCGAGTGGCAAGAAAGGTGTGCTTGTTGCGGAGATAAACGCAGGCCAGATGGTGGAGGACGTTCGCCTTGCCATCAATGGGCGCGAACCCGTTGAGTACTTCGGGCGGCTTGGAGGCATCGTGCCCGAGCCGGATGAAATAGTTAATGCACTGAAGACTAAACTGATGTAAGGAGGCACTGTTATGGATAATATCATATCACCAGAGAATCTTGTCTACGAGAAACCTAAGTTGATGAACGATGTCCCGATGCACTATTGTCCGGGATGCAGCCATGGCGTGGTGCATAAACTGGTGGCTGAAGTCATCGAGGAAATGGGCATGGAGGACAAGGCCATAGGCGTAAGCCCGGTGGGGTGTGCTGTGTTTGCATACCGTTATATCGACATCGACTGGCAGGAGGCTGCGCATGGGCGTGCCCCAGCGGTGGCTACGGGCATCAAGCGGCTTTGGCCCGACCGCCTCGTTTTTACTTACCAAGGTGACGGCGACCTTGCTTGCATAGGCACTTGCGAGACAATCCACGCGCTAAACAGGGGCGAAAACATTACCATCATCTTCATCAACAACGCAATCTATGGCATGACCGGCGGGCAAATGGCACCCACTACGCTCATAGGGCAGAAAACGAGCACCTGCCCATACGGGCGTGAACCGGCCTTGCACGGTTATCCGCTGAAAATCACCGAGATAGCCGCGCAGCTGGAAGGCACGTGCTATGTCACCCGGCAGAGCGTGGAGTCGGTGGCCTCCATCCGCAAGGCCAAGAAAGCCATCCGTAAGGCTTTCCAGGCTTCGATGGACGGCAAGGGCAGCAGTCTTGTGGAGATAGTGTCTACCTGCAACAGCGGCTGGAAGCTCACTCCTCTCCAGGCTAACAAGTGGATGGAGGAGAATATGTTTCCGTACTACCCTAAAGGTGATCTCAAGGACACTATCTGACGGATGGCTTGACCGTTATTTAACCAAAGTTTTTAATGGAAACCGATATGAAGAAAGAAATAATAATTTCCGGTTTTGGCGGGCAGGGTGTCTTGTCGATGGGCAAGATTCTTGCTTACTCGGGTCTGATGGATGGCAAGGAGGTTACTTGGATGCCTGCATACGGGCCAGAGCAGCGCGGCGGCACTGCCAATGTGACCGTCATTGTGAGCGATGACAAGATTTCGTCGCCCATATTGAGTTCTTATGATGTGGCCATAGTGCTCAACCAACCATCGCTTGAGAAGTTTGAGCCGAAGCTGAAGCCGGGCGGAATATTGATATACGACGGTTATGGCATCATCAATCCACCTGTGAGAAAGGACATAACCGTGTACCGTGTGGACGCCATGGACAAGGCTGCCGAGATGAAGAACGGCAAGATATTCAACATGATTGTGCTTGGCGGATTTCTCAAGGTGTGCCCCATAATAAGCAGTGGTGGCATTGAGAAGGCTCTGAAAAAGACACTGCCGGAGCGCCATCACAACCTTATACCACTCAACATGCAGGCCCTTGATGAGGGCGGGAAGATTATCGTAAAGGTTTGATGGCAAGCCGCAGGGCGCATACTCGCCTAGCCATGATGCCAGCATAGCCATAGGCATGATAAGCGTTGAGGCAATGCACAGTGAGCCACGGTCGCCTGATATGGCGCTTGTGGCTCACTGTGTTAATGCAATGTAAGTTTATGTAGCTGTTTTTTTACATTGATTGTCGCACACAGTTGAATATTAATTAGTATCTTTGTGGACTGATATATGTCACAACCATTAGCAGAAAGACTCAGACCGCGCACCCTCGATGAGTACATAGGGCAGAAGCACCTTGTTGGTGAGGGTGCCGTGTTGCGCAAGATGATAGATGCCGGGCGGGTGCCTTCGTTCATATTGTGGGGCCCGCCAGGAGTGGGGAAGACGACGCTGGCGCAAATCATCGCCAACAAGCTCGCCACCCCGTTCTATACCTTGAGCGCAGTGACGAGTGGCGTCAAGGACGTGCGCGAGGTTATCGATAAGGCAGGCAGGGGGCGTTTTTTCAACGAGGCTTCGCCTATATTGTTCATCGATGAAATCCATCGCTTTAGCAAGTCGCAGCAGGATTCGTTGCTTGGCGCTGTAGAGAAAGGGGTGATAACGCTTATTGGTGCCACTACGGAGAATCCCTCGTTTGAGGTTATTCGCCCGTTGCTCTCGCGTTGCCAGCTTTATGTGCTCAAGCCTCTTGAGCCTGACGATATGCTTGAGTTGTTGAACAGGGCCATCACGAAGGACGTTGAGCTGTGCAAGCGCAGCATAGAACTGAAAGAGACGGGGGCTATGTTGCGTTATGGCGGCGGAGATGCGCGCAAGCTCCTCAATATATTGGAGCTTGTTGTCGAAGCGTCGCCGGCAGGGGAACCTGTGGTAATCACCGACGAGCTTGTGGTGAGCCGCCTTCAGCAAAACCCGTTGGCATACGACAAGGATGGGGAGATGCACTATGACATAATATCAGCTTTCATCAAGAGCATTCGCGGAAGCGACCCTGATGCTGCGCTTTATTGGCTTGCACGCATGATTGAGGGCGGTGAGGATCCTAAGTTCATTGCCCGCAGGCTTGTCATTAGTGCTGCAGAAGACATTGGCCTTGCCAATCCCAATGCCTTGCTCTTGGCCAATGCTGCCTTTGATGCTGTTACCAAGATTGGCTGGCCCGAGGGGCGCATACCACTGGCTGAAGCTACTGTCTATCTGGCCACAAGTGCCAAGAGCAATTCTGCTTATCTTGGCATCGATGCAGCCTTGGAGCTTGTCAGGCGTACCGGCAACCAGCCGGTGCCGCTGCATCTGCGCAATGCGCCAACCAAGCTGATGAAAGACCTTGGCTATCACGATGGATATAAATACCCGCATGATTACCCCGGCCACTTCATACCGCAGCAGTATTTGCCAGATGCCCTTGCCGATGAACGGCTGTGGCATGGGCAGCACAACCCGCATGAGGACAAGCTGTGTCAGCGGATGGTAGATTGTTGGGGGGATAAGTTTAAAGATTAAAAACATAAACGGATAATATGAAGATTGTTGTTTTGGATGGATACACGGTCAATCCCGGCGATTTGTCGTGGTCGGCATTGCAGGCTTTGGGCGATGTTGAGGTGTTCCCACGCACTGCTGGAGATGAATTGATGGGCAGATGCAAGGATGCCGATGCCCTTCTCACCAATAAAGTAGTGATAGATGCAGGCATAATGTCGTGCCTGCCGCAGTTGAAATACATTGGTGTCCTGGCCACGGGATATAACGTTGTGGACATTGCCGCAGCCAGTGAACGGGGCATTTGCGTAACAAACATCCCTGCGTATAGCACCGATAGCGTGGCTCAGATGGTTTTTGCCCATATCTTGAACATAACCAACAGGGTGGGGCATTACGCCAGGCAGAGCCGTGAGGGGCTGTGGAGCCGCAATGAGGATTTCTGCTACTGGGACACAACGCTACCCGAACTCTCCGGAAAAACGATAGGCATCGTGGGCTTGGGGCATATAGGCATGAAGGTAGCCTGCATTGCCCGGGAGTTTGGAATGGATGTCTTTGCCTCCACGAGCAAGCATTCGGCATCATTGCCGGATGGAATCCAGAAGACGACGCTGCAAGGGCTGCTTGGCGTGAGCGACATACTGACCCTGCATTGCCCGCTTACTGACAGCACTCGCGGGATGATCAACGCTGCGACATTAAAGCGGATGAAGCGCGGGGCTATACTCATCAACACCGGGCGAGGGCCTCTTGTCAATGAGGCTGATGTGGCTGCGGCTCTCAAGAGCGGGCAATTGGGTGGCTACGGGGCTGACGTAATGTGCCAGGAACCGCCTGCCGAGGATAATCCTTTGCTCGCTGCGCCCAACGCTTTCATTACCCCTCACATCGCTTGGGCTACGTATGAGGCGCGGGGCAGGCTGATGGACATTGCTGTTGAGAACTTGAAGGCATTCATGGCTGGTGCTCCTACCAATGTGGTGAACGGATGAACGACGACATAACAATTGCTACGGCTCAGCAGCTCATAGAGTTTCTGGGTACGTTTGCTTTTGCAATATCGGGCATAAGGCACGCTGCCGCGAAGCATTTTGACTGGTTTGGCGGATATGTCTGCGGAATTGCCGTGGCCATAGGGGGCGGAACCATACGCGACGTAATGCTCGGGGCGACGCCGTTTTGGATGACAAATCCTATTTATATGATATGTACTGCCATTGCCTTATGCATGGTGATAGCATTCTCCAAATATATGGAAAGATTGCAGAATGCTTGGTTTGTCTTTGACACTTTGGGGTTGGCTCTGTTTACAATAGCCGGAATCCAGAAGAGCCTTGACTATGGGCAGCCGTTCTGGGTGGCCATAATAATGGGGTGCATTACGGGTGCTGCCGGTGGAGTGATACGTGATGTGCTCCTCAACAATGAGCCAGTGATTCTGCGTAAGGAGATTTACGCTTTGGCAAGCATTGCAGGAGGCATTGTCTATTGGGGGCTGTCAGAGCTTGAGGTGGCCATACAGATTACGGCGTCAACCAGTTTCTTGGTGACGTGCGCCATCCGTTTCCTTGCCGTAAGGTATCATGTGTCGCTTCCGGTATTGAAAGATGAAGATTCCAAATGAAAGAGCAGGTGACAAGGGTTTGGCATCCTTGTCACCTGCTTTCATTTGTTTTGTGTTGATCAAAAGCACCGAATTGCATACTGCAAGCCGTGTTTAGCCCATTCGGCGCGGTTATTCAAGATTGTAAGTCGTACACGGTTGTGGCTTGGTTTACTTCCCTTCTGAGTCCTTGCCTGGCTTCCTGCGTCCGCGTCTCCTTGGTCTTCTGCGCTTGTCTCCTTGCTTCTCGTTGGCGCTTGCCTTTGCGGCGTTGCCGTGTCCGTGCCTGCCGCTCTTCCGTCCGTGTCCGTTCCCCCTGCCACGTGGGTTGCTTTTGCGGTCTGTTACGTATTCTGGACCTTTGCCGAGATTCTCCGGCAGCGGGTTCTTCTTTATCTCTTTTTCGAGAAATTTCTCAATCTGGCCGAATGCGTACATGTCGTTTTCGCAGACAAATGTGATTGCCACTCCATCGCGGTCGGCGCGCGCAGTGCGCCCGATGCGGTGTACATAGTCTTCTGCATCGTGCGGAACATCGTAGTTGATGACCATTAGAATATCGTCGATGTCGATTCCGCGTGCCACGATGTCAGTGGCCACGAGCACGTCTTTCTGACCCGACTTAAACTCGTACATCACCTCATCGCGTTCTTGCTGCGTAAGGTCGCTGTGCATCTGGCAGCAGTTTATGTTGAGCCTTTTCAGTTCGCGGGCGATGTCTTTCACTTTTTCCTTCTTTCCGGAGAATATGATTACACGCTTGAGCTGGTCGGTGCTAAAGAGATATTTTATGATGCCAATCTTCTGTGCCTCGTGGCATACGTAGGCAGACTGCTTTATTTTTTCGGCAGGTTTGCTTACGGCAATCTTCACTTCCACAGGATCTTTAAGCAGTGTGCGGGCGAGTTGCTGTATCTTGTCGGGCATAGTGGCCGAGAACATTATTGTCTGCACGTTGTCGGGCAGACCTTTGGCTATCTGCATTATGTCGTCGCTGAATCCCATGTCAAGCATTCTGTCAGCTTCGTCGAGTACGAAGAAGCTCACCTTGCTCAGGTCAACGTTGCCCATTCGTATGTGGCTGAGCAGTCGTCCGGGCGTGGCTATCACGACGTCGGCGCCAAGTTTCAGGCTCTTCATTTCCTGGTCATAGCGGTTGCCGTCGTTTCCGCCATATACGGCAACGCTGCTTACTCCATCGAGATAGTAGCCAAAGCCCTGCATTGCCTGGTCTATCTGCTGGGCAAGTTCGCGTGTTGGCGACATTACTATACAGTTGATGGAGTTCTGCGGGTAGCCTCCATCGTCGAGCATGCTTAGTATCGGCAGCAGGTAGGCGGCGGTCTTGCCTGTTCCTGTCTGCGCAACTCCTATTATGTCGTGTTTGTTAAGAATTTCAGGTATGCACTTTTCTTGAATCGGCGTACACTCATCGAAATGCATATCGTAAAGCGCATCAAGGATGTTATCGTTCAGGTATGTCTCTTCAAATCTCATTAGTTTGGTGCTTTTTTGTAACAGAAATATGCAATTATGAAATAAAGTAAGTTAGGTATCCACGCAGCCAGCATCGGCGGAGTGTTAGCGTTGATGGCAAACGTGGAGCTTATGGTTTGCAGGAGAATGTACGAGAAGCTCAGCGCAAGGCCGATGCCGAGGTACAGACCCATGCCGCCCTTCCGCTTACGGGCGCTCAAGCTGGCCCCGATGATGGTCAGGATGAACGAGGCGAAGCAAGTGGCTATGCGCTTGTGGTATTCCACTTCGTACTGTACCACGTTGCTTGAGCCGCGGTTTTTCTGCTTGGATATGTATCGCTTCAGTTCCGGGCTGGTGAAAGTTTCCTGCTGCCCTTTGCTGAACACCAAGTCCATAGGTTCCATCATGATGGTAGTGTCGGTCTCCATGCCGGTCTTTATGTGCTCCCGCATTCCCTTGAGAGTGCGTATCTTGTAGTTTATTGCCTTCCAGTGATAGCGGCTGTCGGAAATCGTGTCGTACTGTATTATGTTGGCAGTCATGTGGCTTACGAGCTTCTTGTTCTCAAACTTGTCAAGCGAGAAGCCGTAGCCAGTTTTGTGTATGTTGTCATACTGGGCTATGTAGGCTATGACGCCGGGGGCAACTTGCAGCTGTACGTTGCTAGCCGAAGTGTTCTTCTTGTTGTTCTTGTACAGCGACTCAAAGTTATGGCGGATGACTGTTCCTTTGGGAATGACGTAGGAGCCGAGGTAGAAGTTGAGCACGGAGATGAGCGCAGCAGATATCATGTAGGGCCTGAGCAGTCTCTTGAAGCTCATGCCACAGGCCATCATGGCTATTATTTCAGAGTTTCCTGCCAGCTTTGACGTGAAGAAAATCACGGCAATGAAGACAAACAGCGGGCTGAACAGGTTGGCGAAATAAGGCACGAAATTGGCGTAATAGTCAAACACTATTGCCCTAAGTGGTGCATTGTTGGTGCTGAACTTAGCCAGGTTTTCGTTGATGTCAAAGACGATGGATATGGATATTATCAGCGCAATGGAATATATGTATGTGCCGATGAACTTTTTTATGATATACCCATCTATCTTCTTGATGTACCTGAGAGGGTTTGCCTTGCCCAGGACTGCGGCAGTGGCCGACATGAAGCGTGATGCCCATGCCGTGCGACGCCTTAGCGATCGTAGTCGTTTCAAGGCTCTGTGCCGTTTCCTTATGACGCTGTATTTCATGTTCAGCCGGTTGTCTTGCGTTGGTTTATATCCTTTGCCCGAGGTTGCCGACTACGCCCTTCTTCCACGCCACGTAGTCGCCTGCGATGATATGGCGGCGGGCGTCGCCTACAAGGCGCAGGTAAAAGGCAAGGTTGTGGATGCTGGCTATCTGCATGGCAAGCAGTTCGCCAGCCTTGAAGAGGTGGTGAAGGTAAGCCTTTGTGTAGGCTTTGTCCACATCACAGCCATCGGGATCGATGGGCGAGAAGTCTTTCTCCCACTTCTTGTTCCTCATGTTCATTGTGCCATTGTAGGTAAAGAGCATAGCGTTGCGGCCGTTGCGCGTTGGCATAACGCAGTCGAACATATCCACGCCGCGTTCTATTGCCTCAAGGATGTTCTGCGGAGTGCCAACTCCCATGAGGTATCGCGGCTTGTCCTTAGGCAGGATTGCGTTCACCACTTCTATCATTTCATACATCACTTCAGTAGGCTCACCCACGGCAAGACCACCGATTGCGTTGCCGTCGGCACCCTTGTCGGCCACAAACTTTGCTGCATCGGAACGCAAGTCCTTGTAGGTGCAGCCCTGCACTATGGGGAAAAGGGTTTGCTCATAGCCATACAGTGGGCTCGTCTCGTTGAACCTCTTGATGCATCGGTCAAGCCACCGCTGGGTCATGGCAAGGCTTTTCTTGGCGTATGAGTAGTCGCTTTGGCCCGGCGGGCATTCATCGAAAGCCATCATGATGTCGGCCCCGATGATGCGCTCGGTGTCTATGACGTTCTCTGGCGTGAATATGTGCTTAGACCCATCGATGTGCGACCTGAACTCGCACCCTTCCTCTTTCAGTTTCCTTATGCCTGTGAGCGAGAACACCTGGAAGCCCCCCGAATCTGTAAGTATGGGGCGGGTCCACCCCCCGAACTTGTGCAATCCCCCCGCAGCCCGCAGTGTGTCGAGACCCGGGCGCAGGTACAGGTGGTATGTGTTGCCCAAGATGATTTGGGCGTTTACCTGCTCCTTGAGTTCAGAGAAATGCACCCCCTTGACGCTTCCGCACGTTCCGACGGGCATGAATATGGGCGTGGCTATTTGCCCGTGGGCGGTACTTATCACCCCGGCCCGTGCATCCGAATGTGGGTCAGTGTGTGTGAGTTCGAACGTCATTCTTTCTTCTCTTCTTCTATTTCAAACTTCAAGGGATTGTCAACCAATTCATCTGTCAGGGCGAAGTCCCATACATCCTGCACGTTCTCCACGTAATGGAAGCTAACGCCGTTGAGGTAAATGTCGGGAATCTCGTCTATGTCCTTCTTGTTGTCCTTGCACATCACTATGTCGGTGATGCCTGCGCGCTTTGCGGCGAGTATCTTTTCCTTTATGCCACCTACGGGCAGCACCTTTCCGCGGAGAGTTATCTCACCGGTCATGGCTGTGTTCTTGCGGACTTTACGCTGTGTCAGCGCCGAGGCTATTGACGTGGCGATGGTTATGCCGGCCGACGGTCCATCTTTGGGCGTGGCTCCTTCCGGTACATGGATGTGGATGTTCCAATGGTCGAAGATACGGTAGTCGATGTTAAGCACGTCGGCGTGTGCCTTCACGTATTCGAGGGCAAGGATGGCCGACTCCTTCATAACGTCGCCCAGGTTGCCGGTAAGCGTCAGCTTAGACCCCTTGCCCTTGCTGAGGCTGGTCTCGATGAAAAGTATCTCTCCGCCCACGCTTGTCCATGCGAGTCCTGTAACCACGCCAGCGTAGTCATTACCCTGGTATATGTCACGGTAGAAAGGCGGCTTGCCGAGCAGGCCTTCTATCTCATCGGGGGTAATCTTATGGTATGGCAGTTCTTGCTCCTTGGCTTTCATGAATGCCAGTTTGCGCAGGGCCTTGTTTACCTGCTTCTCAAGCTGCCTCACGCCGCTCTCGCGTGTATATTGCTCTATTATTTTCTCTATGGCTGCCTTGTTGAATGCCAATTTCTTTTCCTTGTCAAGGCCGGTGTTCTCCTTTTCCTTGGGGATAAGGTGGCGTCGCGCTATTTCTATCTTCTCTTCGGTGATGTATCCGCTCACCTCTATTATCTCCATTCGGTCGAGCAGGGGCCGTGGGATGGTGTTGAGGTCGTTGGCCGTGGCTATGAACAGCACTTTCGAAAGGTCGTAGTCCACGTCGAGATAGTTGTCGTGGAAGGCTGAGTTCTGCTCGGGGTCGAGCACTTCGAGCAGTGCCGAGGCCGGGTCGCCATTCACGGTGTTCTGCGTCACCTTGTCTATCTCGTCGAGCACGAACACGGGGTTCGACGCGCCAGCCTTTTGTATGCTCTTTATGATGCGGCCGGGCATGGCCCCGATGTATGTGCGGCGGTGGCCTCTGATTTCGGCTTCGTCGTGCAGTCCGCCAAGCGATATGCGCACATACTTCCTGTTCATGGCTGCGGCGATGCTTTTGCCAAGGCTCGTCTTGCCCACGCCCGGCGGGCCGTAAAGGCAGAGTATGGGCGACTTGAGGTCGCCCCTGAGGCTAAGCACGGCTATGTATTCGAGTATCCGTTCCTTAACCTTCTCCATGCCGTAGTGGTCTTTGTCGAGCATCTTCTGGGCGCGGTTCAGGTTGAGGTCATCCTTGGTGTATTCGCCCCATGGCAGCGATACGAGCGTTTGCAGGTAAGTGAGCTGCACGTTGTATTCGGGGCTTTGCTGGCTCAGCTGGTCCAGCTTGTCCACCTCCTTGTTGAATGTCTTCGCCACATCCTGTGGCCACTTCTTGCCTTCGGCCTTTTCCAGCAGTTCCTGCTTCTCCGGCGAACTTTCCCCGTTGCTCATTTCAGCCTGGAGGTTCTTTATTTGCTGTTGCAGGAAGTAGTTACGTTGCTGTTCGTCTATGTCGTCGCGGGTCTTGTTGCGTATGTCCTGCTTGAGGCTCAGTAGCGACAGTTCCCTGTTTATTATGCGCATCGTGCCGAAGAGCCTTTCCTTTATGGAATCCTTCTGCAGCAAGTCCATCTTCTCCTTTATGGTGAAGGCCATGTTGGAGCAGATGAAGTTGAGGGCCATGACGTTGTTGCTCACGTTCTTTATTGCGAACGTGGCTTCTTCTGGTATGTCATCGTTCAGCTTGATGTATTCATTGGTCATCTGGCGCAAGTCTTCCATTGCGGCCACGAACTCGCTCTCGTCGCTTGCCGGCACCATTTCGGGAGCCTGCTCCACCTTGCCATAGAGATACGGTTTCTTGCGGGTTATCTCGGTCAGGCGAAGCCTACCGAAGCCCTGCACTATTGCTGTGATGTTGCCGTTGGGCAGGGTTAGTATCTTCACAACGCGGGCGTAGACGCCGTATTCGTATAGGTCGTTGCGCCCCGGCTCGTCGGTCTCGGGGTCGCGTTGGCACACTATGCCAATGGTTATGCTGGTTTTTTCGGCTCTTTTCACAAGGCTCATGCTCGACTCGCGGCCAATGAGTATCGGCGAAACCACTCCGGGAAAGAGCACAAGGTTCCTTACCGCGAGTATTGGCAGCGACGTTGGCATGTCAGACGATTTGGAAAGCTCGCTGTAATCGCCCTCAATGTCGGCTATCATCGAGAAAGACTTGTTTTGTTTGTTGTCCATCTGAATAGTTATGTTTTTTTTCGGGTTGCAAAGTTACGCATTAAAATTGAATTGTGAAAGTAGGCAATGCGGAAAATGTCATAAACATATATAAAAGCAGGAAAGCAACCGCTATGCAGTTGCTTTCCTTGCTTTCTGTACGCCTGCAGGGGGTCGAACCCTGGACACCCTGATTAAGAGTCAGGTGCTCTACCAACTGAGCTACAAGCG
>CALUGA010000010.1 GCA_944320105.1 uncultured Prevotella sp. | reverse complement strand
GTCAAAGACCGATATGATTCAAGTGAACCGAATTTGTTTAATTTTTAACCTTGTCCATTTTTTAGTGGACAGTAGTGGTTTTATAACATAAAATCCACTTATTTTTGACATATATCAAATAATGTGGCCGCACACGGAACTTCATCGGGCATCGTCGCCGGGCAAGGCCGAGCCTGCCTCACGGGCCACCATGTTGGTCAGCTCCACAAACTGTCCTACGCTGAGCTGCTCGGGGCGCATGGTCATCAGCGGGCCGTCGAAGAAGCCCGGGGCCGGGGCCTGCCCGCCGAACAAAGGCCGCAGGCTCACGCGTAGCATCTTGCGCCGCTGGTTGAACACAGTCTTTACAACGCGGCGGAACAGCACCTCGTCGCACCCGAGGCTGGTGCGGGCGTTGCGCGTCATGCGTATCACGGCGCTCTTCACCTTTGGCGGAGGGTTGAACACGCCCTCGTCGACAGTAAAAAGGTATTCCACGTCGTACCAAGCCTGCGTCATCACGCTCAATATGCCGTATGCCTTGCAGCCCGGTGCCGAGGCCATGCGCTGCGCTACCTCGCGCTGTATCATGCCCGTGCAGCATGGGATGAGCTGCCGGTTGTCTATCATCTTGAAGAAAATCTGCGACGAAATGTCGTAAGGATAGTTGCCGGTGAGCACGAACGGCCTGCCTCCGAACACCTCGGAGAGGTCCATGCGCAGAAAGTCGGCGGCCACTATGCGGTCGGCCAAGGCCGGGAAACGGTCGTGCAGGTATGCCACCGACTCGGAATCTATCTCCACCACCTTCACCTCGCGGGGCTTTTCGATGAGGTACTGCGTAAGCACGCCCATGCCCGGACCCACCTCCAGCACGGGTATTCCGGGGCAAGCGTCCACCGTGTCGGCTATGCGCCGCGCTATGTCAAGGTCGGTCAGGAAGTGCTGGCCGAGGTTTTTCTTAGGCTTTACTTGTTTCATGATGGCTGCAAAGTTAGTTGATGTTTGGCTAAAAGCAAAACAAAACAGGCGATTTTTGCCCATTGGCAGGCGGCTGCGGGCAGCAACGCTGACGTTGGCAGAGCCGGGCGCGGCCTCACTCCTCCACCCTCGCGGTGATTATCCTTATGTCGGTAAGCGGGCGGTCGTTGTCGTCGGTCTGGGCATCGAGCATCTTTTCTACTACGTCCATGCCCTCGGTCACTTCGCCGAACACTGTGTAGAGACCGTCGAGCTGCGGCAGGCCGCCCACTTTACGGTACGTCTCAAACATCTCGTCAGACATGGCGGCCCCGCCGCCAAGGGTGTCGATGCGCTCGCGCTCGGCCTCCACCACTGCGGTGGAGTGGCGCTTGCCCCACACGATGTAGAACTGGCAGGCACCCGACTCGCGCGCTGGGTTTACGTCGTCGGCCTCGCGGGCCATGGCTACGGCGCCGCGTTTGTGGTACAGCTGCGGCAATCTGACCTCGGCACGCAGGCGATAAGGCAGCGTTCCGCCGCCGAGCAGGCTGCCCGGCTCAGCGTGCCTGCTGGCGGGGTCGCCCGCCTGCACCACGAAGTTGCGCACCACGCGGTGGAACAGCAGACTGTCGTAGAAGTGGCTGCGCACGAGCTTCAAGAAATTGTCGCGGTGGGCAGGGGTCTCGTCGTACAGCTCAATGCGAATGGCGCCCGCCGTGGTTTCCATCACCACGGCCATGCGACCGGCACCGAGCGCGCAGGCCACGCCTGCAGCAAAGAAAAGCAGAGAAAATGCTAGTCGGCTCATATCGTCTTTTTTTGTGGTATGCCTTTCATCCATCCCCCCTTGAAAAGCCTCAGCAGGAAGATGCATCCCCTGAACGTAAGCTCTATGGCCATGGCCGTCCAAACGCCCCGCAGCCCGTAGTGGGGAGCCAGCGCGGCGGCCAGCGAAAGGCGCACGGCCCACATGCTGAACAGGTTCATGGCGGCGGGCTTGAGCGTGTCGCCTGCGCCGATAAACACTCCGTAGCATACGATTGCGGCAGCAAACATAGGTTCGGCGAACGCCTCTATGCGCAGCGCGGCCACGCTCAAGCCGCGAATGGCCTCTACGGGGGTCATCAGCGACATTATGTCAGGTGCGAAGACGTACATGAGCACGGCCATGAACGTCATGACCACCATGCCCATGCCCACCGACAGGCGGGCGAAACTGCGCGTCAGCGTGCGCTGGCCTGCCCCCATGCCCTGCCCCACGAGCGTAGTGGCGGCATCGGCTATGCCGTAGCCGGGCATGTAGCACAGGCTCTCAACGGTTATGGCGAAGGTGTTGGCGGCTATCGAGATGTTGCCAAGCGGGGCCACGATGGCCGTGCTCACTATCTGCGCGCCGCCCATCAGTATCTGCTGAAGGCCCATGGGCGCGCCTATCTTGAACGCCGTGCCAACGCAGTCGGCCGTGGGCCTGAACGAGCCGGGCCGCCCCTTGAGGGCCAGGTATGGCGAACGGAACAGCAGCGACCACGCCATAAGCGAGGCCGACACCGCAATGGCGCACAACGTGCCGAGCGCGGCTCCGGGCACCCCAAGCCCCGCTATGAAGATGAAAAAGTAGTTGAAAACCACGTCGAGCAGGCACATAAGTATGTTGAGGATGCTCGGCACCCTCATGTTGCCGCTGCACTTGAGCATGCTTCCGGATAGGTTCTGCAGCTGGTAGAAAGGCAGGGCTAGCGAGAAGATGAGGAAATACATAGATGAGTCGCCCGCTATGTCGCTGCCGCCGCCAAGCCAATAGGGCAGGCGCGAGTGGATGGCTACGCCCAGGAGCATCAGCGCAAGGCTGAAGGCGAGGGCGCACACCAGGCCCTGGCGCAGTATGCGGCGGGCCCGCTCAAAGTCGTTGGCGCCGATGGCGTGGGCCACTTGCACCGAAAAGCCCATGGAGGCGGCACTCAGCAGACCGCTGAAAAGCCACGTGGACGACTCCACCAAGCCTATCGACGCCGACTGCCTTGCGCCCAGGCTGCCCACCATAGAGGCGTCGATGAAGAACATCACCGTGGCCGACATCTGCGAGAGGATGGACGGTACGCTGAGCTGCGCTATCAAGCGCAGCTTCTCTGCACGGGTCATGGCGCGCCCTTCGCGGATGTACGACAGCAGTTCGTCGCCCTTGTTCTTGCCTAACATCAATTTAGCCCTTGTTTCCTTTCCTTGCCGAATGAAGTCAAAAAAGTGGCGGCGCAGGCTCTGCGATATGTCCGCAGGCTCACCACCGCCACCTATATATTATTATGTAACGCCGCGCAAAGGTAGTAATTTTATCCCTCACGGGCAACGGTTTGCTCAGCAAAATGCCGCCCGGCCGTGTTTTTTAACGCCTACGGCGCAAGGCGTTCGCCCGATGCCGTCAGGCACCAACGGCGCGCCCGGCCTCGTAAGCTTTCTGCAACGAGGCGTGGCCGGCAATGTCGCCGCGCTCGTTTACGCCTCCGGCAAACACCACCCCGGCCAGCCTCGAACGCTCGAAGCAAGCTATCCAGCCGTTCAAGGCTGTCACAGCGCCTTCAACCGTGGTTGCCTCGTCCTCGGCGGCAGAGGCAAGCAAGTAGACGTCGCGGAACTTATAGTCCGAGTCGTAGAGCGGGTTGGAGCGGTCTATCATGGTCTTCATCTGGCCGCTCACGCTATAGTAATAAACGGGCGTGGCCCACACTATCACATCGGCATCGTGCATCTTCTGCCTCACCTCGTCGGCATAGTCGCGGATTACGCACCTGCGCGTCTTCTGGCAGGCCAGGCATCCGCGGCAGAAAGCCACATCCTTGCCAGCCAGGCTCACCGTCTCCACCGTGTGACCGGCCTCAGCCGCGCCACGCGCAAACTCATCGGCCAGCGTGTCGGAATTGCCGCCCACACGAGGACTTGTCTTTATTATCAGTACGTTGCTCATAATATTATATTTGTTTAGCTCTGTCATCGTTCACCAAGGCAACCGTCACTTCAGGCAACCGGCGGCCCACAGCCGAGCATCGTCGGCTCCAGAGTTGAGCAGACGCCCCTCGGCCCAAGTGATGCCACTGCCGTAAAGCCGCTTAAGCTCGCTCACGCTGTTGGCTATCGTGCTGCCGCCCGATGTGGCAAAAGGCACCACCGTCTTGCCCTCAAAAGTGTAAGCCTCCATGAAAGAGTATATGATGCGCGGGCATTGGTCCCACCAGATAGGGTAGCCAAGGAACACAACGTCATACTGCTCAACCTTGGCGTCACGGTCGGCCAGCTCCGGCCGGGCAGCAGGATTGGTCATCTCGGCCGTGCTGCGGCTCGCCTTGTCGTTCCAGTCGAGGTCAGCCGCAGTGTAAGGCTGCTTCGGCTGAATGCGGTAGAGCTTGCCCCCGGTAGCCTCAGCCACGGCCTTGGCGGCAGCCTCAGTGGTGCCGGTGCAGGAGAAGTATGCCACCAATACTTTTTTGCCACTGCCCGCAACCTTACCTTCGGCTGCATGGGCCTCATTTGCCCCGCCCTGCTTGGCGGTACACGATGCGGCGAGCATCATGGCCGCCGCGATGATAGTCATTGCCTTTACCATATCAATCAGTTTTTTGTGCATGGCCAACCATCGGCCAGCAACGTTTCTTCACGATGCAAAGATACTCAAAATTTCCAACCCGCAAAGTATAGCCTTTACGGAAGACCCAACCATTTTTACAGATAATGCACCACGCCCCACCCAACAACACCTACCTCCCCTACCTACCAAACCTACTCCACCTACCTACCAAACCCACCTCCTCTACCTACCAAACCTACTCCACCTAACCTACCCAACCCACTCCACCTACCAATTACCCGCCCAGTAATAAATCACAACAAAAGCCCCCTTGCGATGCCCCTCATACCATCTTGCCTTGCAAAACAGGCCATATGGGAAGCTGAAACGTGCCGTTTTGCCTTGCGAAACGGCCTATATTGCAAGGCAAAACGGCACATTCGCTAAAGCACTGAATGCCAACACATTGCACGGCAAGCCCATAACCAGCAAAAAAGTTTACATATTCAATGGCATTATCCGGCCATTGCCGATGCCCAACACTGAAGCCAACAATGTGCGACCAATGGTATATTTTAAAGGAAAAGCGTCCATTCGCGCGATTGCAACGGTAACGGACTGACAGGAATACACAAAAACCGCGCCCGTTCCTGCTTTGGAAGTGAAGCGGGAACGGGCGCGTACAAAAATACTATGCTGCCTGCTCAGAGCAGCGTAAGCGTATAGAGATAAACCACTGCGGCGGGCAGGGCAAGCAGCGAGGAGTCGAATCGGTCGAGCATCCCGCCGTGGCCCGGCAGTATCTTTCCACTGTCCTTGATGCCCAAAGTGCGCTTGAAGAGGCTCTCGACAAGGTCGCCCCACGTTCCGAAAACGGTGACCACCAATCCAAGGCCAACCCACTCTGCCACGCCAAGTTGCAGGTCGTTGACACCGTAAAGCTCCGTAAGGTGCCATATCAGCACCGCAGCAGCGGCCACGAACACGGCCCCGCCCACCGAACCTTCCCAGCTCTTGCCCGGGCTGATGCGCGGGAAGAGCTTGTGGCGGCCGAGGAGCGAACCGCAGCAATAGGCCCCGGTGTCGTTTATCCAAAGGAACACGAACACGCTCAGCGGCATGAGGTATGTGTAGACCGTACCCTCGGGCGTAGCCCTGAAGGCCAGCACGCCAAGCATGGAGAACGGCAGCGCAATGTAAAGCTGGCTCATCATCGTGTGCGCCCATGTGCTTATCGGGTCGGGATTCTTGGCATAAAGCTCTGCCACGAGCAGGTAAATGACGGTTATCAAGTAGGGAATGAACACTGTGGGCGGCGTCAGCCCGCTGCAGAAGCCCACCATGGCAAGAAAGAAGTACACCCCTGCCACGGTGCATATCATGCGGTTCGTGTCTACGCCCGGCCGCTGGTTTACCAGCCCCGTAAACTCCCACACGGTCAGTCCGGTGACAAGCGCAAAGAGAAGCGCCATGGCCGTAGGGTTCAAAAAGCTCACCACCACTGCCGCAACGAACAGGGTTCCGGTGATGGCTCTAACTATGAAGTTGTTCATTCCTCGTTGGTTGTTTTATCGTTGTTCGCATCCTTGCTGTCTGCTGCCGGCAGGGCGGGCTGCCCGCCTGTTGCTTGCGCCTCGCCGTCAGGTTCGGCCTGCGTGTCGCCACCAAGCTGCTTGCCCTGGGCCTCAAGCTCCCTGGCCCTGTGCTCGGCCATGGCTTCGGCCTCGGCCCGTTGCTGCGCCTCAAGCAGTTCTTCCGAACGGCTGGCCCACGGACGCTTGCCGAATATCTTCTCCACGTCTTCAGCAAATATCACCTCGCGCTCCACGAGCAGCTTGGCGAGCTTGGCATGGCCTTCCTTGTGCTCGGTGAGCAGTTGCTTTGCACGCTCGTACTGCCCGTTTATCATCTTGAGCACCTCGTCGTCCATGATTTTCGCAGTGGTTTCGGAGTAAGGCCGTTGGAAGCTGTATTCGTTGTTGTTGTAGTAGCACACGTTGGGAAGCCTGTCGCTCATGCCTGCGTATGCAATCATGCCGTATGCGCTCTTGGTCACGCGCTCAAGGTCGTTCATCGCGCCGGTGGATATGTGGCCGATGAAAAGCTCCTCCGCGGCGCGCCCGCCGAGCGTGGCGCACATCTCGTCGAGCATCTCCTCCTTTGTGGTGATGGCCCTTTCTTCGGGCAAGTACCACGCTGCGCCGAGCGCACGGCCGCGCGGCACGATGCTCACCTTGACCAGGGGGTTGGCGTGTTCGGTGAACCATGAGACGGTGGCGTGGCCTGCCTCGTGTATGGCAATGGCCTCCTTCTCCTTGTCGGTCATTATCTTTGTCTTCTTCTCCAGGCCTCCTATGATGCGGTCCACGGCGTCGAGGAAGTCTTGCTTGCCCACGGCCTTGCTGTTGTGGCGGGCGGCTATGAGGGCAGCCTCGTTGCAAACGTTGGCGATGTCGGCGCCCGAGAAGCCCGGGGTCTGGCGCGCAAGGAAGTCGATGTCAACCGTATCGTCGGTCTTTACGGGGCGCAGGTGAACCTTGAACACGGCCTTGCGCTCGTTGAGGTCGGGCAGGTCTACGTGTATCTGGCGGTCGAAGCGGCCTGCACGGAGCAGCGCTGAGTCGAGCATGTCGGCGCGGTTTGTGGCGGCGAGGATTATGACGCCGCTGTTGGTGCCGAATCCGTCCATCTCGGTGAGCAGGGCGTTGAGCGTGTTCTCGCGCTCATCGTTGCCTCCCATGGCCGGGTTTTTGCTGCGGGCGCGGCCCACTGCATCAATCTCATCAATGAAGATGATGCACGGCGACTTCTCCTTGGCCTGCCTGAAAAGGTCGCGCACACGGCTTGCGCCCACGCCGACGAACATCTCAACGAAGTCGGAACCGCTCATGGAGAAGAACGGCACACCCGCCTCTCCGGCCACAGCCTTGGCCAACAGCGTCTTTCCCGTACCGGGAGGGCCTACGAGCAGCGCGCCCTTGGGTATCTTTCCGCCCAGCTCGGTGTACTTCTTGGGGTTCTTCAGGAAGTCCACGATCTCCTGCACTTCCTGCTTCGCACCGGCCTGGCCGGCCACATCCTTGAACGTTACGTTTATCTCGCCTCCCTTTTCATACATCTTTGCCTTGCTCTTGCCTACGCTGAATACGCCCCCGGCGCCTGCGCCGCCTGAGCCGCCCCCCATGCGCCGCATGAAGTAAATCCATATTCCGATGAAGAATATGAACGGGAATAGCTGTATCAAGATGGTGAGCAGTTCACTGTCGGTCTTGTTCTCGTAGCTGTAATCGCCGCTGAACTTCTTTTCCTGCCGGGCGTTATCGATGAATTCCTCAACCTGGTCTACCGACCCGAACTCCACCGAGACCGCCGGTTCCTTGCCTGTTTGCTGTACGCCCTTGCCGAAAACGTCGCGTATGTGCTCGGCCTTGACGTACATGAGCAGGGTGTTGTTGCCCTTGTTCACCACTATCCGCGATGCATAGCCGTTCATCACCATCTTCTTGAACTCAGAGTATGACGCTTCGCTCTGCACGCTCGACTTCTGCCCTCCGCCCGAAAACCACATCAGGAGCAGGGCAATGATGACCATGCCATATATCCAGTTCATGTTGAACTTGGGCATGTTCATCTTAGGGTTATTCTGCTTGTTGTCCATTATTCAGTCTCAATCTACATCCGGCACCGTGGTGATGGTGGCATCTTCCCACAGGTTCTCAAGGTTGTAATACTTGCGCACGTCGGGCAGGAAGATGTGCACGAGCACGTCGCTGTAGTCCATCGCCACCCACTGGGCATTGTTCAGGCCAACCACCTTGACGGGTTTCTCGCCGGCTTCTATGCGCACCACGTCGCCCACGGACTCGGTAATGGCCTCCACCTGGGCCGGCGACGAGCCTTCGCAAATCACGAAATAGCGGCAGATGGCGCCCTCAATGGAGCTGAGGTCGGCTATCACTATGTCTTTTCCTTTCTTCTCTTGTATTCCCTTGGTGATTGTCTGGACTAATTGCTTTGTTTGTTCCATTAATATAAATAAATGTGATTATGACTTTTCATCGTGCAAAAATGATGCCAACCGACTTGTTTGCGCCTTGCCAACACCACGCTGATGGTAACCTTTGGGGCCACACTTGAATACTCAAGTTGGCCATTTCCAACGGTGGCAACGCCTTTATGCCCATGCTGCCGACGGCTTTGCACAATCAGTTGCAAAGTTAATGCAAATACACAAAAGGGCAAAATAAATTGGGAAATATTAAGTTTTTGCGCAGTCCGGCCTGCCTACGGCAAGCCGCTCCACGCTCCGCCGTGCATTGACGGATACCATGGCAAACAAAAAAGGCTTCCATTGGAAGCCTCTTTGTTGGGATACTCGGACTCGAACCAAGAATGACAGGACCAGAATCTGTAGTGTTACCATTACACCATATCCCAATGTTCGCATCAGCTTTATCATCTGATTGCGAGTGCAAAGGTAGTGCATTTTTCCGTAACCGCAAAACTTTTGGAGCTTTTTTTTCATCTAAACGCGATTTTTTTTGGTTTTTCACGAGTTTCAGCCAGATTTTAGCTGGATTTCCATTGAAATCCACTTCATACGCGACGAATCGCGTCTCTATAAGTGTGGACTGCCACGCCTGCGGCAATGCGTAAGCCATCCTGCCCGGCTTGAAAACAAAACAAGAAGAAAGTATAACGACCGAGCCGGGTCCAACACCCCACCATCCGCCAGCACTAACAACCAATGAAGAGAAAAAACATAGCCGCCACAAAGAACACCAAAGGCTCTTTGTGGCGGCTATGCCATTATGTCACGAATGCACTATTCCTTATCCTGCGCGTCGATGGCCTTTATCTTCTCGCGCAGCAGGTTCATGTCGTCCTTCAGCTTCTGCACCTTGCGGTTCATTTCGTCAACGAGACTGTTGCCGCTCTTGCTCTTGGCGTTGAGGAAGCCGAGGTTGTTCTCATACGTCTGCACCTCGCTCCTGAGAGCCTCATACTGCCTCATGAGGCGCGCACGCTCATTATCGAGTGCGCCCTCGCCCTGCTCGGCGACGCTCTTCAGCTTGTTCTTGAAGTTGGAGAGGCGGCGCTGCGCCACACTTACGTTAAGCTCCTTGTAAATCCGGTCGAGAGCTGCACGGTACTCGTTGTACACCTTGTCCTTTTCCTTGTAAGGCACATGGCCTATGGCGTTATACTCTTCCACGAGCTTCTGCACGGCCTCCTGCACATTGTCCACAGTCTCGGCGGTTATGGCCTTGAGCTTCTCTATCACCTCGCGCTTCTTCGCCAGGTTGGCATGCTCCTCACTCCTCTGCCCGTGGTTGGCCGCGTTGCGCGCCTCGAAGAAGTGGTTGCAAGCCCCTATGAACTCCTCCCACAGTTGGTCGCCCACTTTCTTAGGCGTCATGCCTATCGTTTTCCACTCCTTTTGCAGTGCAATGAGCTTGTCTGACGTAGAGCGCCACTCCGTGCTGTCCTGCAGGGCCTTGGCCTTTTCCACCAATGCGCGCTTCTTGTCGGCATTGGCCTTGAATGTCTCCTTTAGCGTCTTGAAGTATTCGGCTTTCCTTCCGAAGAAATCGTCGCAAGCGGCGCGGAACCGCTCAAATATCTTAACGTTCATCTTTTGCGGCGCAAAACCGATGGTCTTCCATTCAGCCTGCACCTCGATGATTGCCTTTGTGTGCTTTTCCCAGTCGCCGGCACCCTTGTTCTCTTCGGCAGCGATGGCCTCAACGCGCTCGCAGAGGGCGGTCTTGCGGGCGAGATTTTCTTCCTCCTTGGCCCTGAGCTGCTCAAAATGCTGCTGGTGCCGCTTGTTGATTACTGTCGAAGCGGCCTTGAAGCGCGCCCATATCTCCTCGCGAAGCTCCTTGGCCACCGGGCCAGTCTCGCGGTATTCCTGATGCAACTTCTGCAGTTGGTGGAACGCGCTGATTACGTCCGGGTCGTCGGCCAGCTTCTCGGCAGCCTCACAAAGGCGCAGCTTCGTTTCCTGGTTTTTCTTGAAGTCATACTCGCGAGCCTCGCTGTTGAGCTTCAGCATATCGTAGAACTGCTCCACATAGAGCTGGTAGTTGCGCCACAGCTCGCTGGCCTTGGAGGCCGGAACGTTCTTTATCTCTTTCCACTCCTGCTGGAGTGCCTTGAATTCCTGGTACGACTTGTTGGCCTCTTCCGGCGAAGTCACCATGGCCTTTATCTTATCTATTATGTCGAGCTTGCGCTTCAAGTTGGCTTCGCGCTCCTCTTCCTGCTCCCTGAGCAGCTTCTGGCGCTTCTCCTTGATGATGCCCATCTCGGCCTTGAAAGCCTCCTCGTCATCGTCGGGCAGCACATGGTAGTTCTCCGGGTCGCCCCCGCCGTCGATGTAGCTCTTCAGGATTGCTTCTCTCTCGGCTATGTGGAGCTTGTAGAACACGGTCTTGAGGTAGTCCACCTCGCCCTTTGCCGGGGCCTCGTCGCCGTGGGCTATCTCCTTTACGCGGGCAAGCACCTCCTTCTTCGAGGCATAGTGCCTCTTGTATTCCGGCTCAGCCTCGGCCTCGGTGGCAGCCTCTGCCGCATCCTGAAGTTCAGCCTCAGGCTCTACGGCAGGCTCAGCCACGGGTTCGTTGGCGGCCTCCTTGGTCTCCTCCTGTGCTGCCTCTGTGGCTTCGGCCGGTGCGGCCTGCGCCTCTATGTTTCCCTCCACTTTGTTCACTTCTTCCTGATTGCCCATTTCGAGGGCCTTTTCTTGAGAGTCCATCATTCAAACTTTTTAGTCCGTGATTGTTTTTATGCCACTTCCGCCATGCCCCGGCGCCATTGGCGCACAGCCCGCATGCCACAGTGTGGCGTGGCGGGCGGCAAGGCACTATTTGGCCGCAAACTTACAGAAAAATATTTTAAACTCCTAATTTTCAATCGTTTTTTTAGTGCTTTTAATGCTAAATAAGTCTCTTATGGCGGAAAATCCACCAGAAAACGCCCGATATGCAGGCCGATATGACGAGCGCGATGACGAAGCCATAACGGCTGTGCTCCATGCCGTTGACGAGGTTCATGCCAAAGAGGCTGGCTATTAGCGTTGGGAACATCAGTATTATTGACACCGACGTGAGCGTTCGCATCACAGTGTTCATGTTGTTGTTGATGATGCTCGAATATGTGTCCATGGTCGATTCGAGGATGTTCGAGTAGATGTTTGTGGTCTCGCGGGCCTGCGTCATCTCGATGTTCACATCCTCTATCAAGTCTGCGTCAAGCTCGTCGATTTGCAGCTTGAACTTCAGTTTCGACAGCAGCGTCTCGTTGCCGCGTATCGACGTGATGAAGTATGTGAGCGAATCCTGCAGCCGACTCAGTCCGATGAGCGACTCGTTGTTCACCTCCCGGTCGAGGTTTCGCTTGGCTTTTTCAATAAGGCTGTTGATTTGCTTTAGCCGCTTGAGGTACCACACGGCCGAAGAAAGGAACAGGCGGAAAATCATGTCCACGTAGTCGGTGAAGCCCTCGCCTCGCTTTTGCTGGAAGCTCACGAAGTCTATCATCATGTTCGTTTCGTAGTAGCACACCGTTATCGTAACGTCGCGCTTGTGGATGATACCCAGCGGCACCGTAGTGTAAGGCGTGCGCGAGCGTATTTCCTTCACGTATGGTATGCGCAGGATTATGAGCATCCATCCGTCGTCGTACTCATAGCGGGCGCGCTCGTCGGTATCGCTGATGTCGGAGATGAAGTAATCTGGTATCTTGAACTGCTCTTCCAGCATCTGCTGGTCCTCTTCCGTGGGGCAGGTCACTTGTATCCAACAATTGGGCTGCCACTCATCGATGGCCTTGAGCCCTCCAACCGTGTTCCAGTAAGTTCTCATTTGCTAATCCTCCGTGATGGTTTGCGGCGCGGGGATTAGCCACTTCGAGCTTCTTCCCTGCGTCTACAAGTTTAAGTTTTCCGCGTGATAATCGTCCATGATTTTGTTTGCTGTTGTTTTTTTGCGGTGCAAAGGTAATATAAAAAAATGAGATACGGAGCAACAAACAGCAAAATGATTAGAGATTGTAACATCGATGACTTGGTTGCAGGCCAGCGGTTTTTCCTACGGCCAATGGCTGAAGATGCAAAAAGCCAACCAATCCATGCCTACTCGGCTTGGATTGGTTGGCCTGTTGTGCTGTACGCAGGGAGACCTCCCCTCATGTCAAAGCCTCCTGCCCCGGCGGACGCAAAAGCGAACGCATCAAGGCCGGACGCCCCTTCAAAGACATTCAATTCGCGCCATCAACCTTGGTATAAAAGGTGCCACTGGCGACCTCCACCATTTGGCCGGGCCTTAAAATCTCGAAACGCACAACCCCATTCTGATACAACTTGTTTCCGTTGATCACGTAAGGCCTGCGTTCCCAGCTATCCGGTTTCAGGTCTGTCCAATACACCATCTGCCCGTCTGAGGCCATGAACTGCATCAAGAGCGGATAGCCGCTATTATAAACCGTCCGCATGTATGGGTACAAATCACGCACATTCCCCTCACCGTCGAACTCCATGCAGTACACCCTGAAGTTGCCATGGTGAGCGTTGTCGGTATAAGTAGAACTCGGTGAGCCTTGCGCCCGATATACCGCGATATCAGACTTGTAGGCACCATATTCTACCTCATCCGCCCAGATGCCTTGCATGTCTGCCCATGTGTAGGATGCGCCTCCGGTTCCTTCACCTATTCCGTCACCGGCTTTCACCAGCTGCCACACATCTTCGCTCCCGGACTCTGCCACCAACATGCCATCGGACAAGCGCAGAACTATTTCGTTGTCGTATTCCAAATCGGTCATGGTTATTGTGTTGCCCGACACGGTGTACGTGTAAAGGTTCGTGCGTTCGCCATGATACGATTTGTATTCATCCACGTCAAGGTCATAGTTATACCTCCATTCCTTACCATGGTACGTGACATCCTCATGGGCCGAATTTGCCGAAATGAACTTCAATGTCCCTTCCCCCTTTTCATAAGATCCATCATCGTTCATCCAAGAATAATTCCGCTTCCATTCGCTTCCTACCAATTGCGACATGTTGGTCAATCCACCACCATCGCCAGAGTCTTCATCCGATGAACAACCACTAAGTCCGATGCTAAACACTAGAGTACAAGTGAGTACGCCAAAAACTTTCTTTATTTCCATCTTCCTATATTTTTTAGATTTCTGCAAAGATACAAAAATACTTTGAAACAACAGCCGCTCCGCCGCAACAAAATCCGCACGATGGGCTATTTTACCCCAAACCGCATTAGAACGATTTGTGTTTTACATATCTACAAAACCGCCGGAGCGCAAGCCTTGCCGTGCAGGCCGCATTCTCCGGCGGAACATAGAAAAGAAGTTATCCTTTTGCCAACCGGCTTACTTGGCCGGTATGTCCTCCAGCGTCTTGACGAGCAGGCTCCAGAACGGCGCCATCGTCGGTATGTAGCAGCGCTCGCCGGTGGTGTGGGGCGAGCGGAGCGTAGGCCCGAGCGACACGATGTCGAGGTGAGGATACTTGCCGAGGATTACGCTGCACTCCAGTCCGGCGTGGTCTACCTGCTCCACGGCCTCCTCGCCAAACAGCTCGCGGTACTCGCGCTCCAGCAGCTTCAGTATCTCGCTGTCAGTGTTGGGGTCCCAGCCGGTGTATCCGCCGCTCGTCTCCACCTTCATCCCGGCCATGCTGAAGCAGCTCTGCAGCGTGTTGGCAATGTACTCCTTCATGCTCTCGCTCGACGAGCGGGCCAGTATCTTAACCTCGGCGCGGCTCGGCGTAATGTCGATGATGGCCAGGTTCGACGACGTTTCCACCACCGACGGTATTGCCGGTATCATGCGCAGCACGCCGTTGTGGCAGGCGTAGATGGCGTCGATGAGGTTGTCCTGTATGTCCTCGGGAACCTCGGCCTTGGGCGCTTCGGCTTCCTCGGCGGCGAAGATGATGCCGCTCTCTATGCCGGCATACTCATGGGCAAACAGCTCCTTGTAGTCGGCGGCCAGCTCCTTGGCGGCATCCACGTTCTCCTTGGGCAGCGTCAGTACTGCCTCGCACTCAAAGGGTATGGCGTTGCGCATGTTGCCTCCGTGCCACGATGCCAGGCGGGCACCGCACTCGGCTATGGCGTCGCGCACGTAGCGCGCCATCAGCTTGTTGGCGTTGGCGCGGCCCTCGTGTATCTCCAGGCCCGAGTGTCCGCCCTTGAGGCCTTTCAGCGTCACCTTCACTGCGGTGTCGTCGGGGTCGGTGGCGGCCTCCTTGTACTCCATGGTGGCGGTTATGTCGAGCCCTCCGGCGCTGCCAATGACGAACTTCCCCCACGTCTCGGAGTCGAGGTTGAGCAGTATGTCGCCGTTGAGTTCGCCCTCGGGCAGGTCGTTGGCTCCGTACATTCCGGTTTCCTCGTCGGCCGTGATGAGAGCCTCCACCGGGCCGTGCTTCAGGCTCTTGTCCTCCATCACGGCCATGATTGCTGCCACGCCTATGCCGTTGTCGGAGCCGAGCGTTGTGCCGCGCGCCTTCACCCAGTCGCCGTCGATGTAGGTCTCTATCGGGTCGGTCTCAAAGTTGTGGGTGCTCTCCTTCGATTTCTGCGGCACCATGTCCATGTGCGCCTGCAGTATCACGCCTTTGCGGCCCTCCATGCCGGGGCTGGCGGGCTTGCGCATCACTATGTTTCCGGCGGGATCCTTGAAGGCCTCCACGCCTGCGCTGGCGGCGAAGTCGAGCAGGAAGTTCTGTACTTTGTCAAGATGTCCAGACGGACGTGGCACCTGCGTGAGCGCGTCGAAGTTGCGCCAGATGCACTCGGGCTTTAGGTTTCTGATTTCACTCATAGTTTATGGTTTTAAGCGGGCCGCCCCGTTGCGCCCTGCCGTCCTTGCGGCCTGGAAGCGCGGGGGCGTTGCCCTCGTTGTCAGTCGGTTGTATTGTCGGCAGCCTGAGGTGGTTTCACGCCGGCCGGGAGCCTCATGCCCCGCCACAGGCATGGCTCAGCAGGCTGCTGCCGAAGGCGATGCCGCAACGCGCCTCTTGGTGAACGCCAACGCGGCCCACGCCCATACGCCCAGCAGTATCACGAGCATGGTCTGCACGGAGTGAACGATGAGCACGAACACCAGTGCCTGCTCCTCGGCCACGCCGTAGAGTATGAGCATGGTCTTCACGGCGAAGTGCCAAGGCCCGGCTCCGTTTGGCGTAGGCACTATGACGGCCATGCTGCCCACAACGAAAGTGACAAGGCCGCAGGCCACGCCCAGCGGCTCGGTGAAACCGAAGCAGAAGAACGTGAGGTAGTAGTGGACGAAGTAGCATGCCCATATCCCCACGGTCATCAGGAGGAACAAAGGCACGTTCCTTACGCCGCGCAGCGACACCACGCCCTGCCATATCCCGCCAAGCGTGGCTTTCACCTTATTATATATGGCGAGTTTCTTCAGGAGCACATGGGCCAGCAGCAGCACCGCCACGGCGCACACGGCAATGACGGCATAGCCCGCAGTGGAGAAGCGGGCCAGCAGCGAGTCGAGGCTCGTGCCGGTCTGGCTGAAGAACGTTGAGAAGGCCCCCATCTGCCAGAGCAGCATCACCCCCATGATGATGAGCACCAGCAGGGTGTCGATGGCGCGCTCGGTGACCACGGTGCCAAGGGCCTTGGGGAACGACACGCCGTCGTAGCGGCGCAGCACCCCGCAGCGCGTAAACTCGCCTATGCGCGGTATCACGAGGCTGGCGGCGTAGGAAAGGAATATGGAGTAAACGCTCACCGAGGCGCGCGGACGCTCGCCAAGAGGCTCCAGCGTCTGCCGCCATCGCCAGCCGCGCAGCATCTGCGCCAGTATGCCAAAGGGGAACGACAAGGCCATCCACGACCAGTCTATCCCGTGGCGCATCACGCCCTCCATGGCCTTGAAGTCGAAGTCGCGGTACATCCAGTAGAGTATAGCCCCTCCGAGCACCAGCGGCATTATTATCTTTATGCAGGTAACTGCAATGCGTCTCGCTTCCATTTCAGTATGCAAATTTACATTATTTCGGGCGTAACGCAAAACATTTTGGCTTATTTTAAGCCACGCCGCGCAGTGGCCACACTTGCATCACCCTATGCCGCAAACGGCCTGCAAAGGCGAGATTTGCCTATTGTGTGCGCCCACAACATTGATTAATGTCAAAATAAGAGCTGCCTTGGCATATTTTTTGCGCCTTGCATTGTGCAAATTCTGCACTAAGCAGTAACTTTGCAGCCGAAAAGAAGTATTTAGGATAACAAACAAAAGCAAGAAAGATGAGTATTGAGATGATTGGATTTGCAGCAGTATGCGTGGCAGTCTCCGTGATAGGGGCCGCGCTCCTGTATGCTTCGGTAGAACGTTTAAGGACTAACTTTTAACCAAGGAGGACGTATCATGAGCATGTTCATAATGATGGCGGGCTACGTGGCTGTGTTCCTGGCCGTTGAGGCAGTAGGCATTGCCATTGGCATCAAGACCGCCTGCGGACGCTGAGCCGCAAGGAAAAGCCTGCCATAGGCGGCAAGCTGAGACATACGCCGGGCTGAGGCGGGAGTTGTTCCCACTCGGCCCGGCTTTTTGTTTCCTGGCCGCAGGGCGGCAGGCTGCCCCTGCCTGACATCGAATACTTACGCGAGTTCGGGATGATGATTTTCGTTTGTCCTACAAGAAATGTAGGTATCAACCTGCTGCCTGCCACTTGTAGAGACGCAAAATTTTGCGTCTCTACATGAGAACTCCCACTGCTTAATCTCAATGATTGCCTATCCCGAACTCGCTCAATACTCGCCTTAGGCAACGGAAATCGCATGGAGGCAGCCCTTATTTTGTAATGATATTTCTCAATGCGCACCGCCCTGCATAACACCCTGGTTGCCAAGAGGTTGCGAAACGTACCGTTTAGCCGTGCGAAACGGCACGTTTTGCAGGCTCAAACGGGCTGTTCGGCAGTCCGCGAAAGGCCGTTTGGCAAGGCAATACGGCATTGGGGAGGGCCAAAGTAAACTTTTTTGAAAAATCAGAAGCGGCAGCCTCAGCCGGCATCGACCGTCTGACGGTCGGGCCAGTTGATGAGGTAGAGCCTCTCGGTGGCACGGGTGAAGGCTGTGTAGAGCCAGTGGAGGTAGGCCGGGGTAAGCATATCGTCGGTCATGTAGCCTTGGTCCACATACACCTCGGCCCACTGCCCACCTTGCGCCTTGTGGCAGGTAACGGCGTAGGCGTGCTTCACCTGAAGCGCATTGAAATGGCGGTCGCGCCTGAGGCTCTTTATCCTGTCGGCCTTCAGCGGCAGGTCGGCATAGTCGTCCATCACGGCGTTGAAGAGCTTTTCGCCCTGCTCGCGGGTCAGCGCGGGTGCCTCGGAGCTGATGGTGTCGAGCAGCACGGTGGCCGTAAGCTCGCAGTCGCCGTAGTCGGGCAGTGTCATCGTAACGTCGGCAAAGCGGAATCCATAGAGGCTGCGCACCCCGCGCACACGCCTCACCACCGCCCTGTCGCCGTTGGCGAGGAAAGGCGGCAGGCCCGCCTCGCCCTCGGCAGGGGCAGGGGCAGAGGAGCCTGCCTGTGGCGTGGGGCGCCGCTCCTGCTCCGTCCAGTAGTAGTTGTTGCGCACCACCATTATCATGTCGCCCACACACAGTTCCTCCTCGCGGTCGAGGATCATGGCGCGTATGCCCCGGTTGTACACCACGGCGCGCTTGTTGCTCCGCGTTATCACTATTGTCTCGTCTGTGCCGGCGCGGCTGTAGCTCCCGGCGAGCGTCTCCACAAGCTCGTCGCCGCGCACCACGCTGATGTCGGCAAAGCCACTGAAGCGCACCCGGGGCAGCTGCACGGGGCCGTCCGAGGTTATCATGCGGCGCACGGCGGTGGCGTTGAAGAGTATGCCTGAGCCTTCGGCCTGGCGCACCACCTCGTCGAGCGTGGCCTCAAACACTCGCAGGCCGTAGGCCGACATGGCCCGGGCCGAGAGGGCCGGACTCTCGACCTCGCCCACAGGGGGCAGCTGGGCACCGTCGCCGATGAGCATCAGGCGGCAGCCCTCGCCGCCATAGACGTACTGCACGAGGTCGTCGAGCAGGCAACCGCTGCCAAAGGAGGCCTCGCCGGCACCAGAGTTGGCCACCATCGATGCCTCGTCTACTATGAAAAGCGTGTCGCGGTGCAGGTTGTCGCCGAGGCTGAAGCCGCCCATGTCGGCGCGCAGCGACTTCTGCCGGTATATGCGGCGGTGGATGGTGAACGCCGGGCGGCCCGCGCTTAGGGCGAACACCTTGGCCGCCCGACCCGTGGGGGCAAGCAGCACCATGCGCCAGCCTGCATCGCCAAGGGCGCGCACCATGGCCGAGGCCAGCGCGGTCTTGCCCGTGCCGGCCGACCCGCGCAACAGCATCACGGCGCGCTCGGAGCGCGAAACCATGAAAGAGGCGAACTCACCGATGGCCCGCCGCTGGTCGGCCGTGGGACTGAAGCGCAACTGGCGCTCCACAGCCTGTGCCACAATGTCTGTCATCATGTCGTGAAAGCTTTGTCGGAACAAAGGTAGCTAAATTGCGCGAAATAAAAATTAAAACATCAAAAAAATAGACAAAGCCGCCCCGCCGCCCTTTGCCTTTACGCACTAAATGGCTATCTTTGTATATATAACGACAACCACTAAAACAAAAGGCCATGACGATGAGATATCTGCTGACACTGGCCGCCACCGCGTTCTGCCTCTGCGGCGCGGCACAAAAGGAGGTCACCGTGATCGACATGGAGACCCACACGCCTTTGGCAGGGGTGACCGTAACACTCGACACGGCCATCACCTCGCAGCTCAGGACCGACTACACGGGCGGCATAATAATACCCGCACACGCCGACAGCATTACGCTGGGCCACACGGGATACGAAACGAGGCACCTCACGCGCGCCGAACTGACCGACACCCTGGAGCTGATGCGCAAGTACAACGCCCTGGGCGAGGTGGTAATCTACGGCAAGCTGCCGCAGGTGGGCATCGACTTCGGCAAGATGCTCAGCGCCTTCCACGAGGAGCAACGCCTTACACCGAGGCCCAAGCCGCTGGCCACGTTCGACTTTTTCTCAATCTTCAGCTCGAAAAAACGAAAGCGCACCGAGGAGCGCATAAAGGCTATAGAAAACTACTAAATGGCAAACAAGAACAAAATAACCAACGCGCTGCTCACCATACTGGCACTGTTGTTGCTGTGGATATGCGTGAGGAGCATACTCGCGCCCGCCGCGCAGGACAGCCGGAAGGCCGGCACAGAGGCGGCAGCGGGCCAAGGCAACGAATCAACAAACCAATAACCTATATTTAAAAATGAACGTGAAGAAACATTTGGGATGGATTATCGCAGGGGCAGTGGTGCTGATCCTGCTGCTGTGGGGAGTGTCTGGATACAACGGCCTCGTGTCGATGGACGAGCAAGTGGCCGGCAAGTGGGCCAACGTGGAAACACAATACCAGCGCCGCGCCGACCTGATACCTAACCTCGTGAACACCGTAAAGGGCTACGCCACGCACGAAAAGGAAACGCTCAAGGGCGTGATGGAGGCGCGGAGCAAGGCCACGCAGGTAAAGGTTGACGCCGACGACCTCTCCCCTGAGCGCATAGCCGAGTTCCAAAAGGCGCAGGGCGAACTGTCAACGGCCCTCGGACGGCTGCTCGCCATACGCGAACAGTACCCCGACCTGAAGGCCAACCAGAACTTCCTTGAGCTGCAGTCGCAACTCGAAGGCACAGAGAACCGCATCACGGTGGCGCGCAAGGACTTCAACGACGCGGCCAAGGCATACAACGTGGCCATACGCCGCTTCCCCAAGAACATACTCGCCGGACTCTTCGGATTCGACAAGAAGTCGTACTTCGAGGCTGAGAGCGGCGCGGAAAAAGCACCCGAAGTGCAGTTCTGACCGTAGGCCATGAAACGCTTCGCGCTGATTTTCATATCGGCTCTCGCCGCCATCACCGCCATTGCGGCCGAGGAGCGGGCGCAGGCTTTCACCATCGAGAGCGTGCCTAATGTCCGTGTGCATGACGCAAGGCGGTACGTCTCTGACCCGGCACGGCTTGTGCCGGCAGCCGCCCGCGACTCCATCGACGCGCTCTTTGGCCGGCTTGAGGCCACAACGGGCATCGAGGCGGCCGTGGTGGCGCTGCCGTCGATAGGCGACGCCACGCCATTCGACTTCGCGCAGGCCCTGTTCCGCCACTGGGGCATAGGCAAGAAAGGACGCGACAACGGCCTGCTGGTGCTCTACGTGGCCGACCAACGCAAGGTGAGGATACACGTGGGCTACGGCCTGGAGGGCTTCCTCACCGATGCGAAGTGCATGCGCATACAGCAGGAACTGATGGTGCCGGCCTTCCGCCGGGGCGACGTAGGTGCGGCGATGGTGGCCGGGAGCAAGGCTATATACGCCACACTCGACGGCTCGATGGAGCCTGAAAAGAAGCAGGACGGCGGAAGCGGCATGGCGGTGATAGTGCTGATAATGATCATCTTGGCCGTAGCCCTGTATGCAACGGGCACTTACGGCAACCGCAAGAAGCGATGCCAAAACTGCGGCAGGCGCGCACTGGGGCTAATGTCTACCGACCGCTACCGCGCACCCAACGGCCACACGATGCGCAAAGATGTGTTTGTGTGCTCGCACTGCGGGCGCGTCACCGTGCAAACCACCGACGAAGGCAACGACGATGACCACCACTCGGGCTTCGGCTCATTCCTCAGCGGCTTCATCATAGGCTCGCTGCTGAGCGGAGGCCGGGGCGGCCATGGCGGCGGGGGCGGTGGCTTCAGCGGAGGCAGCTTCGGCGGGGGAGACTCCGGCGGAGGCGGAGCAGAGTCGGGCTGGTAGGCCCGCGGCTGCCAAGGGGCGGCACGGCAAGGTGGCACGGAGCGCCGCCTGCGCCCAACAAACGCGCCGGGCAAGCCTGCAAAGCCACACCGAAAGGGCATTGCTCCATACATCACGAGGCACAACAAGCCACAATGCGATGCGAGGCGGACAATGTTCCGCCTCGCATCGCATTGTAGGCCACCGCACACCAAAAAGCGCATTGTTCGTTTCTTCCTCTCGTTTTTTTGTGCTACCTTTGCAAGCAAGAAGAGCAAACAGACAATGGACACAGCCCCAAACAGCAACACTCGCAACGCCGGACGGCGGCTCACGATACGCGCCAGCCGCCATTCGCTTTCTTTCTCCGCGCCCGACACGGCGCAGGAAGCCGGCGGCGTGACATTCGAACCGTACACCGTGAGGAGCGGGATAGCCATAGCCGCCAACCTGCGCGAGGCATTCAAGACCGCCACACTGCCGGGCAAGGGCTACGGCAAGGCCCTGCTCATGGTGGACTCGCCTGTGCTCATGATGCCAGTAGACCTCTTCCGCGAGCAGGATGCCGACACGCTCTACCGCCACTCGTTCCCGAGGCAGACCGCCGACAGGGTGGAATACAACGTGCTGCCAGAGCTTAACGCCGTGGCGTTGTTCTCGGTGAACAAGGACCTTAGGCTCGTGGTGGACGACCACTTTGCCGACGTGAAGGTGGGCTGCGCCATGTCTCCCGTATGGAAATACCTCCACCAGCGCAGCTTCATAGGGCCGCGCAGCAAACTGTACGGCTATTTCCACGACAGGAAACTTGACATTTTCTGCTTTGCGCAGAACCGCTTCAAGTACTGCAATGCCTTCGAAACCACCCACGCACACGACGCGCTGTACTTCCTTCTCTACGTTTGGAAGCAGCTGGCAATGAAGCCCGAGCACGACGAGATGCACATAGTGGGCGACATACCCGAGCAGGCGTGGATACTGGCGGAGCTGAGGAAATATCTCCTGAGGGCATACGTAATCAACCCCTCAGCCGACTTCAACCGCGCGCCGGCGTCGCTCGTGAGCGGGATGCCATACGACCTGATGGCTTACTACGTAAAAGGAAGGTGACAACATGAGGATAATAACAGGACTTTACAAGGGCCGCCACTTCGACATACCGCGCACGTTCAAGGCCAGGCCCACCACCGATTTCGCCAAGGAGAACCTATTTAACGTGCTGGCAGGCTACATTGACCTTGAAGGCAAGCAGGCACTCGACCTCTTTTCCGGCACGGGCAGCATAACGCTCGAACTGCTGTCGCGGGGCTGCGCGGGCGTGGTGAGCGTGGAGCAGGATCGCGACCACCATGCTTTCATCAAGCAGTGCTTGGCCAAGATAGGGGCCACGGGCTGCGTGCCTCTGCGCGCCGATGCATTCAGGTTCATCAAGTCGTGCCGCCAGCAGTTTGACTTCATCTTCGCCGATCCGCCATATATGCTTGAACGCCTGCCCGAGATACCAGACCTTGTGCTCTCCTCGGGCTTGCTGGCCGAGGGAGGCGTGTTCGTGTTTGAGCACGGGGCAAAAAACGATTTCAGCCAAATGGAACGCTTCGTGGAGCACCGCGCCTACGGAAGCGTGAACTTCTCGATATTCAAGTAAACAAAGGCAAGAAATTTAGAAGTAAGAAGCAAGAAATTAAGAAGTAAGAATTAAGAATTAAGAAAAATAGCAAAGTGGGTTAGGCAGGAAATGACTTGGGGGCGTTTCTTGCCTTTTCTGTTTCGTCAATAGCCGCAACCACGCTGCCATGTCACCTTTCCCTAACTCCCACAACCGCATTTGTCAGTCTCCTATCTCCCGACTTCAGTCTCCCATAACAGCATTTGTCTGTCTCCTGTCTCCCGTATCCCGTATCCCAATGCATCACATCACCGGCGAGAGCAGGCGCGTGAGGCTTTCCCATAGCCGCGTGAAGAAACGGGGCGAGGCAAGGCGCGCCACATCGTCGAAGAGGCACGAGCGTTGCTGGTCGGCCAGGAACACCTGCTTGAAGCGCATAGCCATATCGCCATCGTAGAAGAAAGCGTTGGCCTCGAAGTCGTTCTCGAAGCTGCGGAAATCCACATTGGTGGAGCCGCAGGTGGCGAGCGTGTCGTCGCACACGAGCATCTTGCTGTGCAGGAAGCCCGCCGTGTAGAGGTAAATCTTCACCCCCGCCCCGGCCATGTCGCGCAGGTAAGAGCGCCCCGCCCACTCCACAAAGCGCGAATCGCTCTTGGCCGGCACAATGATGCGAATGTCGATGCCCCCGAGGGCAGCCATCTTCAAGGCGAAGAGCACCGGCTCCGTGGGCAGGAAGTAAGGCGTCTCTATATATATGTAGCGGCGCGCGCCGAGGATGATGCGCACGTAGCCCTGCATTATCTCGGGATAAGGCGACACGGGGCTGGCCGTTACTATCTGCGCTATGCAGCCCGTCCTCACGCTGCCGTCGGGCTGGGGGTAGTACTTGCGGCTGGAGATGAGCGTGCGGTCAACGAAGTACCAGTCTACGAGGAACGCCCTCTGCAGGCCGTAGACGGCCCCGCCAGTGATGCGCACCATGGTGTCGCGCCACGGCTGGCGGCCTGTTCCCTTGACGTATCGCAGCGCGATGTTCATGCCCCCGATGAAGCCCTCGCGCCCGTCGATGACCACAATCTTGCGGTGGTTGCGGTAGTTGGCCTTGCTGGTGAACGTGGGGAACCTTACGGGCAGGAACGGCCTGACATCCACGCCGCCCTCGCGCATACGCTCGTAGAAGCCGTGGCCCACGTTCCAGCAGCCCACGTCGTCGTATATCACCCTCACCTCCACGCCCTGGCGGGCCTTGTCTATGAGCGAGTCGGCCACGAGCCGGCCCAACGCGTCGTCGGCAAAGATGAACATATCGATGTGTATGTGGTGGCGCGCCCGGCCTATGGCGGCGAGCAGGGCGAGGAAGTAAGAGTGGCCGTCGGTAAAGATTTCGGCCCCGGTATTGTTGAAAGGCAGGGCCATGTTCTGGTTTACGAAGAGGTCTATCACGGGCAGGTAGCGTTCGGGCAGGCGCAGGTCGCGCTGCTCGGCAAACTCAAGCATCGACCGCTTGGTGAGCTGGTCCATGCTGCGCTGGCTCACCATGCGCTCCTTGCGGGTGTTTACGCCAAAGAAGATGTAGAGCACTATGCCCACCACAGGCACGAAAAAGATTACCAGCGCCCAGGCCATGGTCTTGGCGGGCTGGCGGTTGTCCATGAGCACATGGATTATCGCGATGGTAACGATAATCTCGTTGATGATGACGCCGGTAAGGTAGAGTCCGTGCATAGGCATCGTTACTTTGAAAAGGCGCGCGCCTGCTGTGGCGGCGCAGCAACTGCAAATATGCGCAAAAAAATCGATACGGGCAAACTTTCTGGGCGGAATTTGCATTCTGCCCGCAACAAACCGCGCCGGCAGACCTGCGGCAATCTGCGGCCATCGCTGCGGTAACTAATGTTTACACCGGCGCGCCCGCAGACCGCCACGGGCATACCGCCCTGCCAAACGCACTGTTTTGCACGGCCAAACGGCACGTTTTGCACAGTGAAAAGCACCGTTTTGCAACGCAAAACGGCAACTATTGCAAGTCACTGGCTGCCAGGGAGTTAAGGAAGAAAGGCAACATTGCGAATTATTCTTACAAAAAGAGGAGTCCGCCAAGGCCCCTGACTGCCTTGGCGGACTCCTTTATCAAATGCCGCAACATCGCCATGCGCCGCGACAACTGCCCTAAGCCACATCACTTGAAGCCCACGAGCTTATGCGTTTGCAGCGAAAGCCGCCACTGCGGGTGACTGAGTATAAAGTCGATGCAGGCCTGGGTGATGCGGCGGTTCTGCTCCGATGCAGGGCCGCCGCCCATATCGCAAGGCTGCAGGTAGTAGTAATCGGCCTCAATGCCGAAGTCGGTCACGGGCGAACGGCCGTCGAACAGGCACTTAAGCTCGTTGCAGCGGCTCACCACGGGGCGGCCCGCCGCGCCCACGAAAGGCAGCTTGGGCGACACCGTGAGCCAGTCAACGCCCTCAGGCACGGGCCTCGTGCCGTTGGTCTCCATGGCCACCTCGCAGCCCATGGCGTGCAGGCGGGCAATGAGGCGGGCATCGGCCTGCAGCGCAGGCTCGCCACCCGTAAGGACTACGAGGCGCGCGCCATACGAAGCCACGGCCCCGGCAATCTCTTCGCCGCTCATCTCGCGGCTGGCAGCAAAATCAGTGTCGCAAAACGGGCAGCGCAGGTTGCAGCCCGAAAAACGCACGAACACAGCGGCGCGGCCCACGTTGTGGCCCTCGCCCTGCAAGGTCTGGAATATCTCGTTTATGTGGTACATATCATCAGGAGACAGAAGTCAGGAGACGGGAGGCAGAATTTTAGGAGACGGGAGTCTGGAGACAGGAGACTGACAAATGCTGTTAGGGGAGCGGGAGACAGACGAATGCTTTTTCCGGAATACAAGGATACGGGAGTTGCGGCGTCCCCAGACAATTGCAAACATCAAATTCGGGAAACAAAAAACGTGCGACTGACATCCCCCTCCGCATACTTTTTTAACTCTTAATTCTTAACTCTTAATTTCCCGCGCATATTCTTTTAATTTTTAATTCTTAGCTTTTAACTTACAAAGCATCTTCTTTTAATTTTTAACTTTTAACTTTTAATTTAAAAAACGGCTTCGTCGTCCTTTACGTATGTTGCCGTGTTGTTATCGCTCTCGCGCACGGTGGCCTTATAGCAGGTGGGAATCTGCTCCACGCACCATCGGGCTATGTTCTCCGCCGTGGGGTTGAAAGGCAGCAGCTCGTTGAGGTTGCCGTGGTCAAGGTAACCGTGAATGCGCCTCTTTATGTCGGCAAAGTCGCACACCATGCCGTTGGCGTTTAGCTCGCGGGCGCGGCAAAAAACGGTTATCAGCCAATTGTGGCCGTGCAGGCGCGAGCACTTGCTCGGGTAGTCGAGCTTCAGCGAATGGCTCGCCGAAACCTCAAGTTTCTTCTCTACGTAATACATTGCATTGTTAGTTTTGTGTTGGTGACTGGCAACGAAGGGCTACCCGGCCAGCCTCGGGGCGCGCATCAAGCCATGATGTCGCTGCCTATGCGCCTCGCGAGCGCGTCGCGCAGCTGCTGCGCATCCTTATATTCCTGCATCAGTTGCCTGATGCGGTCCATGTCTGCGCCCGCCGCGCGCATCTGCGCCTGTATGTCGGCCAAGTGCTTCCGCACTATGTTCATGCGCAGGTCGAGCACAAGGTGGGTAACGCGCTGGCGCAAGCTCTCCGTAGTCTGCTTCAGTTGCAGGCTCCGGCTGAGGTGGTAAGGGCTGATGGCGAGCTGCCCCGCCAGCGAGCTTATGTCGATGTCGGGATGCTGCAGGAAGTAAGGCTCTGCCCTGAATCCCTCTTCGCCGCTGTGAGCCACGGCTTCCGCCAGTATGCGGTTGTACAGGTCGTTGGCAAAGTGCAGCCCGTCCTGCGCCAAGTCGTAGTCGATGTACTGCGCCACGGAGAGGTTCATGGTCTGCCCGTCCTCAGTCTCAAGCCCCTCGAATATGGTCTCCTCGCCGTGGCGAAGCACCTCCTCGATGAGCATGCGCTCCACTTCGGCAGCTTGCTCGTCGGCAGTGTGCAGCCCAATCTGCATCGGCGACTGGCCTACCGCCCCACCCTCACGCGCCAGCCTGCGCTCCTCGCGCTCGGCTTCCTTGGCCTTGGCCTCGCGCTCGCCGCTGATGAAACGGTTCATTGAGGATATCAGCGTGCGCTCGTTCATCCCCAAGCGCACGGCACACTCGTGCAAGTAAGTGTCGCGCGTTATCTGGTCGGGGATTACGGAAACGCTCTTCACTATGCTGCTTATGGCCTCGGAGCGCTTTACAGGGTCGGTGACGCCCTTGAGGAGGGTGGCCGTCTTGAATTCTATGAAGTCGGTTTGGTGCTGCTCTATGTATGCCCTGAACTCCTCTGAGGTGTGCTTGCGGGCAAAGCTGTCGGGGTCGTCGCCGTCGGGCAGCACCAACACCTTGACGTTCATCCCCTCGCTCAGCAGCATGTCCGTGCCGCGCATGGCAGCGTGGATGCCTGCCTCGTCGCCGTCGTAGAGCAGCACTATGTTAGGCGTGAAGCGGTGGAGGAGGCGTATCTGGTGCTGGCTCAAGGCCGTGCCAGAGTTTGCCACCACGTTCTCCACGCCGCACTGGTGCATAGAAATGACGTCGGTGTAACCCTCAACCATAAACACCCGGTCTTCCTTAACAATCGCCTTCTTGGCTTGGAAGATGCCGTAAAGCTCATGATCCTTGTGGAAAATCTCTGAATCGGATGAGTTGACGTACTTCTGCTGTACGCCTTTGGTGCGCGAGTCGAGCAGCCGTCCGCCGAAGGCAACCACCTTCCCGCTGACGTTTATCCACGGAAATATCACGCGGCCCGCGTACCGGTCGACCAGCCCGCCGCCCTCTTTACTGTAGCAAAGGCCCGTCTTAACGAGGAACTCCTCCTTGTATCCCTTGCCAAGGGCTGCCTCAGAAAGGGCATTGCGGCGCGAAAGGGCAAAGCCGAGGCGGAACTTCTGCATTATGTCGTCGCGGAATCCGCGGCTGCGGAAATACTGCTTGCCTATGGCCTGGCCGTCAATGTCGTTGTTTAGGACGTCCTGAAAGTAGCCCGCCGCCCACTCGTTGACGATGAACATGCTCTCACGCTGGCTCTCCTCGCGCTTCTCGTCGTCGCTCAGCTCACGCTCCTTCACCTCTATGTTGTACTTCCTGGCAAGCCAGCGCAGGGCCTCGGGGTATGTTATCTGCTCGTGCTCCATGAGGAAGTGGACGGCATTGCCGCCCTTGCCGCAGGCAAAGCACTTGCACACGCCCTTGGACGGGGAGACGTAGAACGACGGTGTCTTGTCGTCATGAAACGGACACAGACCCACATAGTTGACCCCACGCTTGCGCAGGGTGACGAACTCCGACACCACATCGACTATCTCCGTGGCGTCGAGTATGCGTTCTACGGTGGCTCTGTCTATCATTGCTATATGTAAATTAGAAGCCCCTCGCCAACTCTCCCCGGTGGTGAGAGAGTCCCGGCGGCTGCCATTGCGCCATCCAAGGCTCCCTCGCCACCGGGGAGGGCATGGGGAGAGGCTTTTACTTCAAGTATTTTGCCAATGGGCTGTTGATGTCGCGCAGGCCCTTTGCCACGCTCTTTGCGTTGGTCTGCGCGCCAAGCAGCGACGTGTGGGTGTGGTCATGGTTATAGTACTTCATGGCTTTCTCCTTGCTGCCGCACTCCTTGTCGAGGAAGTCGGCAGTGATGTTGTGTACGTCAACGAACTCAACGCCCGTTTCCTTAGCCACTTCGCGATACCACTTGCCGTAGCTGTCGTTGCGCCGCTCTATCTTGCCGCCGGGCCACTCGTTGCGCGGAGTGAGCGAGAGGAGTATCGGCGTGGCTCCCTTTTCGCGCACGTCCTGTATGAACTTCTTAAGGTACCAGCCGAAGGTATATACCACTTCATACATCCCGGAGCTTTTCATGCGGTACACGTGGCTTGAGTCGGCCGTGCCGCAGATTACCCCACGCATCTTCTTGTCGTCAATAGGGCCTATGTCATTGTGGCCAAACTGAATGAGAACGAAGTCGCCCGGCTGCAGCGAATTGTACACCCTGTCCCACCGTCCCTCGTTGAGGTAAGTGCGGGTGGAGCGGCCTGCCTTAGCGCAATTGACGCAAGTGACCTTCGTGGAGTCGAACACGGTGTACGCCTGCGAGCCCCATCCCCACATTCCGTCGGGGTCGCGGTCGGTGTTCTTCACCGTAGAGTCGCCCGTTATGAACACCACTGGCTTGCCCTTTTCGCGCTTCACGCCAACCACGGGCAGCTCAACGTTGCACAGCAAGGCCTGCAGCGGGGCCAACTTGGGGTCGGTGCTGGCAGCAATGCCCTCTGCTGCGGAGCGAGCATTAAGCTCTGCGCCAAACTTGCTGGTATGAATCTTGTCGCGGTAGAAGTGGTATGAAGTTTTCCACTTGCCGTACTTGTCAAGCTTTGAGGCCGAAATCTCGTTGAGGTCCACGTAAGGCACGCCTTCCTCGCGGCCTATTTCCTCAAGCCACTTGGCCTGCTGCTTGCGCACTACCTTGCCATCCTCGCCGTAAGCATTGCGCGGTGTGAGCGACATTAGCACGGGATTTGCCCCCGCCTTGCGGCAGTCGGCGATATACTTACGTATGTATCCACCGTAGGTATAAACGGTTTCTTTCTTTCCGGTCTCCTTAATGGTGACGTTGATCGAGTCTGTCCCTGTGCCGGGGAGCACGGCGCGGGCGCGCCCGCTGTCGTAAGGGCCGTTGTCATTGTGGCCCAGCTGGATTATGACCCAGTCGCCGGGGCGCAGTGCCTTGCGGATGTCGGGCCACAAGTTGTTATAGAACGTGCGTGTGCTCATGCCCCCGAGGGCCTGGTTCTCCACGCTGGCTTTCTTCGGATCGATGAATTGCGAGGCGAAATACCCCCATCCCCACTGCCCGTTGTTGCCGTTGCCGAGCGTTCCGTTGCGCATCGTTGAGTCGCCGATGTAGAACACCACGGGCTTGCCCTCCTTGCGGGTGGCACCCGGCGCGGGCCTCGACATGAGGGCTTTGGCTATGCTGTCGGGGGTATTGTCCACTACCTTGTTTACGTCTTCTACGGGGTTCGGCACTTGGCCGAAAGCCGGTGCCGCAGCCAAGAGCAGCGCGGCGAGGGCGGGAATCGCTTTCTTCATTGTCTTGCAGTTTTTAGTTTCTTGGGATACCGTGAGCACGGAGCCACGCCGCCACGGGCTATACCTGATGGCTTGGCTTACAAAATGCAAAGTTACATCAAATCGCAGACATTCCAAAACAAACCAACATGTTTTTTCTCCGCCACTTCTTCTGCGACCCGCCCTTGGCCGGCCTGCTGGCATCCTCCCGCCGAAGCGCGCCCACTGCCACATTACCGGCAGCTTTTCTGCCACCGGGATGGCTCACTCTCATTATTATTTATTATCTTTGCAAACAGGAACATAACAAACAACAAGGAGGACACTTTATGAGGACATCTATGGCAATGGAAAACCTTTGGCTCTACCTCCAGTCGCTGCCAAAGGGCAACAAGAAATGGCTCGCAAGCAAACTGATGGAAGACCTGCAGGCCACAAAAGACGAAGAGTACATCAGCAAGGAGGAAATACTGGCCGGGATAGATCGCGGACTGAAGGACATGAAAGCCGGAAGGACACGTCCTGCCGAAGAATTGCTGGAGGAACTGCGCCATGAATTATAGCATCAAGACTGCAAAGTCATTTGAGCGGGAACTCAAGCGACTGGCCAAGCATTATGCGTCAATGGCCAATGACTACGCAAAACTCCTTGCCGACCTACAGGCCAACCCTCTCCTCGGCACCGACCTTGGCGGAGGCCTGCGCAAAATACGCATGTCCATCGCCTCAAAGGGGCGCGGCAAGAGCGGCGGGGCGCGCGTAATCACTTTCACGGTGGTGGTAGCCGTTGAAGAGACAGAGGTGAACCTGCTCTACATCTACGACAAGGCAGAGCGCAGCAACATCTCCGGCAAGGAGATTGAAGACCTGCTGCGGCGCAACGGACTGCGCTGAGCCAACCACTGCCCGGCAGCCGCCTACTTGCCACACTGCATCTGCAAGCAACCAAGCGGGCGGCACAAGACAAAAGAAAAGCAATGGCATAAATAAAATAAAGGGATTCGCGCCATCGTTGCGAATCCCTTTATTTTATTTATCTGCCCTTTCGGCTACCGTTAGTCTGGTTCAAAGCCCGGCCAGCTCCACCACCTTGTCGATGGCGGCACTAAGCCCGTCGGCATTTTTTCCGCCCGCCGTGGCATAGTGGGGCTGGCCTCCGCCGCCGCCCTGTATCAGCTTGGCAGCCTCGCGCACCATCTGCCCGGCGTTCAGCCCGTGGTCTTTCACCATGTCGTCGCTGAGCATCACGCTCAGCATCGGCTTGCCGGCAGCCACCGTACCTACGGCGCAGAGCAGACCCTCTGGCACTTCCTGGCGAATCTTGAACACAAGATCCTTGGCCTGCGCGGCCTCCATGGGCAGCACGGCGGTCACTACCTTTACACCGCCCACCACGCGCGCTTTCTCCACCAGCGCAGCCTTGGTGCGCTCCACGGCCTGCGCCTGGAAGTGCTCGATGTCTTTCTTCATCGTGTCGTGCTCCTCTATGTACTTCTCGATGACACCCTTCAAGTCCTTGGCGTTGTTGAACAGCGAGCGGATGGCCTTCACGGTGTCCTCTATCTCGTACATCATCTCCTCGCATTCACGCCCAGTTACAGCCTCGATGCGGCGCACACCGGCGGCCACCGAGCTTTCGCTGATAATCTTGAACAGCCCTATGCGACCCGTGGAGCGGGCGTGGATGCCGCCGCAGAACTCACAGCTGGGGCCGAAGCGCACCACCCTGACCTTGTCGCCATACTTCTCGCCGAAGAGGGCAATGGCCCCCATCTCCTTGGCTTCGGCCAAAGGCATGTCGCGATGCTCGTCGAGCGGCAAGTCCTGCCGTATCATCTCGTTTACGATGCGCTCCGCACGGCGCAGCTCTTCGTCGGTTACTTTCTGGAAATGCGAGAAGTCGAAGCGCAGCGTATCGGCGCTCACGAACGAGCCTTTCTGCTCAACATGGTCGCCAAGCACCTGCTTCAGCGCATAGTCGAGCAGATGGGTGGCGGTGTGGTTGGCAGCACTGGCGGCGCGCTTGTCAGTATCCACGCAGGCCATGAAGTCGGCCTCGGGCTGCTTGGGCAGCTCCTTCACTATGTGTACGCTTTGGTTGTTCTCGCGCTTGGTGTCCACAATCTCCACCGTTTCGTTCTCGCTCACGAGCACTCCGGTGTCGCCCACCTGTCCGCCCATCTCTCCGTAGAAAGGCGTGTAGTCGAGCACCAGCTCATAGAACGTGTTCTTCTTCTGCGTCACTCGGCGATAGCGAAGTATGTGGCAGTCGTGCTCCGTGTAGTCGTAGCCCACAAACTGCTGCTCGCCCTGGCGCAGCTCAGTCCAGTCAGAGCTTTCGGTTTGGGCGGCGTTGCGGGCGCGCTGCTTCTGCTTCTGCATCTCCTCGTCAAACTGCTTCTCGTCTACGGTGTAGCCGTTCTCGCGGCATATCAGCTCGGTGAGGTCGAGCGGGAATCCGTAAGTGTCGAAGAGGCGGAAAGCCTGCGCCCCGTCGAGCTGCGTCTGGCCGTGAGCCTTAAGCTCGTCCATGGCCCCGTTGAGCAGGTTGATGCCCTTGTCGAGCGTGCGCAGGAATGAGTCTTCCTCCTCCTTCATCACTCGGCCGATAAGCTCGCGCTGTGCCTCAAGCTCGGGATAAGCCTTGCCCATCTCGAAGATGAACACGGGAAGGAGCTTGTACATGAACGCCTCCTTCTGGCCGAGGAACGTATATGCATAGCGCACGGCGCGGCGCAGAATGCGGCGGATTACGTATCCTGCCTTGGCGTTGCCCGGCAACTGGCCGTCGGCTATGGAGAAAGCCACGGCACGCAGGTGGTCGGCCACCACGCGCATGGCCACATCGGTCTGCTCGTCCTTGCCGTACTCCTTGCCCGAGAGGCGCGAAATCTCGCGTATTATGGGCTGGAATATGTCAGTGTCGTAGTTCGAGTGCTTGCCTTGCAAGGCTCGCACCAAGCGTTCGAAGCCCATTCCGGTGTCTATCACGTTCATGGCCAGCTTCTCGAGCGAGCCGTCGGCCTTGCGGTTGAACTGCATGAACACGAGGTTCCATATCTCTATCACCTGCGGGTCGTCCTTGTTCACAAGCTCGCGGCCCGGCACCTTGGCCTTCTCCTCCTCCGTGCGCGAGTCGAGGTGAATCTCCGAGCAGGGGCCGCAGGGGCCGGTGTCGCCCATTTCCCAGAAGTTGTCGTGCTTGCTGCCGTTTATTATGTGGTCGGCCGGCACGTGCTTGGCCCAGTACGAGGCGGCCTCGTCATCGCGGCCCAGGCCCTCCTCCGGCGAGCCTTCGAACACCGTGACGTAGAGGTCTTTGGGGTCGAGATGGAGCACATCTACGAGGTATTCCCACGCCATGTCGATGGCACCCTCCTTAAAATAGTCGCCGAAGCTCCAGTTGCCCAGCATCTCGAACATGGTGTGGTGATACGTGTCGTGGCCCACCTCCTCAAGGTCGTTGTGCTTTCCGCTCACGCGCAGGCACTTCTGCGAGTCGGCGCGGCGGCGCGGCTCGGGGTCGCGTGTGCCGAGGATTATGTCTTTCCACTGGTTCATCCCGGCGTTTGTGAACATCAGCGTGGGGTCGTCCTTTATCACCATCGGGGCCGACGGCACGATGGTGTGGCCCTTCGACTCGAAGAAACGCTTGAACGAGTCGCGGATTTCGTTTGCTGTCATCATATTATTACCTTGATATTATAAATTCTTTTAAAAGTGTTGCAAAGGTACTTTCTTTTCCGTACATTTGCAAATGTTTTATTCTCAGAATATAAAAAACCGCATATTTTATGGCACTAAACCTCGACAAGAACCTCAAGCTCTACTACTCCATAAGCGAGGTGGCACAGATGTTCGGCCTCAACGAGAGCACCCTGCGCTACTGGGAACAGGAGTTCCCCTACCTTAAGCCCAAGACCAAGGGGCCAAGCAAGGTAAGGCAGTATTCGGAGAAGGACATCGAGCAGATACGCCTGATACACAACCTCGTGAAGGTGCGCGGCTTCAAGCTGGCCGCCGCCAAGAAAATAATCAGCAGCAACCGCGACGGAGCCGACAAGACCGCCGAGGTGCTGCAGCGTCTCATGGCCATACGCGACGAGCTGCAGGCCATGAAGCAGCAGCTCGGAGCCATGGACTGAACCGACGGGGCAGCCGCGCCACAGGCACAAGGCAAGCCAAAAGGCAACACAAACCTGCTCTTTCGAGGCAACACCGCACCGTTGCAGGCAAGACAAGCGATACAAGGATATTTCGCAAAACCTGCACCAACGCTCAGCTCAATGTATCGAAAACAAACGCAACACGGCCCGTTTCGCAGTGCGAAACGGGCCGTGTTGCGTTGACAAGGCAGCCAATTATGTACTCCCCAACCACCAAACCTTAAGCTTTAAGCTCCATTATCTTCAGCGGGCAGGCCGCCACGCACTTGCCGCACTTAAGGCAGTCGGGGTGGAGGTAGCCCTCTGCCATGCCCCGGCTGTCGTAGGGCGCGAGCTGCATGGGGCAAACGCGGGCGCAGCTCTTGCACTTCATGCGGCAGCTGTCGTCCACGCGGATGCTGCGGTAGCCACGCGGCAGCGGTGCCTTGCGCGGCGCCACCCATGCCGAGAGCGACCCCATTGGGCAGAACGAGCACCACGTGCGCGGGGCGTAGATGAACGAGAGCACCACGCCCACCACCGTAGTAACGAGGATTATGTTCCAGAACACCTTGCCCATGGCGGCAAAGTCGCCCCAGGCGAAATACATCTGCACGCCGAACATGGTAAAGATGAAGGCCACCATAGCCGCCCTGAAGCCCACCGTGCGCACGAATCGGGGTATGGGGCGGTGTGGAGAGTAGCGCGATAGCAGGCGGTCGTACATACTGCCGCGCGGACATACGTTGCCGCACCACCACCGGCCGCGCCTCACTGAAAAAGCCACAGGCCCCACCATGCAGATAATGGCGAGCCACCCTACGGCAGGATAGAACCATCCCACTACGAGGTAAGCAAACAAAATCCAGTAAAGCGGATAGCCCTTTACGGCCATGTGGCGGTAAAAGCGTTTTTTCTTTTCATTCTTCATTGGTAGTTCAAGCTGTCAAAAAAAGCAGATGCCGACGGCGGAAGTGGCGCGTCACTAAGGCACGGGGCTTCCGCCAGTCGGCATCTGCACATGGTTACTGATAATGTTTATCCCAAATCGGTCGTTAGACCGCCTAACGCTTGTTTTCATGTATGTGGCCGGCTTTCCAAACGCTTCCATCCTCTTGTCGGCATCTTGCCAGCCGCTTTGTCTCGACGTAGCCCGCTACGCCATCGACAAAGGCGACTGCCAATCTGCACGACAATAGAATGAAATCGTTTTGCACTCTAACGACCGATTTGGGTTTATTCAAATCGTCAAGACTTCTACGGAATGCTTCTGATGAATCACTCGGCCACGAAGGGCTTGGCCTTGAGCACACGGCCATCGCCCATCTCGGCCACAGCCACGTAGACTCCGGGCTGGAGCACGGCATCAACTACGGAAACACCCGCGCCCGTGGCCACCGTCCTGACAGTCACGCCGGCCATGCTCACGATGCGCACCACTGCGCCCTCGCCATCGGCGGCAGGCAGCTCTATGCGCAGGCGGCCACGCCCGGCAGAGCTTACGGCAAGCCGTCCGCCCTCGCCACGTGTTTCCTCAATGCCATCCACCACGTGGGTGTAAGGCACGTAGAGCGCAACCAGCTCCGACGGCCTGCCCTCAAAGAGCGTAGTGCCGAGCGGGGTGAGCATCGCCGTGGCAGGGTCAACCTCGTAAAGCTCGCCCTGCGATAGGTCGCCGGTGTGCGCCCAGAAGAGGCGGCCGCTGTTATGGTCGAATGCCATCGACTGCAGGTAGGCCACGTCGGTTACGCCCGTGCTGCCCACCACCGTTAGCTGGCCAGTAGCCTTGTTCACGGTGCAGAGGTTGCCCTCGCTGTCCATGGCGTAGAGCTGGCCCTCAACGTCGCAGGCAAGGGCGTGGAGGTTGGCTCCGGTAGAGCCTACCGGGGTGCAGGCACCTGTGGCGAGGTCGATGGTTACAAGCTCGCTGGCATCGCCGGAGACGCGTATGCCATACATCGTGGCAGTGGAATAGTCGTAGGCCATGTCCTGCACGAAGTCCTCGGTGCGCACAGATGACACCGGCGTCCAAGTGATGGTGTCGAGCACAACAAACTGGCGCGGCTCCGAAGCCCACGTTGACGTATAGGCATAGAGCCTGCCGGAGTAATACTCGCCGGCGTGGATGAGGGCCTCGTCGGGCGTCACCTCCTTTAGGAACTGAGCCTCCTCGGGTATGTTGGAGTAAAGGCGCATCATGCCGGCATTGCCATATGCGTCCCAGCGGTAGGCGCGCAGGGTAACGTTGTCGAAGTTTGGCAGTACGAACGATGCCGTATCGTTGGCGGCAGCCTCGTCGCCTTCGAGCCTGGTAAATGCCTCGAAGAGGTAGAGTGCGCGCTCGGATGTGCCAAACGTGCCAAGCTCAAGCTCGGCCGTCTCGCCCTTGTTGAGGCTCACGTCGAACGTCTTGCCCACAGGCTCGCCGCCGTTTACGCGGAAGTAAACAGGCACTGACGTGAGCGGCTTCTCACCGTAGTTGATTACGCTCACCCTCACGGTGACCTCCGACTGCGGGTCGCGCGACTTGGCGGGCGAGAGGATGGCCGTTACGCCGGCGTCGGTGTTGACGGCGCGCGCCAGTGTGTCGGAAGACGCAGCGGCCGACTCTGCATCGCCGCCATATACGGCCATGACAGTGTAGACATACTTGCCGGAGGTAAGCTCGCCCCATGCGCCGTCGGTGAAGGCCGTTGCCTGCAGCGGCTCGGCATTGAGCTTCACGGGAGTGGCGCCGTCGGCAGCCTCAGTGCGGTATACGTTGTAGAGGCAGGCTGGCGCGTCGGTCTCAGTGGTTATGGGCAGCTCGGTGCCGGGTATGCCGCAGTAGGCCGATATGTTCCATGCATAGTAACCGTTGTTGGTATAAGGGCTGTCGCCCCACTTCACGTTGTTCTTGCCTTCGATGTCGGAGCCGTAGCCGGCCACGCCGATGGGATAGTCGGACGCGCCCTTGCAGTTCACTCCCACAAGGTAATCGCGCCCGGGCTTTATCTCAACGCCGGGATCATCAAACCACACCGTAACCCACGAACCCTCGGCGCTTATTTCCTCGGCGGGAATCACCTTGCTGGCCACCACGGTGTTGGCCTCGCGCGTTCCCTGCCATACGGTGGCGGTGAAAGTGCCCTCGGTGGCGGCTATGAATACCTTCATGCCGAGGATGCTCTGGCCCACCATGAGCGAGTCCTCGGTGTCCTCTGCGGTGAAGGCATGGGCCACGTTGTATTCGGTGGAATAGTAATCGCCATTGACACTGCTGTTGGTCATCGACTCGCCCCACTGCGTCCAAGCGGTGCGCCCTGTGCGGCTGAGCGGGTCCTTCCACGTGAGCGATGCCTCGGTGCCGTCGGGCGAGATGGCAGCCTCAAGGCCATAGGCGGCTATGAGCGAGCGGCTGAGCGTCACGTCGCCCAGGGCCACGTCCTCGGCTGAGTTCAAATCGCGGCGCACCACGTCGTAGAGCGGCAGCTCTATGCTCAGCGAGTAGTCCTCGCCGGCATACACGCCGGCAAGCGTAAACGTGCCGTCGGCCCCGCTGACGGTGGCAGCCTCAGTGTAGCCGGTGGCCTTTATGGCTGCCCCGGCCACGGGCTTGCCCGTGTCGCCCGCCACTATGCGGCCCGTAACGGCTATGGTGGGCATTGGGTCGATGGCGAAGTCGGCCTGCTGCCGGCCGCCGTCCTGCACGGTGATAGTGGCTGTGTAAGCGATGTAACCCGGGACGGCGATGCTCACCTCCTGGCTGCCCGAAGGCACGAGGTAGAAGCTGTAAGAGCCGTCGGCGGCAGTGGTGGCGCTAAGCCCGTAGGCAGCTATGGCCACGGTGGCCCCGGCCACAGGTTCGCCTGTGACTTTGTTGGTGACGGTGCCGCCCACGGTGGCCACGCCCTTGGCCTCTACGATGAAGCGCGTAAGCGGTATGGCGGCTTCAAGGTCGCCGTCGGAGGGCTGCAAGGCTGCGGGGTCTATCTCGTCGAACGAGGCGTAGGTGCGGGCGCGGTCGGCGCGGTTGGGCGTAGGCTCCACGTAGAAGCGGTGGAAATAGCCGCCCGTGCCTTGTGCGTAGTCCATGTGGATGGCCACCACGAGGTTCTTGCCGGAGTATTCATACGGTGCCTGGAGGTCGATGGGGATGTCGTTCGCGCCCTGCGGCATGGCCACGTTGCCGTCGTAAACGAGCGTCATGCCGTCCACGGGCAGCCACCCTTCGGCCAGCGTCTCGTTGTCGGTCTCGGCCAAGTACACCTTGATTGGCTTTTCGAGCGAGCCAGAGGTGAAGTTGTTCTTGAGCACAATGTGCTTTATCGTACCCTTGGCGTACATCAGGTCGGCGGGGTAATAGATGGCCTGGAAGACCCCGTAGCGCGAGCCGAGGTCGAAGGGCAGCGTGGGGTTGCCATAGTCGGTGGTGGCGCCGGCGCCCACTGTGATGTCGGCAAGTGCGTCGCCGTAGGCTACCACTGCGTTGGAAGCTGTTGGCTCGCCAGCGCCTGCGGCATTGGCCGGGGTCACGATGTAGGAGTGGAGCACGCCTGCCGCCACCTCGCTGTCGGCAAAGCGCGTTTCCTTCAGGCTCTCGGCAATGGTAACTGTGCCGTCGGCAGTTACGCGCTGCACGGTATAGGTGATGTTGGCGGGGTTTACATAGCCACCGCCTGCGCCCTCGGTGGGAGCTGCCCAGGCAAGGATGGTGACGCCGTCCTGCACCGTTGCGGTTACGGCCTCAATCTCTGCGGGTATGTCCTCGCCCACGTAGGCCGAGCGAGACACTGCCGCCGACTGCCCCTCGGAGGTGCGCACCACCACCGAATAGGTGTGGCGACCGGCCTGCACATCATTGTCGGTATAAGTAGACTGCCCGCCCGGCTCAATGCCCTCGGCGATTGTGGCTATGAGCAGGCCGTCGCGGTAGATGCCTGCGGCAAGGCTGCCGGAGATGGGCTCGCCCGTGCCATCAGCCGAGGGGTTGGTCCAGGCGATGGTGGCCGTAAGCGCACCCTCGCTGCCGGGGGTTACGCTGAGCCCGGTAACGGGCCTGGGGCCGCGCTCGTTGCTCACCTGCACGTCGTCAATGCCGAGGGCGTAGCTGCCCGAGCCGGTGTGTACAAAGGCTATGTAGATGCTCTTGCCAACGTAGTCGGCGAGCGAGCGGCTCATCTGCTGCATCGTGGGATAATCGTCGTAGCCGTTGTCCACGGTTTCGTCGACGAGCACCGTGGTGAAGTCTTCGGGCGCGGTGCCTGCCTCAGAGATGAGCACCTGCATGTGCTCGCGGCTGTCGAGGTCTTGCGCGCAATAGTCAAACGACAGGAGGAAGGTCTCGTTGGTTACGCTGATGCGCGGCGTGATGAGCCAGTTGTCTTGCTCACCGAGCGCCTCGTAAGGGTTCTCGGGGTCTACGGTGTAGGAGATGGCGGTCTGCCGCCCGTTGGTGGTGGCGTCGCTCATGGTGGCGAGCTGCCAGCCGTGGCCGTCGCCATCGCGGTCCAGCACAGTCCACCCCTCGGGCGGGAACTGGCTGCCCTCGAAGCCCTCGTTTACTGAATAAGACTGCCCCCACGCGCCAATGCTTGCAAACAACAGTGCAAGCAGCGCACCAAGGGACAAGGCTCTGTGGCGTAAATCCTTGCTCATAGTACTTACAGGCGGGAGCCGGCCGTTACGCATAACGCCGCCACTGCACACCCGGCTCCCTTTATATGCGCCGTGACGGATAGGCAGGCATTTTGCCGCATATCAGTGCAAATATACAGTTTTAATGCATACATGATGACAATTATATGGTTAAAAACGCTTAAAACCGCCAATTTGTATGTAACTTCCATCCGAACCGCACCTGCCACCAAGCCCCACCCCACTGCCGGTGCGCCGCCCACACAGCCCCACGCACGGCTGCCTCGCATCACCATCTGTGTAAATATACGAGAGTTCGGGATAAGGATTTTCGTTTGTTCTACAAGGAAGTAAGTCTCAGCCCTGCTGTCTGCCATTTGTAGAGACGCAAAATTTTGCGTCTCGGAGTGGCCAATGCCTTAAACCCAAATCGGTCTTTAGACCGCCTAACACATGTTTTTGTGCCAGTGGTCGGCTTTCCAAACGCTTCCATCCTCTTGCCGACATCTTGCCTGCCGCTTTGTCTCGACGTAGAGACGTGGCGCGCCGCGTCTCTACCACAGCGCCATCGACAAAGGCGACAGCCAATCTGCACGGCAATAGAATGGAATCGTTTTGGATTCTAATGACCGATTCGGGTTAAAACGAATGCACACAACAATGTCAGACGCAAGATTTTGCGTCTCTACATGATAAATCCCACTGCTTAATCCCAACGAATGCTTATGTCCAGAACTTGTGTAAACATATTTCGCAAAGCGTATGCCATCACGTAACAACCTGAGCCTCAACTACTTGTCAAACAGGCCGTTTCATCATTCCAAACAGGCCGTTTCGCAACCTAAAACAGGCCGTTTGGCAACCTGAAACAGGCCGTTCGGCAGGGCGGGATGGCTGCGAGGGAGTACAGGAATACGGTTTGTAAGGAATTTGTCATGCATCATGGGCTATCGCACTGGTGGCAACAAGCATTGTTTTCCCGCCCAATCGTTTTGCCGTTTGCCGCCTTTTTGCTACCTTTGCCTGCATGACACACAGTGAATACATTGCCGAACTGAACCGCCAGATGGCCACGGGAATGGCCCGCGAGCACAGCTACCGCCCGGCGCTGAAGCAGCTGCTCGACGCCACGCTGCCGGGCTTCGACGTGACCAACGAGCCGCGGCGCATAGCCTGCGGCGCGCCCGACTTCATCATCATGCGCCATGCCGATGGACTGCCCGCCGCCTTCGTGGAAACGAAAGACATTGGCGACACCGACCTCGACGGCCGCCGCCAGCACCGCGAGCAGTTCGCCCGCTACCGCGACTCGCTCGACCACATAGTGTTTACCGACTACCTCGACTTCCACTTCTACGAGGGCGGGCAACTCACCGATGCCATACGCCTCGGCGAGCTGCGCGGCGACAAGGCCGTGGCCTGCAAGGACGGCTTCCCCCTATGGCAGGCGGCAATGCAGCGCATGGCCGGGGCGGAGCCGCAGGCCATAACTTCCGCCACGCGGCTGGCCGAAGCCATGGCCGCCAAGGCGAGGCTGTTGGGCGACATAATGCGCAAGTCTATCGATGAAGAAGACCCCAACGAGCACCCCGATGCGGAGATGAGCCAGATAGCCACAGAGTACATGGCCTTCAAGGACGTGCTCATAAGCACACTTACATACGAGGAGTTTGCCGACATCTACTCGCAGACCATCGTCTACGGCATGTTCGCCGCCCGCCTGCACGACACCACGCCCGACACTTTCTCGCGCTTCGAGGCGGCCACGCTCATACCAAAGACAAACCCTTTCCTGCGGAAGGTGTTCCAGAACATAGCCGGATACGACCTCGACGAGCGCATAGCATGGGTGGTGGACGACGTGGCCACCATGTTCCGCGCCACCGAACTCAACCGCATCATGGCCGACTATGGAGGCCACGACAGCCGGCGCGACCCCATGATCCACTTCTACGAGGACTTCCTCAGGGCTTACCACCCCGCGCTGAGAAAGGAAAAGGGCGTTTGGTACACGCCGCTGCCCGTGGTGCGCTTCATGGTGGGCGCGGTAGACGGCCTGCTCGCCAGCGACTTCAACCTGCCCATGGGCCTGGCCGACTACAGCCTCGTGGCGCGCGAGGTGGCCAACAGCCAATATAACCCCAAGCGGCGCGGCGAGCACAAGACCTACAAGATTATGTTCCACAAGGTGCAGATATTGGACCCCGCCACAGGCACAGGCACGTTCCTGGCTGAGGCCGTAAACCTCATCCACGACAAGTTCCGCGGGCAGCAGGGCCTCTGGCAGGACTACGTGGCCGAGCACCTGCTGCCGAGGCTCAACGGCTTCGAGCTGCTCATGGCGCCCTACACCATAGCCCACCTTAAGCTCGACATGGTGCTGCGCGCCACCGGCTACGAGCACCGCTCCGACGAGCGGCTGCGCATATTCCTCACCAACTCGCTCGAAGAACCCCACCAGAACACCGGCACAATCTTCGCCAAGTGGCTCAGCGACGAGGCCAACGCCGCCAACCGCATCAAGCGCGACACGCCCGTGATGGTGCTCCTTGGCAACCCGCCGTACAACGGCGAAAGCCGCAACAAGGGAGAGTGGATAATGGAACTGATGGAGACGTACAAGAAAGAGCCGGGAGGCAAGGCCCGTCTGGCCGAGCGCAACCCCAAATGGATTAACGACGACTACGTGAAGTTCATACGCATGGCGCAGCACTTCATCGAAAAGAACGGCGAGGGTGTGCTGGCCTACATCAACCCGCACGGCTTCCTCGACAACCCAACGTTCAGAGGCATGCGCTGGAACCTGCTCCGCACGTTCGACAAGATATACGCCATCGACCTGCACGGCAACAGCAAGAAAAAGGAAACCGCACCCGACGGCGGCAAGGACGAGAACGTGTTCAACATACAGCAGGGCGTAAGCATTAACATCTTCGTGAAAACCGGGCGCAAAAAGGCCACCGACCTTGGGCGAGTTTACCACTACGACATCTTCGGCCGCAGGCAGGCTAAGCTCGACTTCCTCGCCAACCACACACTCGCTGACATCCCATTTACCGAGGTAACGCCGCGTGAACCAATGTATTTCTTCGTTCCAAAGGACTTCGGAGCAGAAGAGGAATACAACAGGGGATTTGCAGTGAACGAGCTGTTTGTGGAAAATTCGGTGGGCGTAATGACCATGCGAGATGAATTTATTATTGCAGATAACAAACAGGATGTGAGAATTAGAATAAACGATCTAATAAATCTAGACGAAGAAGCAGTACGCCAAAGGTATAATTTAAATGATTCGCGCGATTGGAGCATAAAAAGAGCAAAGGCCAACGTTGGCGACCACGTTGACGAAAGCAAAATAGTTGAGATTCTTTATAGGCCATTCGACACGAAATTCCTCTATTATACAGATGAAACAAACGGTATCGTGGCCAGGCCACGATACCGTTTGTTTCGCCATATGTTAAACCATCGGAATTTGGGATTGGTCATTGGAAGACAAGGACAAGCCGTTGGAAATATGGAATGGAACATCATATTTGTAAGCAAATCCCTTGTTGACTTAAATGCATTTAGACGTGGGGGAGGATGTACATTTCCTCTTTTCGTTACCGGCGAAGCCGGTCGAATTTTTGAAAATTCAAGCTCCATGGCTCTTACCCCCAACTTCCGCCCCGACATTATCGCGAAAATCGAAGAGGCATTGGGCGAAGAGGCCGAGCCTATTGAATTGTTCGACTACATCTACGCCGTGCTGCACAGCCCGGCTTACAGGGAGCGTTACAAGGAATTCCTTAAGATAGACTTTCCCCGCATACCCTACCCTGCCGACCGGCAACTGTTCCACGCACTGGCAGAAAAGGGAACGGAGCTGAGGCAACTGCACCTCATGGAAGGCTCGGCGGGCTGGAGCGTAGGCGCCACCTTCCCCTATGCGGGCAGCAACGTGGTGGAGCAGCTGCGCCACGACGGGGAGCGCGTGTGGATAAACGACGGGCAGTGCTTCGGCGGCGTTAGCCCCGAGGCGTGGAACTTCTTCATAGGCGGCTACCAGCCGGCGCAGAAGTGGCTCAAGGACCGCCGTGGCCAGCGGCTCGACTTCGCCGCCATACGCCACTACGAGGAGATAATCTACGCCCTATGCGCCACACGCCGACTGATGCAGGAGATTGACGCACTGCCCCTGCCGTGGGCCGCATCATGAACGAAAGGCCCATACAGGCATTGATGGAGATAAAGACATTCGGCAGCGTTTGCTCTGGCATTGAGGCCGCGAGCTTTGTGCTGCGCCCCATCGGGGTGCGGGCGTTGTGGCTTTCGGAGATAGACAGCTTTCCGTGCAGGTTCTTGGCGGCGCGCTATCCCGACGTGCCTAACGTGGGCGACATGAACGGCATACCGGAGATGCTGGCCAAGGACGACATTGACGCGCCCGACCTGCTCTGCGGCGGCACGCCCTGCCAGGCTTTTTCGCTCGCGGGATGGCGGGCAGGAATCAGCGACGACAGAGGGCAGCTGACGCTGAAATTCTTCGACATTCTTAACTGCATGGACGCCAAGAGGCTCGCCCGTGGGCAGCACCGGGCGGTTTGCCTGTGGGAGAACGTGGAAGGGGTGCTCACCGATGGCGACAATGCCTTTGGATGTTTCCTTGCGGGCTTGGCCGGGCTTGACGCGCCAATGGAGTCGCCGTTGGGCAAAAGGACGAAGCGCACAAAGAGGGATGGCAAGGCGGTGACTGTTGAGGTGGCGCCGCGATGGCCCGATGCCGGGGTGCTCCACGGGCCAGTGCGCAACGTGGCCTGGCGCGTGTTCGACGCAAAGTATTTCGGGCTGCCGCAGCAGCGCAGGCGCATATACGTGGTGGCGGGCGGCAAGGAGTTTTGCCCGGAGAGCGTGCTGTTCGAGACGGGCGGGCTGCAGTCCGACCCTTTCAAGGCCAAGCCAAGCATTATCGGCGGACAGTTGCCGCTGTTTGAAGGGCAGCAGGCGGATGGAGGAGCGCAGGCGCAGGCAGACAAGTCGCTGGAGCGCGTCATCAACGGTTGCCACGTGGAGTTTCCGAACATACACCGACTGCCTCTATGCTGCATACGGCACGAAGTGGAACGGCAACGCCGCCGCGCTCAACGGGTCGTTGTTCGTATGCCAGGACGGCCGGCTGAGGCGGCTCACCCCAATTGAGGCCGAGCGCATAATGGGCTTCCCCGACGACTATACGCTCCTGCCGGGGTGCAAGGACACGCAACGATACAGGGCTGCGGGCAACTCGTGGGCGGTGAACGTGGTGAGGTGGATTGCCCACCGGCTATGCAGCCGCGACGCATTGCCCCAGTTGGCGTTGCCCGCAGCTGCCACCAAGCAGGGCAATGGGCATGGGCTTTACGTGCTGGATGGCTTCGTGCCGCTTGCAGACGGGAGTTACATAAACGCCTCTGCCATGCCTTACGACTGCACCACGGCCAACATGCTTGATTTCGTTGACACCAATGCCGACAGTAAGTTTTATATATCCCCGGCAGGGTGCGCAGGCATACTGAGGCGCAAGGAAGAACACAATTTGCGCATAAACCCGCGGCTTGAAGCAGCCCTGCAACGCTGCTCGGCTGGCGGCGTGGGGGGCGCGGTGTGACGTGGATTAAATTTTTCCAACCCGTGCAAATGTGATTCAATGACCGCCGAAACCAACGGCCATGCTTCGCCCCATACATTCCACACATCTCCCACGTATCTTCCACACATCTCCCACACATCTCCCACGCATCTTCCACGCATCTTCCACGCATCTCCCACACATCTCCCACGCATCTCCCACGTTCAGGCGGGTTTGCAACCCGCCTGCTTCCTGTTGCGGGTTTGCAACCCGCGTCACCCCGGTTTCGCTCCACTCGCCCTAAAGGGTTTGCGCCGCAGGAATGCGGCACCTCCTAAGGTAGCTGCGCTGTTTCACTTCCCCGGGTCGCAGACCCGGCCACAGAAGGCGTCGGGTTGCAAACCCGCCGCAACGGGGGAGTCAACGTGGAAGTTTGCGTGGGGGCAATGTGGAAGTTTATATTGCATTATCCCCGTACATTCCACGTGTCTCCCATGCATCTTCCACGCATCTTCCACACATCCCACACGCATCTTCCACACATCTTCCACGTATCTTCCACGTTCAGGCGGGTTTGCAACCCGCCTGCTTCCGGTTGCGGGTTTGCAACCCGCGCCAGCACGGTTTCGCTCCACTCGCCCTAAAGGGTTTGCGCCGCAGGAATGCGGCACCTCCTAAGGTAGCTGCGCTGTTTCACTTCCCCGGGTCGCAGACCCGGCCACAGAAGGCGTCGGGTTGCAAACCCGCCGCAACGGGGGAGTCAACGTGGAAGTTTGCGTGGGGGCAATGTGGAAGTTTAAGCGGGAAGTTTAAGCGGGAAGTTTGCATTGAAGTTCCCATATACATTACAACAGTATGCCTATCGCGAAGCCGCGACAGGCGTGGCGAACACAACAATCCCCGCCTGCCGATGGTTGCGACAGGCGGGGATTATATGTTCATTGGCGTTGCCACGAGGGGCGACATCACTGTGCGGGTGTCCAAGTGTCGCGGATGGTGAACACGTTCTGGAGCGTTACCTCTGCGACTTCCTTCTTGGTGAGCTGGCGGCTCCACGAGGCTCGCTTGTCGGTCTTGGCGCCCTCGCCGCGGTTGTTGTACTCAAGGTAGCGGGCAGTGGCCATGCGCTGCTTCTGCCATGGGTGCCAGCCTTCGGGGCGGATGTGGCTCCCAAGCTCGCAGTTCATGAAGAGCGTGTAGCCGTAGTCGCGCCATGGGCGCCCGAGGTATACCTTGGTGACGCCGGGGTCGGCAGTGAGGCGGCAGTTGTTGAACACATAGCCATACTTCACGTCCTTGGGCGTGGAGGCGGCGGTGACATAAGAGTTGCGCTTGCTGTGGATGGTGCAATTCTCGAACCAGGCCGTAGAGGGACCGAAGATGAAGTCGGTGGTGCCGTCGATGTAGCAGTCCTTGAAGTAGAGGCGCGTGCCGGCCGTACCGGTGTAGATGGTGTCCTGGTTGCCGAGCAGGCGGCAGTTGATGAACGTGAGGCGGTCGCCCTCGGTGTGCAGGGCCACGGCCTGTCCGAGCTGGGCGGCGTTGTTCTCGATGGTTATGTTCTTGAAGGTTATGCCGTTGCCCTCAACGCGCATGGTGTAGGAGCGGAATGTGCCCATGCCGCGGTCGGTGCCGGGCATCTTGATGTTGGCGTGGTCGTCGTAGGTGATGATGGTCTCGTCGCGGTCTTCGCCAACAATCTCGATGTTGGTGAGCCACTGCGGCACGATTACCTTCTCCTTGTAGAGTCCCTTCTTGACATAGATTACCTTGGTGTAGTCCATGAAGGCGCGGCACACCTCTATGGCCTCGCTGAGGGTGCGGAACTCGCCGGTGCCATCGCGGGCCACGAAGATGGTGTCGGTGTTGTCGTACTTGTTTGCGGCGCCGGCGCCGATGAACGTGGCCAGCGCGAGGATAAGCATAGTTAGCTTTTTCATCTTGCCTTATTTTTTATGGTTTGTTGGTTTGTTCGGTGCAAGCAAGGCTGCTTGGAGCGGGCTACATTATCTGGCTTACGTCCTGCACGCCCGTCACCTTCTTCAGGTTCTCGATTATTGACCGCACGTCGTCGCGGTCGTGGACGCGCAGCTCTATGGTGCCGTCGAAGATGCCCTCGCCGCAGCTTATGGCCACCTTGTGGATGCTGATGTTCATCTGCTCGGAGATGACGCGCGTCACCTCGTTGAGCATGCCTATGCGGTCTATGCCCTCGATGCGCACCGTGGCGTCGAAGTAGAGCTTCTTGTGCATGTCCCACTTGGCGTCGAGGATGCGGTTGCCGTAGCTGGCCTTGAGCTTGGTGGCCACGGGGCAGGCGCGCTTGTGGATCTCTATCTGCTTCTTGTTGTCGATGAAGCCGAGGATGTCGTCGCCCGGGATGGGGTGGCAGCAGAACATGAACTTGTACTGCCCTATGTTGTCGTCGGTGATGAAGATGGGCTTCTTGCGGTTGAACGTGTCGGGCAGCACGAGCAGCTGCGGCTGCTTGCCGCCCTCCTTCTTCTGCTTGCCGCCGCCGATGAACGGCACGAACTTGCGCCACTTAAGCCCGCCCTCTTTTTTCTTCTTGCCCTTAAGCTCGTCGAGGTCTTTCTCGCCGGGGATTATCATCTTCTCGCCGATGGCCTGGAAAAGGTCTTCGCGCTTGCTTACGTTGTGGAAGGCCATGAGCTTGTCTACGGCGGCATTGGTGTATTCCATGCCGTTCTTCTTCAGGAAAGCGGACAGGGCTTCCTCGCCCTGCTTCTGCAACTCGCGGTTCTCGCGGCGCAATATGGCCTGGATCTTGGCCTTGGCCTTGGCCGTATATACGAAGTTGATCCACGATGGCTGCACGTGCTGCGACTTTGAGGTGATGATTTCAACCTGGTCGCCGCTTTCGAGCTTGTGGCTGAGCGGCACGAGCTTGTGGTTGACCTTGGCCCCGATACAGTGGCTTCCGAGGAAGGTGTGGATGGAGAAAGCAAAGTCGAGCGCGGTACACCCGGCTGGCATGGTCTTTATCTCGCCCTTGGGGGTGAACACGAATATCTCGGAGGCAAAGAGGTTGAGCTTGATGGCATCGAGGAAATCCATGGCATCGGGCTGCGGGTCGTCGAGGATTTCCTTTATGGTGTGAAGCCAGTCGTTCAGCTCGCCGTCGTCCTCGGCTATCTCGCCGCTTTCGCCCTCCTTGTATTTCCAATGGGCGGCAAAGCCCTGCTCGGCAATCTCGTCCATGCGGTCGGAACGTATCTGCACCTCGATCCAACGACCCTGGTGCGACATGAGCGTGACGTGGAGCGCCTGGTAGCCATTGGCCTTGGGATGGTTGAGCCAGTCGCGCAGGCGGTCGGGGTGCGACTTGTATATCTTGCTTATGGCCACGTAGATGTTGAAGCACTCGTTGATCTCGTTCTCGCGCTCCTTGGGGCAGAAGATTATGCGCACGGCAAGGATGTCGTAAATCTCGTCGAACGTTACGTGCTTGTTCTGCATCTTGCACCATATCGAATAAGGACTCTTTACGCGCTCCTTTATCGTGTACTTGATGCCCATCTTGTCGAGAGCTTCGCGTATGGGGGCGGTAAACTCATCGAAGAGTGTGTGGCGCGAGGCTTGGGTGGAAGCGAGCTTCCGCTCTATCGAGGCATACTCGTCGGGATGCTCGTAGCGGAAGCTGAGGTCTTCAAGCTCGGTCTTTATCTTGTTCAGCCCGAGGCGGTTGGCCAGCGGCGCATAGATGTAAAGGGTCTCGCCGGCTATCTTGTACTGCTTGTTGGCGGGCTGGCTGGCCAATGTGCGCATATTGTGCAGGCGGTCGCAAATCTTGATGAGGATGACGCGGATGTCGTCGCTCATCATGAGGAGCAGCTTCTTGAAGTTCTCGGCCTGGGCCGACGCGCGGTCGCCGAAGATGCCGCCACTGATCTTGGTAAGCCCGTCAACGATGTTGGCAACCTTCGGGCCGAAAATGTTGTCGATGTCCTCTGTGGTATAGTCGGTGTCTTCCACCACGTCGTGGAGCAAGGCCGCACAGATGCTCGTAGACCCCAGCCCTACCTCCTCGCAGGCAATCTGGGCCACGGCGATGGGGTGCATGATGTATGGCTCGCCCGAAAGGCGGCGCACACCCTTGTGTGCCTGACGGGCAAAGTTGAATGCCTTGGTGATGATGTCTACCTTCTTGCGGTGGCGCGAATTGATGTAAGTGTCGAGCAAATGCTGGAACGCATCGCCTATCATCTTGTCGTCGGCAGCCTCCCTGGCTTTTAGTTCTTGGTCGTTTGTCATGTCGTTAGCGTGTTTTAGGTGTGCATGGAAAATGCAGCATCTCCTGCCCGCAGTACTATGCCGCAGGGCAGGAGATGCCTATCCTTTATCTCACCCTGAGCCGTTTGCCGGCACGTATCGACGAGCCTTTAAGCCCGTTGAGACGCTTCAGCCTGCTCACGGTGGTGCCATAGCGCTTGGCTATGTGCGAGAGTGTCTGTCCGTTCTTTATGGTTATGTAGCGTGTACGGCTGCGGCGACGGCGCGACGCGGTGCTCCGCTTCTTCGTGGAGGCGGGCACCGACTTGCTTACCTCTACCTCGATGCGCCTTGCAAACAGCTCGTCCGCCTTGTAGTTATAGATGGAGTCTTCGTTGTCGATGAACTTCCCCACCTCCGTCTGCGGCAGCCTGAGGCACGAAGGCTCGGTGGCCCCGGGTATTATGTCGCGGCGGTAGGCCGGGTTGAGGGCGCGCAGCTCCTCCATGCCAATGCCGCACACAGCCGCTATCTGCTCCAGATGTACATTGCGGCTGAGCATCAAGGTGTCGGTCTTTGCGGGCAGGCGCGTGCTCATTGGGCAGATATTGTGGTCGCAATAGTAGGTCATGATGTAATTGGCCGCTATGAACGCAGGCACATAACCGCGCGTTTCCTTGGGCAGGTACGGGTATATCTTCCAGTAGTCGCGCTCACCGTCCGAGCGGCGTATGGCCTTGTTCACCTGCTCCGGGCCGCAGTTGTATGCCGCTATGACCAAGGTCCAGTCGCCGAACACCTTGTAAAGATCCCTAAGATATTGCGCGGCGGCATACGACGACTTGATTGGGTCGCGGCGCTCATCTACGAGCGAGTTGACCTCAAGGCCATACTGCTTGCCCGTGGGGAGCATGAACTGCCACAGACCGGTGGCCCCCACGCGCGACACTGCCGTGGGATTGAGGGCCGACTCTATCACGGGCAGATAGCGGAGTTCAAGCGGCAGGTCGTAAGCCTCAAGCGCTTCCTCGAATATCGGCATATAAAAATTGCAGGCACCGAGCATATAACTCACCGAATGGCGCAGGCGGCCGCTGTAGCGGTCGATGAATTTCTGCACCACGTCGTTATATGGCATCTCGATGATGGCGGGTATCCGGCTCAGCCGGTCTACGTACACTTCCTTGTCGAACACGGGATTGATGTCCTTCATGCGGCAGTCTTCGTCCTCGTCAAGGTAGGTCTTGGCCATGTAAAGGTTCATCAAACTGTCAAGCTCATAGCCCATGGCCTCGGGGAATTCTATCACTTCCTTGTTCCCCTTGCCGTCGGTCACGCTTATCTCGTTGTCGCTGCCGCTGTCCTGCGCATGGGCGGCGCAATGTCCGGCCAGCAGCAGTGCGACGGCGAAAAACTTTATCTTCTTGTTCATCTATATATATAATATGTATATGTTAAACCTGCAACAGGCACCGATAGCCTGGCGCAAGGCTCAGAATCTCAACTTGCACTGCACCCCAAACGACGATGCCTCAAGCACCTTCATCGACGCGCTGTTGTTTATAACCGCAGGTTCCACCTTCAAGCTCAAGTCCTCTGATATGTCGAACTCCGACAACTCCGCGTCCACGTATGCATCGATGACCGACAAGGCATAGACCCCCAAAAGGCAGAAGAAGCTGAGGTCGCGCCAGCGGCGGTACTTGTCCTTGCGGCTTTTGAATATCTGCTTGTAGCGTTCCTCGTTGGAACTGTCTATCACCCGCCCCAGATGCAGGAACTTGTTGTAACTCTCCGTGGTAGGGTCGCTGTCCATTATGTCGAGGTAAGCCTGCGAGTAGTCCTTGTACATCATGTTGTTCCAGTTCATGGCGTACAAGCACCCCATGAACCCTCCGTATATTATGGGCAGCTTCCAGTACTTGCGGTTGTAAATCTGGCCGCCGCCTGGAATAACCAGCGCAAGCCATAGCGCCCGCTGCGGCTTGGGCCGCCATGTGGTCCAATCGCGCTTCTCGCGGGCAGGCTTGCCATCGATGGCAGCCGGTTTCCCTGCTATAAGCGCAGCCTTGTCGGCGGCAATGGTTGAGTCGGTGGCCACCAGCGCGCGGCCAATGCTCCGTGCTATGGAGTCGGTGGTGGCCTCGGCGCGGCTTATGCGCTCAGCTATGGAGTCAGCATGTGCCAACGCTGAGTCCGCCGGACTTGCGAGCCTGGCCATGCTGTCGGCAACGGCAGGCATGGCTACAGAATCGGCCATGGCTACATCACGGGCCGCCGCACCTTGCGGGATGGCCGTCAAGGCCAAGGCCACGGCCATCGCCCGCACTGCCGATATGATGCTTCTCCGTATCAATGTCAGGTGTGGTTTTCCGTTTTCAGGTTGTCAAGCGCATTCATTATGCGCTCAAGGTCTTCCTCGTTGGCAAACGGTATGGTTATCTTGCCCTTGCCCTTTGGCGAGCAGGTCATCTGCACCTTGGTGCTGAAGAAGTCGGCCAAGCGGCTCTTCAACACCTCAAACTCCTCGGGCAGCGCGCTCTTAGCCGTGATTTTCTTCTTGGCCAGCTGCACGTCGTCGCCGTTCTTCAGCATCTGCACCATCTCCTCCACCTTACGGACAGAGTAGCCGTTCTTCTGTATTTCCTTGAAGAGCTTTATCTGAAGGCTCGGGCTGTCGAGCGAGAGCAGCGCACGGGCGTGGCCCATGTCTATCTCCTTGTTTTTCAAGGCCATCTGCACCTGGGCCGGAAGCTTGAGCAGGCGCATATAGTTGGTTACTGCGGCGCGGCTCTTGCCCACCCTTTCGGATATGCGCTCCTGCGTCATGCCAGTGGTCTCGGCCAGGTGCTCGTAAGCAAGGGCTATCTCGATGGCGTTCAGGTCCTCACGCTGTATGTTCTCGATGAGTGCCATTTCCATGACGTTCTCATCTTCAACGGTGCGTATATAGGCCGGTATGGCGCGCAAGCCAGCCAGCTGCGAGGCGCGCCAACGGCGCTCGCCGGCTATTATCTGGTAGCGGTCGTCGGCCACCTTGCGCAGCGTTATTGGCTGAATTATGCCTATCTCGCGTATGCTGGCAGCCAGTTCCTGCAGTGCCTCCTCGTCAAATTCGCGCCGAGGCTGGTTCGGGTTAGGCTCAATATGGCTCAGCTCAATCTCGCCGAGGTTCGACGAGCCTTGCGTCCTCACCTCGCCCGTGTCGATGAGAGCGTCGAGGCCGCGCCCGTTTCCTATGTCGTCAAGGCCGCGCCCGAGCACGTTCCTGTCGTATTTCTTGTGAACTGCCATTGCTTATCTCCCCCCTTCGTCCTTGGTGTTCTTGCTTATTATCTCCTTGGCCAGCGCCAGGTGGTTCTTGCTTCCAGTGGAATCCGCGTCGTACAAGATTACTGGCAGGCCGTGGCTCGGGCTTTCGCTGAGCTTCACGTTGCGCTGTATCACAGTCTTGAACACCAGTTCCTGGAAGTGGCGCTTCACCTCGTCGTAAATCTGGTTGGCCAGCCTCAGGCGCGAGTCGTACATCGTCAGCAGGAAGCCCTCTATCTCGAGCCTCGTGTTAAGCTTGTTCTTTATTATCTTGATAGTGTTGAGCAGTTTGCTGATTCCCTCCAGGGCGAAGTACTCGCACTGCACGGGTATGATCACGGAGTCGGCCGCCGTGAGCGAGTTGACCGTGATGAGGCCCAGCGACGGGCTGCAGTCAATCAGTATGTAGTCATAGTCTGCGCGTATGGGGTCGAGCAGGTTCTTTATCACCTTCTCGCGGTTGTCGAGGTTGAGCATCTCAATCTCCGCCCCCACGAGGTCGATGTGGCTCGGTATGATGTCAAGCCCGTCAATGTCGGTGGTATATATCGCGTCGCGCACGTCGGCGTGGTCGATGATGCACTCATACAGCGAGCAGTCCACTTGCTTGATGTCCACGCCAAGGCCGCTCGAAGCATTGGCCTGCGGGTCCGCGTCTACAACTAACACGTTCTTTTCGAGTGTGGCGAGCGAAGCCGCCAGGTTGATGGTAGTTGTGGTCTTGCCCACACCGCCTTTCTGGTTTGCTAAAGCGATTATCTTTCCCATTTCAGAATTTCTGTCAAACCGTAATACGTTTGAATGTTTGGTGTGCAAAGTTACATATTTTATGCGAGATAACGCAATTAATGAGGCTTTTTTAGTATTTTTGCATCCGAATTTAAGAAGATGTATATGGAAAATAAGAAACCACTGATACTGATTTCCAACGACGACGGCTACCACGCCAAGGGCCTCGGCAGCCTCATCAACATGGTGAGCGGCTTCGGCCGGCTGCTCGTGTGCGCCCCCGAGTCGGCCCGCAGCGGTTTTTCCCGCGCTTTCTCGGCCACCGCGCCGCTGCGCCTCAAGCTCCGCCGCCAGTGGGAAGGCGTGGAGGTGTGGTCGTGCAACGGTACGCCGGTGGACTGCGTGAAGCTGGCCTTGAGCGAGCTGTGCGGCGGCGAACGGCCCGACATGGTGATTGGCGGCATCAACCACGGCGACAACGGTTCCGTCAACAGCCACTACTCCGGCACCATGGGCGTTACGATGGAGGGCTGCATGAAGTACATCCCTTCGGTGGCTTTCTCGCTGTGCGACCACCGCGACGACGCCAACTTTGAGCCGCTCGCGCCACTTGTAAAAAAGATTACAAAGCGAGTGCTTGCCGAGGGACTTCCGCGCGGCGTATGCCTCAACGTCAACTTCCCTCTCGCGGAGCATTTCGCCGGAGTAAAAGTCTGCCGCATGGCCAAAGGCACATGGGGCAACGAAGTGGTGCGATGCCACCATCCACGGGGCTACGACTACTTCTGGATGGTGGGCGAATACACCAACGACGAGCCGGAGGCTGAGGATACCGACAACTGGGCGCTTGCCCACGGCTACGTGGCCATAACGCCTACGACCATCGACGTTACCGACTACGAAATGTTACGACAAATGCAAAGCTGGGATCTCTGATGAAATACTATCTCATTGCAGGCGAGGCGAGCGGCGACCTCCATGCCTCAAGACTCATGCAGGCCATCAAGGCCGAAGACCCCGAGGCCGAATTCCGCTTCTTCGGCGGCGACCTCATGGCCGCCGTCGGCGGCACCCGTGTGCGCCACTACCGCGAGCTGGCCTACATGGGCTTCATACCCGTGCTGCTCCACCTGCCCACCATCCTCGGCAATATGCGCTCGTGCAAGCGCGACATTGCCCTGTGGCGGCCCGACGCTGTGATACTCATCGACTACCCGGGCTTCAACCTCAGCATTGCCAAGTACGTGCGCGCCCGCCTCGGCCTGCCTGTCTACTACTACATCTCGCCAAAGATATGGGCATGGAAGGAGTACCGCATAAAGAACATCAAGCGCGACGTCAGCGAGATGTTCTGCATCTTGCCCTTCGAGACCGACTTCTACGAAGGCCGCCACCACTTCCCCATACACTACGTGGGCAACCCCACGGCCGACGAAGTGGCTGAGTTCCGCGCCAAGTACGACGGTTCCTTAGCCGACTACGGGCGACCCATAATCGCGCTGCTGGCCGGCTCGCGCCGCCAGGAGATTAAAGACAACCTGCCCGCCATGATCGAAGCGGCTGCCGCCTTCCCCGCCTACCAGCCCGTGCTGGCCGCAGCCCCGGGCATAGAGCCGGCCTACTACGAGCCGTTCCTTGCCGGCTCGGGCGTAGCCGTGGTCTACAACCAGACTTATCCCCTGCTCGCCCATGCCTCGGCCGCTCTCGTAACCAGCGGCACAGCCACGCTCGAAACGGCTCTCTTCGGCGTTCCGCAGGCCGTGTGCTACAAGACTCCCATCCCCAAAGTCATAGCCTTCCTGCGCCGCCATATTTTAAAGGTGAAGTACATCTCGCTCGTAAACCTCATCGCCGGGCGCGAGGTGGTGCCAGAGCTTGTGGCCGACACGTTCTCCGTGGCCAACATGCGCGCAGCCCTCACGGCCATACTGCCCGGCGGCAAGGGCCGCCAACCTATGCTCGACGGCTACGCCGAGGTACGCCGCCGCCTTGGCAAGCAAGGCGCGCCGGCCAACGCAGCAAGGATAATGGTGGGGATGCTGAGAAAGGGGAAGGCGTAGCAAGCACTGGGCAATGAAGCCCTACTACTTCGCAGTCAATGCCACAACTACAAGGAAACCACGCATAGACCGGGAGTGAGCATAAAAAAATCCTTATTGTTTACATTGGAAAGAAAGGAATAGAGCATGAACCCAGAAATATCATCACTTTTGCATGAATGCGACAAGCTCAAGGCCAAGCTCTCCACCTTGCGCCCACTGCCCGTAGATGCGCTTAAGAAGATTGAGGAAGCCTACAACATTGATTACACATACGAAAGCAACCGCATCGAGGGCAACACGCTCACGCTGCAGGAAACGGAGCTGGTGGTTAACGAGGGCATGACGATCGCCGGGAAGTCGATGCGCGAACACTTGGAGGCGATAAACCACGCCGAGGCGGTGGACTACATCCGCGACTTCGCCAAGAGCGGCATCGAGATAAGCGAAAGGACCATCAAGGAAATCCACGCCCTTGTCCTGCACGGCATCAACCGCGAGAACGCCGGGCGATACAGAACGGTGCCGGTGAGGATAAGCGGAAGCACCCACGTGCCGCCGCAGCCGTATCTGTTAGGCAAGCTGATGGAGGACTTCATCCTGCGCTTCTCGGAAATGGAGGCCAGGGGCGAGCACCCGGTGCTCATCGCCGCCTACCTGCACGAAACGCTGGTACGCATCCACCCGTTCATCGATGGCAACGGGCGCACCTCACGTCTGCTCATGAACCTCTACCTCTTGCGCCACGGCTACACCATCGTGAACCTCAAGGGAGACGACGACACGCGCCGGGCATATTACTCCGCGCTCGAAGCCTCACACACCGACCCCACGCCGTTCCAAAAGCTCATTGCCGAGGCCGAAATATCATCATTGAAAAGCCACCTCGCAGTGCTTGCCTACAACGGGGCTTAGCAGGATATGCCCAAGCCAAGGGAATACTGGCTTGACTAAAAGTAAAGAAAATAAAAATGCCAACATTGTGGCGTAGTGCAATCATTTGTGAATTAAAACCCGCCAGAACACAAGACTCATTTTTTATATTTAATCTTACCAATCCTTGGAAGGATATTTTCCATGAAATACTTGTAATGATTTTCATTCCACCAAGCCTCTTTCTTCCCTGGATTCACCATAGCTCCCAAATACATTTCCAACATTTCATCATAATCCATCCATATCTCTTTTTCGCGGAAAGTTTCATATGAGCAATCCAATGTAAATACACGCCTATATTCCCACTTGGAAAATGAGCGCGCAACTTTTATCAAGAAATCATCAGCCAAGCCTATATTGTTGTCCTCATTATATTCTCTCAAAAATTCAAGGTTTTCTTGGACATTAGCCTGCTTCAAACTTATCTCTTTCTCTCCCATGAAATCACAAAGCGACTTCAACGGAATTATTTTATGCGATTTCCCCTGTTTATTTTTCATCACTTATTCATGACAATGCTCCATCCCCACTTCTCCAATAGATTAAGGATGTTTATAAAGTTGTATGCTCCCCATTGAGTAGACACGGCAAACCTAACACCATCAGAACTAATAAGTATCTTGTTTTCCGCCATTGCATAACGGGAGGCCAAGTCTTTCGTGTTTTGCGTAGAACTTTCAAGACTTTCAATACTCCTAATTACGCCATACGAGCCTTGCAAATATGCAGGAAACACTTGCAATAGTTGCCCGAAAGTTAGCGATGGATTTTGTGCAATGAAACGCGCAACCACTTCACGAACAAACCTCCCCTTGCCATAAAAGCTCTTGCCCCCGTCTAAAGAATATTTTGTAACATCACGCTTTTTACTGTCTCTTGACGACTGAGCAATGACAACACCCGATGAACTTACCGGCTGCGCACCTTCTATTGTGGCATCCTGCAACGAGAAATGAAGATTCTGAAGCATCTCGCTTACCAACTCCTTGTCACATTGCTTCAATTCAACAAAATAGTCAATCAAAACACGCTTTATTGTCAAATCTTGGTCTTTTTATAGTGCTTGTCTAAAATTTGCCATGGTTTCTTTCGTTCTTATATCTTTAGCCTTTGCCAAACAAAAATTCTCAATCCGTTGCCTATTGAATGTGTCGCGCGAGAAAAAATCCACAAATTCAGCACCACACTGGGCATTCAGGTCAATCTCAGTATTCCAAACCAACATTGGAAAATCCGCGTTGCAATCATAATACAGCCGTATGTCATGCCCGATGTACAAGCCAAAAGATATTTTACGCAAACGCATATATGAAAGTAGCTGTTGCTCTTGACGCGAAGTCATGACGTTCCGCGGACGCTTCAACTCTATTACAAAGACGGCTTCACCATCAAGTTTCATGGTTATGTCTGGCTCAACTTGATTGTGAGAGCCTACATTTATCCGCTCTTTAGGGCATATCTCCCCTTGCACCTTGCTCCAGCCAAGTTGCCTCAGGTTCGACTCTACTATGTTTTGATACGGCTCTTCCAACACATCGCCTTTCCGAGCCTCAATCAAGTCATAACAGAATTCTTGCCATATTGATATATTCCTTTTCATATATACGCTAAGACGATGAAACAAATCTCAAATCCCAAAGAATTGTTGAGCGTTCATTTTGATGCAAAGATACCACTTTATTTTCACCTATTAGCCTGTTCCACTCCAATAAAGTGATTTATTTGTGCATTTCAATAGGGAAATCCACAAATCACAGCCGTTGCTTACACAGTCGCTCACACTCCTCAGACTGCTTCACTCCACCCGGTCATTTGAATTACACATTCTGTATTTTTAACTTGTAGATACGCTATTCATCGCGTTTGCAGCTGCAATCCAAACAAAGCACATTATGCGTCAGACGCAATGAATAGCGTATCTACAAGCAGTGGTAATATCCACCCAACTGGTACATGAGGGATATATGGCCCAAACTGTCTTACTCCCTTGTCATAAGGCAAGAACGAACGCCACCACTCACTCCCCCGCTCCGCTGCGCGCCTTCCAGCCCCTGTACCACAGGGCGAAGAGCAGGCCGGAGATGATGAAGGCCAGCACGGCGGCCACGTAGCCCACCACCGTGGGCAGGCCGAAGGCGTTGCCCGAGATGAGCAGGAACGACGTGCAGACAGCCGTCATGAACATGGCGGGCAACAGCGTCACCGCAAACGGCTTCTTGCGGCGCACGAGGTAGACCGTGAGGGTCCACAGGGTGAACACGGCCAGCGTCTGGTTGGCCCAGCCAAAGTAGTTCCAAATCACGTTGAAGCCGTCCTCGTCGGCAATGTTAAACCACAGCAGGGCCAGCGTGGCGGCGAACACCGGCACACATATGTATATGCGGCGGCGTATGGAGTGCTGCTCCATGTGCAGGAACTCGGCAATGATGAGGCGCGCGCTGCGCAGGGCAGTGTCGCCGCTCGTTATCGGGGCGGCCACCACACCGAGTATGGCCAGCGCGCCACCAAAGAGGCCCAACCAGCCCTGCGACACCTCCGTTACCACCTCGGGGGCCTGAAGCGTGGCGGGCAAGCCCAGCTCCTGTGCGGCTCCGCCGTAGAAGAAGTACATCGACACCGTGGCCCATATCAGCGCCACCACGCCCTCGGTTATCATGGCTCCGTAGAACAGGGGACGCCCCTGCCGCTCGCTCTTCATGCAGCGCGCCATGAGCGGGCTTTGCGTGGCGTGGAAACCGCTGATGGCCCCGCAGGCTATGGTGATGAACAGGCACGGGAAGATGGGGCCGGCGGCAGGGCTCATGTTGGCCAGCCCGTCGGTAAGCTCGGGCAGCGACGGCCACTTCACTACCAGCACCACCATCAGCGCCACGGCCATGAAGAGCATGGCAACGGCGAAGAGCGGGTAGATGCGCCCTATTATCTTGTCGATGGGCAGCATGGTGGCCAAAAAGTAGTAGGCAAAGATGATGATGCACCATACGTAGACCCACGTAAGGCCGTCGCCGCAGAGCTTGCCCAGTATGAGCGCAGGGCTGTAAACGAACACCGCGCCCACCATGAGGAGCAGGAACACGGAGAAAACGAGCATCACCTTCTTGGTGCGCTGGCCCAGGTAGCGGCCCACAAGCTCGGGCAGGCCCGCCCCGCCGTGGCGCACGGAGAGCATGCCGCTCAGGTAGTCGTGAACGGCCCCGGCGAAGATGCAGCCCAGCACAATCCACAGGTAGGCCGACGGGCCGAACTTGGCACCCATTATCGCGCCGAAGATGGGGCCAGTGCCGGCGATGTTGAGAAACTGGATCATGAAAATCTTCCATCCCGGCAGCACCACGTAGTCTACGCCGTCGGCCATGCTCACTGCGGGGGTGGGCCGCCCGTCGGGGGCGAAGATGCGCTCCACCACGCGGCCATACACAAGGTAGCCCACCACAAGGGCCACCATACTCAAACAAAACGTTACCATAACTATATTAGTAATTAAATCTTGTCATTTGCTTACAAACAATTGCAAAATTACTAATTTCTGGTTAACGAGCGAAAGAAACGGCCATAAAAACGCCATGATTCATCACAAATGCCGCCCGCACCGCCACCAAGGCAGGCACCGCCGCCAAGGCCGCAAACGTAAAACTTTTTCGCAAAATCGGGCATTCCGCGCAACCGCCTGACTGACAACGAGTTGCAAAACGGTCTGTTTGGCCGTCTGAAACAGGCCGTTTTGCAGGGCCAAACGGCCTGTTCCGCAGTGCAAAACGGCATGTTTTGCAAAGGACTGAAGCCATCCCTGCCCTTGGCGGCGCGTAAAGTAAAGATTTATTGGCGCGCCGCCGCTTGCCGTTTCGGCCAAAATAGCTAACTTTGCACCAACCAAAACAATACTGCAATGCACATTATATATATATTGGCAGCAGCCATCATAGGCGCAGCGGCAGCCGCATGGGCCATGGGCAGGCGGCTCGCGGCAGGGCGCAGGGAAAACGCCCGGCTGCAAGTGGAGAACGGGCAGCAGGCCACCGAGCTGCGCCTCACTGCCGGGCAGCTGGCCGAGGCCAACGAACGGCTGGCGAAGGCCGAGGCCGAGGCACGGGCCACGGGAGCACGGGCTGAGGCGCAGGCGCGGGAGATAGAGCTGCTGCGCCGCCAGGCCGAGGAGGCAGCCAAGGCTCACGAGCGGCAGTTTGAGGAGCAGCTGCGCACGGCCCGGGAGCAGATGACCAACGTGGCGCGCGAACTGCTTGAGCAGAACGCGGGCCGGCTGAAGGAGGAAAACGCCGAGAGCATGGGCCACGTAACGCAGCCGCTGCGCGAGGCCATCAGCGAGATGCGCCGCGCCATAGGCGAGAGCATGAAGGACTCCGAGCGCAACTCGGCCTCGCTGCGCGAGCAGATAAAGATGATGGTGGAGAGCAACAGAGCCATAGGCGAGAAGGCCGAGAGCCTGGCCAACGTGCTCAGGCGCGACAACAAGGCCGCCGGAAACATGGGCGAGATAATCCTTGGCGACCTGCTCGCCTCGCAGGGCCTTACCGAGGGGATTCACTATGAGGTGCAGGCGCGCCTGCGCGACGAGAACGGCCGCGCACTGAAGAACGACGACACGGGGCGCGAGATGCAGCCCGACGTGATACTGCACTACCCGCAGGGGCAGGACGCGATAATCGACTCGAAAGTGTCGCTCGTGGCCTACGAACGCTACGTAAACGCCGAAAGCCCCGAGGAAAAGGAGCGATGCCTGCAAGAGCACATAAAGAGCCTGAGGCAGCACGTGACGGAGCTGGCCCGAAAGGACTACAGCCGCTACGTCAAGGCACCGCGCAAGGCGGTGGACTTCGTTATAATGTTCGTGCCGTTCGAGTCGTCGCTGCAGCTCGCCCTGGCCAACGACCCAACGCTCTGGCGCGACGCCTTTGAGCGCAAGGTGTTCGTGACGGGCGAGCAAAACCTGCTCGGCATACTGCACATCATCCACATTGCATGGGTGCAGAACCAGCAGGCGGAGAACCAGGAGCGCGTGTTCGGACTGGCGGAGCAGCTGCTCGACCGCCTCGGCGACTTCGCCAAGCGGTTCAGCGACCTTGGCGACACGCTCGAAAAGGCGCGCAAGGCTTACGACTTTGCGGGCAACAAGCTGCTCACCGGCAACCAGAGCGTGGTGAAGAAGGGGCGCGAGCTTGTGGAGCTTGGGGCCAAGGAGAACCCTAACCGCAAGATTCCCAAGCCCACCGAGGAGCTTATGGCGCAGCCTTCACAGGACTCCCAGCCCACCCAGATTTCCCAAAGCTCCCAAAACTCCCACCCCTCCCAGCAATAGCCAATGCTCTACCTCAACGACGACATTGCCGCCTTCTGCCTCGAAGAGGCACTGCGGTGCCTCCCCGCATGGCGGCGCGAGCAAGTCCTGGGCCACCGCCGCGAGCTTGACCGGCGCCTCAGCGCGGCTGCCTACCTGCTGCTGTGCCGGGGCCTTAAGGCTGAGTACGGCATGGCGGAGCCGCCGGAGTTTGCATATGCCGAGGGAGGCAAGCCCTACCTGAAGGGGCGGCCCGACATCCATTTCAGCCTAAGCCACTGCCCCGCGGCAGTCATCTGCGCCATCGCCACCGAACCGATAGGGGCCGACATAGAGCGCATAAGGCACTACAACGCGGAGCTGTCGCGGCGCGTGCTCAGCCCGGCGGAGCTGGAGCAGGTGGAGGCTTCGGCCATGCCCGAGGTGGAGTTTACGCGCCTTTGGACGATGAAGGAGAGCCTGCTGAAGCTCACCGGCGAGGGCATAAGGCGCGACCTGAAGACCGTGCTCTGCGGCTGCCAAGCCTGCTTCAGCACCACCGTCAACACCGCGCGGGGCTACGTGTTCACCGTATGCACTGAAAGATGACCGAACAGCGCAAGATAATCCACATCGACATGGACGCCTTCTTCGCCTCCGTGGAGCAGCGCGACCGCCCCGAACTGCGCGGGCTGCCCGTGGCCGTGGGCCACGATGGGCCGCGAGGCGTGGTATCCACGGCCAGCTACGAGGCGCGCCGCTACGGCGTAAGGTCGGCCATGGCCATGGCAAAGGCCAAGCGGCTCTGCCCGCAGCTCGTGGTTGTGGAGGGCAGGCACGAGGCTTACAAGGCCGTGTCGCAGCAGGTAAGGGCCATATTCAGCGACTACACCGACCTGATAGAGCCGCTGTCGATAGACGAGGCTTTCCTCGACGTCACTATCAACAAGCGCGGCACGGAGCTGGCCGTGGACATAGCGCGGGAGATTCGGCAGCGAATACGCTCGGAACTGAGCCTCACGGCCTCGGCGGGAGTGTCGTACAACAAGTTCCTGGCCAAGATAGCGTCGGACTACCGCAAGCCCGACGGCCTCACGGTGATTCATCCAGACCGCGCCGCCGACTTCATAGCGGGGCTTAAGGTGGAGCAGTTCTGGGGCGTGGGGCCGCGCACCGCCGAGCGCATGCACTACATGGGAATATTCACCGGGGCCGACCTAAGGAAGTGCTCGCTGGGCCACCTCACCGAAATGTTCGGCAAGATGGGGCGCACATACTACGACTTTGCCCGCGGCATCGACCTCAGGCCCGTGGAGACAGAGTACGTAAGGAAGTCGGTGGGCTGCGAGCATACGCTCGAAACCGACATAAGCACACGCTCGGCGGTGCTCATAGAACTTTACCATACGGTGCTGGAACTTGTGGCGCGCGTAGCCAAGGACGGTTTCGAGGGGCGCACGCTGACGCTCAAGGTGAAGTATGCCGACTTTACACAGATAACCCGCAGCATCACCGTGCAGGGCCTGCTGCAGACCAAGGACGAGATACTGCCAGTGGCAAAGCGGCTGCTCGGCATGGTGGACTACTCCGCCAGCCGCCCCATAAGGCTGCTGGGCCTCGCGGTGTCGAACCCCTCGCCCGAGGCCGAGATGCACCGGGCGAAATGGGTGGAGGGCTACCTTGAGTTTGAACCGTGGCCCGACTGACCCTTGCCCATCCCCTTGCCGATTGACAAGGGTTTTGAGCCGTGGCGCAAGTTTTTTTATCCCCATTTCCTTGGCGCAACCCGAAAAAAGAGTTAACTTTGCCGTCGGCTGCTTTCATCCGGGCGGCAGCACATACTAATCGCACTGAATCACAATAACTATTTTACCCGATATGAAACTGAAAATCGTTGTACTTGCCAAGCAAGTTCCTGACACAAGAAACGTGGGGAAGGACGCCATGACGGCAGAAGGCACCGTGAACCGCGCCGCACTGCCCGCCATCTTCAACCCCGAAGACCTCAACGCGCTGGAGCAGGCCCTGCGCCTGAAGGAGCAGAACCCAGGCTCCACCGTGGGCATACTCACCATGGGGCCTCCGCGCGCTGCCGAGATAATACGCCAGGGCCTCTACCGTGGGGCCGACACGGGATGGCTGCTCACCGACCGTCTCTTTGCCGGGGCCGACACGCTGGCCACATCCTACGCGCTGGCCACGGCCATAAAGAAGATTGGCGGGGTTGACATCGTGATAGGTGGACGGCAGGCCATCGACGGCGACACGGCGCAGGTGGGGCCGCAGGTGGCCCAGAAGCTGGGCTTGAGCCAAGTGACCTATGCCGAGGAGATACTGAAGTGCGAGGACGGCAAGCTCACCATACGCCGCCACATCGACGGCGGCGTGGAAACCGTGGTGGCCCCGATGCCCATCGTAGTGACCGTGAACGGCAGCGCAGCCCCATGCCGCCCCTGCAACGCAAAGCTCGTGATGAAGTACAAGCACGCCACCGCGCCCATGGAGCGCACGGCCGACATGCCCTACGCACAGCTCTACGAGGAGCGCCCTTACCTTACGCTCAACCAGTGGTCGGTGGCCGACGTGGACGGCGACCCGCAGCAGTGCGGTCTCAGCGGCTCGCCCACCAAGGTGAAAGCCGTGCAGAACATAGTGTTCCAAGCCAAGGAGTGCAAGCACCTCACGGCCTCTGATGCCGACATAGAGGGCATGATGAAGGAACTCATAGGCGAAAAGATAATAGGCTAAAACAATTAAACACATGGACAACGTATTTGTATATGTAGAGATAGAAGGCACCGAGGTGCAGGAGGTTTCGCAGGAACTGCTCACCAAGGGCCGCAAACTGGCCAACGAACTGGGCGTGGAACTGCA